>CAKOLN010000001.1 GCA_934096075.1 uncultured Bacilli bacterium
AAAATAAAGGAGTAAACGAAAACTATGAGATTAAATGATTTCTTTCATATCAAAACAATAGTTTGTTATGGGGGGGGGTTATTATTAACTAACTCTCATAGTTTTTGTTTTACATCAAATTCATAGGCATAAGTCTATGGATTTTAGTGCTAGAAGAAAGGAAGAAAAAAATGATAAAAGGTAAAAAGCAAATACTACTCTTATCAATATTAGGAGTTACAACATTATTAGTTGCTATAATAGGTGCTACTTATGCATATTTTACAACTAGTATGACAGGAAGAAATGGAACTATAAATACAACTACAGCGAAAATAGGAGCAGCAAGTTTTACAGCAGAAAGTGTAAGTGTAGATAAAGTACTACCAGGATGGACAAGTGGAGAAAAGAATGTAACAGTAACATTAGAGCCATCAGATTATGATGTTAAGTATACCTGTACATTAAAAATGACAGCCAATCCATTAACAGACTTAACATTAACAGTCCAAGGAACTAATGCTTTAACAAGCGTTAATGGAAAACTAAAAAGTGGAGCTTCTGATACAATAATCGCAAGTGGAACATTAAAGGCAAGTCAAACAAAACAAAGTGTTAGTATGACTTATACATTAAGTTTTCCAGAAACAGGAGTAGATCAAAATACACAACAAGGAAAAACAATCACAGGATTAGTGACATGTTCTACAGAAGGACAAACAGTATACTATAATTCAGAGAATCCAAATGGAACAACGACAAAACCAACAGGAACAGATAGTATATCTTTACAAGAAGCAATACTAAGAGATAATCCAACAATAAGTGAAAGAACTAATTTTTCAACAGCATTTACTGATGAAACAACAGGAACGATATTTCAAACAGATAAAACAGAAGATGGAAGTACAGTATATTATTATGCTGGTGATACAACTAATAACTGGGTAAAATTTGGCTATTATAATTTTGACAATTATTCTGCTGATAAAAATGCAAAAGATTATTTTAAAAAAAGAGATTATATGTATTGGAGAATAATAAGAACAAATGAAGATGGTAGTATTAGACTTATATATGCTGGAAATAATCCTGATTCATCAAATCCATATATTCCTGGATATCAAGAGATTGATAATAGTATTAGTATAGTAGATAATGAAGCTTATTATTTCGGTTATTATAATGAAGTGGATGAAGACCCAATATATGTAGGATATATGTATGGAACAAGTGGTTCACTTGAAAATAATAGAACTAATGAAAATTCAAGTACAATCAAGAAATCTATAGATATTTGGTATTATAGTTCTATGTATGCTCCTATAAAATACGATCCAAATAATAATCAACAAAATAATAAAACCTATAATGATTTTGTGAGTAAGTCAGCAATATATTGTAATGATAGAAGTATTGGTGAATTTCTTGATGCAGGAACTACAGATATGTATAATTTTGGCTCATATACAAGAATAAGTAATTATGCTCCAACATATAAATGTGGGGGAAACGGAAATGGAGGATTGTTTGAAAGTACACAGGCTGTAGCAGATAAATTTAGTGCAAGTACAGAAGGTGGAGGAAATGGACAGTTAAAATGTTTTGGTAATGAGGCAAGTGATTGTCCAGTGGCACTAATGACAGCGGATGAAACAGTTTTTGCTGGTGTAGAGCCTGAATTAAATGCCAGTAGCAATATATATTTGAACAATAAAAAATCAGGTTTAATTGGGACTCATTTTTGGACAATGACTCCAAGCTATTCATACGGTGGAGATGATAATCGTCTTATTTCTATAATTTTAAATGGATTAGCAGAACAATTTTACAATGAAACTCCAGCGGGTGGATTAGGAATTAGACCAGTATTAAGTTTGAAATCATGTGTAAAAGTAACTGGAACAGGAACACCATATGATCCATATATAGTGGATTATGACAATAGTTGCAATTAGTACATCAAACATCTTGAATAACAACGAATGATTTGATAAAATAAAGATGTAAAAAATAAAGGAGTAAATGAAACTATGAGATTAAATGATTTTTTTCATACCAAAACAATAGATTGTTATGAAATGGGAGGGTTATTACTAACTAACTCTCATAGTTTTTGTTTTATATCAAATTCATAGGCACAAGTCTATGGATTTTTTCGTGTGTGAGAAAAGAGGTCAAAGATGAAAGAAAAGAAATATTTGGTGTTAAGTACAATTATATTAATAGTTTTATTAGTATTTGGGGTAAGTTATTCATTCTATAAAGCTAGAATAGAAGGAGATACTAAAAGTATAAGTTTAAAAACAAAAGGTATATATTTACTATATAAAGGAGATTTAAATTTAGTAAGTGGATATATAGAACCAGGATGGAGTGTAACTAAAACATTTACAATAGAGAATCAAGGGAGTGAAATAGAAAAATATAATATATACATAAAAGATTTAGTAAATACATTTGTAACAGAAGGATACTTACAATATAAGATAACAAGTAGTAATGGATATAATATGAGTGAATATAAAGATATACCAAAAGCTGAAAGTAAAACAGATACAGTATTAGCATATAGTGTAACAATAAATCCAAAAGAAGAACAACAATATACAATAGAATTAATATATAAAGACACAGAAGAAAATCAATCAGAAGATATGGAAAAAATATTAAGTGGAACATTAAATATACAAGAAGGAACAATAAATTCAGTACCACTTTTGACAGCAATACTAAGAGATAATCCGACAATAAGTGAAAGAACTGACTTTAGTGTAACCAATACATCAACAACAACAGGAACAATATATCAAACAAATAAAACAGAAGATGGAAGTACAGTATATTACTATTCAGGAAACACAACAAATAACTGGGTACACTTTGGAGGATTCTACTGGAGAATAATAAGAACAAACGAGGATGGAAGTGTAAGAATTTTATACTCAGGCACAAGTCATGATACAATAAGTGGTTATATAGGAAGAACTTCATATAATAGTACTAATGATGATCCAATGTATGCTGGATATATGTATGGAACAAGTGGTTCATTAGAAAATAACAGAACTAATACAAATGATAGTACAATAAAAACATTTATTGATAAATGGTATGAAGATACATTATTAACAAATTATGATAAATATATAAGTAAAACAGCTATATATTGTAATGATAGAAGTGTTCCGAATAATAATTATTCTACATCAAGTCACTTTGAATATGGTTCACTAAAAAGGATAAGTAACAATAAAAAACCAACTTATAAATGTGGGGGAAATACTAGTGATGGTTTATTTGAGAGTACACAAGCGGTTGCTGATAAATTTAGTGTTAGCACTGAAAGTGGAGGAAATGGACAACTAAAATATCCTATTGCATTGATGACAGCTGATGAAGTTGCATTTGCCGGAGGATTAATATATAATAATTTAAACAATCCTTATACATGGTATTATACAAATAGTAAAGGGGAATCTATTATAAGACATTATTGGTGGTGGACTATGTCTCCTTCTTATTGGGATGTTAGTACTAAAGCATCTTCATTTGTTAACGGAGAAGGTTTTAATGATATGCAACCAATTCATGATGATTATTATAGTGTTCGTCCTTCATTATCATTATCGTCGTGTGTCAAAGTATCTGGAACAGGCACATCAGATGAGCCATATGAAGTAGATTATGAGGGTAGTTGTAATTAATAAAATAATACATATAATGTGAGTTATATGTATTTTATTTTGACTTGCTTAATATACTTAACTGGTGAATATAATGTTTAATATTAAAGGACTAAGTAATGAAGAGGTAATAAATAATAGAAAAAATTATGGTAGTAATGAAATAACACATTATAAAAAAAGTAGTATATTTAAATTAATAATTGAATCGTTAAATGATCCAATTATTAAAATTCTTTTAATTGCTTTAGGAGTTAAAGTATTATTTTTATTTAATGATAGTGATATATATGAAACTGTAGGAATAATTGCCGCGGTTATAATTGCCAGTGTTATAAGCAGTTTAAGTGAATATGGAAGTGAAAAAGCATTTGAAAAACTAAGTGAAGAAAGTCTTAATGAAGAGGCTAAAGTATTTAGAAATAGTAAACTTATTAAAGTTAAAATAGATGATGTAGTTGTAAATGATTATGTATTCTTAGAGAGTGGAGATAAAATAAGTGCTGATGGTATAATATATGAAGGTAATATTTATACTGATGAAAGTATGATGACTGGAGAAACTAAAGAACAATTAAAAAGTATAAATAGTGAAGTATATCGTGGTACCATAGTGACTAGTGGAACTGCAGTAATGTTAGTTAATAAAGTTGGTAATAATACATATTATGGTAAAATTGCTAAAGATATACAAGCAGTAACACCAGAAAGTCCACTCAAAAATAGATTAAGAGTTCTAGCAAATTTTATAAGTAAAATAGGTTATATATGTTCATTTTTAGTAATGCTATCTTACTTATTTAATGTAGTAGTAATAAAAAATAACTTTAATATGAATGAAATAATTAATACAGTTACAAACGCTAGAGAAATAATACCACATCTATTATATGCTCTTACTTTGGGTGTTACTATTATAGTAGTAGCTGTTCCAGAAGGATTACCAATGATGATAACTTTAGTACTTTCTAGTAATATGAAAAGACTTCTTAAAAACAATGTATTAGTAAGAAAACTAGTAGGTATAGAATCTAGTGGTAGTTTAAATATTTTATTTAGTGATAAAACAGGTACATTAACAAAAGGTAAACTTAAAGTAACTGAATTTATAACATATGAAGGAAATAAATATAAAAATATTAATGAAATAAAAGAATTAAATGAACTTGTAAAAATTAGTTTACTTTATAATAATCAAAGTACATATAATGATAAAGAAATTATAGGTGGTAATATAACAGACCGCGCTATATTAGAGTTTGTAGGGCCATCAACTAAAGATAAATACAAAGTTTTATCTAATGAAGAATTTAATAGTAAAAATAAATATTCTAGTGTTACATTAAATTATAATAATAAAACTAAATTTATAAAGGGAGCATATGAAATAGTAATTAAAAAGTGTAATAGTTATTATAAAAATGATGGTAGAAAATCTTTAATTAATAAGAATAATGAATTAATAGAAAAGGGTAATAAATATACAAGTGAAGGTTATAGAGTTTTGTCACTAGCAACAACAGAAGATGATATAAGATATACATTCTTAGGATTTATTTTAATTAAAGATGAGATTAGAAAAGAAACAATAGAAGGAATAAAAATGGTAACAGATGCAGGTATTCAAACAGTAATGATAACTGGAGATAATGAATTAACTGCTAGAAGTATAGCCAAAGAAATAGGACTTATTAAAAATAGTAATGATTTAGTTATAACTAGTGAAGAATTAAATAAAATGAATGATGAAGAATTAAAAAATATTATACCTAAATTAAAAGTAGTCGCAAGAAGTTTACCAGAAGATAAAAAAAGACTTGTAAATTTAAGTCAAGAGTTAGGTTTAGTTGTTGGTATGACTGGGGATGGAGTAAATGATGCTCCAGCATTAAAAAGAGCCGATGTAGGGTTTGCTATGGGAAGTGGAACAGAAGTTGCTAAAGAAGTAAGTGATATAGTAATACTTGATGATAACTTTTTAAGTATAGTTAATACTATATTATTTGGTAGAACTATATTTAAGAGTATTAGAAAGTTTATAATATTTCAATTAACTGTTAACATAACTACAGTATTTTTATCAGTAATAGGTCCACTCGTAGGAGTAACAAGTCCTTTAGCAGCAATTCAAATGTTGTGGATAAACATGGTGATGGATACTCTTGCTGGAATTGCTTATGCTTATGAACCACCAATAAAAGAATATATGAAAGAGCCACCAAAGAAAAGAGACGAAAAAATAATGAATTCATATATGATAAATGAAATATTGGTAACTGGTACATATCTAAGTTTATTATGTATGTTTTTCTTAAAAAGTAATTTTATAAAAAGTTTATATAGAATAGGTAATCAAGATAAGTATTTAATGACTGCATTCTTTGGACTATTTATATTTATGAGTGTATTTAATGCCTTTAATGCGAGAAGTTATAGATTAAATGTGCTTGCTAATGTAACTAAAAATAAAGTATTTCTAAGTGTTATATTATTCATTGTAATTGTACAACTTTCTCTTATCTATTTTGGTGGTTCTATATTTAGAACTACAGGATTAACTTTCTTTGAACTAAATATAACTATTTTATTAGCATTTACTGTAATACCATTTGATTTTATAAGAAAAACTATATTAAGAAAGTTAGGTAAACCAAATAATGTATAAAAGTAATTTAAATAAACAATTTGCACAAAATATACAAAAAAATAAAATAAAATACTAAAATTAATTGATTTTAAATAACATTTATCATATAATATTAACAAGAGAAGGAGAGTGTTATTATGATCATCGAATTTAGTATAGAAAATTTTTTATCATTTAAAAACAAAGTTACTTTTAGCATGTTAGCAAATTCTAATAAAGGACTAGAAAACAATTATGTTAAAGTAAATAATAACAATATATTAAAAACTGCTGTAATTTATGGAGCAAATGCATCTGGTAAAACAAATTTATTCAAAGTATTAATGTTGATTGTATTTATGTTAAGAAAATCAAATGAATTTGATATAAATACAAAGTTACCTATAATTCCTTTTAAATTTAATAATAATATAAATAAACCAAGTAAATTTGAAATAAAATTTGTTATAGAAAATATACGCTATGTATATGGCTTTGAAGCAGATATTAATAATGTCTATGAAGAATATTTATATTATTACCCAAATAATAGAGAAACTAAAATATTTGATAGAACTAAAATAAATAGTTATTCATTTTCACAAAAAGATGAAAAAAAACTAAATGATATTTCACTCAAAAATGCATCTAATAAATTTTTTATAGCTACTGCTTCTAATTGGAATTATGAAAAAACAAAAATACCATTTATGTTTTTGACTAAAAATATAAATACTTTTAATAATTTAAATGAACTTCGCGAGTTATCATTTAAGGAGTATTTATCTAAAGGTGATGAACTTAAAAAATTTGCAATTGATTTTTTAAAAAAGTCAGACTTAAATATAGAAGATTTTAAAGTAATAGAAACAGATATTCCTGATGAAGTATTATCGACTATACCAGAATATATTAGATTAAATATGAATTCTAAACCAAAAGTATTTACTGCTTTATTTAAACATATTGGGTTAGATGAAGAATTAACTTATGAAGAAGAGTCAATGGGTACTCAAATAATATTCTCTTTTATTCCTTTTATTTATGAAGCAATAAATAATAAGAATGTTCTTGTAGTAGATGAATTTGATAAAAGTTTACATCCATATTTAGTAGAAATGCTTGTTCAAATTTTTAATAATTCTGATATAAATACTAAAAATGCTCAGTTGATCTTTAATACACATGATACTAATTTATTAAAATTAAATACTTTAAGAAGAGACCAAATCTGGTTTACAGAAAAGAATACTAAAACAGGTGAAAGTGATTTATATACACTAAGTGATTTCTCCGTAAGAAAAACAGAAAATATTGAGAAAGGTTATATGCTAGGAAGGTATGGAGCAGTACCTTTTATCAAGAATGACTTTAATTTATGGGAAGAAAAATAAGTACAGATAGAGTTAAGAAAAATAGGAGTCAAAAAAGAAAAATATTAATTGCCGTTGAAGGTAACAATAAAACAGAAAAACTATACTTTAATAATTTTGAACATTTTGATAGCAATTTTAATATTTCATATGCTAAGGGAAACGATACGGATCCGTTAGGCTTAGTGCAAATGTTAATAAAAGAAATAAAAAAATTAGAATTAGATTTAAATAAAACGGATATAGCATATTGTATTTTTGATACAGATGTTGATATTAATAAAAATACAATAATTAATAAAGCAATAAAATTGGCAACTAAAAATAAAATAAATGTTATTACGTCAACACCTTGTATCGAACTCTGGTTTTTATTACATTATATCTACACAACTGCTAGCATGGAAAATGATGAAGTGATAAAAAAATTAAAACTTTATATTCCAAAGTATGAAAAGAATGTTAATATATTTTCAGATATAAACAAAAATATGAATTTAGCGATTCAAAGAGCAAAAAAACTTGAAAAATATCAGATAGACAATGGAAAAATAATTAACACAGTTGAAGCAAATCCTAATACTGGGATTTATAAAATTGTAGAAGAATTACTAAAAAAGTGAAAGCACAATTAAATGTTTTCACTTTTTATAAGAATTCCTTTAAGAGTTCTATTTCCTTTTCTCCAAATTTTTGTATATCTAATGCTAACTTAATAATATCTTTACTACTTTCTTTCTTATAGTTTTTAACCTTAGCCTCTATACCAATATTTCCCATAGTAAATCCTCTTATAAGAATACTAGCTATCTTAGAATCACTATTATCTTTACTTACCTCAACCTTTATAGCGCTTGTACTTGTAATGCTAGCAAATATCTTACTATGTTTAGACTTAATCTTAAGTTTTTTCATTACTTTTTTAACTTCTTTGAAATAATATTCATATCTTTGTAATTCTTCTTCTAATATAAATTTAATTTTATTATCTTTATCTTTTAATAATTTCAAAAGTTCTTTAGTACTATTAACTCCCATATTAGTATTATCATATAAAAGTAGTATTAATTCATTATTTTCATTCATATTTATCACCATTTATATTATGAACGAAATGATTAAATATATTCTATAAAGTTATTATTTGTTTAGGTAAATATTTTTTAGTTAAGCTATTTTCTAATTCATCTAATTTTTCTAATCTTCTAAAGGCTCTAATTAATTCATTTATTTCATTTATTTGTTCTTTAGTTGGATGATGTTTTCCTTTACTTATTTCAATTAACTTACAATTAATTTGATAATATATTTCATAATAATTCATTTCTATATAATTTAATAATCTATGAGCATCATTGGTTAAAACTGCGCCATTATCAATAGAGTTGCTTCCTCCATATTCCTTTTTTATACAATGATGAAAAGTGAATCTACTATCTTTAGTTAAAGGAAAACCCATAAAACATGTATCTGTTAATTCATATAATCTTACCATTCTACTTGTCCTATGTTTCATAAAACCACCTACTAATATTGTATCAAAAACCAATTGATTTGTGTACATACAAATGATAAAATTTATTTAGTGATGTATTATGAAATTATATAAAAACCTATATAAATATTTTACTTTGTTATTTATATTGATAACTTTTGTGGAATTTGTTATTTTTTTAATTAAAGAAAGTAATTATTACGGAATGTATTATATTTTTATTAATTTATTTATAATTTTTAATCTTATATTAACAAATATTAATTATAAAAAAGGAAATAAAAAAATAAGACTCAGTAAGAGTATTATTAATTTAATTGTATGTTGTTTTAATAATTTTTTTCTGCTAAATGTATTAAATAATATTTATAAATATGTTGATTTTTCAAAAAATTATATAGCTAGTATAAGTGTGTTTAAAATTATAAAATTTATTATTTTATTAATTCTAGTTATTTTATGTATATTAGATCTTTATAAGATTGATATTTGTGATTATAAAGTCTATAATCATAATAAGTAATATTATCAAAGTTAAATACTTTGGTATTTTTTTTGACCATTTATCTGTTATAGGTTTTAAGTATTTATATATAAGTATTATTCCTATACTCCAAAATAGTGAAACTTCCAAACTAATATAGTTGTTTAAACTTAATGGAAGTTTAGAATAGTTCCATAATTCTTTATGATAAAGTATTTTAATTAATTCGCCACCAAATAATTCTAAAAATGTAATTATTATAAATGAGGAAAAGAGCATAATTATATATTTTTTTAAATTGGGTTTAATAAATCTAAATTTATCAAATAAACTAAATAGAAGCATAATGGTTATACCATAAATTGGGGTATATGGTCCATACATAAATCCACTATTTAAGGAATTTCCTAATAATAAAGAAACTATTATTTCAAATAAATATCCTAATATTGAATATATAATAAAACTATTAAAAATATACATAATTTCACCATTTATATTATGTGAAAGATTGATGTAATTATTCATAAAGTATTGTAATTTAAATGAAATTATTATAAAATTACTTTAGGAGGGTAATTATGAAGAAGTTTTTATCAAAATATGGAGTAGTTTTGGGAGTAGTACTTTTATTAGGACTATTTGTAGGATTAAGTTTTTTAATTAAGGAAGATCCAACTAAAGAAATGAGTTCAGATATACAAAATTGGTTGACTGATACTGCTAGTGATAAATATGTTGTTACTGTTATAGCACAAACAACTTGTAGTCATTGTATTAATTTTAAACCTGTTATGAATAAAGCTAATAATAAGAATGATTTTACATTATATTGGTTTGAAGCTGATGAATTAACTAATAATGATTATAATACTCTTAAAGGTACTTATGAATTAGATGGATATTCAGGAACTCCATATACATTTATAACTAAGAATGGTGAAGTATTAGCTCATCTTTCTGGTGAAAGAGACTATGATGCATTAATTGAGTTCTTACAAGAAAATAATGTTATTGAATAAGTTAATGAATTTCATTAACTTATTTCTTTAGGTGATGATATGAAAAATATAAAATATACATTTGGAATATTAATAATTATTGTTCTAATTAAATATTTTACAAGTAATTATAGTATTAATTATGTTATTAAAAATTATAAAGTAAATGAAAAAGTAAGAGATAATTATACATATATAGATGTTAATGTAGATAAGGATTCTTATAGTTTTAAATATGATTTAAAAAGAGGTTTAAGTAAAAAAAGAGTTAAAGATATAAATATAATAGAAAAAGATAATGCAACTTGTATTAAACCTGTGATTAAAGGATTTGAAACTTATTATATTTGTAAAAAAGATGGGGAATTAGTAACTGAAAATACTTTAAGAACTTTAGAAGATATTAAATTTAGTGAAGATATTAAATATAATAAATATTTAAATGAAAATGAATATCTATATATATGGAAATATGATGGATTTTATACTTTTAATAGTGAAATGGGTACATTAAATTTATTAAGTACTGATAGATATTCTAATGATTTAATGTCTACTTTTGATAAATACTTACTAATACCAGTATATGATAAAGAATATATGTTTAGTAATTTTTATCTAATAGATATGGAAACAGGTAAATATAAAACAATTAAAACAAACTTATCTATACATTATGACAGTTATTATGCTGGTACCCATAAAAATAAAATATATTTATTTGATAATAAAAGTAACAAACTATATGAAATAAATTATAAAAAGTTAACTATTAAATCTGTTGGAGATGAATTTAAAGGTTACATTAAATATGAAAATAATAGAAAGAAAACAGCAAAATTAAGTGAATATACTAAAGAAAAAATTACTTACTTTGAAACTAAAGAAGAATTAATTAAAGTAGATAAAAATAAATTTAGTTATGATAATAAAACATGGATCAAATACTTTAATGAAGAAGATATAAAAGTAATAAAAGTATATAATGACTCAATATACTTTATATATCAAGATAATTTATATAAGTATTCTAATTCTAAAGTAAATCTAATAATACATTATTTTGAATATAATTTTAATAAAAATGATATAACTTATATATACAATAAATAACACATTTAGGTAAATATCATATATTATGATAGGTGATGTTATGAATGATTTTAGAAAAGTTTTAGATACCCCTTATTATACTTATTATACTGTTGAACAGGGAGATACTTTATATCAAATTAGTAAAAAATTTAATGTTAATCCTAAATTAGTAGCTGAACTAAATGGACTTAAATTAGATGAATATATTTATCCTAAACAAACATTAATAATACCTAAAAAGGGAATTCAATACTATATAACTAAGGATGATGATACGTTGAAAACAGTATCAAATATATTTAATGCAAAAGAAACAGATATAGTAAATCAAAATAAAAGTATATATTTACTACCAGGACAAATGATATTTTATAGAGAATAGATTATTGTAATTTATTCTTTTTTTTTGTATAATGATTTTAGAATAGGAAGGGTACTTATGATAATAAAAAAACCTTATGCTTTTATGATAAAGCATTTTAGATTAATACATTTAATTTTATCTATTTTACTATTATTTTTAGTTTATAAAACTAATTCAATTTTTACATTTTTTAGTGATTATGCTAAAAATGGATATTATGCTTATTCAATAAATTTAGTAGCTAGTTATATTAATATGTATATGTTTTTTGCTATTATTGGAATAATATTGATATCAAGCTTTATGTATTTATTGATGAGATGGAAGAAAAAAAGTAGGACATTTTATATCTCAATTATAGTATTTTATTTAGTTTTGTTCTTTGGATTAATATTCTATTTTAATTTATTTAATACTATTCTTAATAAAGCGTTAGATATTAAAACTGTAAGAGCTTATAGAGATATAGTAGCATTGCTTTATTTACCTCAGTACTTTTTTCTAATTTATTCTATCATACGTGCAATTGGGTTTGATATAAAAAAATTTGATTTTAAAAAAGATTTAGAAGATTTAGACATTAGTGAAGAAGATGCTGAAGAAATAGAAGTTACTTTTGGTAAAAATGCTTATAAATATAAGAGAAAAGCTAGGAGAACATTTAGAGAGTTTAAATATTATGTATTAGAAAATAAATTTTTCTTTAGTATTATATGTGGTGGAGCGATGTTAGTTTTGATATTGGTTGTCTTTATAGGAATTAATAGAAAGCAAAATTATAAAGAAAGTCAGTTTTTTAGTGTAAATGGTGTAGTTTTTAAAGTTAAAGAAAGTTTTATTACGAGTATTGATTATAAGGGAAATATAATTAATGAAGATAAAAAATATTTTATTATTAAAGTATCTATGGAAAATACAAATATTGGTAAAGTAAATCTTGATACAAAGAGTTTACAGTTAGTATTAGGAGACAATTATTACTATCCAACTTATTCTAAAAATGATTATTTTATAGATCTGGGTGAAGGTTATAATAGAAACACTTTATACTCTGGAGATGTAAAAGAGTACTTGTTGGTGTATGAGATACCATATAATAGTAAGATAACAAATTCTTTATTTAGGATGATGGGTAGTGTAAATGTTATAAGGGGAGAAATACAAGCTAGTACAATGAATGTTAAATTGAGTCCAAAAGAATATTTAACCATTTCTAATGTAGAAAATTATGATGTTGGTGAAGCAATAAGTTTAGAAGAATCAACTATGAATAATAGTGAATTTATGATTAAAAGTTATCAAATTGGTGATGAATTTATAGAAAATTATGAATATTGTTTAGATAAATGTTATGAAGGTAGAAAAATAGTAAAGGCAGATACTTTAGGAAGAGGTAGACGAGTAATTTTAAAATTAGATGTTAGTACTGATATTGATGAAGAACTTTATATTAATAAATATTTAGATAATAATGCTAATTTTATAAGTTTGTTTAGTTCTATTGTGTATAAAATTGATGGTGAAACTAAAATTGGAAGTTTTAAAGTTAAAGATTTAGGTAAAATAAATACCAATAATGTTTATTTAGAAATAGATGAAGAAATAGAAAAAGCATCTACTATAAGATTAAATATTAGTGTTAGAGATAAAAAATATTCTGTAAATTTAAAAAAATAGTGATTTTATCTTTTCAAGTAACATATTATTTGGTATAATGTTGTTACTTGGAAGTGGTTCCGTAGCCAAGAGGCTAAGGCATCGGACTGCAACTCCGCGATCGTCGGTTCGACTCCGACCGGAACCTCCAGATGATATTTAACTCAAACTATAAAAGTTTGAGTTTTATAATAAAATAAAGATATAAAATTAGATTATTATGTTATTAGCGTTTACGTTTGTGAGTTTTATATAAATTCATTTGTTATGTTTCAATAAATTAATATAAGGGGGTGACAAAATGAAGGATTATATAACTATTTCAAATGATTATTTTGAAATGATTATACCATCATCATTAAAAAAATATGGAGAAGAAGTTTTAAATTATTCAACTAGTAAAATAATAGAATTTTTATCTTTTTTTAAGAAACAAGGTTATGAAAAAATAAAATGTGCTTTTCTATTAGATTATAATGATTTTATTACCAGAATTAAACAAGTATCTACTCCTAATACGCCATTACCTCCTAAGTGGGCTACAGGATGTTTCTATGGTGGAGAAATACAAATATTACTTGATAGAAATAATCCTTATTTAAGATTCAATACACTTGCTCATGAAAGCTTTCATTTGTTATTTTCTAAATTTATTTATGAAAAGAAATATATTAATAGAATTATATGGCTTGATGAATCGCTTGCTATTAATTTTGATGGTACAACAGAAAAATTAATTGAAAGTAATACATTTAAAAAAAATATTATCAAATTATTAAATAATCAAAAATTACCTAAGATGAATGAATTATCTTTTTCAAAAGGAAATATTATAACAGAAGATTATAATGGATATGATTTGTTTAAAATTGTTGGTAGATATTTAATAGAAACAAAACAAAGAGATGAATTATTTAATTATATAAATGATAATCAAAAAGTCATAAATGATGGTGAGAAAATTCTTGTTGAAAGTTTAGATTATTTTGTAAAAAAATATAGCTTAAAATAAAAGTTATATTTTTCATATTTAGTCTATATAAATAAAATTACTCCTAAAATTAGGAGTTTCTATTTTATTATATTTTTCTTTTTCGAAATGTGAGTATTAAAATAGTTATTAACAAATAACTTATGCTTATTGGTAATATTAAGTAAGCATATTTTATTTTTAATTTAGTTAAATATGTTTCATATGGTAAAGTCATTATAGTTATAAATACAAAGGATAGAATAAGTAATATAAATAATATTTTTTTAACTTTTTTATTTGAGAAAAGATGATTAACTAAATATTTAATAAATAATAAGCTATAACCACATGTATAAGACATAAATAGAACGAGTACTAAGATATTTAGATTTTCTAGGTTATCTAAGAAACTAAATACATTCATAGTTTTTAGCACTGCATATGAAGGATAGTTATAAAGTGAAGCAATGTTATAACCTAATACTCCTAAGATAGTTATAGAGATGATACTACTTGATATAAAAGATATTATGTAAGATAGTGTTAGTTTTTTTGTTAACTTTGTATTATCTACTATATTATTTTTAGGTATTAATAAAAGTAGAAATAATGGTAACATATAAACTAATATATATGTTATGGATGATTTACTAAGTATATTAAAAGTATTGTTAAGTAGTGGTTTAAAGTTACTTAAGTCTATATCTTGCGCAAGTGTAAAAGCATTTGTAAGATACATTATAAGTCCTATTGCTAGAGAAATAACAGCTATTCTAGAAGATGTTCCCACATCAAAACATGAAAAATATATTATTTGAGTTACTAGAATAATTGGTATTACATAGTCAGGACTTTCTGTTAAAAATTCACTTGATATAAATGTACTTATTCTAAAAAATATTATACTTAGAAATGCAAATGTTAAAATTAAAATTAATATATTAAGTAGTTTAGCTAGTGGTTTAGGAAAAGCATAGTCTATTTTTTCAAATAGATTCTTGTCTGGTAAATAGTTAAATAATTTAAAGAAAATAAATAATAATATAAAACCTAGTATAAAACTTATTCCTAAACTAATAATTAAACTTGTTTTTGTTTCAGTGATTAGATAAGGTATTAATATACCTAGTAATGTGGAATTTATTAATAAAATAAGCATTATAGAGAAAGTAATACTATTTAACTTATATTTATTCATTATACTTCCTCCTTTAAATTACCTTGTTTATATATATTTACTTCGACTTTATAGTCAAAATTTAATTTGTTTAATCCTTCTTTATTCCAATTATTTTTGTCAAAATTAAAATATTTTGGATTACTTTTATAAATATAGTTACCTAAACCTATAAAGTCAGAATTATTTTCTTTAGATTTACTTATTACTTTTTTATAATAATTTTCTATTGTATCTTCAACTTTATTACTTATTTTGTCTAAAGTTTTTTTATTGTTAAATTGTTCGTTACAACCATAGTAGACTAATTCTGCTTCTATATCACTTGATATTATAATTTTATCTTCTTTAAGTTTATCTTTAAGTTTAGTCTTGCTTGTTAAAGTTTCTACTGTATAATAGCCACCTTCACATTCTGTAGTAATAGTAGCATTTTTAATATTATTATTTATAAAATTATAACCAAACATTTCATCATCAGTTAAATGAATTATTTCTTTTTTGTCATTTATAAATACTAAATCTTTTAATTCTATATAACTAGGTGTATTACTATTTTCTAAGTTATCTATATTTTGACTATCTTTTGTACTTCCATTTAAAACTATATTTGGAATTAAAATATCTTTTCCATTTTCTAGGTAATCACTTAGAAATTTTTTTATAGTAAGAGAATAAGATAAGCCATATCTTAATTCACTTAAACTAACAATATTATATAAATTAGTTGCTGGGTTTATTTCAAATTCACTTAATGAAGATAAGATATCTATAGGATCATTTTCTGTACATGTTACAACTATAAAGTTCATTGATAGTCTAGTATCTCTAGATAAGAAATCCATTATTTCATTTAAATCTTCAGTTAAAATTGATTTATCTAATATTACATATTTTACATCGGCTAAAAAGAATATCTTAGAACTTTTTAAATTCAAACTTCTAGCGGCGTCAAATATAGTTTTACCTTTACCTGAGACTATTGTTATTGGACTTTCTTCTACACCGTTTTTACCTGATTCCATTATGTTTACTAATTGTAAGTCTAGTTCATATTCATTTTCAACTTTTTTTATTCCAAATGCAGTTATAATACCTAGTTCATTGAGTTCTCTATAATTTGATGAACAACCTGTTAGTAATAATAAACTTAAAATTAATAATAATTTTTTCATTTAGTGTCCTCCCTTATAATATTTTTCTTAGTTAAGAATGATGGTCTTTTTTTATTTTTAGCAATACTTGTTTTTATGAGAGAGTCCCCTAAATCTTTTATCATTAATGGCGCGACTGGTAGGGTGTATGGTTTACCAAATGATTCAATTGAACACAAATTTATTATTAGAAGTGTTGCTCCTACTAAGAAGCCAATTAATCCAAAGAAACTTGAGAATATCATTAAAATATATCTCCAAAATCTAATAGCGCCTTGCATATCATAGTAAATGAATATTAAGTTACTTAGGGATGCGATTGATATTACAATTACCATGATAGGAGAGATTAATCCAGCGTTAACTGCTGCATCACCTAGTACTAAAGCTCCTAAAATAGATAGGCTTGTTCCACGATTAAATGGAGTTCTTGAGTCTCCTTCATAAAGTAATTCAAATGTAAACATAAGCACAAACGCTTCAATTATCGCTGGGAATGGAACAGCACTTCTTTGCTCGGTAAAGTTTATAAGTAGACTTAATGGTAGTATTTCTTGATCATAAGTAATGATTGCTATAAATAAAGCGGGTGTAATGATAGATAAAATAAATGCTATAAATCTTATCATTCTTATAAAAGTTGCATAAAAACTTTTGTGATAATAGTCTTCACTATTCTTAAAGTAATCCATAAAGAAAGTGGGTGCAATTATTATACTTGGACTATTTTCTATAGTGATTATAACTCTTCCTTCAAGTAAAAATCTTGATGCATCATCTGGTTTTTCTGAATAAATTAATGTAGGAAACAAAGTATATTTTCTTTTAACAACATATTCTTTAAAATTGTTAACATCAAATATTCCATCTATTTCTATTTTATTGATTGTATCTTTAATTTCTGTTACAATATTTTCTTCACATATGTTATCCATATACATTATTCCAACTTTGGTATGAGTTTGTTTTCCAACAGTTAGTTCTTCTAAAGTTAGATGTTCACTTTTTAATCTTTTTCTTATTAAACCTATATTCTTATTATAATTTTCTGTAA
The DNA here is from genome assembly GCA_934096075.1 of uncultured Bacilli bacterium. Lineage (GTDB taxonomy): Bacteria > Bacillota_I > Bacilli_A > RF39 > UBA660 > CAKOLN01. Next base: position 18,118 of record CAKOLN010000001.1, read on the forward strand.
ATGAATCTTTTGGACCTCTTATAACTGGTTCACTTGATGGCTCGGTGACACCACGATCTAAATCAGCACGAGTTTCATATGCCATTACTTCATTATTATAAATAACTATTGTGAATCCACTAAAAATATATTCCATTAATTCTTCTTTTGTTTTAACACTTTTATAATTAATTGAAGGTATATTTTCTTTAATGTCTTTTTTGAAATTGTCTATTACTTTTAAATTTATTATGCTTTTATTACTGAAATACCTTAATATGAAATCATTTACTCTGTCTGATGATGATACTGTTTCATTTGTAATTATATAAATACACTTAAAAGGACTGACTTTAATTTTTTTAACTATTAAGTCAGGTATATTTTTCTTAAGTTTTTCTAGTTCTTTTATTATCTCTTTGGTATTCATATTTTTATTATTATCAACAATTATCTAATTATACTTTTGAAAACGAAGTAATAGACAATGGAAAGTTTTTTTGATAGAATTAGTTTATATATTTAAGGGGATGTTAATGATGGAAGTTACTATAACTGGTTTAAATCATGAAGGAGAAGGTATAGCTAGAGTAGGTGGTAAAGTTACATTTGTAAGTAATGCATTAGAAGGAGAAAATGTTCTTATTGAAATAACTAAAGAACATAAAAAATATAATGAAGCTAAGGTAATTAAATATTTAACTATTTCTCCTAAAAGAGTGAGACCGATTTGTCCTTATTATGATGTGTGTGGTGGATGTGATTTAATGCATATGTCTTATGAAGATGAAATTGAGTTTAAGAAGGAAAAAGTAAAAAATATTTTAGAAAAATATGCTGATGTAAAAATTGAACCTGAGATTGTAAAGAGTGATAAGAGAGAAAATTATAGAAATAAAATTACTTTACATAAGGGATTTGATAAACCAGGGTATGTTAAAATAAATAGCAGTGAAGTAATAGATATAGATGAGTGTAAATTAGCAAGTCCTTTTATTAACAATTATTTACAAAATAATAATGTAAATGAAGATATTGTTATTAGAAACAATGATAATGGTGAGGTTATATCTAGTAGTGATAAAACAATAATAATGAATATTAATAATTTAAAGTATCAAATAGATATTAATTCTTTTTTTCAAGTTAATAATTATATAACTAATAAAGTTTTTGAGCATATTATTAAATTTATAAATGAAGAAGATGTAGTACTTGATTTATATTCTGGAGTAGGAACTTTATCAATAATGGCAAGCACTAAGGCAAAATATGTTTATGGAATAGAAGTAAATGAGTTTTCTTATAAGAATGCGTTAGATAATATTATTTTAAATAAAGTTAGTAATATTGAGTTTTTATGTGGTAAAGTAGAAGATAAAATTGATTTGATTAAAGAAAATATTACTACAATTATAACAGATCCACCTAGAAGTGGAATGGATAAGTATACTATAAGTGTTATTAAAGAAAAGAAACCTAAGAAAGTTATATATATGTCATGCGATCCAATTACACTAGCAAGAGATTTAAAGCTAATGAGTGATATTTATGAGATAAAAAGTATTACATTATTTGATATGTTTCCTTGTACTAAACATATTGAAAGTGTTGTAATACTTAATTATAAAAACAATTGAAAGGATGTGTAGAAATGGATACACTAGATGTTGTATTTGGTAATTCTTGTTATAGTACTTTAAAAAATAGTCAATTAAATAGTAATATTTTGATGTTTAATGTTAAATTTAATGTAGGAGATTTGTCTGATATAGAGAAATTTAATATAAGAATACCTGAAGAATTATATTATGAAAAAAACAATGTTTACTTTAAAGAAGAATATGATACAATTATTAGGAATATTGTTAATAAAAATAAAATAAGAGTATGGACTGGTAGAAAAGATATATATTCATATTTGATTATGCTTTATATTTCTAGCGTAGTAAAAAAATATGAATATGATTTGTATGTTCTTTATTGTGATGAATATGATGAGAATTATCCATCTCCAAGTGTAATGAATGAAGAAGAATTAAGGTTGTTATCTAAACTTGAACATAAATTATCAGTTAAAGAGATAAATGATAATGTTAAAATTTGGAATGATCTAATTAATGAAAATACGGATTTAAGAGTAATTGATAATAATGATATAAAATCTGTGTCATTTGACTTTTATGATAATTTTATTTTAGATACTTTAAAAATAATGGGTAAGGTTAAGATAAGTAGTTTAGTAGGCAAGTTAATGCAAAAAGTTTATTTACATGATAATATGTGGGTTTATTTAATAAAAAAACTAATTGAAAAACATATGATTAAAATAAATATAGATAATAGCATTAGATATTTTGATAATTATGTGGAGTTTATAAAGGATTAATAATCTAGAAAAGTTAAAAAAATAAAAACCTAAAAGTAGGCTTTTATAGATAGTTATCTTTTGTTTGAAGTAGTTTCTTCAAGACTTTCTGAATACATGTTATCAATAATTCTTTTCATTTCTTCGATTGATGGACATAGTGCTGTATTATAATTTCTTATTAATAGTAGTGCATAATCATAATATGGAGAATTTGGTCCTATATTTTTGAAGGCGTTTTCTGATAAATTTTTTATAATTTCTTCATCGGGCATATTAGAATAGCACTCCAATAAAACTTGTTTTTGTTCGTTAGACATGGGAATTAGTTGAGAAAAATCATCTAATGTTTTTTTTAGTCTATCATCTCTTGAAAAATCTAATTGTACTTTTTCGATTCTAGTATTTAAAATATCTTTTGCATTTATGTTTTTGTGTCTTACTGCATAACTTATACATTCAGCATCAAGATATTGTTTTTTCTCAGTATCACTTAGTTGTGATAAACAATCTTCATAATTAATTCTAAAGATAGTTTCATAATTAATGTTTGGACAATTATTCATTATATAATTACATAACTTTACATATGGTATATATTGTGGTGCGATTGTATGATAAAAATCTTCTCCTTGTTTCTCATGTTGTTCACAAAATTCATTTGATATTTTTTCCACGAAACCTTCATTTAACATAAATCCAACCATTCCACGAGATGTTAATGTTTCACCGTTTACTAAATTTATAATCATTCTGTCATCGGCTAATTTATCCGGTTTTAACATTTTAATGATGATATGAAAGATTTCATGTGGTAATGTTCCTTTGGCAGTAATAATTTTATTGTAAAAATCTTTTCCTTGAGCTAAACGACTTAAATTAGCAACTACTTGACCTTTTTCAGGATCTGCACTGAAATCATGTTCATCATTTGGATTATTAATTATAATAATATTTTCTGGATTAAGTAAATTTTCAAGTGTTTGTATTCTTTCTTCAGGAATTAAATAACCATAATCGCTTTTTATTGCGTCGACAATTCTTTTTGTATATTCTGATAATTCCTCTTTCATTATAGAGATTGCTTCTTTTTCATCTGAAATGTTTGGATATTTTTGTTTAAGTCTTAGTAATTCTTCCTGCTTTTTCTTAACTATTTCAATAAAAAAATCATTTGTTTCAAATTGTGGTTTTAATAATTCAACTATTTCCTTGGTCGATAATTTTGTGTTATTTAAAATATCTTCAAAACTCATTTAACTCACCTTATCCTTATGTAAATTTTATAATAAAATCACATAAAAAGTAAAGTAGTTTACATATTTAATTGTAAAACTTTACTTAATACTTTATAAAATGTTATTATATTACTTGGATATTGTTATATAATATATTGAGTTAGGAAGGAATATAAAATGAGTAAATATTGTGTTGTAGAAATAGCTTATGATAATAAGGATGAAGTAGATAAAACTAAAAATGAATTACTATCTAAAAGATTAGTGGCTAGTTGTCATGTTTTAGAAAGTGAAAGTAGTTATGTATCGAGAGGCGAAGTGAAAAATAAAAAAGAATATTTATTAGAACTTTTAACAATTATGTCAAAAGTTGATGAAATACGTGATGTTGTTAAGTCTATACATAGTTATGAATGCTTTGAGTTTGCTACATATCCTATTACAAGTATCAATGAATCTTATTTAGATTGGATAGATAAGGAAATTAATAATGAATAAGTATGAACCTTTATGGAAATATTTAAAAGATAATAAAAAAGAAGAGTATAAATTAACTTATCAAGAAATAGAAAATATCTTGGGTTTTCCTGTTGACCACTCTTTTTTAACATATAAAAAAGAATTAAATGATTATGGTTATGTTGTTAAAAAAATAAGTATGAAAGAAAAGTGTATACTATTTGATAAATTATAACAAAACTTTGGTATTAATGATATAATATATTTAGAGGAGTCTTTATGAAAAAGAAAATATTATTGTTTATTATGTGTGGGGTTATGGTTTTAATGTTAACTGGGTGTGGTGGTACTAAAGTCAAAATTAGAGATGTAGAAACAAAAGCTGTTAAACTTACTGATTATGATAATGGGTTAGTTAAGTTAAAAGTGCCTGAAGGTTGGAAAGTGGTTACTTTAGGTGATTATATTCATTATACTTTAAAAGCTTATAATCCTGAAAATCCTACTTATCAATTCTTCTTTAATATGAAAACAGAAGGGTATAATAAGTCAGAAGAGGCTAAAGCATTTCAACAAAGATATTATCCTGATAGTATGTTTGCTAAGACTAGTGTAATAGCTACTAAAGATACAGAAGGTTTCTATAAGATATTTAATGATTTAGGACCTTTAAATAATACCAGTGAATTTACTTTTCCAATTTTAAATGATTTTACTGTTGTAGAGAATTTAGGTAAAGGATTGATTGGTGGGGACATTTTAAGAGCAACTTTTACTGATGATACTGGAAAATCTGGAGAAGGAATTTTTACTGCATATGTTTATGATGCTGGAGCATATTATGTAAATGAATATGTTATGTCAGGTAAACAAATAGATATTTATTATTTAAATGTATATGATACGATGTTCTTTACAGCACCTAAAGATGAACTTATAAATTGGCAAGATACTTTAAATACAATAGCTAGCTCATTAGAGTTTAGTGATACATTTATAAATGGATTTTATAGTCAACAAGATGCAGTTATGAAGAATTTCCAAAATGTTAGAAATATATGTAATCAAATTAGTGATGGTATAATGGATTCTTGGGAAAAGAGAAATGCTAGTTTTGATATAATGAGTCAAAAACAAAGTGATGCTACTTTAGGTTATGAAAGAGTGTATGATACTGAAACAAATGAAGTTTATAAAGCATATAATGGATTTACTGATGATTATGATGGTGAAAGATATAAATCAGTAACTGATGATATGTATACTAAAGGTATAAGTGGATATATTGAAAAATAAACAAGTAGATTAAGGTCTACTTTTTATGTAAAGATAAATATTAATTAAAAAGTGAGTCAAGGGTGTAAGAATTGTTTTATATATAAAATGGAATGAAAGATATGGTAGAGATACAACTATTATTACAAGGGGTAAGACTACACTTGAAAAAATTAAATATTGTGTTCCAAATGATTGGGGTGATGGTTGGAAACATGTACATATTAGTGTTTCTATAGAGAATCAAGAAATGGCTGATAAAAGAGTTCCTGAATTATTAAAAGCACCTGTTAAACATAGAAAAGTATTTTGTTCTCCTTTAATAGGCCCGATGACACTTACTAAATATTTGGATACTGGACTTATTAAATGTGTTAATGTGGGTGGAGAAATGGCATTAATTAAAGATGTTAGACCTTTAAGATATGAGTGGATTGAGAATTTATATAAAGAAGCTCATGATAGAAATATAGATTTTTATTTTCATCAAACAGGTAATATGTTTATAAAAGCGGGTAGAAATATAGGTATGTGGGATTTAAAAGGACAAATTAAATTAGCTGAAAATATACAAAATGAATTAGAGGAAAAGTATAAATAAGGAGTATGCAATGAAGTATATAATTTTATTAAGAGGTGTTAATATAAGTGGTAAAAATAAAATATCAATGACTGAATTAAAGAAAGAAGTAGAAGATATTGGTTATCATGATGCATTTACTTATTTAAATAGTGGTAATTTAATAGTTAATTCTGATAAAGAAAGAACTGAGGTTTTTAATGAAATAAAGAATCTACTTAAAGATAAATTTAATTTGGATATTCCAATGGTTATAATAACTTTAGATGAACTTGAAATTATACTATCTAAAAAACCTGATTGGTGGGGAACTAATAATAAAGAAATATATGATAATATAATTTTTATGACTGAAGAAACTGATGTGAAAGAAGTATTGGATACCATAGGTGAGCCTACAGGAAATATAGATAAGATTTTACCAATAGATAATGCAATATTTTGGTCTTTTGATTTAAAAAACTATAGAAAAAGTTCTTGGTGGATAAAGACAGCAAGTACTAGTATAAAAGATAAATTAACTATTAGAACTGGAAATACTTTGAAAAAGATAGTAGAATTGTGTAAAAAAGATTAAAAATTGTTGACTATCGATATTGAACATGGTATTTTCTTATTTATTGGTACTCAGCAAACTTTTGAAGCTCTGAGTCGTTTTATTTTAAATAAGTATCTTGAAACAATATAAAAATTCAAAAGAATTATTAGAGTATTTAATGTAAAAAGGTATATCTGTTTATAAAACTTGTAATTAATAAAAAAAAAATAATGGTATCATTTCTAATTTATATTAAATGTTAAAATACATTGCTTGTAGCAACTCTTTAAGTGTAATAGAATTAATTTGGAAGGAGAAATTGTATGTTAAAAGATAATATTAAAATATTAAGAAAACAAAAAGGTTTGTCTCAAGAAGAATTAAGTGTTAAATTGAATGTAGTAAGACAGACTATATCTAAATGGGAACAGGGTTTATCAGTACCAGATGCAGAAATGTTAATTAATTTGTCAGAAGTATTTGATACCCCAGTTAGTACTTTACTTGGAGAAAATATCGAAGAAGTAAAAAGTGATGAATTAAAAGTAATATCTGAAAAATTAGAAATTATAAATCAACAACTTTATAAAGAATATGAAATGAAAAGAAAAAGGCTATGTAACTTATTAATAATAATTTGTATATGTGTGTTAATTACGTTTATCTTTTTATTAATTATGAATAGTCTATATTTAAATTGGGATTATAAAGATCCGGAGAATGTTGTGCTTGGAGTAATTTATCATAGTTTTGAATGGCTATTTATTCGTTTAGCACCTATTATACTAATTACATCAATTGTTGATATAATTATAATTAAAAAAAGAAGGTAAATCAATCTTTTTAGTATTTGTGTTGTTCGATATATTTTTTTATTTGTTATAGTATAAATGTATAGTAAAATGAAAACTAACATATTATTAACCATTTAAATTGGATTGATAAGTTGCAATTTAGGTAAATTATGGTATGATTGTATTATAGGTGGTAGATGATGAATTATAAATATAGTAAAGGACAAATATTTGGAAAAAGATTAAAAGTTCCATCACATATACTAGCAAGAGTTTATCATTCTAGTCTTCCTTTAGAAGATTTTATTGAGTATCATTTAGAAGATAAAATACCAATTTCTTGTATTAGACCAGAAGATAGAAAGATTGTTGAAAAGTTTGGTATAGATAAATGTAGAGATTTGGATTGGGAATTATTAAATAATACAATGATTTCTAGTCCTTATAATTATAATATTGACCTTAATGAATTATTATTGTCTATAGATGAAAATACTGAAAATATTAATAATGCTTTATATGAATTAATTAAAGATAAAGTAAAACCTGTTGATTATTCTTCTAAAATGCGTAAAGTTTATTCTGATAGAATACTTGATGAATCTCAAAGCAATAATGGAACTTTGGTGAGAAGTTTTAATAATGGTCAAGTTGAATTAAATCAATTAATATCAAATTGGGAACTATTTAAAAGTAAAGATTTAAGTTATTGTTTAATGAATGATGAAAAAAATAATAATCATATTACAAATGATATGGTAAAGGATTTTATGTCTAATTATGGTGAGTTGGCTACTTTAATAACAGAAAACAGTGATGTGTATGCATTTATTAGTAATTTATATCAATTAAATTCAGATGGAAAACAAGAGTATATTAAGCAATTTACAGATTATTTATTAGACAAAACAATTAAAAAAAACGGTGTTGGAGTACCACATTTAGAATTGACTGATATACAATATAAGGAAGTGTTTAAATACTCATCAATTGAAGATTACCTTAAAAAATTTAATAGTAATTCTGCAACAAGTATTTGTAATGAATTAAAATTATTACCCAAAGATTATCTTTTTAATATATCTATACCATTTTCTATACTAAAAAATAAAGATGTTTTGAATTTTTTAGGAGCTTATGGAATAAAAAATATTGTTGATTTTGATAATGAATGTGGACATTTTTTTACTAAGGATAATTTTAAAATGTTAAGTTCTATGAGTAATATGTATTTGTATGGATCTTATCGTAGTGAGTTTTTACCCTTAGATGTTTATGATAGTCATTTTAATTATGTTAGACATTGTACAAAAGAAGAATTTTACAATGCAATGCGTGAAATGATAATATATGGTCCTGGTGATAATTTTAAAGCTCCGGATTATAGGAATCTAACTGGAGAATTTAGAGATAAAAATTCCGATTTATTTATATCAGAACAAGCACCTGATGAATTAAAAGATTTATTTTATACAAAGCAGGTTACTTCTAAAATATTTTTAGAGCATCCTGAGTATATAGAATTTATAAAAGAAAAAAATTATGCATCAAGTTTTAAAAATTCATTGGTGAAAATCGGAAACAATAGAGATTATGAAAACTTTTATACTTTTTTAAGTAATAAAATGAACTTTAATGATGTTATGAAATTTATTATTGAATATGGAGATGTTTTAGATACTATTTTTGATAAGAATGTAAGAAATAGTGAATATCAAATGACATTATCTTTAGAAGATGATATAAATAATATTCCTATCAAAATATGTGAGGTATTAAAGAAACTTATTACGGAAAATGGGACAATTTATCCAAATCGTATACCACAGAAAATAAGAGAAGCATATCCAAAGATGTTTTTAGACAAAGAAGCACCAAAAGAATTGCAAGAGGCCTTTTACAATAGAAAATTAACTTTAAATGATTTTATTAATAATCCTGATTTAATTAATGCTTTTAATAATACAAATATAATATATGGTTTTTCTATTAATGAACCTTGGATTATTTTGCTATATGATGATTTAGAAAATCAAAAAAGAGCAAATTATATGCGTTTAAAAGTAATGTCACAATATTTTAAAATACAAGATAAAAACTTGCAAGATATATATAAAAACTTTATTACTGTTATTGGAAGTAATATTGATGAAAATAAAATTGATTGTATTTCAGAAGTTTTATATAGGTTATCATTGTCAAATTCAAGTGAAATGTATAATTTTAGAACTGAAATTGCTACACAACTTTTAGATGTTGATAATCCTTTAGAGAGTTTAAATAAAATAGAAAATATATTTACAAGAAATAATCTTCCGGTAGTTGGAAAAATATATTCATGCTTTGATATATTACATCCTGACTTTCAAGGATTTGATTTTGGAGAGAGTTCAACCATTTCTCCTGTTTTGAAAAATTCATCAGCTTCAGCTAAGAAAGTAATAGTTTTTTCAGATTTAATTAAATCTTCATTTGGATCTAATAATAGATCGGTAAATTCATATTTAAAAAATATAGAATATGGTTGTAGTTTATATGAGAATATAAAGGCTGGATTGGTTAAATTTGATTTACTTGGAGAAAATGAAAAAAGAGAATTAGTAACATTTAGAAATCATTTAGCAACACTATATAATAATACTAAAATAGGAAAAAATGATGGGTTTATATATAGTGAAAATGTTTTGGATGATATTTTACAATTATCGAAAAATTTATCTCCTGATGGAACACTCGACTATAATTTAGCTAATAGAGTTATTAGGATGTTTTGCGGTTTTGCTGGAATTGATACTTTGGATCAAGCTAAAAGTTATATTGAACAAAAAATTAAAACTGCTGATTCTAGAAATAGAGAAGCATCTAATTCAGATATGATGTTAGAACAAGGAGATTTTATTAAAGGAATTGGTGATGTAAAATATTTAGGTAATATTTTACAAAATGGTAGTGTATCAAAAGAGTATTTAGGTTCGAGTGCTGGGAGTGATTTAACTCCACTTGATACAGATATGTCAATGATATTAGATAAAGAAGGAACAATAAGTGAAAAAATTAATAAAACCGTCGCAAAGGAATATGGACCCATATGGTTTGTGTTAAAAAATGATGATAGATTTATAACTACTAGAACTAATACTGAAACTTTGCCTATAAAAAGAGATTTATCTAAAATAGAAGCATTTTATACAGGAGTTATAGGGCAGGATCATTATGGAATTAGAACGGGTTTTGCTTCAAGTGAAATAAATTATATTGTTATGACAGATTATGATCCAAGAGTCGGTTTGGAAGTAGCTTTAAATGGCATTTATATTCCAGTTGTTAATAAAGAGGGAAAAGTTTTATTTACGCCTAAAGATTATGATGAAATAAGAGCGAAGATGAGTGGCTTGTCTTATTACGATGAGCAAAATTATTCTTTTTCTAATAATTTAGTTACTGAAGAAACAAAATATTTAAGTGAACAAATAGAACAAAGTAATCGAGAGGTTAGTATTAAAAGAGAAAAAATAAATAATATTATTAAAAAATCTCTTGAAGAATTAGGATTGCAGTTAAAAACAAATATTGATGGAGATTTAACAGAAGGATTTGTAGAATTAATTGATACTGGTTCAACAGGAAGAGGTACAAATAAACCTGGAGATGGAGATTTTGACTTTATGATGAGGTTAGATAAAAATTTATTTTCAAATCCTTCAGAATTAGATAAATTAAAGCAAACTATATTAAAAAATTTAGTTGTTGGAAAAGCTCCAGAAGCAATAAGTAGTGGAGATTTTAGATTAAAAGGTGTTCAAATAGATAATGATACTGTTGTTGATATTGATATTACATTTATTAATAGAACAGATAAAGTTTCTTATTCATCTGATATGGCATTACAAGATAGATTATCAACTATTCAAAGAATAAATCCTGAAAAATATAAATATGTTGTTGCTAATATACTTCTGGCTAAGCAAGTTCTAAAAAAAGCTGGAGCCTATAAACCTAACCGAGGAGATGTACCACAAGGTGGATTAGGTGGAGTTGGAATTGAAAATTGGATTCTTCAAAATGGAGGTTCATTTATTGATGCGGCTAAGAGTTTTGTTATGGCAGCTGATAGTAAGAATTTTGAAGAATTTAAATCAGGATATCAAATATGGGATTTTGGAGAGAATCACCTAGCTGAAAGAAAAGGAAGATATTCGCATGATAATTTTGTTGATGATAATATGAGTCTACAAGGTTATGAGAAAATGGTACAAGCATTAAAAGAATATTTAAAAACTTTAAATTTGGAACAACTTCAAACAGATGACTTTAAAGTTAAGCTATAAAAAGAAAAAGTTGAATTTAAAATAATTGTAGACTAAATGTCTACTTTTATTTTTTCATAAAATATGTTAATATGTTGTCAGGTGATATAGGTGAAATTAAATGAGTTAAAATGTAAGAATTGTGGAGCTAAGTTAAGTGTTCCAGAAAAGACTGAAACTGTTACATGTAAGTATTGTCATACTACTTTTAGTGTAGAAGATGCTTATACAGAAGGCTATAAATATACTAAAGGAGTATTGGATGCACATGATGAAAAACAAAAAGAACAATTTGAGAGAGTAAAAGATTTTATGGAGAATAATCCTGTTGCTAAAAAGTCTATGGTAGCGGGTAAAATAGTTGCAATTTTTTCTATTATAATAATAGTGGCTGTTTTTATTGGAATATTTTTTGGAATAAGTAAAACTATAAAAAGTGACAAAGAATGGGATAAAGAGTGGGAAGTAACTAAATTTAATAATGGATTTTTAAATTATAATGGTACTAAAAGTGGATATTGGGTTAAAGATTATTTGGATGATATAGTTGATAGTAATAAGACTAATAAAAGTCACATTATAACAGTTGTTTATAATGATATTAAAACTAGTGATTCAACTGAAATAATAAATATGAAAAAAAGTATTGATGAAAATAAAAAGTATGAAGTAATTGTTGATTATGATGAAAATGGTTTCTTCTATTTAATGACAATCGAGGAATAAATGCAAATATTTTTAATTATAGTTATTATTTGTTTTGCTTTTGTTATAGGAAATCATATACTAGATATGAAAGCACCAGAAGAAAAAGTTGAAGCTAAGCTAGTTAATAAAAAGATAGAGAGTATTATAGATAGTAATAATGTAATGCATGAAAATTATTTGTTGTATTTTGAATATCATAATCAAGTAAAACATTTTAGTGTAAGATATTCAGTATATAATAAATATAAAAAGAATACTAAAGGTTATTTAGTACATAAAAGAAATAAATTTGTTGATTTTATAATAGATGAAGTATATTAAACTAAAACTCCACACTTAGTTTGTATACTTTTTCTTTAATTTTTTTTATAATTATTATGGAAGGGTGAGATAATGAATCAGACAAAAATTGGTAAATATTTATCTAAAAAGAGAAAAGAAAAAGGATTAACTCAAGTAGAGATGGCTAAGATTATTGGAGTTACTGATCGTGCAATATCTAATTGGGAAAATGGTAGAAGAATACCTGATTTAAGTTTATTTAATAATATTTGTGAGGTATTAGATATTACAGTTAATGAACTAATAAATGGAGAAGATATTTCTAAAGATAAAGTTATAAGTAAGAATAATGAATCTTTGATTAAAGTGTTAAAAACTAATAAAAATAATAAAAGAAGGTTTATTTATGTATTAGGAATATCTATAGTGTTTGTGTTTACATTAATCTTTTGGAGTTATAAGAGTATTTATCCTAAGATAGATATTTATAGTATTATATTAGATGCAGATGATCCTGATAAAGGTTTTAAAACTATTAAGAAGTTTACTTATGATGATAGAGATTATTACTATTATGGTATTACTGGAGTTAGTTTATGTGATGTAAATGGAAAGTGTTATGAATTAGAATCTAGTTTAAGACATGGACAAACGAGTTTAACTAAAATTAATGAATATTTAGATAGTCAAGTAAATTTAGGGAATACTACTAGTGAATTTCTTTATGATGGTGGGACTTCTATATATGGAAATGAAAGATATCAAATAGCGATATGTAAAACTTTAGATGATAATAAAGATGTTTATATTGGGTTAGATGATATGATTAATAATTTAAATGGTAAATATTGTGGACGAAGTGAAAATAAAGATAAGAGTTTTAAAAGAACATACTATGTAAGTAGTGCTTCTATAAGTGATGATAAAGAATTTAGCAAAGTACAATTAGTTCAAAGTAATGGAGAGTCAGATTATGTTTTACTTAATATTACTAATAATTTAGTTGTTGGTAAGACTTATGAATTTTCGTTTTTGGCTTTTGACGAGTTTGAAGATACAATATCTAATTTATTTGAATATGCAACTATTATAGATATTAAATTAGCAGAAGAAGACATAAATGAAGATATTATTGTTAATGAAAAATATGAAAGTAATGGAGAGTTAAATGAAGTAGATAATGTTAGTATGGAGATAATGGAGGGAACTTTAACAAAAGAAGGCGCTAGTGTAATAATCACAGATTTAAATAAAGAAAAAAATGGATTTGGTTTATATTATAGAATAGATAAAAAAGAAAATGATGAGTGGAAACCATTGGAAATAATATGTGATAATTGTGCATTTAATGAGCCAGCATACTTTGTTGATAGAAATAATAAATTAGTATTTCATATGAATTGGAAAGAATTATATGGACCATTAGATAAGGGATACTATAGAATAGTAAAAGATGTATGTGTTGGTGAATTTTGTGAAAGTCATAAATATTTTTCAGTAGAATTTAAAATTGATTAAGTTCTACTTTTTCTATATAATATTCTTAGTGGTGGTAGTATGGATATAAAGAGTATTAAAAAAGAAGCAAGAAAGAATGTAAAAAGAAATTATTTTAAGAAAGTATTAATTGTGTTTTTATGTTCATTACTAGTATATGGTAAAGTTACTTATACTAATATATTAGATGTAGATTTAACTAATAAAACAAATATAGATTTAATTAATAAGTATGATATTAAAACTAATACTGAGATTTTAGATGAACTTCTAGATAAAACTAATAAAGAAAAGAAAATAGAAGAAGAAATATCTAAAAGATATACTAAGGGTGTACTTTCTCTTTTTATTAATGAATTAACTGAAACAAAGAGTCTTATATTTACATTGTTAAATGGTGTAAATAAGATACTTGGTGGTAGATTATCTTCTGCAGTTATTATATTTTTATCTACAATTGTTTTATATTTTATTAAGAATTTTATATTAAAACCTTTAGTAGTGGGTAAGAAAAGATATTTTTTAGAAGAGAATACTTATAATAAGACTAAAATGGAGAGAGTTGTTTATCCATATAAGAAAAAGAAGATGTTTAGTATATCTTGGATATTATTTGTTAGAGATATTTATTTGACATTATGGAGTTTTACAATAGTGGGTTATTTTATAAAGAAATACGAGTATATGATGATAGAGTATATTTTAGCTGAAAATCCTAATATTAAGTTAAAAGATGCTTTTAGAATTAGTAAAGATATGACTTATGGGTATAAGTGGGATATGTTTAAGTTAGATATATCTATATTATTATGGAGATTACTTGGTGTAGTGACTTTTGATTTATTAAATATATTTTATACTAATGTTTATAGAGAAAGTATATATTTAGAAGTATTTAATAGATTAAGAAAAGATTATAAGAATGAATTATTAAATGATAAGTTACTTTATGAAAATAAAGATAATCTTAGTATTTATCCTGATGTGTGGAGTAAATTTACTATTAAAGTAGGTGAAAGAAAAGAATATTCTTTAATAAGTTATATATTATTCTTCTTTACATTTAGTTTTGTAGGCTGGATATGGGAAGTTAGTTTACATTTAATAAATGATGGGGTTTTTGTTAATCGTGGTACGATGCATGGACCTTGGATACCTATTTATGGAATAGGTGGTGTGTTAATACTTTTGTTATTAAAGAAATATTATAATAATCCTTTTAAACTTTTTGTGGCATCTTTTATATTATGTGGTATAGTAGAATACTTTTTTGGATGGGTACTTGAAACATTTATACATATGAGATATTGGAATTATAGTGGGTATTTTATAAATATTAAGGGAAGAGTATGTTTAGAAGGACTTATTGTATTTGGATTGGGTGGAGTTGGATTTACATATATCTTTGCGCCTATATTAGATAATTTCTATAAAAAAATAAATGATAAGTTTAAGAAAGTATTGTGTACAATATTAATAAGTGTATTCCTGGTTGATTTATTTATATCTAATTTTGTATATCCGAATACTGGAAAAGGTATATCGAGTGAAGTGAAGAGTAGATAATATTCTTCATTTTTGTTATAATATATGTAGGAGATGATAAAGATAAGCAAGGTTTATTTTATTAAGAATATTACTAAAGAGAATGTAGTAAGAATCTATGAAGAATTAAATAAAGAATTAAAGGGAAATGTAGCTGTTAAAGTTCATTCTGGAGAAGACGGTAATCAAAATTATTTGAGACCAGAATTTTTAGTACCAATTATAGAGAAAGTTAATGGTACTGTAGTCGAGTGTAATACTGCTTATGAAGGGGCTAGAAATACTACAGATAAACATAAGGAATTAATGGATAAACATGGTTGGAGTAAATACTTTAATGTTGATATTATGGATAGTGAAGGAGATATTTGTTTAGATATTCCTAATGGTAAGGTAATTAAAAAGAATTATGTAGGAAGTCATATTAAGAATTATGATTCTATGTTAGTTGTATCACATTTTAAAGGACATCCTATGGGAGGATTTGGAGGGGCTTTAAAGCAACTTTCAATCGGATGTGCATCAAGTTATGGTAAGAGATATATTCATTGTGTAGGAAAAGAAAATGGTAGTTATGAAGATATGTTTCATGTAGAACAAGATAAGTTTTTAGAATCAATGGCTGATGCTGCTTCTAGTATAACTAATTTATTTAAAGACAATATTGCTTATATAAATATAATGTGTAATATGAGCGTTGATTGTGATTGCTGTGCAGTAGCAGAAGATCCTTGTATGAAAGATATTGGAATACTTGCTAGTGTGGATCCTGTAGCTCTAGATAAAGCTTGTATTGATTTAGTATATAATAGTAATGATCCAGGAAGAGATCATTTAGTAGAAAGAATTGAATCTAGAAATGGTGTTCATATTATAGATAGTGCTCAAGAATTAGGTGTTGGAAGTATTCAATATGAATTAATAGAATTATAGGAGGTCTTATGAATAATATAACTATTATAGGCGGTGGAGTTTTAGGTAGTCAAATAGCTTTTCAAAGTGCATACTCTGGAAAGAAAGTTACTATTTGGTTAAGAAGTAAAGAAAGTATAGGTAGAACTACACCTAAATTAGAACATATTAAATCTTGTTATATAGAAGCTATTGAAGAAATGGATAAATCTATAAATAATTGGTGTAATGGTATAAGTGATGTTGATAATTTTAATAAAGAAGAATGTTTAAAGAAAGTAGAAGATGCTTTTGTTAATATTAGAATAGAATTAGATATGAAAGAAGCTTTAAAAGATGCTGATTTAGTTATAGAATCTATGACAGAAGATATTAATACTAAAAGAGATTTATTTATTAAAATGAGTAAGTTATTAGACGAGAAGACTATTTTAGTTACTAATTCTTCTACTATATTGCCAAGTAAATTAAGAAACTATACTGGAAGAAGTGATAAGTTTTTAAGTTTACATTTTGCGAATACTATTTGGAAAAATAATATTGTAGAAGTTATGAAACATGATAAAACTAGTGATGATAGTTTTAATAAAGTAATAGAATTTTCTAAAGAAATTAGAATGATACCACTTCCTTTACTTAAAGAGAAAAGTGGGTACTTACTTAATTCTATGTTAATTCCACTTTTGTTTTCAGCCTTGGATTTATATGTCAATGGAGTAAGTGATTTTAAAAGTATAGATGAAGCTTGGACTAAAGGTACTGGTTCACCTAAAGGGCCTTTTAGAATATTAGATACTGTTGGACTTAAGACTGCATATGAAATAGTTAATATGTATGTTAAAACACCTTCTTTTTTAGCACCTTATAATTTTAAGGGTATGGCTAAGTTGTTAAAACAATATATTGATGAAGGTAGGTTAGGTGAAAGTACTGGTATTGGATTTTATGAATATAATATAAAGACTACTATAAAGTAGTTTTTTTAAATAAAATATTTTATAAGTGTTGACAAACAAATTATCGGTTGATATAATTTAAGTATGCTTAGGAGGAAACTATATGAAAAGATTATTTATTGATTTTGATGGAGTAATACTTGATACAATAAGTGTTTTGTATGAAGAAGCTAAAAGACAAGAATATGAATTAAATGATACAGAATTTTATAAGAATTTTAATTTTAAATGTATATTAAAAGATAAATATATTATTAATGATAGTATTAATTGTATTCAAAAGTTGATTGATTCTAATAAGTTTGAAATAAGTATTTTGACTCATTGTAATAGTATTAAAGAAGGCAGTGATAAAGTTAAGTATATTAGAAAACATTTTAAAGATATTACAGTTATTATATGTCCTAAAGATATTTCTAAAACTAAGATGGTTCATACTGAGGGGGCAATACTTGTTGATGATTATGCTGGTAATTTGAGAGAGTGGGAAAGTGAAGGTGGAATACCTATTAGATTTTCTACTAAATTAAATGGTAAAGGATTTAAGGTTATTGATAGATTAGATAGCCTTTTGGAAATGTTTTAATTATGAAAATAGATAAATTAATATTAAATCCATTAGATAATAATACTTATTTTATAATTAACAATAATGAAGTTATAGTTGTTGATCCAGCTGAAGATACTATTAAGATACAAGAATATTTAGATAAAAATAATCTTAAAGTTTGCGCGATATTTATAACGCATTATCATTATGATCATATTGGTTCACTTGAGTATTTAAAAGAAAAATATAAAGTTAAAGTATATGATTATACTACTATAGGAAGTTTTAAAGAAATGGGATTAAAGTTTAAGGTTATTCCTACTAAAGGGCATTCTATGGATAGTGTTAGTTTTTATTTTGAAAAAACTAAAGATTTATTTGTGGGAGATTTTGTGTTTTATGAAAGTATTGGTAGGATGGATTTAGAAGGAGGTAGTGAAGAAGAAATGTACTATAGTTTAAATGAACTTAAAAAATTTGATAAAGATACGAAATTATATCCCGGACATGGAATTAGTACAACTTTAGAACATGAACTTCTTTATAATCCATATATATGATAGCAAGTGTATTAATTGAATATAGTGTTAAATCATTAGATAAGACTTTTGATTATTTAGTGCCTAATAGTTTAGTAAATGAAATTAAAGTTGGTCAAAAAGTTTTAGTGCCTTTTGGTGTAAAAGAAGTTGAAGGCTTTGTAATGGGATTCAAAAAAGAAAAAGAAGATGATTTAGAATATAAATATATTATAGATATTGTAGAGAAAGATTTTTGTTTAAATGAAGAATTAATTAAATTAGGTAAATATGTTAAAGAAACAACTTTATCTACATTAATTAGTGCTTATCAATCAATGTTTCCTAAAGCATTAAAAGCTTCAAATAAAACCAATATTGGATTAAAAACTAAAAGTTTAGTTTATTTAAATGGTGAGGTTGATGTAGATAAGTTTATAGAAAGCAATAAAAGAAAGAAAAGACAAGTTGAGATTGTTAAGTTATTAAGAGAAAAGAAAGAAATAGAAAGAAAAGAGATTAATTCAACATCTTTAAGAGAACTTATAGAAAGTAATATTGTTTTAGTTAAAGAAGTTGAAGAGTTAAGAAAAGTTGATTATATTGAAAGCAATAAAGAAGATATTATTTTGACTGAATCACAGAAAAAATGCTTGAATGAAATTAAAAATAGTACAAATAATAAAGTTTTATTATATGGTGTTACTGGAAGTGGTAAGACTGAAATATATATTAATTTAATTAAATCATATTTAGAAAATAATAAAAGTATTATTATGCTTGTTCCTGAGATTAGTTTGACTCCACAGATAGTTAGTAGATTCAAAAGTGAATTTGGAAGTAGCGTTGCAGTGTTACATAGTGCTTTATCTGAAGGTGAAAAGTATGATGAGTATAGAAGAATAGTAAGAGGAGAAGTAAATATAGTAGTGGGTGCTAGAAGTGCAGTTTTTGCACCTATTAAAAATATAGGCTTAATTATTATAGATGAGTGTGGAAGTCCATCATTTAAACAAGATGTTAATCCAAAGTATAATGCTATAGATGTTGCTTTTAAAAGAGCTGAATACAATAATTCTCTGGTACTTATGGGAAGTGCTACACCTTTATTAGAACAGTTTGCTAGAGGAGAAAAGGGAGTATTTAAATTAGTTAAATTAACTGAAAGAGTTAGTAATAAATTACCTTTTATTAAAACTATTGATATGAACGAGGAAGTTAAAAAAAGAAATTTTACTATTAGTAGTGAACTCAAAGAAAAAATAAATGACAGATTAAATAAACATGAACAAGTAATATTATTATTAAATAGAAGAGGTTATTCAACATTTATGAGTTGCTCTTCGTGTGGATATGTTTGGAAGTGTCCTAATTGTGATATATCATTAATTTATCACAAGACATCTAATAATTTAAGATGTCATTATTGTGGATATACTACTACAATGAGCAAAGTATGTCCTAGTTGCAAAGAAGAAGCAGTAAAAGATTTAGGTATGGGCACAGAAAAATTAGAAAGTATAGTTAAAGAGATGTTTCCAAATTCTAAAGTAATAAGAATGGATTTAGATACTACTTATAAAAAAGGGTCTCATCAAAAAATTATAGAAAGCTTTAAAAATCATGAATATGATATTTTGATAGGTACACAAATGATATCTAAAGGGCTTAATTTTAGAGATGTTAGTTTAGTTGGAGTAGTTAATGCTGATGCATCACTTAATATTCCTGATTTTAGAAGTGGAGAGAGAACTTTTGAATTACTAATGCAAACTTCTGGAAGATGTGGTAGGTATGAACTTGATGGAGAAGTTTTAATACAAACTTTTAATAAAGATAATTATGTTTTTGATAGTTTAAAAAAACAAGATTATGTTGATTTTTATAAAAAGGAAATGAAGATTAGAAAAGAATTAAAGTATCCGCCTTATTATTATATGGTTTCTATAAAAATAGTTAGTAATAATTATGAGATGGCTAGAGATGAAAGCAATAAGGTTAAAAAGTATCTTGATAAAAATTTAAGTGATAATTTTATCGTACTTGGTCCTTCTACTGCGAGTATATTTAAATTGAAAAATAATTATTATTTTCAAATATTAATTAAGTATAAAAAAGAAGAGAATTTAATGAGTGTTTTAGGTGAGTTAAATGATTTATATACTAGTGATAAGGTTAAACTTGATATTAATATAAATCCTTTAAATCTAATCTAATATTTGATAAAATATATAAGAAAGGTGTTGATGTTATGAAGGATAAGAAAGTAATATTTATGGGTACTCCTGATTTTGCAGTACCTGTGTTAAGAAAATTAATAGAAGAAACCAATGTTGTTTTAGTTGTCACTCAGCCTGATAAGATGGTGGGAAGACATCAAGAAGTAATGTATACACCAATAAAAAAGGTTGCTTTAGAAAATAATATACCTGTGTTTCAGCCAAATAATATTAAAGAAGATAATAAAATTATTTTTGATACAGATGTAGATATTATTGTGACTTGTGCATTTGGTCAATTTATACCTGAAAGTATTTTAGAATTTCCAAAGTATAAAAGTATTAATGTTCATGCATCACTTTTGCCTAAGTTAAGGGGTGGAGCACCTTTACATAAATGTTTAATAGATGGATATAAGAAAACTGGTATTACAATTATGTATATGACTAAAGGAATGGATACTGGAGATATAATTAGTCAAGAAAGTATTGATATACATATTAATGATAATGTTGGAATCATTCATGATAAGTTAAGTGTAATTGGTGCAGACTTATTAATTAAGACATTACCTAGTATATTTGAAGGTACTAATGAAAGAATAAAGCAGGATGAAAAAGAGGTTACTTATGCATATAATATAAGTCGTGAAGAAGAAAGACTTGATTTTAGTAAAAGTAGTTTAGAAGTACACAACCAAATAAGAGGTCTTTATCCATATCCTGTAAGTTACACTATATTTGATGGAAATATCATAAAGATATGCGTATCAGAATTAAATGATTCAACTATTGGAAAATCTGGGGAAATAACTAAAGTGACTAAAGATGGTATCATAGTTAAGTGTAGTGACAAAAGTATATTAATAAAAAAATTAAAACCTAGTGGTAAAAAAGAAATGAATAGTATAGATTTTGCTAATGGCTATGGAAAAGAGAAGTTAATTGGGAGAGTATTTGAATGAATGATGTAGAGAAAGAAGAACAAAGAAAAAGGTTAATTAAAATTGGTATTTATGTTGGTGTATTTGTATTAGCTTTTATTATTTTAAAAATAGATAGTTTGGTATCAAATAAAAATGAAAGTGAAGAAAAAAAAGAAGAAGAAAAAAAATTGGAAATTATTGATAAATTAAAGAATATGTCTGAAGATAATTATACTGAAAATATTCACTTAATTATGGATGATGATGCTCTGACATTAGAATTTCAAAAATCAAATAATATAATAATAGGAAGTAAAAAATATCATGGTGAAGATATAACATTTATAAAAAAAGAAGAAATTTATTATAAGGTTGACGAAAACTCAAATTCTGCTTTACAACTTAGTGATTTTGTTGAATTTAATTATGATAAAACTTTTATAGATTTAAGTAATATAAAAAAATTATTGTCTAGAGATATAAAACCGCAATATAGCTCTAATAAAGTTTTAATCACATATAAGTTGAATGATTTATTATCAATTTATAATAGTTATAATAATTCTACGATTTTGGATTTGGGTTCGGGTGAGTTAATATTAGAAATAAATTATAATGATAATACTTTAGATTATTTGTTGATAGATGTTACTGATTTATATAATAAAATTTATAATAAAAATTTAGAAAAGGCTACTCTTAATATCGAGTTAAGTGAATCTAAAGAGGAGGATATTTTATGGTTGGATACGTTATTAAAATAATTATCTAGTTTTGTCGAAACTGATGAAATATATATTAAATTGTTGTACTATATACTTGAGGTGAGACATATCGAAGAAATAAATAAAATGTATGATGAGATTATTAGTGATTTAACTATGTCTATAATAGAAACCAAGAAGAAATTTAAAGATAATAATTAAATTTCTTCCTTTTTAATATTTTTTTTCGCTAATATTTGACAAAAACAATATATCATTGTAAAATTAAAATGGAAGAGGGGCAGAGTTATGATAGATGAAAAAATCCTTTTAACAACAAATGATATACTTGAAAAAGAATTTAAGATTGATGCAAGAGGATATAGGCCTCAAGAAGTAGATAAATTTTTGGATATAATTATAAGAGATTATACTGAATATGATAAACTTTTGCATAGATATGAAGCTGAGTTAAAATCAGCTTTAGCTGAGAATGCAAAATTAAAAAGTGAACTTAGAAATTTAAGATCTATGCTTAGTGTTGCTGAGAGCAATGGTGGGCAAACTAATTTAGATATTTTAAGAAGACTTAGTGAACTTGAAAAAATAGTTTATGGAGAGTAGAATAGTAAATATCTTAGGTAAACGCTGCATATAATTATGTAGAGGAAAGTCCATACTCGCACATTGCTGAGATGCATGTAGTGTTCATGCTAGAGAAAAAAATAACTCTAGGTAGCATTTGCTAACGGCTTCGAAAAAGGAAAGAACTTTCTTGATTAGATTTAAAAGTGCCATAGTGACGATGTCTTTTAGGAATAAAAGGAGTGGAACGAGGTAAACCCCATGAGCGAGAAACCCAAAATTGGTAGGGGAGTCTTCACAAATGAAATGAAAAGAGTGAAGGAGTTGTAAAACTAGATAAATGTTTACCACCTGTAAAGGTACAGAAAATGGCTTATTAGATATTTATTTTATTTAATAAAGGAGATACCTATGAAGGAAATAGGAAATATATTTAAGGAAAAAAGAGAAGAAATTGGAATAAAAGAAGAAGAAGCTGCTAAAGATTTAAATATAACGATTCCACAATTGGAAAATTTGGAAGACGGAAATGTGAATGCTTTTAAAGATATTTTTTTTCTGAAAGAGCTTGTAAAAAAATATGCTGTATATTTAAATGTAGATGAAGAAGAAATGATGGAGAATTTTAATGACTTTGTATTTGATTTTACTTCTAAAATTCCAGTTGAAGAAATTGAACAAAAGGTTAAAGAAATAGAAAAAGAAAATGAAAAAGAAACTAGAAAGAAAATAAGCTCACCTTACACTAGGAAGAAAGTAAGAAAGGCCAAAATGAAACCTGTTTATTTCTTTTCAATAATTACAGTGGTATTAGTAAGTTTAACTTTAATTATTTTAAATGTAGTTTTAAGCAATAAAAGAACAATAAATTATAGTTTAAGGAGTGAAAATTTATATGAATTTACCAAATAAAATTACTATTTCAAGGATTATTTTATCTATTTTAGTTTTGATTTTGTTAGTTTTTCCATTAGAAAAAATTGGTATTAATATGCCAACAGTTGTAATTAATGGATCTTTACAAGTAGACATTAAATATTTTATATGTGGGTTTTTATTTTTGATAGCTAGTGTAACTGACTTTGTTGATGGACATATAGCTAGAAAATATAATATGGTTACTGATTTAGGAAAAGTGATGGATGCGATTGCAGACAAGATTTTAGTTAATGGTGTTTTAATTATTTTAGCTAGTCAAGGATTTATAAATGTTGTTATTCCTGTAATAATAGTAAGTAGAGATACAATAGTCGATTGTATAAAAATGGTTGCTGGAAATAAAAAAGGCGCTGTTGGAGCTAGCAAAGCAGGTAAATTAAAAACTATATGTATGATGACTGGTGTGACATTAATGCTTTTCTATAATCTACCATTCGAATTGATTGGCTTGAGAATTGCTGATTTATTGATAGCTTTTGCAACAATATTATCAGTTATAAGTGGAATTCAGTATTATCAAAATTATAAAGAATTTTTAGTATAGGTTAGCCTATACTTTTTTTAATTTTAGCCTTGACTTACTATGTTTACTTTAATAAAATAAGTATACAAGCTTTGCTTGTAGGTTATAACTATTAAATAAATGTTTTTGAATACAAATGTTTGAAAAATTGTTGACAAATAAAAAAAATAATTGTAAAATTAAATTACAAATAGGAGGACATTATGGTAAAAAACATGAAAACAGAAGAAAAGGATAAGGCATTAGCACAGGTATTACAGGATATTGAAAAACAATTTGGAAAAGGTGCTATTATGAAGTTAGGGGAAGATGGAGTTAAGGATATAGATGTTGTATCTTCTGGAAGTCTCGCACTTGATATTGCGTTGGGTGTTGGTGGCTATCCAAAAGGAAGAATAATAGAAATATATGGACCAGAATCAAGTGGTAAAACAACATTCGCATTACATGCAATAGCTGAAGTACAAAAAACTGGTGGAAGAGCTGCATTTATTGATGCAGAACATGCTTTAGATCCAGTATATGCTAAAAATTTAGGTGTAGATATTAATAATTTGTTATTAAGTCAACCTGATACTGGTGAGCAAGCATTAGAAATATGCGAAGCACTTGTTAGAAGTGAAGCTATGTCTATTATAGTTATTGACTCAGTTGCGGCATTGGTACCACAAGCTGAAATAGAAGGCGAAATGGGTGATTCGCATGTTGGTTTACAAGCCAGACTTATGAGTCAAGCATTAAGAAAATTATCTGGTGCTATTAATAAGACTAATACTATATGTATATTTATTAATCAATTAAGAGAAAAAGTTGGAGTTATGTTTGGTAATCCTGAAACTACTCCAGGTGGAAGAGCACTTAAGTTTTATTCATCAATTAGACTTGATGTAAGACGTGCTGAACAAATTAAGGTTGGAACAGAAGTTATAGGTAATAAAACAGTAGTTAAAGTTGTTAAAAATAAAGTAGCTCCACCATTTAAAACTGCTGAAGTTGAAATTATGTACGGACAAGGTGTAAGTCATGAAGGTGAACTTGTTGATATAGCTAGCAATTTGGATATTATTGAAAAAAGTGGTGCTTGGTATTCTTACAAAGGAGAAAAAATAGGACAAGGTAAAGAAAATGTCAAAGCAATGTTAAGAGAAAATAAAGCTTTACTAGATGAGATAGAGGATAAAGTAAGAGAACATTATTCTTTTAAATCTACTAATAAGAAAGAAAAGAAAGAAGAAGGTAAATAAAAAGAACAGGTTAATAGGGATTTGTTAAGTCTCTACCTGTTCTTTTATTATATACTAAATGATGTGCTTGATAAGCTTTTTTTATTGGTATTTCATCTATGAATGGAAGAATACTTTCATTATCGCCATTACAATACATTTTTTCAATTGCGTTTAATAAATCCTTTTTAAAACCTAAATCTTCTAAGTAATTTATATAATGATAAAATTGCTCCATACTTAAATTATACATATTTGTTTTAGCAATTGTATTTAAAAACATCATTATGTAACAATATAAATCCGTATTTCTTGATGGTATTTGAAAACCTCTATCATCTTCTTTATATTTCATTGGAAATTCTGATATAAGTGGATTTAAAAATAAGTATTTTGATGGAAAATATATTTCATCTGTTAAGCACGCACTATCTAAATCACATACTCTCAATTTGCCGTTTCTGTCTATTATAAAATTTGCTTCATGCATATCACCTAAATAAAAATGATAAGGGAATCCTTCTATATTTTTAAGCTTTTCTAATATAGTGCCAACATCTTTTAAATAATTTATTTTATCTTCTAATGGGTTATTGCTATCTTTTAAAAATGTTTCTAAATTAGTTGCTTTTTCTATGAAAGGCATTACTGGTCCTAGTGCTATACCGCCAACTGTTCCTAATCCGTCTAAAGTAATTAATTCTGGAATTTGTTCATTTAATATTTTTTTATATATTAATAATATGTTTATATTATATAGTTTCTTACTAAAACTTAAACCTTCTCTATCATAATATACTTTAAACAATTGTCTTTCTTTTTTGCTTCTTTCACTACCCATTATGAATAATTTTGCTTCAGTATTTGTGATACCTTCGCCTGGATTATATCTTTTTAGTTTTTCGAACTGACTATTTGTTAAAGATGTTACTTTCATATAATTTATCCCCCTTAGATGGCTAAATTATACCATATAAAGTACAAAAAGTCAAATTAACCAAAATAATATAGTAACTTAATTCTTCTTCCTTTAGTTTCAATTAAACCTTCGACTTTCATGTTACTTAGTTCTCTTGTCATTGCCGATCTGTTAACAGCTAAATAATCGGCAAGGTCTGTGTAGCTAAAAGGTAAATAAATTATTCTTGAACCATTTCTTCTGCTAACCATATTAAAGTATGCAAGAAGTTTATCTCTAGTACTCTTATTGGTCAAAACTTCAATTCTATCATTATTCTTAGCTAGTTTTTCAAAAAGTATTTTATTTAAATTTTTTAAAAATTGTGTATAATACGAAAGTCTATTTTCATCAAAATTTATTATGTTATCAAAATCAAAAATAAGCAAAGAAACATCTTCAGTTGTACGTATTTCATACTCATTATTGTTAATAGCTGAGAATGTAGTACCAAATATACTCCCTTCATCTAATTCTTCTATAATGGTTCTTGTTCCATTTTTGTCAATCCTAGTAATTATAAGGCTTCCAGCGGTTATAACACAGATTATGTTATCTCTTTTAAAACTATCTAAGATGGTCATATTTTTTTTGTAGTTTATAGTGTACGTTTCTAAATATGATAAAAGTTTTTCTTTGTTTTTACCTGTAATTCCATTAAATAAATTTTCCATCTTTACACCTCTAAGTATAATTTTAGCAAATAATGTAAAAAGTTGCAATTGCAACATTGAATATAAAATATATCGTGTATAATGAGATTTAGAAAAGGTAGGAGGAGTTACATGAAAGTAATAAAAAGAGATGGACATATGGTTGACTGGTGTCCAGAAAAAGTTGAAAATGCAATTATGAAAGCCAACAGTGAGGTGGAAGAAGAAGATCAAGCATCATCTACCCAAATAAAAAATATTATTAAACATATAGAAAAATTAGGAAAGAAAAGAATTTTAGTTGAAGATATACAAGATATCATTGAAATGAAATTGATGTCTATTGGTAAGTATGAACTAGCAAAAAAATATATTACGTATAGATATACAAGAGAGTTGGTAAGAAGAAGTAATACAACTGATTTGGCTATTAAGGAATTAATAGATGGAGAAAGTGAATATTGGAATACTGAAAATTCTAATAAGAATGCTAAAGTAGTTACTACTCAAAGAGACTATCTAGCAGGTATTACAAGTACTGATATTACAAAGAGATTTCTATTAAGTGAAGATATAGTACAAGCACATGAAGATGGAATTATACATTTCCATGATGCTGATTATTTTGCACAAAATGCTTTACATAACTGTGATTTAATTAATCTAGAAGATATGTTACAAAATGGTACTAATATTAATGGAGTAATGATAGAAAAACCACATAAATTTTTAACAGCAATGACTATTGCAACACAAATTATAACAGCTGTAACATCTAGTCAATATGGTGGAGCAACTATTACACTTACTCATTTAGCACCTTTTGTTAGAGATAGTTACAAAAGATACTTAGATAAATATAAAAAACGTAAATTTAGTAAAGAAGATTGTGAAAAATATGCTAAGGAAGATTTAAAGAAAGAAATAACTGATGGAGTACAAACATTCCAATATCAAATAAATTCAATGACTACTACAAATGGTCAAGCGCCTTTCTTAAGTGTATGCATGTATTTAGGAGAAACTAAAGAATATAAAGATGAACTTGCAATGATTATTGAAGAAGTATTACATCAAAGAATATTAGGTATGAAGAATGAAAAGGGTGTATATATTACACCAGCATTTCCTAAACTTCTTTATGTACTAGAAGAAGACAATATTAATCCTAAAGGAAAATATTATTATTTAACTAAATTGGCTGCTGAATGTACTGCTAAGAGAATGGTACCGGATTATATTTCTGAAAAGATTATGAAAGAATATAAGATAGATGCTAATGGTAATGGAAATTGTTATCCTTGTATGGGATGTAGAAGTTTCTTAACACCTTATGTTGATGAAAATGGTAAACCTAAATATTATGGTAGATTTAACCAAGGAGTTGTTACTATTAATTTACCTGATGTAGCTTTATCAAGTGAAAAAGATATGGATACATTTTGGCAAATATTTGATGAAAGACTAGAACTTTGTCATAAGGCTTTACAAGCAAGACATAAAAGATTATCAAAAGCAACTAGTGATGTAGCACCAATTTTATGGCAATATGGAGCATTAGCTAGACTTCCTAAAGGTGCTAGTATACATGACTTACTACATAATGGTTATTCTACAATTAGTTTGGGTTATGCTGGACTTTATGAATGTGTTAAATATATGACAGGACATTCTCATACTGATAATGGTAAAGGAAAAGAATTTGGACTTCAAGTAATGCAAAGAATGAATAATAAATGTAAAGAGTGGAAAGAAGCAGAAAAGATAGATTATAGTGTTTATGGTACTCCTATTGAATCTGTTACTTATAAATTCGCTAAATCATTAAGAGATAGATTTGGAGTAGTTAAAGGCATTACTGATAGAGATTATATTACTAATAGTTATCATGTGCCTGTATTTGAAGAAATTGACGCATTTACTAAATTAAAATTAGAAAGTGAATTTCAAAAATTAAGTCCAGGTGGTGCAGTAAGTTATATTGAAACACCAAATTTAACTAATAACTTGGATGTTGTAATGGAAGTAATTAAATTTATGTATGAAAATATAATGTATGCTGAATTAAATACGAAGAGTGACTATTGTCAAAATTGTGGATATACTGGTGAAATCTTATTAGATGATAATTTGGAATGGTATTGTCCTGAATGTGGTAATAGAGATCACGATAAATTAAATGTAGCTAGAAGAACTTGTGGATATATTGGAACTAATTTCTGGAATAAGGGAAGAACACAAGAAATTAAAGAAAGAGTAATACATATAGATAATAAGGATGCATAATTATGAGATACAATAGAATTAGAAAGATGGATATATCAAATGGCCCTGGTATCAGGGTCAGTATATTCATGCAGGGGTGTGCTTTTCACTGCGAAAATTGTTTTAATAAGGAAACATGGGATTTTGATGCAGGAGAAGAGTTTACAGATGAAACAATAGAAAAAGTGTTGAAATTATGTGAAAGTGAGCATATTGTAGGATTATCGATATTAGGAGGAGAACCAATGCATCCTAATAATATAGAAGGTACTACAAAGTTAGCTAAAGCTTTTAAAGAAAGATATCCTAATAAAAGTTTATGGGCTTGGAGTGGATTCTTATTTGATAAACATTTAAAAAATAAAGAAGTTATGAAATATTTAGATGTTTTAGTTGATGGACAATATGTGGATAGTTTACATGATTTTACTCTTGAATGGAGAGGTTCAAGTAATCAAAGAGTAATTGATGTTCAAAAATCGTTAAAAAGTAATGAAGTAATTTTATATGAAAGTAAGGAGTATAGTAGATGAGATTAAGAGGCTTTGAAGTAGCAAAAGGATTTGAAGATAAAGGGGTTAATATGCCTGTTAGAAAAACTAAATATTCAGCAGGTTATGATGTTGAAGCAATAGAAGATGTTGTAATACCAGCATTTAAACCTGGAATGAAACCAACTTTAGTCAAGACAGGTCTTAAGGCATATTGCCAAAATGATGAATATATTAAATTAGTTAATAGATCAAGTAATCCAGGAAAGAAAGGTTTAGTTTTAGCAAATTCTATAGGAATTATAGATGCTGATTATTATAATAATCCTGATAATGATGGACATTTTATGTATGCTTATTATAACTTTTTTGATCATGATGTTGAAATTAAAAAAGGAGATGTAATAGGTCAAGCAATATTCCAAAAATATTTAATAACAGATGATGATGAGGCAACTGGTGAAAGAGTTGGAGGATTTGGTTCAACTAGTAAGTAAAATTTTATTATATGAATAAACTATTCTTCAGTTTAAATAAATAAGGAGTATACATGCGGGAAAAATTTTATGAATATTTAATGAATGGTTTAAATGATTATGATAGGAAATATTTACCTACGATGGATTATGTTTTAATGTTATTTTCTAAAGGAAAAATTAAAGCATATTTTGCTAAAAAAAGCTATGTTTATTTTGTTGAATATCCATCAAGCGAATATGAATACAATAGTCCCATGGAGGTACTTAAGGAAGAAATGGACTTAGGTGGTATAGCAACTTCAGGTATAATTTATGAAAAACAGCGTGATAATACTTTTAAAGAAATAGCTTTTATAGACTTGAATGAAAAATAGAAGTAGAAATATTTCTTTTACTTTACAATAATTGTATCACGTGATACAATTTTATTAGGAGGCTTTATGAGTGTTAAGATTACTAAAGAAAAAATATTAGAAATAGCTTTTGAAATAGTTAGAACTAATGGTATAGAAAATCTAAGTAATAGGACTATTGCTAAAGAATTAAATTCATCTATTAGACCTATTTATTATCAGTTTAAAAATACTGATGAGTTAAAGAAAGAATTATATAATAAAATTAAGAAATATTTCTTTGCTTATATATTTGATAAGAGTGTGGAAGATTCTTATAAACAAGTGGGTATTAATTATATAAGATTTGCTAAAGAAGAGAGTAATTTGTTTAAATCTTTGTTTTTTAATAACTATATACCAAGTGATTTTTTACTAGAAAGTGATGATGAATTTAAAGAGATATCTAATTTAATTAGAATGAAGAGTAATGTTAAAAATATTATGGATTTTCATGTAGAAATGTGGATTTTTACTCATGGACTTGCTACATTGGTTGCATGTAATAATATGTATTTTAGTGATGAAGATGTAAGTAATTTGTTAACAATGGAATTTAAGGCTTTAAGTAGTTTAAATAAGAAGGAAGGTAATGATAAATGAATGTAATAGAAGTTAAAGATTTAACTAAGTCATATAAAAATTTAGTTGCAGTTGATAATTTGTCTTTTGAAGTAAAAGAAGGAGAAATTTTGGGATTATTGGGTCCGAATGGAAGTGGTAAGTCTACTACTATTAATGCGATTTTATCTTTATTAAAGTGTGATAAAGGTATTGTTAAAATATTTGGTAAGAAGATGACTCCAGATGCTTATGATATTAAAAGTAAGATAGGTGTTATATTTCAGGAAGTTGCTGTTTTTGAAGAATTAACTGTATATGAAAATTTAGATTATTTTTGTGGTTTATATATTAAAGATAAAACTATTAGAGAAAAATATATTGAAGATGCAATTAAGTTGGTTAGTTTAGAGAATTATAAAAAGTTTTATCCTAAACAATTATCTGGTGGATTAAAAAGAAGACTTAATATAGCGTGTGGTATTGTACATAAACCTAAACTTATTATATTGGATGAACCAACAGTTGCAGTCGATCCACAAAGTAGAAATAGTATATTAAACGGAATAGAAAAACTTAGAGAAGAAGGTGCTAGTATACTTTATACTACTCATTATATGGAAGAAGTAGAAATACTTTGTGATAGGATTATAATACTTGATAAAGGTAAAATAATAGCTGAAGGTACTAGTGATGAGTTAAAGAAAATGACTAATATAGAAGAGAAGATTACAGTTGAAGTTAATAATTTAGATAGTAAAATACTAGAAGATATAGAGAAATTTAAGACTGTTGATGAAGTAAATTATACAAATAATATTTTATTAATTAAGTATAAAAAAGGCAAAAATAATCTTGGAAATTTAATAGATTATTTGAAAGATAATAAAGTTAAATATAATAAAATATTTTCTGAAAGACCTACATTAAATGATGTGTTCTTGGAACTAACTGGAAAGGAATTAAGAGACTAATGTTTTTACATAATTTTAAGTATGCTTTAAAGATAATATTTAGAAATAAGAGTTTAATATTTTGGACTTTTGCCTTTCCAATAATATTAGGTACTTTCTTTAAATTGGCATTTAATAATATAGAAAAAGGAGAAACTCTTAGTACTATTGATATTGCAATTATAGATAATCAAGAGTTTAATGATAATCAGTTTTATAAAGAAGCATTTAATCAGTTGAGTACAGGTGAAAATAAGATGTTTAATACTAAGTATACTACTTTAGAAAATGCTAAGAAGTTACTTAGTGATGAAGAAATAACTGGGTATTTAGTGTTATCTAATGATGTTATTAATATTACTGTTAATTCAAGTGGAATAAATGAAACTATAATAAAGACTGTAGTAGATGAAATTAACACTAATAAAAATATGTATGAAACATTAATTAATAAAGAGATAGAAGATGAATTTAAAAATGGTAATACTAATATAGATTATAAAGATATATATAATAAAGTTACTGATAAAATTACTAGTGATGTTAAATTAAATGATATTTCTAATTCTAATTTAAGTTATACTATGATTGAATATTATACTTTAATTGCGCTTACTATACTTTATGGTGGTACAATATCACTTTATATGGTTAATAAAACTTTACCTAATTTGAGTGAAGTTGGTAAAAGAGTTAATACTAGTTCATTAAAGAGAAGTACTATTTTATTTAGTAATTTGATTGCTAGTTATGTTGTTCAATTAATTGGCTTATGTATATTATTTATATATTGTGTATTTGTCATTAAAGCGGATTTTGGTGATAATTTACCATTAATAATTTTGCTTTCATTAATAAGTGTTTTTGCAGGACTTTCTATGGGAGTATTTATTGGAGTTAATGTTAAGGCTAGTGAAGGAGCAAAGTCTGGTATACTAATAGGTATTACTATGTTATTTAATACTTTAGCTGGTATGACTGGTGTAACTTTAAAATATGTTATAGATAAGAATATACCAATTATAAATAAAATTAATCCTGCGAATATGATTACTGATGGATTTTATTCACTTTATTATTTAAATGGGATGAATAGATATTTCTTTAATATAATGAGTTTAATAATATTTTCTATAGTACTTTTAAGATTTTCTCTTGGGAAATTAAGGAGGCAACAATATGACAGTATTTAAGACTTTTTGGAAGATTATTAATAAATATAAAGGTACTATTATACTTTATACAGTAATGTTAGTTATATTTGGTGGTATTAATATGAGTTCTAATAATAATACAGTAGAATTTACTAGTTCCAAACCAGATATTATTATAGTTAATGAAGATGAGTATAAAGGAATTACTAAGAATTTAATAGATTATTTAAAGGATAATGCTAATATTATTCAAGATGTAAATACTGAAGATGAAATGAATGATTCTTTGTTTTATAGGGAAACTAATTATATAATTTATATACCTAAGAATTATAGAGTTGATACTTTAAATGGTAAGAGTGTTACTTTAAATATAAAAAGTTCTGGAGATTATTATTCTAGTCTAGAAGAGCTAAAACTTACTCAGTATTTGAATGTTCAAAATACTTATTTGAGTGTATTTAATAATGAAGAAGAGTTAATCAGTAATATTAATAATACTTTAAAGAATAATTCTAAAGTAGAAGTTACATCTAAACTTAATGAAAGTGAGTTAAGTAATATATCTAGATATTTTAGTTTTGCTAGTTATTCTATAATGGCAGTTATTATGTTTATTATATGTTTAGTACTTACTAGTTTTAAGGAAACTACTATTAATAAAAGAATTATAATTAGTAGTATGGATTATAAAGAACATAATAAGTTATTATTTATATCTAGTTTAGGTTATTCTCTTATAGTGTTTGTGTTATATGTGGTTTTAGGAATTATACTTTTAGGCAAACCTTTATTAACTACAAGAGGACTTATTTATATACTTAATACTTTTGTATTTACTATTACTTGTTTGTCATTATCTTTGTTAATATGTTCGTTAATTAAAAGTAAAGATGCAGTAAATGGTATTGTAAATGTTTTGGCTTTGGGTTCAGCATTCTTATGTGGGGCTTTTGTACCTAGTGAATGGTTACCTGATGGAGTACTTTTATTAGGACATATATTTCCAGCATATTATTTCATAAATAGCAATGACTTACTTAAAGAAATACAAGTGTTAAATTTAAATAGTTTAATGCCAGTTATAATAAATATGATAATACTTTTAGGTTTTACATTTGTGTTTGTAATATGCAATAATATAGTTACTAAAAAGAAAAGAGTAAATTAAAAAGAGAAAAGTTATTTTTCTCTTTTTGTGTAGGTTTTTCTCTTTAATTCTAACTTTATATTACCATAATTTAGCATTTTTTTCAAGACTTGTAGAATACTATAAAGTGTGATATTAAATATTAGGAGGTTGATAAATATGCAAATTAATACAGCATTAATAACTTGTTTTCTTAGATATTATCATACTATGAATAGTAATATTAAAGTATATAATGATAAGTGTGCTAATGAACTTTTAACTGATGAGGAGATTACTAATATTAGTAATAGTTTAAAGAGTGGAATTAATTATTTTAATCCTAATTATAAAGGAGATAATCCTTTACTTTGGATAATAAACAATCAATTAGCACCTTCTGTATTGGCAAGAAGTAAATTTAATCAAATACATTTAGATAATGAAATTAGACTTGGTTTAAAACAATATCTTATACTTGCGAGTGGGTATGATACATCAGGATTTATGGTGAATGATAAAGTTAAAGTGTATGAGATAGATAAAGAAGAGATGATTAAAGATAAGATTAGAAGAGTAAGTTTAAGTAAGTTAGATAATAAAAATATTAATTATATTTCTACTGATTTTAATAGTAATTGGATAGAGAGTTTACTTAATACTGATTATAATCCTAACGAAAAGACTTTTTGTTCTCTTTTAGGTATAAGTTATTATTTAGATAAAGAAGTATTTAAAGAAACAATTAAGTTATTAAGTGATAATATGTGTGAAGGTAGTTCTATATTGTTTGATTATCCTAATGATTATGAAACTGATAAGGAAAGGATTAATCAAGAATTAGCTAGTAGTCTTAATGAAGAGATGAAGTCTATTTATTCATATAGTGATATGGAGAATATTGGAGAGTATTCTAATATGCTTATTTATGAACATATAGATTATAAGTATGTAAATGAGAATTATTTTAAAGATTATAATAGTTTAAATCCAGATAATAAGATAAAAGCACCAATAGGTATAAGTTATGTTTTATTAGTTAAAAAGAATTGATAATATTTGGTTAATTTGTTAAAATCTATATATAAGGTATGGTGAATTATGAAGAAAAAGTATGTGTATATTATAGGTGGTGTTTTAGTACTTATTTTGTTAATTTTAGGTGTATTGTTATTTAATAATAAACCTTCTAGTTTAATAGAAGAGGCAGCTAAAAATAGTGGTAAAGAAGTAACAGATTATAAGAAGTTTTTAGGTGGAGATGTGTTAAATGAAAATACTCATTTTAATGAATATACATTTATTAGTAACAATAAGGCTTATATATTTGATCCATCTAAATTAAAAAGTGGTGAATTAAGTTATAAGAAAGTGTATGATATTCCTAGTGAGTTGGAAATTCTTAATATAGGAATACCAATGGGTGCTGATATAACATTTATAACTAAAGATGATATAGAATATAAGTTAAATGATATAAATACAGATAATAAAGTAGAAGATAATTATGGTATGTTTAATAAGGCTAATTATAAACTTGATAAATTCTATGATTCATATTCCATGGGTGTATATAAGACTAAGTTTGATTACGATTTTGTATTTAATAATCATATGATTAAAGATAATGTTATATATAAATTAAGTGTTCCTTGGTATGATATTCTTGAAAAGAAAGATTATCCTTTTACTAAAGAGAAGATAAGTGGTAATTATGAAGGTGAAAAGATTCTTAATGTATATAATGATAGAATTATAAAGACTGATAAAGCTTTTTATGAAGTAGTAGATTATTATAAAGGTAATACTAGGACAAGTGGAACTTTAAAAATGACTATGTTAAGTAAGTATTATGATGAAGTATTAACTTTTACTTATGAATATGTTGTACTTAAAGATTATACTTTAATACCTATAAAAGATACTTTTGTAAATCGTAATAAAAAATATGTAGAGTATTTTTATAAAGATTGTTTTGAAGAAGAAATAAAAGATTTTAATGAATAATTAGTTCAATAGATTACTATTGGACTTTTTGTCACTTAGTAGTCCTTTAAATTTTGTATAATGGACTCGTTAGGAGGAAAATATGGAAATATTAAGAGTAGAGAATTTAACTAAGATATATGGGGAAAAGAGTACTAAAGTAGTTGCTTTAGATAAAGTATCTTTTAATGTAGAAAAATGAGAATTTGTGGCAGTAGTAGGTGTTATTGGCAAATTTTGAAATAAATAAACGTCGATTAATTTGACGTTTTTTATATGAAACTATAAAAATTGAAATAGTTTCATTGAATTTAATTTAATAACCAATTTAAAGATTTATTTGTGATTTTTGCAATCTCTATTAAAAATAGTGTTGAAACTGTTGATTTTCTTGATTCATATGCACTTATAACAGAGTGTGTTGTATTTAATTTCGAAGCAAGTTTTTCTTGAGTATAGTTAATCGATTTTCTTGCTTCTTTTATTTTATTACCCAAATTAACTTTGTCAATTTCAGTTTTCTCAAATTTAATGTATTTCTCATTTGATAAATCTACTAAATAGTCAATATTTATATTATATTCATTTGAAATTTTATTTTGCTTCCAACTGTTGTATATGCATTAGAAAATGTTGGATGTTTAAATTTAGTTTCAAAATATGTTGAAATTATGGTATAATTATATATGAAGTGACAGATAAATAGTAATTTGAAATGGTGTTGAAAGTATGGAAATAATTAAATTAGAAGAAAGCAATAATCTTTTTTTTGATAAAATATGTGATTGGTATTATAATTGGTTAGGAATAAAAAATAATGAAAGTATTGAAGAAATAAAATGTACTTTTGAACATTCATTATGTAAAAATAAGTTGCCACAAACTTTTGTTGCTTTAATTGATGGAGAACCGGCAGGTATGTATCAATTATCTATGTCAGATGACTTGAACAGCAGACCAGACCTTTATCCTTGGCTTATAAATGTGTATGTTGATGAAAAATTCCGAGGAAGAAATGTGGCAAGAGAACTAATGAATATAGTAAAAGAAAACGCGAAAGAATTAGGATTAACAGAACTATATTTATATACTAAGCATATTGGGTTATATGAAAAGTTTGGATGGAAATTTATTGAAGAAGTAAAAACTTTTAAAGATGACTCTCCAGTAGAAAGACTTTATAAGTTAGAAATATAAAAATTTTCCAAATTACAATTTATGGAGTTGATAATAAATGAATAAAGAAATATTATTATCTAATATAGGTAAAATTCATACTACCAAAATGGGTATTGATAGAATTAAGAGAAATCTTAAATTAGATACTAATGATGTAGTTAATTATTGTAAAAATAAAGTATTAGATAAAGATTGTAATATATATAAACAAGGCAAGAACTGGTATTGTGAAATTGATAATATAAAGATAACTATTAACTCATATAGTTATACAATTATTACAGCACATATTATTAAATAAATTAGAATTTAATGATTTAAAAAAATTCATTAAAAGATATTGACTCTCCCCTTAGAGTAGGTTGTATAAATAATTTGAGGAGGCAAGATATGTATAAAATAGGAGATTTTTCTAAAATGTCTAAAACCACCATAAAGGCATTAAGATACTATGAAAAAGAAGGATTATTAAAACCTGCTTTTATAGACCAAGATACGAGTTATAGGTATTATGAAAGTAGTCAGTTAGTTGATATTTCAAAGATAATATCCTTAAGGCAAATAGGTTTATCAATTAAAGACATTAAAAAGGTTTTAGATGGACAAGATATGTCGTTAATTCTTAATAAAAGAAAAAATGAAATTGAGAAAAATATTGCTAATTTTAATATTGAGCTTTCTAAAATAAATTATTTATTGGAGGAAAACAATATGAAAAATGAGATTTTTATCAAAGACATTCCAAGTTACATTATTTATTATCGTGATGGAATGGTAGAGGATTTTAGTAAAATTACAGAATTTGTTTTACAAGCAGGAACAGAATGTGCAAAAGCAAATCCAAACTTAAAGTGCATAAACCCAGATTATTGTTATATCAGTTATTTAGATGGAGAATACAAAGAAAAAGATATTAAGATTAGATATGCACAAGCAGTTGAAAAATTAGGCAATGAAACTGATAAAGTTAAGTTTATGAAATCAAATCCTATTACAGCAGTATGTATTTATCACAAAGGAGCTTATAATAATTTAAGAGATTCTTATAATATTATTTTAAAATACATTGAAGATAATGGATATGAGATAATAGATAATGCGAGAGAATGTTATATTGATGGATGTTGGAATAAAGAAAATGAAGAAGATTATTTAACAGAGATTCAATTTCCTGTTAAGAAAAGATAAATACAAATTACAATTTATCAGTGAGATTAGTTTGAAATAAACTAGTCTTTTCTTATGAATAAAAATATATATTTGATGTCTAGGGTAGAAAATATTTCCATCTAAGGTAGAAGATATTTCCATCCACGATGGAAGTTTTGTCTAATATAATATAAAGAATTAATATAACAAGAATATAAATAATAATTTAAATTTAAAAAGTAAATTAAACAAAAAAAATCAAAGCTTAGATGAACTAGATTATTCATTAGACTTTGATTTTTTACATTAGTTTTTAAAATTTTTATTTTTTCTTAGCATCTACAACTGATGTCTTAGTACATTTTTTATTTTCCAATGTCCATCCGTCTTCGCAACTAAATACTTTCTTTATTTGTAAATCACACATACCACTTGAGTTTAATGTTCCTGAAGGACAATATTTAACCTTATTAGCATCAAATGAAGCAAAATAACAATAGCCATTATAATATACTCTACCATGACTTGAACAATAAAATTTATTTGATACAGCATAATCTTTTCTATAATAACAATTATTTGTTGTTGAATCAAGAACAGCTTCACTTGCTTTGTATTCATCTGTGTCTTGGCATCTGTATTCTTCTTCTGGATCTATTTCAGTTGTACAATAATCATAATCCCATGCTCCTGCACTAAAACCTTGTGGACATCTACCAGTTGCATTTTTAGTTTCAGTTTTAGTACATTTAGTTCCCTTTAAAACATAGCCACTTTCACAATAATAAGACACTGTATTTTTATTATCTGTTTGTGTTTGCTCTTTAGTTGTATTTTTATTATTTGTTTGTGTTTGTTCTTTAGTTGTATTTTTATTATTTGTTTGTGTTTGTTCTTTAGTTGTATTTTTATTATCTGTTTGTGTTTGTTCTTTAGTTGTATTTTTATTTTCTTCTATTTTTTCCCATTTTGCATATAGAGTTGTATCTTCGCTTAATAGAGCATCGTTATAAATTGGTGTTCCATTTTTATCTTCCCATCCGACAAACTTATAACCTGCTTTACTTGGCTCAGTTGGAAGTTTTAATTTAACGTTTTCATGAATAACAATGTCTTTAACCTCACTTCCTCCTTTTGAATCAAATTTAATAGTAATTGTTTTTACATCATCATTAAAAACTGCTTTTAATTTAACATTTCTATTAATTTTAGTTTTAAAATCAAATGGTTTTTCTGCTAAAATGTCTTTTCCATCTTTAACATCAACAATTTCATACCAATCAACAAATGATTCTCCTAAATCTTCCTTACCTTTAATATTACTTGAATTTAGTATTTTATTATGTTTAACATATACTACCTGAACATCTGAACCATTATCTAGATAAAAACTTACCTCATACTTACGATTCAAAAAAAATACTAAAAAAATAATTATTGCAAGTAATATAAAACCTCCTATTATTTCAAAAATAATCCTTCTTTTTTTGTCGTTTTTAGACATAATCGTTCCTCCTTAAATATATTATACTAGAAAATTATTAATTTTAAAACATTTTTGTTAATTAAATTATAATTGTTTCAATTCTTATTCTTTTAGATAGACTAAGATGTATTTATAAATATTACTTGTATTCACAAAACAATATCTTCTTCATATCAAGCAAAATATCAATATTATAATATGAAATAATTATAATAATAATTAATATGTTTAAGTTTGATAGAAAAAGGATGAAAGACAAAATTGTATTGTATAAATATATTGAATTGTTTAATTTACTTTTTCAATTAAACATATTTATAATTTTTTCACCATCTGTATCATACCAAGATTTACTTAATACTTTTTTCTTTATTAGAAATATTAAATATTTGTTTCAACCTTTTTTGAAATTTCAACCAGGATATCTAATCCCATGTAATATTTTTATCATTTGAACTAACGTCGTTTTACAACAATTATCTAATATCTAATCCTTGAAAAATTACTAACATAGTATATCATTTCCTATATATAATTATACAGCAAATTAAACGAATTTTATCACTATTTTGCTACATCTAAGACTTATGCAACATTTTCTAATGCATATACAACAGTTGGAAGCAAAATAAAATTTCGCAAGTCATTTAATTAAAAATAACAAATCAAAAGTATGGTAGAGTTCTTCCATATTTTTAACTCGATTTTGCAAATGTAAAATAAAAAAACTTGCGACACCATAATAGGTTCGTAAGTTGTATTCAAATGGAGTCTTAACTATACACGTATGCGCAAAATTATACTCCCAAGATTGATTAAATCTCTCTGATAAATTCATTATATATAATATAAAAAAAATATTTCAATAGAAGTATCGCTAATTTTGTGGTTTTATAGTATAATATTTAACAATTATTACTATTAGGGGGAATATTATGACAGAGGAAACTTTAGAAATTACAAAAGAGGTTGCAAAGGTAGTTGCAAAAGATGCTTATAATGACGGTATTAAAGGTGCAGTAGTACAAACTGGAAAAATAATTGAATCTGTAGTAGGATTATTTAACAATGTTGTTTTTTATCCGGTAAAAAAGGCTAATGCACTCTTTAAGTATAAATTAGAAGATTTTAAAAATGAATTGGAACAAAAACTGAGTTCTATACCAGAAGAAAAAATAGTAGAACCAGATTTAATGATTGCAGGGCCAGCGCTTGAATCATTAAAATATACTTATGACAAAGATGAACTAAGAAATATGTATTTGAACTTACTAACTTCATCAATGAATAAAGATATAAAAGATAAAGCACATCCTAGTTATGTTGAAATAATAAGACAATTAACACCATTGGATGCAAAAGTTTTTAAAAGATTACAAGATTTAGGACAAGTTGCCTGTGCACATGCAATATTAAAAATAGATAATAGTAATAAAGTTTATAGTAGCGCTTATCCAAATTATATAGTCATGGAATTGTTAGATTTGGGTGATGAATTTCAATTATCTACATCTATTTCTAATTTGATAAGATTAGGATTAATACATCACGAAGATAATAGAATTAAAGGTTTTGACTATAATTGTTTTAAAACAGTTAATATTATAGTAAATAATAAAATAGTACTTGATAATATGAATCGTGCTGAAGGTAATGGAATAACAACTAGTATTGATATTCAAGGTCAAGTAATTATGCAGAATGATTTTGGCAGAAGTTTTGCTGATACTTGTTTATAATATAAGGATGTGAAAAAATGAAAAAATATTATGATAGTTTAAATGATGAAGTAAAAGAATATTTTAGTATTCTATCGCCAGAATTTCCGGAATGGTTATTAGAGTATATTGATACTCCTGAAATGGAAAGAATTAGTAAAATAAGTATGAGTTGTGGTACAGAT
Source organism: uncultured Bacilli bacterium (assembly GCA_934096075.1). GTDB lineage: Bacteria > Bacillota_I > Bacilli_A > RF39 > UBA660 > CAKOLN01. The sequence goes on from CAKOLN010000001.1 coordinate 60,481, forward strand.
TATTCTAAATGCTTTAATGTTAGATATTGGTATTCTAATTTAGATCATAGTGTTGGTGTTGCCTTAATTATTTGGCATTTTACACACGATAAGAAACAAACACTAGCAGGTCTATTCCACGACATTGCTACACCAGTATTTAAACATTGTATAGACTTTATGAATGGTGATTCAGAAACTCAAGAATCCACTGAAGAAAAAACATCTGACATTATTAGAAATTCTTCAAAAATAATGAGTTTGTTAAAAAGAGATGGTATAAAATTAGAAGAAGTGGATGACTATAAAATTTATCCTATTGCGGACAATGATACTCCAAAATTATCTGCTGATAGATTTGAATATACATTTGCAAGTGGCTTAACTTTTTTCAGAGTTTGGGAATTAGATAAAATTAGAAAAATGTATAACAATATTGTAGTAACTACAAATGAAGATGGCATACAAGAACTTGCTTTTAAAGATAAAGAAGTTTGTGAAGAATATATAGATACAATTTCAAAATTATGGCCTGAATGGATAAGTGATAAAGATAGAACTGTAATGCAATTTTTAGCAGATATGTGTAAGTCAATGAACAATGCTGGTTATTTAACAATAGAAGATTTATATACACTTTCAGAACAAGAAGTAATTGATAAAATTTTAACTTGTGAAGATAAATACTTATCAGATAGTTTTAAATTATTCCAAGATGCTGATACTGTTTATAGAAGTTCAATACCTGCTGATGAAAAATATTGTGTTAATATAAAAGCTAAAACACGATATGTTGTACCATTGGTTCAAACTGATGATGGAGTTGTTAGAATAAATCAGATATCGGAAACTGCAGCCAATCAAATTACAAAGTATTTAAATTGTCCAAAAGGTGGATATTATACATATTTTGATTTTCAATTCGTACCTTACGAAGAAGTAGTTACTAAAAAATTTATTAAGAAAGACAATGTTTAGTTGGCATTGTCTTTCTCATTTTCGATATTAGGTATATATTTTTTTAGTATGGTATTTTGCAATTTTAAATATTTAATTTTAGTACCAATTGCTCGTTCATCTTCAAAGTAACCAAGATAGTGAAATTTTTTTTACTTTCATTAAGCATTCAATATTTTCTTCTAGTGCCTTAGCAATATTCTCAATAATATATTCTTCTTTTTTAGGTTTTGGTTCTTCTTTAACTTCGGTGTAAATGGTAAAATAAAATGTAGGAATTCGGTAAATTAATTTGTCGATTTTGAGTTCATCACTCATATTGATTTTCTTTTTAATTATTTTAATTATATCGCATCACACATTTCTTTGCAATAATGCACAAAAAAATCAATCTTCTCAAATTGATTTAATCATTAACGTCACATTAGTGCGACGATTTTATCTTATGGAGCGATTGTCGTAGATATCTACAACTCTTTCTCTAATAACCGAATTGATATATAATTATCAATCACTAAATACATTATAATATACTTTTATGATAAAAGAAACATAAAATTGATTATTTTTTATGTTTCTTTAAGTATCTCTATTTTTTGTATTTACTATATGCAATAAAATACGCTATTGCCATTACAATAAATACTGCTCCAAGTATTTCATCAATTAACCCGCCAGCAAAGAACATAATGATACCAACAATTAATGTTAATATTCCACCAAGTAATTTTTCTTTTTTAGCAGATTCTCTAGCCCAAAATAGTAAACCTAAAGCAACGCCTGCAACTATAATATATGCTAATAATGTTTTTAAGTTTAAATTTGAAAATCTTGCATCTACAAAGAAATTTCCAATTAAACTTATTGCAGCCAATATAATTGCAATATTTAATCCACTAACGATGTCCTTTTTGTATTTTTGAAACTTGTCCACAACGATATCTCCTTAATTTTTTTTAATAGCGTTCCTACTATCTATCCATATTATACAAAAAAAATTACAATTTTACAATATTATTGCAATTTTTTTTGCCATTTTAAAAAATTATACAATTATTATTTTTTCTATGATATAATGTCTTATGTAGTGTAGGAGGAAAAAATGAATAATAATGATTTAAATTATAATCAACAAAATAGTTTTAATATGCCAAATCAAATACCAAATAATAATACCAATTTAAACTATTCTAATAATGATAATAACATTTAGTGTTATCGATAGTATATTTGAAAAGAACAAAAAAGATATAAGAAATGATTTTTATTCTATAAATAGAAAGTGCAGAAATAACCTTCATTATTCCGATTATCATTATTTATCCAAAAAAGAGGTTACAATTTTAAATGAATATCAAAACATATATTTGAATAATGTAATAGAAACATTTAACTATTATATATCATTAAAATTTGGTATATTTAATAATATTGGGTTATATTTAGCAAAATTAGAATATTGGAGTCGAATAGGTAGGAGTGATAAAATGAATAATTATATTATTATACATGGTAGCTTTGGGTCAAAGGATGGAAATTGGTTTCCATGGTTAAAAGAACAATTAGAAAAAAATAGCAAAAAAGTATTGATTCCGCAAATGCCAGTTGGTGTAGGAAAACAAAATTTTGAAAATTGGTCTAATGTTTTAAACAAATTAGATATAAATGAAAATACAGTTATTATAGCTCATAGCATAGCACCTATATTTGTATGCAAATATCTAATAACGAATCAGATAAAAGTAAAGAAGTTAATATTTGTATGTGGATTTAACAATTATTTAGGTATTGATTCTGATTTTGATGCTGTTAATGAACCAATGTTTATTGATAACTTTGATGATGTAAAAAAATATTGCAAAGATATAGTTTGCTATTATTCTGATAATGATCCATATGTTAAATATGATGTTGAAAAAGCATTTGCTGACAAACTTACTGATAAACAGTATGTTATAAAAAATGGTGGGCATATAAATGCAGAAAGCGGTTATACAAAGTTTGAAGAAATTTTAAAGGAGATATAGTGATGGATATTATCAAAAGTTCCTTTGATAAAAGACAATCTGTTCAAAAAAATTATGATTTGATAGCAGAACAATATAGCAATGAATTTGGAACTTATATTGAAGATTTAGATGTATATGAAAAATTTGAACAACACATAGTTGAAAACGCTAAAATTTTAGATTTAGGTGCAGGCTCTGGAAGAACATATTCTTATTTTAATAAACAAAATTATGAGTATATAGGTTTAGATTTTTCAAAAAAAATGAAAGATTGTGCATACAATTTACATGGAAAATTTCCATATATTGTAGATGATATGGTTAATGTAAAAAGGTATTTTTCTAATAATTCATTAGATGCTGTTTTTGCTGTTTATTCTCTATTTCATTTACCTAAGAATGATTTTAATAATTTATTTTCAGATGTGTATGATATTTTAAAAGTTAATGGTTTATTTTTATTTACATACCAAATAGGTCAAGGTGAAGATATGGCAGATGAACCATATTTAAATGAAAAAGGCAAAAACTCATTATATATGTGCTATCATACAGATGAAGAAATAAATGATTTATTTCATTCTTTTCCATATACAGAATTATTTAGAAAACAAAAAATGGAAATGTCTCCTTCAGCTATTAACAGTAATAGTGTTACAACTGTCTTTATACTGGCTAAAAAGATTAAATGATCTTATTGGGATTGAGGGAGCCATAATAGAATTTGTGCAGGAGTACAAATTCAGTGCTGGCTAGACATAGATTTTATTCCCATATTCAAAAAAAAGAGGATTAAATTATTTTGATAATTTTTTCCTCTTTTTTGAAGATTATTTATATAAAAACGTATTTATTTAAAAAAATTTCTTCTGCTATATTTTTATAGTTGTTCATTAATTTTGCCCATTCCAATGGATTTAATTTTTTGCTTTTTTCAGATAGTCTTTCATCATTTTTAATATAATTTTTCATTAGTTCTTTATAATAATTCCCACAAAAATCGCTGACTAAAAGAAGGTGATGAGTTAATTTATTCGCCATCAATAATGTCTCATAAAGTGCTTGTTTGTTTTGTGCAATAAAGTGTGTCAATGGGGACGGAGTTTTTGCCAATCATACAATTGACAATATAAAATAAAAACTTACGAACTTTTAAGTCCGTAAGTTGATTTCAAATGGAGCGGTTGTCGAAGATATCTACAACTTTTCACTTTTTAACGATTTAATATATAAATATCAATCACTAGTTATAGTTTAACACAAAATTTTAAAAATTACTATGATTTAGTTAAAATTTCGTGTATAATTATATTAAGGAGGGAAAACAGTGGAATTAAATATTAATTTTAATAAAAAAATTTCACCATTAGTTAATTCTTCGGAATCTTTATCTAATTGGTTTGAGAAAAATCAAGAGATGATGGCATATTTTGAAATGACACATCCTGGATGTTTACATTTTGAAAATACAAATGCAAATTATGATGTTAAAGTTCTTGGTAGAATGGCAAATGGTACTTTAACTTGGTTAGAAACTAATTTACCATATTCTAATGAAGAAAAAGTTAGGAATGCTGAAATGAGTATAGCTTCAATATATGATTTAGAAAAAGATCATTTATCAGATGTTGCAAAAGAAAAATATTTCATTGATGTTGATGGATTAGAAAAAAAAGAATCAACGGGTATGCATAGATAGTGATAAAAGATGATTTATCTTTCAAAATCATCTTTTTCTTTTACATTTTTAGTATTAATAATATCTTCATAAGTATCATAATCTATTGCTCCATGATGTAGTAAATCGTTTGTAAATTCTTGATACTTTTCCTTATCTTGCCATCTAGTTAATCTATTTTTTATAAAATTAATTATCTTCATAAATTTATTTTTCCAAATAGTTAATTCATACTTTAAACTAAAATTATTTTCTTTTAAATCGTTAATTTCATCATTTTTGCTTTCAAGTTCACTTGCTAAAGCAGTATTTTTAACTTTTAATGCATTATTTTCTTCAACAAGTATTTTATTATTTTTTAGTTCAATATTTACATTTTTAAGAGTTAATGATAGCTCATTTATCTTTTTATATTCTTTGTTAGTATTATCAACTTTATCAATATAGTTGATAATTTTTTCTTTATCATTTTGATTTAAAATAACATTATTTTTACCAGTTGTAATATTACCTTTAAGATTATTAATTATATTTTTAATATCAGTTGTATCATTATCTAATTCCAATGACTTTTGATTTATAATATCTAAATCTTTTTGATTTTTTGATATTTCATCTTTAACTTTCTGATAGTTAGTCATTTCAGATACATTATAATCTAAATTTCTACCTTTCTTTTTTTCAGTAAGTTTAGAAAATGTTTTATATTCTTTATTAAATGAATCTATGCATAAAGTTCTCATTTTATCTTGTAAATTTACTAAGGTAGATTTAGTAAATACATCAGATTTACAAACTTGTTTAGACATACCATTTTTATTTTTATATTTAATTGGAACTCCTACAATATGAAGATGAGGACTAGTTTCATCATAATGAATAATAGCACTTGCTATTTTAAAGTTAGGCACTAATAATTCTAAATCTTTTACTTGCTCTATGAATACATTAGTCATTTTCTTTTTATAATTTATATCTTTGGTATCCCAATACTTTTTATCACCAAGTTCAATTATTATTTCACAAGCAAGATCATTTTTTATATTATTTGAAATGTTAGTAAAATAATCATCTATCTTTCTATCATCTCTTTTTTGTTTAGAATTATATTCAAGTCGTGCTTCATCAAATTCAGTTTTATATAGATTTTTAACATCATCATATAAAGAAGTAGTACCTTTAATTATTACAATTTCATCTTGTTTATCATCATACTTTCTATAATTATGCTTATCAACTTTAGATAAAGTTTTAGCATTTTGAATAGCATTATTAGATAGTGAAGTAGTTCCACTTATATTATTTTTACCATTTGCTCTTGATATATTTTTCTTATTTTTATCACTTCTAATATGGAAAGAGTAAGCTAGTTCTTCTATAAAAATCACACTCCTTTTTTAAATACTATTTTGTTTGTCAAAATATTTAACCCCCTAGGTATTTTGACATACTATCAAAATACGGGGGCTAAGGCACTGCCTTAGAATCCAATTAACTATCGCCACTTACAAAAATACATATGTATTTTCATAACGTGCCACGTTAATTTATTTGTTTTACAAGAACTAATTATAAATTAATTCCTGTAAAACTTTTTCTTCAGCACAAGCTTTATAATTATTCATAAGACCGACCCAAGATAACTCATTTTCTTGTTTTGCTTTTTCAGAAAGTCTAGAATCATTTTTAATATAGTCTTCCATGAGTTTATCTATCATATCTTGTGCTTCATTACCGACTGAAAAAAGATAATTATTAAGTTCATTTGTCATTATAAGTTGTTGATATAATGCTTTCTTATTTTTCTTTAAGTAATCTAATTTTAATAATCCATATTTATTTAATGGCTTATCATTATTATCTTTTAATTTTAAGTTAGGTAATTGATAATCACCAACTTGTGTATAAGTAATTTTATTTTTTTGATTTATTGTTATCCATTTTTTACTTCTTCCTTTCTTTCTATACATACTGGTTTAACACCAATTTTTATTGGTACTGGTTTTTTCATATAGGTTACACTTGTATTGGTTTCATCTGGAATATAATCAAATGCATCATTAACATCTACCATTTGAAATTTATCATTTTCTCTTATATATATAATTCCATATAATATAATTAAAATAGAATACTCTTTTTTCAACATAGTAAATTGCTTCTTCAAAACCAACATCATAATATTGTCTTAATCTCATTATGTGTTTTCCAACTTCTTCTTCAGGTAGGTAATTACTAAATCTTAATGTTCCAACTAGATTACCAAATAATGTTGGCGTATTAACATCTAAATAACCATCTGCAAAGAGTTGATTACAAGTCTTACAAATAGATTCTCTAAAATTAACATTCTTTAAGAATATTTCACTACCAATCATTTCAAGTTCAACATCTTCAACATAATTCATTATAAGGTTTGCTTTTTCTTCTCTTGTATAATCTTTCCAAGTTTTAGTTCTTTTATCATATTCTTCTTTAAGTTTAACTTTATTAATAAAATCAATATCTCTTTTTAACAAAATATCCTGTGGAGTAAATTTAAGTTCATCACATACATTTAATTCATCAAGCTCTGCTTTTAGGTTATTTAAAGCATCATTAACACGTTTCTTTTCAAGTTTATATTCAGATTCAGTAAATATACCATCAACAAATGCTTTTCTTATTCTTTCTAATTTATCATTTTGTTTTTTAATATCTTTTTCAATATTTTCTCTAGGTTCATCAAACTTTTGTTTAATCATTGGTAAAAAGAATTGATTTACTACTGAATCATACTCAACAAGATCGTTTATAAAATCATTAAAGAATCTATCTATAACTGTTTCTTTAAAACTAACTTTGCAATCATGACAATAGTAATAGTAGTAAACATTACCATTAGTTTTTTGAGTTGCTTTACCACCTAAGATTCTTCCACATTTAGGACATTTTATTTTTTGTAAATAAAGATAAGTTAAAGTTCTTTGATAACTTTTAGAATTCTTTTTCTTTTGTACTTGGCATTCTTCCCACATTTCTTTTGATACAATAGGTTCAACAACATTTTCATAATAAGTTGGTGATTTAGTTCTTTTACCATGAACAAAATCTCCTTTATATATCTCATTAGTAAGTATTGCAGTAATAGAAGAATCTCTCCAATTTGTTTTACCTAAAACTTCTTCTTTGTTAAATAGAGTACTTATCTTTTGATATGATAAACCATCGTGATAAAGTTTAAATATTCTTTCAACAACATCTTTAGTAGTGTAGTCAATTACTAATTTCTTATTTTCGTGTTTATATCCAAGTGGTGCCTGATGTGGAATATGTCCTTGTTTAATTGCTCCAGATAATCCTACTTTAGTTCTTTCACTTGTTCTTTCTATTTCATTTTGAGATACACTCATAAGTAACCTTGAAATCATTTTACCATTAGCAGTAGTAGTATTTATTTCATCATTAGCACAGTCTAAATAAGCATCGTTTTCATCAAGAAAAGTAATAAGTTCTTCCCAATCATAAATACTTCTTGTTATTCTATCAAGTTTTAAAGCAACTATAGTGTTTATTTTCTTTGATTTAATATCTTCTTTAAGTCTTTCAAATTCAGGTCTATAATTACCTGTTTTAGCACTTATTCCAGCATCTTCATAATAATCTTTAATAATATAACCTTTAAACTTACAAAAATCTTCTAAACGTTGTTTTTGTTCTGGTAAACTATATCCTTCACGGGCTTGATCTTCGGTCGATACTCTTAAATATAGACCACATATTTTCTTGTTATTATCCAATAGAATCACACTCCTTTTACTAAAAAAGAGCAAAGTAGCACAACTAGGGTTTATTTGTACTACTTCGCCCATAAATAAATTAGATATAACTTTTTCTAATCTAATTATAAACTATTTTCGACAAATTTACTAGTTGGCTTTCAAATAACCATCTAATTCACTAATTAATATCTTATTACCAAAGTTTTTAATATAGAGTTCATTAGAATAATTAAAAGCAAGAAACGTAGTATTATTGATTATAATTTTATGAGGTTCTATATAAGATAAATTAGATTTATCAACTTTACGAATACTACCATTTATAAATGTAGGAGTAGTATGATTAAATTCACAAATAAATTCTAATTTTCTTTTTAAGGCATCATCAATATTAATTTCTTGCTTAATAATATTAATCATTTTTTCACCATCCTTTCTTTTAGGATGATTTCTTCGTATGACTTCCAAGCTGAGACGGGAGTTTAATACACAAAAAAATCAATCTTTCGATTGATTCTATATATCAAGTTCAAACTAAAAGTTCGAACAGAAACGTCAATGGAGCAGGTGATGGGAATCGGACCCACGTTATTAGCTTGGAAGGCTAGAGTTCTACCATTAAACTACACCTGCGTAATCAACATTTATAATTTTACTAAAACTTTATTTCTTTGTCAACATTTTAATTGAAAATTTTTTTAAAATATGATACTATTTAATCAGGATGTGAGGCTATTATGAAAAAAAAGAAAGTTTCAACGAAAAATTATGCATATTTATTATTGATTGCTGTTTCTGTAGTTGTTTTGACACTATATATTAACAGTTGGTATAAAACATATAAAGTAAAAAAATTACAAACAAGTCCTTTAGATGGAATAGTTCAAAAAATAAGTATTAAAGAATTAAATGTTTCTGTTTCTGAAATGAATGATGTTTTGTTATATTTTGGATATTTAAATAATGAAAAAATATATAATATGGAAGAAAGAATGTTAAATTTTATAAAAAAAGAAGATGTTGTTTCTAAAGTAGTGTATGTAGATGCATCTAGTTATATGAAAAATGATAATTATAAAAATGTAATCAAAGATGTATTTAAAGATACTGAATTTGATCCTGAGCTTCCTATGATGTTGTATGTTAAAAATGGTAAGGTACTTGAAATTGTTAAACCTGAATATGGTTTAATACAAACATATCAAATAAAAAATGTTATAGATAAATATGAATTAAATAATTAAAACTTCAAGATTTTTCTTGAAGTTTTAATTTATTTTAAATTCTATTGAATTCGTTTTTACTATTCATTATAACTAGAGTAACTAAAGCTACGGATAACATACAAGCACCTGCGATAATATATTCAGCTATTCCTGTTTGTGGGTTAACTATTTTTTCTTTTAAAATTATAATAGTAGGGCTACAAACTTGATCATCTATTTGATTATCAGCAGGATATGTACCTATTGTTTGACCATTTTGAGTAACTCTTATTTGTCTGTTAGTTCTCATAGTTAGTTTTTCAATTACATTAGAATCAACAACGTCTTTAATTTTTAAGTAATAAGATAATGTTACTTTTTCATTTGATTCAATTGAACCTGCAGTCCAAGTTACCAATTTTGTATTTGCATCATAACTTGCTGTTCCTTTTGATGCTTTAACTTCTACAATATCAAAGTTATCAGTTATGTAGCTATCAAATGAAACTGTAGTTACAATATTATTTTTAACAGATGGCATTGTACTTGCGACTACATTAGCAGGATTTAAAGTACTTAAATTAGTGCTTACAACCTCAATTCTAGTTGCTGTGCTAAAAATAGTATTAAATGCTGTTTTATCAGTCATATCAATATTGTATGCATAGATTTGAATACCTTTAGATGTGTATGAATCTATTTTAGCTTTGAAATTAGTAATATCTTGTTCACTTAAAGTACCTAAGTTATTTACAACTAATATTATTATTTTACTTCCTTGAGATGAACTAAAGTTTTTAGTTGCATTTTCTAGTGAATCAAATATTTCACCATTTTTAGTGCTTGAAACACTAGTTTTAATGTTATTAAGTCTAGCTTCAATATTTTTAGTATCAAGTGGTTCTAATGAAATTACTCCATCAGTACTTGATACAACTCCTTGATTTACTCCGTTTCTTGATTCTAATAATTTTGCATTAGTTTTTAAAGAGTCAATTACATTAGCTTTTATGCTTGACATAGTACTGCTGTTATCAACAACATAGAATATTTCCATATCTTTAGAATTATCTATAATTATATCAATTGCGACTTTTCCATTAGCTAAGTCTGATTTTTCAGTGTTAATAGTGTTTAGAATATTTGTACCATCACTACTAAGTGTTTTCTTAGCATCATTTTCTTTTTGAATTTTAACACTATGGCTTGCTGCATTCAATGTACTGACTCCTAGTAATACACTTAGTAAAAGTGTACCAACTAACAATCTTTTTCTCATATCTTCCTCCTTATTATATTTTCATTATATCATGTGTTTTTATAAAATTAAAGAATTATTTACTTTTTTTTCTTTATAAAATAGTATTTTTATGCTAAACTTAAAAATAGGAGAGATTTATGAAAATACTTAGTTTAACTATTAAAAATGATTCATTAATAATTAAAACTTTAGATATACATTATAATAGAGATGTAAACTCTAATGTAATGGTTAATGATACTCTTTTTTATACACAAAGATTTGCTAGAAAAAATAAAGAAATAATAAATGAAATTATTGGAATTAAATATATAGATGATTTTATTTTTGAAGATTTTGAAAGTTTTTATATAGTTGGTAGCATTTTAGAATATAATAATGTTACTTTTGATATTGAGGAATCTTTACCAACAAGAGTGTGTAATATATTATTAGAAAAAAAAAGAATAAAATACATAAAGTGCTATTTTATGCCAAGTGAGTATGTTCATGAATTTGCTAATAGAGATGTATCAGTGAATTTTAACAATAGTTATAGTTTTACTTTAGATTTTATTAATAGTAATGGATTTAAAAATTTAAAAAGTGTTTATTATAAAAGAATAATATATTTTTATAGAGAAGAAGATGTATATGAAAATTTAGATGATTTTTTAAAAGTTAATACTTCTTTAAAGGTTATTCATTTATATTTTTATGCAGATAAAGTAATAGATTATATTACTGAAGAATTGAGAAAATATAAAGAGAATGAGGTGAGTATATATATTCATCAAAATGACTTTAATAAAGATAATATAAGTAGAGATGCTAAAAAATTAAGATTAATTAATAAAACTTTTAATAAAAAAGATAAAAAAATTAAAATTATTTATAGTAATGATTTTTTTAATGATAATATTTTTAAAGATTTAACTATGAATGTAATTAAACTTTCTTTAGTAATAATTATGTATTTTGGGTTTGTGTTAATAATATCTAATAAATATCATGAGTATTTGAGTGTAGTAGAACTTAGAAAATTGGAAATGTCTTTGCTTGAAAATAATAATCAAATATCTAACAATATAGATGAAATAGATGATACTGATATAGTAGAGCCAGAACCTGAGCCGGAAGTACCTCAACCAGAACCAGTTCCTGAAGAACCTAAATATATAAATTATTATGCAAATATACCAACAACTTTTGATAAATTACTTCAAATAAATAAAAATGTAGTGGGATGGGTTAGAGTAAATAATACTTTGGCTAATTATCCTGTTTTACAAGGTCCTTACAATGAATTTTATAATACGCATGATATTTATGATAGGGAAGTTATAACTGGATGGATTTATATGGATTCTAGAAATAATAGTAAAGAATTAGATCAAAATACTATTATATATGGGCATAACTTATTAAGTGGATATATGTTTGGAGATTTAAAGAGTACGACTAATTATAGTTGGTATACTAATCCAGAAAATAAATATATTACTTTTAATACATTAGATAAAGAAATGAAATGGGAGATTTTTTCTATATATAGGGTTGATTATACAACTGATTATTTGGAAACTAATTTTTTTAACGATGAACAGTATATGGAATTTATCAATTTAATAAAGGGAAGAAGTATATATAATTTTAATGTGACTATTAATCCAAATGATAAAATATTAACTTTATCAACATGTTCTGGACACACTAGAAGGTTAGTTATTCATGCTAAACTTGTAAAGTAAAAAAGTTGAAGTTTTATTCTTCAACTTTTTCTGTATCTTTTATTTCAGTTTCAACCTTTTCTTGAGTTTCTATATTATTTTCATCATTACCATTAATCATCCATCTAGCAAATATATCAGCATTAGCACTTTCTGGAGGTGGACATGCTTTTTCCATTTTAACTATCATAGGTATTTTTAGTATTCTACCAAAAGCTACACATGTACCAGGTTGTAAACTTTTTTGTTTTTCTATGATATCAGCACTCATATTTGGAATCATTCTGGTAATATAGTCTAAATCCTCTGGATGTGTTATTTTAAATATAATAAAATTGTCTGCTTGGCTTATTACATTACTATTTAGATCTGTAGGTCTTTGTGTTATAAGATCAAGTAATATTCCGTGCTTTCTACCTTCTTTAGCAACTCTTTCAAATATATTATAACCTAGTAGGTTTACATCATCATTTTGAATTACATATCTATGAGCTTCTTCTAGTACAATATGAAGTGGAATACTTGCTCTTGGTTCATTTGTTTTACCAAATGCTAAAAATAACCTAGCAAAAATTTTAGTTACTGTTCTTGCAAATCTATCATCTACATCTTCTAAGTTAATATTTATTACTTGTGCTTTTTTTCCATCATTTGTTGTTACTAAATATGCTATAAAGTCTTTGATAGAGTTGAATTTTCTATTAGTAAAGAATAGATTATTTGAACTGTTTATTAAGTTATGGAGTTTAACTTTTAAACTTATTGCTTCATCATACATATCTGGGTTTAATAAATATCTTTCACTAAATAGAGTGAAATTTAAAGCAACTTCTAATTCTTTTAATCCATAAGTTACATTTGATGTATCGATTTTCCATTCTCTATCATCTTGTATAAAACTTTCTATATATTCTGCAATTATTGTTCTTTCTGCAAATCTTCCTTCACTATCAATATCAAAGCAATGTCTAAATATTCTTGTAAAACCTATGCCTGGTATAACTGCATTTAAATTGATTTGTTCTGTATATGTATTGGCAACTATATCAAAGATTTGGTCTCTTATTTTTGCACTTGTTTGATTAGTATACATTATTGATGTTATTGCCTTTGCTAGCAAATGGTTTTTATAATCATTTACTTCTTTCGAGTTAGAAGCAAATATTTTTGCCAATTCTATTGCTGTTTCAATTATAGATATTTGACTGAATTTTGTAGCATCTAATATATTTAATATATCATCTATAGAAAGTAGTGAAACAGGTATTTGAAGTATTTCACTTCCTTCTTTAATTAATCTTCTGTTAGTAGTTATTAATTTGTAGTGCAGATTAGAATTAATTTTGTTTAAATTTTTAAATGCGTTTATGTATTCACCATAAGAATCAAATATAAACATGTTTGCTTTATATGGAAGAGTAGGCATGTTAAATACATTTTGAATGATCCTACATATTCCATATGTTTTACCACTACCTGAGTTACCGAATATTGCAGAGTGGTTACTGAATAAATCATTTAAGTTAACACTTACTGGATAATCTTTATATAATGGGCTAACTCCTAATGTAAAACTCATTTTGTCTCCACCAACTAAGACATGTAGTTCTTTTTCATTTATAACTCTAACACTTGCATCTAAACTTGGCTTTTTTATTAAACCACCTATAAAGTTTTTATCATTTATTTCGCCTAAAAAATTAATTTTAACACTTGAACCATCAATATCTTCAACTTCTCCAAGAATTCTTTTATCTTTATCTTCAAATATTACGTGTAAGTTTAAGATATCACCTAAATTTTTAGCATCAGTTGCTAAATTAACTATTGCATAGTTTTTATTTATAGCTTTAATACTTCCAAACATTTTAGCACCTCTTTATTCTTAATCTAATAAAATTTTAACATACTAAATAAAATCTTTCAATTAGATATTGTTAAAGTTTTAAGTAAATGATATAATTTATCTAGAATAAAGAGGTGATTTGGTGAAAAAGTTTATGTTTATTATTTCTTTATTTATGATAAGTCCTTTAGTTTTTAAAGCTGAATGCACTTATAAAGATTTAAGAGAACTCAATACTTTTGCAGCTTATGTCGAGACTAGTTATAAGTATAATGAAGAAACAAAATTAATGGATTTGACTGTGACAAATTTAGGTAATAAAGCTTATATTAAAGATGAATATGGAGGATATTTTGCACCAGAAGATGGAACGGCTTTTATTGATAAATTATATTTGGGTCAAACGTATAAAATTAGTGTGATGGCAAGTCAAGATACTAATTGTCCAAATGAGAATTTAAGAGTAATTTATGTAAGAATTCCATATAAAAATCCTTATTATAATAATACTGGATGTGTTGGACATGAAAAATTAAGTGTTTGCAATTCAAGATTTTTAGATTATCAAATTAGTTGGGAAACATTTTTAAGTTTATTAAAAAAGGATAGTGAAAATAGTAATATTAAGGAGCCTGATGAAGAACCAGTTAAAGAATTGACTTTTATGGAGAAGGTAGTTGAGTTTGTTTCTGAAATTTATATCAAGGTAATTGTTGTTACAGTAACATTAATAATTACTATTAGTATTTATTCTGTTATTTTAAGAAAGGTAAAACATGGTTTTTAGTAAAAGGAAGGTGTTGTATGAAAAAAATTTATTTGTTGATGCTTTTTAGTATATTTTTTGGAATTAATATACTAAATGCTGATTGTGTAACGGCTAAAAAAGCTGGAGAAAATTTGCCTATTATTTTAATTCCACCAAATATTGATAATAAGGAAATAACTGTTATAGCTGTACTTGAAACAGATGAAATATATTTTCAGGTAACTAATAATTATGATGGACAAAGTGGAATTCATAAAAATACAGCAAATGGTGAATCTCAATCATTTGAGTTTGTATCACCTGATATTTATACAGATGTTAAATATACATTTGACGTGTATTATAGTGATGGAACATGTGGTAAAGATCCAATTAAAACTTATGAAATTACAACTGGTATTTTTAATAAATATAATGAAAGTGAAGAGTGTTTAAAAGCTACTGAATATGTTGATAGGTGTAAAGAACACTATACAACAGATGATATAAAAAAATATAATGGAAATCAAGATTTAACTGAAAAAGAATTCAATGAGTTAGTTAAAGAAGATATTAAAAATGGAACTACTAAGCCCGATGATAGAACTACTAAACAAAAATTGATTGATATTATTAAAGAATATTATTTGTATGTTGTAATTCCAGTTGTTGTTGTTTCAATAGTCTATATAATAATTATAGTTATTGTTAAAAGAAAGAAGAGGATGATTAATGAATAAAAAAGTTGTAGCTATTATTTTATGTTTCATAACTTCTTTCTTAGGCCTATCTAGTTTAAATGCTGGATCTTGGACTTCAAAAAGTGATTGTACAAGTCAAGGTGGACATGCACAGGCATCTAAAGGAGAGGTTTATCAATGGAATATACGTGTGACTGGATTATCTAATAAAATAATTTACATGAATGAGAAAGATTTTAGAAGCCAATATGGTAAATATATACAATCAGCGATTAGAACTGAAACTACGTATGTTTGTTGTCAGTTTGATCCTGAACCTGCGGATCCTACTAAACCTGATGATGAAGAAAATGGTGGTGGAAATAATGGAGGTCAGAGTGGCGGAAATAATGGAAATGGTGGAAGTCAAACTGGAGGTTCTTCTATAGAAACGTGTGAACCTCCTGAGCCCGATACTCCTACTAAATGTAATGAAGCTACATCGTCAGATGTGTCTTGTAGTGGTACTGTTGAAGATCCTAAATTATGTGCTGTTCTTGGAAATCCTAGTAGTAGTTATAAGGTTGGAGGAAATAAATATTGCGATATATATTGTAGGGAAGAGGTTGTGTTAAGGTTTCAAGACATTGTTGAGGTTTTGGCTGGAAGATATTTTAAGCATGATGTTAATAAAGATCAAATTAGTAATTTAAGTGGTGTAATTGAAAGGTATAGTGAATGTGGTTCAAAAATAAAGTATAAGCAATGGAAATATGATTATAGACAAGCAAATATTGCATTAGTTAGTTTATTTAATACTTGGGCACGATATGAGGTTGCTTGTAAGGAAGGACCTGAAAAATTAGAGGTAATTCCTGCGAATTGTCCTTCATGTGATTTAACTTGTTATATGACTGCACCTTGTCCTTCTACTGGTGATTGTCCTGATATAACTTTGAGACAAATACCTTATTATATTAATGGTGGTCCAGGAGGCCCTGGAACTGTTAACCATTATTATACTGAATCAACAAGAAAATATGGTTTGTCTACTATTACTAGTGCGCCTTGTGATTTTAAGTCTTCAACTATAGTAGGTTCAAATCCATCAACATCATGGGATGATGGCTACTTTAAGAATAGTTGTGATTGTGGTGGTTATGTTTGTGATTGGAAGCAAGGTGAGTCAGTTTGTGGTTTGGCTAAAAATGCATTAGGTGATTTAATTCGTAAGAAGGAAGAAATACGACAATTAATTGAAGATTTAAGAACTTGTAATCACCCTGAAAAATATCTTCAAACAGGTGGTGTTGAGCCTACTGTAGAACCAGGATGTGCCGAAGGTAATCCTGGAGGATATGAAGAAAATTATACATTTAAAGCCAATTATGAAATAAGTATAGAACGTATAACAGCTGGTGGTACTGGCCTTGAAATGCGTTATAATATAAATGAAAAATGGTCACAAATATGTGGCGGTTGTAATAATGACTATGGATATAGTGATACTAGCAATTTTGAAACATTGGTAAAATATGATTGTGATAAAGATCCACATGAGGGAGTGTATTGTGAAGTGAAAACAGAAACTTATCCTAGTAATGGATTTGTTGCAGCAAGGACTTCTACTGAATATCAATATAGACAAGCAACAACATTTTCGACTCAACTGTTTACTGGAAAAGTTGTGGCTGGTGTTCCTGGTAAAGATTATGTAAAGATGGAAGATAATAGTTGGCCAGTTATGTCTGATAGGCAAAATGGAATCTATGATATTTGTTACGATTTTAAAGATTTAGGTAGTAAAGGACAATTTGCGGATATAACGAGAGAGACAGGTTGCAAGTATATGGTTGTTAATGAAATTACTAAGTATGATTGTGAAGATGATAATGATCCTTATCATGAGTGTTATGAATGTCCTGATGGAGAAGATTGCAATGAATGTCTTGATGGTGAAGATTGTGACGATAAGGTAAAAAGTACATTAGGTGTTTATTTTAGGTCTGTTGATTTAAGTAATTTATTTCCTAATTCAATATATGATGCAAAAAGTATAGGCAATATAAGTTCTGTACGTGAATTAGGATTTAACTGGAAAGATAAAGGAGAAATTATTAAAAAAATTCAAAGTAAAGGTTCTGATATTTGGACTTCTACTTTTCAGCCTGAGATGGTGGTTACTTTAACACCAAGTGCTATAAGAAATATTAAGCAATATAATAGTAATTCTATAAAAAAAGTGAATAATGAAGAAATGGTGAGTTTATCAGAAACTTTGGAATGTGATGCGCGTGATTTGAGTTGTTCAAGTAAGTTCTTGAACAATGAACTAATGGAGTATGTTGGGACTGATAATGTAATTATAGATAATGAGTTATTTAATAATAATAGATACACTAAACCAGGAGGTGAAGAGTAATGAAGGAGGCCTTTTGGACGTACTTACTTATTGCTTTGGGAATATTTATCTTTGTAGTCTTGTTGCTAGTTCAAGATCTTACAACCACAGATGAAGAAGATTATTATCTGACAAAAGAGGTAATGGAAGCATCAATGATAGATGCTATAGACTTTGGAGTATATAGACAATATGGTGAGATTAGAATGGTAAAAGAAAAATTTTTTGAAAGCTTTATAAGAAGATATAGTGAATCTGTGGGTGGTGTAAAAACATATAAAATAGAATTTTATGATGTTTATGAAACACCTCCAAAAGCATCAGTAAGAGTTAGAACATCAACTAATGAATATACAGTGTCAACAGATTCTACAGTAGATTTTGATGTTGTTACTGTTCTAAGTGGTATACTTGAATCTAAATTTACTAAAAGTGCTTTTGGCGGTGCACCTTACGCTCAACCTTTTGGAACTGATGATTAATAAAGAAGCAAATTATTTTGCTTCTTTTATCAATATGGATAAGAAAAGAGATGAAAAAGATATTTTATATGATGAGCAAGATATTTTTGTTTTTTTCTATAAAATGTTGTATACTAATTGTAGGTGTATGGTTATATGAATAAAAAGGGATTTACTTTAACAGAGTTATTAATTGTTATTGTACTTTTAATAGTTGTTATGGGAAGTACAATATTAAATATGCAAAAAATAAGTGAAGAATCTAAAATAAAAAATTTAAAAAGAATAAAAACTCAAGTAGAATTAGCTACTAAGGTGTACTTTAATAATACTAAAGTATATGAACAAAGTTTATTAAATGGTACAAGTACAGAGATATGTACTAGACTATATGTTTTAGAAAATAAGGATTTAATTGATATAGATTTAACTGACCCTATGACTGGTAAAAGAATACCTGGTAACTTATGTGTAATGTCTAGATTAAATGATGAAGGGATAGTTGAACATCATTTTGAATATATAGAAAATATAATAAATGAGTATGAAAATAAATAGTCAACCAAAAAAGGTTGACTTTGTTAATAAAATGTAATAGAATATTAATGAGAAAGCGAGGGATATATAATGGTAAAATTAAGACTTAAAAGAATGGGTAGTAAAAAGAAACCTTATTACAGAATAGTTGCAGCTGATAGTCATGATAGAAGAGATGGATCTTTTATCGAATTAGTGGGAACATATAGTCCATTAGAAGATTCAAAAATTAATATTAATGAAGAAGTTGCTCTTAAATGGTTAAGAAATGGTGCTATGCCAACTGATACAGTTAAAAATTTATTAAGTAAGGCTGGAGTTATGGAAAAATTCCATAATGAAAGAAATGCTAAGTAATGAGTATAGAAGAATTTGCAGAATTTCTTGTTACTAACATCGCTACTGAAAGTGATTTGGTTAAAGTAAAAAAATTTGTTACTGAAGAAGGAACTATTTTAGAAATCTTAGTAAGTGAAAGTGATATGTCACGAGTAATAGGAAAGCAAGGTAGAGTGGCTAATTCAATTAAAAGTTTAATACAAGTAAAAGCTTATAATGAAGGTATTAAAAATTTAAAAATAAATATTGATTCTTTTTAGAATTGATATTTTTTTGTTATATTAATTAAATATATGTTAAATAGTGTAAATGATTTGTAAAATGATATTTAAATATTCTAATCAATGATATAATTAAGTCACGGAAGAATATACATAAAGCAACCTAAATTATATATAATGATAATAGTTTATGTGTTATTCTTAATATGGAGGAAGAAAAATGATTAAGTTAGATAAGGTAAGTAAGTATTATTATTCTAATGGTATGGTGAGTTCTGGAATCTCTAAAGTTTCTTTGGAATTTAATATGGGTGAATTTATTGCGATTACTGGTGCTTCAGGAAGTGGTAAATCAACATTATTAAATGTAATAAGTGGTCTTGATACTTATGAAGATGGAGAAATGTATATTAATGGAAAAGAGACTAGTCATTATACAGAAAGAGAATATGAAGATTATAGAAGAAATTATATTGGTAATATATTTCAAAACTTTAATCTTATTAATAGTTATACTGTTTATCAAAATGTTGAATTGGTTCTTTTATTAAATGGATATAAAAGAAGAGAGGTTAAATCAAGAATATTAGATATTTTGAAGAAAGTTGGACTTTATAAGTATAGACATACTAAAGTATCTAAATTAAGTGGTGGTATGAAACAACGTGTTGCGATTGCGAGATGTTTGGCAAAAGATACACCTATAATAATTGCTGATGAACCTACTGGTAATTTAGATTCTAGGTCTGCAGAAAGTATTATTAAATTACTAAGTGAAATAAGTGAATATAAATTAGTAATAATTGTAACACATAACTACGACCAAGTAAGTGAGTATGTTACAAGAAAAATTACTATGCATGATGGAAGAGTAATTGAAGATAATAAAATAAAGGATTATAAAAAAGTAGATAATTTTAATTTAAGTACTAATAAAGATGCTAAGATAGTATCAAAATTAAGACTTGGTATTAGAAATACATTTAATATATTACCAAAGTTCTTATTACTTAGTTTTGTGTATTTGTTTATTATTTTTGCAATTAGTATGACATATGCTTCTTTTCAAAAAGGTGAATATGAGTCAAGTATAAGTGGAAGTAATTCATTTTTTAATACTAAAGATTTAGAGAAAAGAATTATTATTAGGAAGTTAGATGGAACAAATATAACTGATGAAGAATATGAAAGTATTTCTCATATTAATAATGTAGATTATATTGTTAGAGATGATTTAGTTTTAGATAATCAAATAGATATTTATGATAATGATGTTTATTTATATGGATATGCTAATGAGGCTTCTAAGTTTAAAGGTAAAGTTGATTTAGGAAGAAATATTGAAAATGATAACGAGATAATAGTTAGTGGTAGTAAGAATAATTGGTATTTGAGTGATGGAGATAAAATATTAGACAAAGAACTTAATATTGAAGGAATATATAATAGTGATGGAAGTGAGTATAAAGTAAAGATCGTAGGTATTTCTTATGATGAGTCTAGAGAATATGAGTTAGATTTTTATATGAGTAGTACATTAATAAATAAATTTAATAAAACTTTGATTAATAGATTTAGTAAGATGTCATTTTTATTTAATGATAAGTTAGTTAATTATGATTATGTATCTAGTGATATGTTAGTATCTAGTGATAAAGTACCTGAAGGAACAGCATTTATTAGCGAAAATGATAGTTATAATTGTAAGAAGGGTAATTGTAAAAAAACTAATTTAGAAGTATCTTTAACAAATCAAAAATTTACTAATAAAATAGATTTAACTATTACTAATGAATATAATAAGAGTAATATTAAGAGATTATTAGGTATAGATTATAATGATGAGCATTCTAATTCTATTTATGTAAATCAAGCAGATTATGATAAGTTATATGATATGAACAGTTATCAATCTAGTGTGTTTATTAAAGATTATAAAGAAAAAGATAGTGTTATTAATACATTAAAAGATATGGGATTTGATACTTTCTATCTTAAAGATGGTTTATATATATCTACAATGGTAGGTGTTCTTAGAATAGCAAAATTATTAGTTATGGTTACTTTGATAGTAGTTTTATTCTTTATAAGTTATTTTGTAATTAAGTTAATACTTAAATCTAGAAATATTTACTTTAGTATTATAAGAATGCTTGGTAGTAGTATTAGAACAACAAAAAGATTATTAGATATAGAATTATTAACAATTACTAATTTAATGTATTTGATTTATATTACTTTCTTAGAATTAGTTAAGCATAATGTTATAGCTAGTGGTATGAAAGATACCTTGAGTTATTTAGGATTAAAGGAAAATATAATTATTTATGTTATTTTAATAGTTATGACATTCTTATTAAGTACTAAATATGCTAGAAAGATATTTACTAATAGTTCTATGAGTGTTTATAGGAGTGAGGTGTAATATGATTAAGTTAATTAATGTTAATAAGTATTTTAATAGACATAGAAAAAGTGAAATACATGTTATAGATAATACTTCTTTAGAGTTACCTGACAATGGATTAGTTACATTTTTAGGTGAAAGTGGATGTGGTAAAACTACTCTTTTAAACGCTATAGGTGGTTTAGATAAAGTTAATAAAGGTAAAATAATTATTGATGGAGAAAAGATAACTGGTAGAAGTATAAATAAAGTTGATAAGATAAGAAGTTTAAAGATAGGTTACATATTTCAAGATTATAATCTTATAGATAATATGACTGTTTTTGATAATGTTGCTTTAGCACTTAAAATGAATGGTTTAAAAGATAAAACTGAAATAGAAAAAAGAGTTAATTATGTTTTAGAACGTGTTGGAATGTATAGATATAGAAAAAGACTTGCTAATATGCTTAGTGGAGGAGAAAGACAAAGAGTTGGAATTGCAAGGGCTATTGTTAAGAATCCTAAGATTATTATCGCAGATGAACCTACTGGTAATTTGGATAGTAAGAATACTTTAGAAATAATGAATATAATTAAATCAATTTCTAGGGAAAGATTAGTAATTTTAGTAACACATGAAAAAGATATTGCTGAATTTTATTCAGATAGAATATTGCATATACAAGATGGTAAAGTTATTAGTGATGAAAAAAATGAGGTTCCAAGTGATTTAGATTATAGATTAGATGGTAAGATTTATTTAAAAGATATTAAAAATAAAGAAACTGTTAATAAAGATAATTTAAAGATAAATTATTATAATGATAATAATGAAAAAATTGAATTAGATATTGTTCTTAAGAATGGTAATATTTATATAAATAGTAAGACTAATGAAAAGGTTGAAGTTCTTAATAATGAATCTACTGTTGAATTTGTGAATGAACATTATAAAAAGATAGATAAAAGTATATATGAAAATTATAAATTTGATTTAGATAGTGTAAGTGATAAGAATTATAAAGTTAGATACTCAAGTATATATAATCCAATTACTTCTTTAGTTACAGGTATAAAGAAAGTATTGAATTATAAAGCAGTGAAAAAAGTGTTATTGTTTGGTTTTGTATTGAGTGCGATGTTTATAACATTTAGTGTATCAAGTATACTTGCTTCATTAAAAGTGGATGAAAAGAACTTTTTAACATATAATAAAAACTATTTATTAGTTAATGATAAACAAGTGTCTTTAGATGATTTTGTTAAGTATAGTGATAATGAAGATATAAAGTATGTTATACCAGGAGAATCTATTGTGACATTTATATTGAGGTTTAATAAGTATTATCAAACTTTTAATAGTAGTGTTAGTTTAACTGGATCTATGACTGATAAAAGTTATTTAAGTGAAAATGATATTATATATGGTAGAAGTATTAGTGAATCTAATGAAATAATTGTTGATAAATTTATTATAGATAAAGTGATAAATGAAGACTATAATCCTAAGATGGCTGGATATGGTAAAGCAATTGATTACATTAATCAAGTTGTTAGTTTAGGTGGTGTTAAAGATTATACTATAGTAGGTATATCTGATACTGGAGAGCCAAATATTTATGTTAGTGATAGTGAATTTTATACAATTATAGATAATAGCAAAGAAGATTTATATTCATATGATGAAGAAAGTACTGTTGTTGATTATAATTTAGTAAGTGATTTTACTTTGGTTAAAGGTAGAATGCCAGAGAATGCTTATGAAGTAATAATTAATAATGATTTAAGTGATACTTATAAATTAAATAAAACAATAGATACAAAAATTAATGATACTAAACTTACTGTTGTTGGTTATTACACAAGTTTAAGTAATATTAATAAGTATTTAGTTGGACCAGAAACAATAAGAATAAAGGTTATAACTTCTACAAGTAATGTGAGTGTTTATACTGAAAATAAAGAGGCAGTAACAAAATATTTTAAAGACAATGATATAAATGTTGAAGATTCTTATAAGAAAAGTAAAGATGTTTATATGTCTGATATTAGAGATAGTTTGAATAGTAAGTTATTATTTAGTGGAATTATTTTAGTTGTTTCATTAGTGGAAATTTTCTTGATGATTAGAAGTAGTTTCTTATCTCGTGTTAGAGAAGTTGGTATTTTAAGAGCTATTGGATTTAAAAGAAGAGATATTTATAAGATGTTTGGTGGAGAAATACTTGCGATTACATTACTTGCTAGTACACCTGGATATTTAATAATGAGTTATATATTGTATCAATTAGCAAAGATGCCTTATGTAAGTAGTTATATTGAATTTAGTCCAATTATGTTGATTGTAAGTTATGTTTTAATATTAATGTTTAATTTAGTATTTGGATTAATACCGGTTTATAGAACAATTAGTAAAAGGCCTGCAAGAATATTAAGTAGAAATGATGCATAATCATTTCTATTTTTTACATAATAGTGAGTTATCGACCATTTTTAGGGGTATACATATCAATTTTGGGCGATAACTTATTTTTCTTTGTATAAAAATGTTTGTCTAAGTGTTGACTTTTAATTCAAAATAGGGTATCATTTAGAAGTAATCAGGCAAATGGAGTGATACTCAAGTGGTTGAAGAGGCGCCCCTGCTAAGGGTGTAGATCGGGAAACTGGTGCGAGAGTTCAAATCTCTCTCACTCCGCCAATTATAAAATTAACTCCTTAATGGAGTTTTTTCTTTATATTTTAATAAAAAAATGATATAGTTAATTCATGAAAGAAAATAGTTACATTAAAGGAAATATAGTTAAAATATTATATGAAAGTTCTACTGGTTATAAAGTAGGACTATTTAAAGTGAAAGAATCTAGTGATGATGTAAAAGAATTTTTGAATAAGACTATGACATTTACTGGTAATTTTATGCCTCTTAATAATGAAATAACTTATATTTTTAAAGGTAATTTGATAAATCATGCTAGGTTTGGAATACAGTTTAATGTAACAAGTTATGAATCTGTTATACCAAGTGATACTGATGGAATAATAATGTATTTATCTAGTGGTATATTTAAAGGAATAGGACCAAAAACAGCTAAAGTAATTGTAGATACTTTTGGTGAAGAGACTATAAATGAAATAAAGAATGGTAATCCTGTTTTATCTAGATTAAAGGGTATGAATGAGAAGAAAGCAAGGGAACTTACTAAGAAAATATTAGAATATGATAAAGATCAAGAATTGATTATAGAATTTAATAAATTAGGTTTTACTACTGAAGAGTGTTTAAAAATTGTTAATAAATATAAAGATAGATGTTTTGATATTATAGAAAATAATATATATATGTTAGAAAGTGATATTAATTTTATAAAGTTAGATAAAGTTTTTTTAACTAATCATGATGAATTTGAATGTGTTAGGATTGATGCTTTAATTAAATATTCAATTAAAAATCTTTGTTATACAACTGGGGATACTTTAGTTACTAGAGAAAGTTTATATTTAGAGATGAATAAATATTTTAGTATTAATTTAGATAGTAAATTGTTTTTAGATAGACTTAATGATTTGATTGTTTGTAAAACTGTTATAGAGGTGGATGAATTTATTACTTTAAATATGTTTTATGAAACTGAAGTTGAAATTGCTGATACTATAAATTATTTAAATAAAATTAAACCTACTTTTAATAAAGAAGATATAGATGATTATATTAATAAGTATCAAAAAGAAAATAATATTACTTTTAATAATTCTCAAATAGAAGCGATTAAAGGAAGCTTATTAAATAATTTATTTATTATTACAGGTGGACCTGGTACTGGTAAAACCACTATTATTAAAGCAGTAGTGGATATTTATGAAAAATTATGTGGTGATATTGAACTTAAAGATATTACTCTTCTAGCACCAACTGGAAAAGCTAGTAAAAGAATAACTGAAAGTGTACATAGAAAGTCTAGTACTATTCATAAGTTCTTAAAGTGGAATAAAGAAACTAAGGAATTTAGTGTTAATAGATTTAATCCTGTAGATACTAGGTTAGTCATAATAGATGAATTTAGTATGGTAGATATATTTTTATTTAATAGTTTATTAGATGGTTTAACAAGTAAAGTGAAATTAATTTTAGTGGGGGATGCTAATCAATTGCCTAGTATTCAACCAGGAAATATTTTAGCGGATTTACTTAGTGATAAAAATTTACCAGGAATATATTTGACAGATATTTATAGAACTAAAAAGGAGTCTTATATAATTCCTCTTGCGATGGATATAAAGAATAGAAAAGTTTTTGAAGATTTTCCTACTAATTATGAAGATTTTAAATTTTTTTCAGTACCAGATATACAAATTAAATCTTATTTAACTACAATTTTTAAACATGCTAGAGATAAGAATATGTCTATAGAAGATTTTCAAGTTTTGATTCCTATGTATAAGGGAGAAAATGGAATAGATAATATTAATAATTTAATGCAATCTATATTTAATCCTGAATCTATCATGAAAAAAGAAATTGTTATTAGAGATGTAACTTATAGAGAAGGAGATAAAGTTATTCAATTAGTTAATGATGTTGATAATAATATATTTAATGGAGATACTGGATATATTAAAAGAATTATTATGGGTAAGAATCCTTTTATTGAAATAGATTATAATGGTAATGTAGTATCCTATAAAAAAGGTAAGTTTGATGAATTTACTTTAGCTTATGCAATAAGTGTGCATAAAAGTCAGGGAAGTGAATATGATAATGTAGTGGTGGTTTTACCTTCTAATATGAAGAGAATGCTTTATAATAAACTTATTTATACAGCTGTTACAAGAGCTAAAAAGAGTTTAATTATTATTGGAAATATAGATAGTTTAAATTATGCTGTTAAAACTGAATATAGTGTATATAGAAATACAGCTTTAAAGAAAATTTTAGGTATAAATTAAGTAATTTAGTAAATAATAATACTGAAGGAGAGTGTTATTATGAATTTTATGAAAAATATGGCTTTTATGATGGGTGGCATAGGTGTTGGATATTGTGTTTCTAAATATGGAAAAGATATTAAAAAAGCCATGAAAAAAGGTAAAAAAGAAGTAATGAAAACTATCGAAGATTTTGAGAATATGTAAACTCTAAGTATATTAGAGTTTATTTTTTGTAAAGTGTTTACAAAAGTAATTGAATTTAATAATTTACATGGTAGAATATAGGTAGATGGGTGAAGAGATATGAATAATAAAAAAGAAAAATTAGATATAGAAGGTGTTAATGAGGTAGTTAAGACTGGAAGTAAAATATTAAATTTATTTTATGTAGTAATGGTATTTTTAATTATAATGGGTGTTATTTTTCTATGTAAAATACTTAATATTTTTCCTATATTATTTACTATATTGTCAGTTGTTAGTCCATTCTTTTTAGGTTTTATAATTGCGTGGCTTTTAAATCCAATTGTTAATAAATTAACTGATAAAGGTATGAGAAGAGGATGGGCAGTTGCTTTAGTATATTTAATGCTTGTAGTTTTGATATATTTATTTTGTTTGGCAATTATTCCGGCTTTAGTAGATCAGCTTAATGAAATGGCTAAGACAGCACCTGAATTATTACTTAATGTTAAAGATTTAATTAATAATATATTTGTAAAACTTAGTAATGGTACAAATATAGATATGACTAATGTTAAAATGCAATTTATGAATTATTTAGAAGATTTTTCTAAGAATTTAACTACCGATTTACCAAGTAAAATAGTTTCTATAGTACAAGGTTTAATTAGTGGAGTTGGTAAATTTTTAGTAGGAGCAGTTATAGGATTCTACTTATTGATGAATTTTAATAATGTTACTAAGTTCTTGATAAATATGGTTCCTAAGAAATTTAAGGGTGATGTTGAAAAATTATCTAATAATATAAGTGAAGTTTTATTTGGATTTGTAAATGGAACTTTCTTAGATTCATTAATTTTGTTAATTATAAATATAATAGGTTTTTCATTGATTGGACTTAATGCACCAGTGTTATTTGCAGTATTCTGTGTAGTTACAAATATTATTCCTTATGTGGGACCTTATATTGGCGGTATACCTGCGATTTTAGTTGGGTTTACACAAAGTCCATTAATAGGAACTTTAATATTGGTATTCATAGTAGCAACTCAAAGTATTGAAGGAAATTTCTTACATCCAATTATTATGGGAAGAAAGATGGATTTACATCCAGTAACTATAGTAATTTCATTGTTGATATTTGAACACTTCTTTGGTATAATGGGTATGGTTGTTGCGACACCAGTGGTTGCAGTATTAAAAGTAATATATGTATTCTTAGATGAAAAATTTGATTTCTTTGGATACAGTAAAGAGAAAAGTGTTAAAAAAGAAATAAGTAAAGTAAGCAATGCTAAATAGAGAACTCTTGGTTGGTGGAAAAGAGAAGTATCTTATTTGAAAGCTATTCTTTGAGTGCTATAATAATAGCCGGGTTCGCCCGTTAGAGAAATTAAGTTAAATAAGGATGGTACCACGTTTCTTCGTTCCTTGAAGAGATGTGGTTTTTTCTTTAAATAATTTATCAAATAGCAAACATATTATTGACAAACATATATACTTATGATAATATTAAACCATGTTGTATGAAGAATTAAGTTAATGCTTTTAGAAAGGAGATAAGTTAATGGAATTAGAAAAAAGATTTAATGACAGGTATGATGAAGTTACACTTCTTAAAGATAATCAAAAACTTAGTTTAACTTATGCACCTAATTTGGACTTATATTTTACTATAGAAAATGCCACTGAATTTGTAATAACAAAAGAAGACTATAAAATTTATGAATTATTCTTGAATTTATATGAAACCATTATAAAAGGAGATGTGTTTGGAAGGAGTACTTTTAATTACTACATTAATGATTATTTAAATTTTTTTGAAAGTGAACTATTTAATTATGAAGATTATTCTAAAGAAATAGAAAAAGAATTAAAAGTTGAAAGAATGGGAGATTATTATAATAATTTAGTAAAAGGAAATAGAATATTATGGAAGTGTGATGATTACCCCCATAATGAAGCTCCTTCTTTTGAAATAATTAAGGAAATGGATAAGTTTATAATAAAATTTGAAAGAGGAGAAAGTAAAAAAGAATATTTATTGCATCCTAAAAATAAGGTGTGTGTTAGAATAAGAACAAGTGGGTCATATTATAATTATTATTTTATTCCATTTATGAAATTATTTAAGGAGTTAAAAGTGCTAAACTTAGATGGGCAAATACATATTGAAGAATATTTATATACCAAAAAGTTAAAATGAAATTTGCAAAATGAATTTATTAATGATTATAAGGTTTGTGAAAGGAAGAGATGAATGGAATTAAGAAATGAAGATGCATTAATAGTAATATTTAGTGGTAAGGCTAGGAGTGGTAAAGATACCGCGATGAATATTATTAGAGAAAAATATGAGAAAGCTAATAAAAAGGTTATTAATCTTCAATTTAGTAGTTATATTAAAGAGTATGCTAAAAGAATTAGTAATTGGGATGGAACGGATGAAACAAAACCAAGGGAGTTACTTCAAGAATTGGGTACTGATATTATTAGAAATAAGATAGATAAATATTTTTTTATTAATAGAATAATAGATGATATTAAAGTATATAGTTATTTCTTTGATATTATTATGATAAGTGATGCTAGATTTCCTGAAGAGATAGATGCAGTTAAAAAACAATTTAAAAATACTATAAGTATACATATTAATAGACCAAATAATGATACTTTAACTGATAGACAAAAAGTACATATTACTGAAACGGCTTTAGATAATTATAGTAATTATGATTATATAGTTAATAATGATGGAACAATTGAAGATTTGGAATGTAAGCTAGATAGTTTATATAAAAGTTTATAAAGGAGAGATGAAAAATGAATTTAAAAGATTTATATATTGATTTTTTTGTAAGTAAGGGACATAAACAAATACCGAGTGCGCCAGTGGTGCCTGAAAATGATCCAAGTGTATTATTTAATACTGCAGGTATGCAACCATTAATTCCATATTTAATGGGAGAACCACATCCATATGGAACTAGGTTAGTTGATTATCAAAAGTGTGTTAGGACTAATGATTTGGATTCTATTGGAGATACAACACATCATACATTCTTTGAAATGCTTGGAAACTGGAGTTTAGGAGATTATTTTAAAGATGAAAGTATATCTTGGAGTTTTGAATTTTTAACGAAAGTTTTAAATATACCTGTTGAAAGATTAGCAGTAACTGTATATGCTGGAGAAGGTAATATTCCTTTTGATGAAGTGAGTTATAATAAATGGCTAAGTTTAGGAATACCTAAAGAAAGAATTGCAAAAACAGTTTTAGATAATTTTTGGATTGCTGGTGCTTCTGGACCATGTGGACCTGATACTGAGATATTTTATTTTAGAAGTACTGATGATATTCCTGAAGTGTTTGATCCAGAAGATGATAGATGGGTTGAAATTTGGAACAATGTATTTATGGAATTTTATAAAGATCAAGAAGGTAATGTAACAGAATTACCTAAGAAGAATGTTGATACAGGTATGGGATTTGAGAGAACAACTGCTGTACTTGAAGGAGTTTTAGATAACTATGAATCTAGTGTATGGAAAGATGTTATTGAACTAATAAGTGAAATATCAAATAAGCCTTATAAGGGTAATGAAGAAAGTATGAGAATTATTGCTGATCATATTCGTACTTCTGTATTTATTAGTGCTGATCCTGCAGGTATAAAACCAAGTAATACTGATCAGGGTTATATTTTAAGAAGATTAATTAGAAGAGCAATCAGACATGCTAAAAAATTAGAAATTGATATAAATAGTGATTGGGAGCAAAGAATAGCAAGACTTATAATATTAAAGTATAAAAAGTATTATAGTGAATTAGAACAAAATGAAAGTATTGTTTTAGAAGTATTAAAAAAAGAAAAAGAAAAATTTAATAAGACACTAGAAAAAGGATTAAGAGAATTTTCTAAAGTTAGTAATAAAGATATTGATGCTACAACTGCATTTCATCTTTATGATACGTATGGATTTCCAATTGAACTTACTTTAGAACTTGCTGATGATGCTGGAATTAAAGTTGATGTTGAAGGATTTAAGGAAAAATTTAAAGCTCATCAAGAATTATCTAGAACTGCAAGCGCAGGTAAATTTAAAGGTGGATTAGCTGGTAATAGTGAGATAGAAACTAAATATCATACTGCTACACATTTATTAAATGCAGCACTTAAGTTAGTAGTTGGACCTGATGTTCATCAAAAAGGTAGTAATATAACTGATGAAAGAATGAGATTTGACTTTTCATGTGATCATAAATTAACTGATGAAGAAAAAACTAAAGTAGAAGATTTAGTTAATGAGTGGATTAAAGAAGGTATAGATGTTACAGTAGAAGAAATGTCTAAAGATGAAGCTATTAAAAGTGGTGCAGAGTGTATGTTTATAGAAAAATATCCTGATATAGTAACTGTTTATTCAATAGGTAATATTTCAAAAGAATTGTGTGGTGGACCACATGTTAAAAATACAAGTGAGTTAGGTCATTTTAAAATTAAAAAAGAAGAAGCATCAAGTGCTGGTGTAAGAAGAATAAAGGCTGTGTTAGAATAATGAGTATATTTGATTTAACGTTAACTGAATTAGAAAATATTTTAGTTACAAATGGTTTTAAGAAATTTAATGCTACTCAGGTATTTGAAGGTATTTATAAAAAAAGAGTAAAATCATTTGATGAAATTACAAATATAAGTAAAGATTTAAAAGATTTTTTAAATAATAATTATTCATTGAAATATTTAAATATTGTTGATGAATTATCTAGTGATGATACAAATAAATATTTATTAGAAGTTAAGGATAGTTTTGTTGAATGTGTTTTAATGAAACATGATTATGGTAATAGTTTATGTATTAGTACTGAGATAGGTTGTAATATGGCTTGTGCATTTTGTGAAAGTGGTAAACTTAAGAAAATTCGTGGACTTTCTGTTAGTGAAATAGTGCTACAAGTTTTAACAATTGAAGAGAAAGAAAATATAAGAATAAGCAATATTGTTTTTATGGGAATAGGTGAACCTTTTGATAATTATAATAATATAATAAAATCAATAAATATATTAACTTGTCCAAAGGGTATAGATTTAGGTAGTAGAAAAATTACTGTTAGTACATGTGGTTTGGTACCTAAAATTAAAGAGTTTGCTGATACTCCTGGACAAGTAAATTTAGCAATTAGTTTGCATGCATCTAATGATTCAACTAGAAATAAATTGATGCCTATAAATAAAGTTTATCCAATAAAAGAAGTTATTAATGCGATTGATTATTATATTAATAAAACTAATAGAAAAGTTACTATTGAGTATATTTTATTAGATGGAATAAATGATAGTGTGGAAAACGCACTTGAGTTAGTTAATTTGTTTAAAGGTAAATTAGTGTATATTAATTTAATTCCTTATAATAGTACTAGTAGTGGGTTTAAAAGAAGTGATAAAGAAACTATAAGTAAATTTTTTGATACATTAACTAAGAATGGTATTAATGTACAAATGAGAAGAGAAATGGGTAAAAATATAAAAGGTGCTTGTGGACAATTGAGAGCAAGTCATGAAAGTAATATTATTTCCTAATTAGAAAAATAAAGAAAGGAGTCATAAAATGTTTAAAGAAATAAAAGGTATTGCGAGTAATCCAAAACAAATAAAAAATCAAATAGAACTAAGAAGAATTGCTGAAAATGCTAAAGTAGATAGATCAGAAACCTGTTTTAGAGGAAAAAGTAGGCAAACTAGAGATCAATACCTTGAAAGTGTAGAAAGAGCAAAAGTTTTATCTAAAAGATGGTATTAATATAATTTAACTCTATATAAAGTTAACAGTAAAAGATAACTAGTTGTTATCTTTTTAAATTGGTAAAATAAAAATTAAATATGTACATATAATTAATTGGTGATATGTATGTTAAATAATATAAGTACATACTTAAGAGATTTAGATTATAGGGTTACTTTGCTTAAAAATGGATTACATGTTTTAAATTATAAATCTATAATAGATATTACTTCTAATATTATAATGTTTAAAGTGAATGATAAGTTATTTAAAGTTAATGGTAAGAATATGATACTAAAAGAATTAGATAAAAAAGAATTTTTAATAACTGGTGTTATAGAAAGTGTGACAATAAATGGATAAATCTCTTTTAGTAGTTAAAGTAACTATGGAATATAATGAACTTTTAAGAATATTATTAAGACTTGATATATCATATAAAGACTTAGTTATAAATGGGAATAATATAGTTTTTAAAATATCTAGTGAAGATTATGAAAAATTTAAATTATATTATAAAGATATTAAAATAGTAAGAAAATTAGGTATAAATGGTGTTAAATCTTTTATAAAAAAACATTATATTTTACTTTGTTCATTTATATTTACTTATATTATTTTAATACTTTTGTCTAATGTTATATTTGATGTAGAAATAGTTAGTAATAATTATGAACTTAAGAGAGTAATTAATTTATATTTAGAAGAAAATAATATTAAGAAACATAAATTCGTTAAGAGTCATAAAGAAATAGAAAGTATAAAGAAAAAGATATTAGAAAATAATAAAGATACTTTAGAGTGGATAGAGATAGAGAGAGTTGGTACTAAATATATAGTTAATCTAACAGAAAGAGTTATTAATGAAAATAAAACTGTTGAAGAAAAGAAAGATCTTGTAGCTAAGAAAGATGCTTTGATTAAATATTTAATTATTAAAAGTGGTACTGGTGTAAAAGAAGTAAATGAGTTAGTTAAAAAGGGAGATATTATTATAACTGGTAATATTATAAAAAATGAAGAAGTCATTGATAGAGTTAATGCAAATGGTAAAGTATATGGTGAAACTTGGTATACAGTTAATACTACAGTACCTTATAAACATGTTGATTATGAAAAAACTGGTAAGATAGTTAATCATGTGTATTTAAGTATATTTGGTCATAAGTTTACACTTTATGGAAAGTATGATACTAAAAATGAAATAGTAAGTTCTAAAGTATTAATTGATAAACCATATTTATTTTTTAAAGTTATTAAAGATAGAAAAGAAATATATAATTATGTTACTCACACATTAACTGAAGAAGAGGCTTATAAAGAAGCAATAAAAAGAAGTGAAAGAGTTATAAAAGATAAATTAGCAAGTGATGAATACATAATGGATAAAAAAGTTTTGAAAAATAATAAGTATAGTAGTAAAATAGAAGTAGAGATATTTTATAAAGTTTATGAAAATATCGGTGAATACAAAGAACCAGAAATTATAGAATAATAAGAGGAGTTATATATGGTAAAAGAGACATTTTTTGAATTACTTAGTACAACATGGCCTACGCTAGTTATATTTTTAGTAATAGTTATTATTATGAGATATTTTTATATAAGGAATAATGGTAAAAAATTTATATTACATGAAGAGTTGCTTTTATTACTTTTTATTACTTATATTTTATTACTATTTGAATTAGTTACATCTAGAGATGTTTGGTTAAGTGGTACTAATTTAATACCTTTTAAAGAGATATTAAGGTATCCTGTAGGAAGTACTAATTTCTATAGACAAGTAATTGGAAATATAGTGTTATTTATACCATTTGGTTTTTTTGCTAGTTATTATACTAAAACTAATAGATTAGGTACTATTGCTTTTATAACGTTCTTAGTTAGTTTAACTATTGAAGTTGTTCAAAAGTATATTGGAAGAAGTTTTGATGTTGATGATATAATACTTAATGTAGTGGGTGGAATATTAGGTTTCTTAATATTTGTAGCATTAGATGCAATTAAAAGAAAATTACCTAAATTTTTGCAGAGAGATGGATTTTATAATTTCTTATCAATATTGTTAGTAATATTTGTGGCTTTGTATTTAACAGGAATAATTAAGTTGTGGTGAATAGAATGGAATATGAATTAAGTAATTTAACAGATGAAACAGTAGATACAACTAACATGGAAAGAGTAATTGATGAAGTAAGTAGAGAACTTAAAGTAAAGAATGGACTTGTTAGTTTTGTATTTGTTGATAATAAGAAAATTAGAGAAATCAATAAAGAATATCGTGGGATAGATAGAGAAACTGATGTAATTAGTTTTGCTTTTATGGATGAAGATATTAATCCTGATACAGATTATACTAATTATGGAGAAATATATATTAGTTTAGAGAAAACTTTAAGTCAAAGTTTAGAATATGGTCATTCATTTGATAGGGAATTATGTTTTTTAACAGTACATGGTTTATTACATTTACTTGGATATGATCATATGACTAAGGAGGATGAGAAAGTTATGTTTTCTCTTCAAGACAAGATATTAAATAAATTAGGTATAGAAAGGTAATTATGAAAGATAAATTAAGTGAATTATTGAAAAATAGTTATGCACCTTATTCAAATTATCATTTTGCTTGTATAGTTGAAACTAAAAAGGGTAATTTGTATGAGGGAGTAAATGTTGAAAATGCAAGTTTTGGTGCGACAGTGTGTGCTGAAAGAAATGCTATATTTAATGCAGTTAGTCACGGAGAAAAGGAATTTTCTGCATTATATTTGATGAGTGATAAAGATAATATTTTATATCCATGTAATTTGTGTAAACAAGTTATGTTAGAGTTTTTTGATAAAGATGTAATATTTAATATTATGAATAAAAATGGAGATTCTAAAGTTTTAACTTTTGATGAATTAATGAGAACAACATTTAGTAGGGATGATATGGAATGAGAAGTGGATTTGTAAGTTTAATTGGTAGGCCTAATGTTGGAAAGAGTACATTACTTAATAGATTAGTTGGAGAAAAAATTGCTATTACAAGTGATAAACAAGGGACAACAAGAAATTTAATACAAGGAGTTTATACTAAAGATGATACACAAATAGTATTTGTTGATACTCCAGGAATACATAAGCCTATTCATAAACTTGGTAATAAACTAAATTATCAGGCTTACTATAGTGCTAATGATGTCGATGTAATAGCGCTTGTAATGGATGCTAGTGAAAGTATAGGTAAAGGAGATATGTTTGTAATAGATAAACTTGTGAATGTTACTACTCCTGTAATACTTGTACTTAATAAGATAGATAAATTAAATAATGAAGAGATATTAAAGAAAATAGATGAAGTTAAGGATTTATATAGCTTTGCTGAAATAGTACCTGTAAGTGCTAGTCATAATGATAATGTAGAAAGACTAATAAGTGTTTTGAGTAAATATTTAAATGATACAGTAAAATATTTTCCTGATGAAGAGAAAACTAGTAGTCCGATGGAATTTAGATTAGCAGAAATTGTTAGAGAAAAGATATTAGAATTAACTAATGATGAAGTACCTCATTCAGTTCATACTTTAGTAAGTGATATAACAGAAGATGATAAAACGATAAATGTTTATGTGGATATTATTGTTGATAGAGATGCATTAAAGAAAATTATTATTGGTAAAAAAGGATTAATGCTAAAAGAAATAGGTATGCGTGCTAGAACAGATATGGAAAAATTACTTGGTAAACAAGTATATTTAGAACTTTATGTTAAGACTTTAAAAAAGTGGAGAGATAAAGAAAAATATCTAAATGAATTAGGTTTTAATGAATTGTAAAAATTAATGAATAAAATTTTAAGTTTTGTCACAATATTAAGTAGGTGATAAAATGACTAAAAAGGAATTATGGGAAAAATTTAAAGAAAGTGGAAAAATAGAAGATTATTTAGAATACAAGAAAGAGAAGTAATATGGAAATAATTAGCATAGAAGGAATTGTCATAAGTTCTTTAAAGTATGGAGAAAATAGTAAAATACTTAATATACTTACTAAAGATAAAGGTATAATAGGCGTTATTAGTAAAGGTGCTTTAAAGGAAAAGAGTAAACTTAGAAGCGTTAGTGATAATTTCACTTATGCTATTTTTCATTTGTATTATAAAGAGAATAAAATGAGTACACTTATTAGTGCTGATGTTATTAATTATTTTCTTAATATAAGAACTGATATAGAAAAGCTTGGTGTACTTAATTATTTAACTGAATTAACTAGAGATGTTTATAAAAGTTCTAGTAGCAGTGATATTTATGATATTTTTATATCGGCTATTTTGAAAATAGAAGAAGGATTTGATCCTAAGATAATATCTAATATAGTGGAAATAAAATATTTGGATTTTTTAGGTATAGGTTTATATTTAGATGGGTGTGTAGAATGTGGTAGTACTAGTGTTGTGAGTTTAAGTCATGCTAAGGGAGGTTATATTTGTTATAAACATCGTAAAGATGAACCATTATATGATGCAAGTTTTTTAAAGTTAATAAAAGCATATTATTATATAGATATTAGTAAAATAAGTGAATTAAATTTAAAAGCAAAGACTGTAAATGAAATAGATAAATTTTTAGATATATATTATAGAGATTATACTGGTCTTTATTTAAAAAGTAAAAATTTTTTTAAGAATATTAAAAAATAACTACGAATTTTTCGTAGTTACTTTTTCTTCTTTAACCAAATCATCCAAACTTACTTCAAGGACTGTGGCAATTTTATAAAGTGTAAAGACAGAAAAACCACTTTTACCAAAACTAGTTTCAATTCTTCTAACAAAGTCATAGGATAACTCTGCATAAAGGGCTAATTCTTCTTGAGTTAATCTTCTTTGTTTTCTATATTTTCTTATATTTTTTGCGATAGTGCCTTTTAGGTTTGGATTGAAGTTATAAAACTTTTCATCTTTTTTCATCTCTATCCCACCTAATGAAATCTTAACATTAGTTTAGAAAAATCTTCGTGACCTGTATATACCGATTTTACCATTTTTTACCAAAAAATTAAGTATTTTACATATGATTGGTAGAAAATTAAGTACAATTAATCAATATGTGATATAATTGTAAATAGAGAATATACAAAATGCAACTATTAAATGGTAGCAGTTAAGAATAAATATATTTAAAATATATATTGTATAGGAGTATTTGTATGAGAAGAAGAAAAAAGAGATTAAGAAAACAACCAGTTATATTTTTGTTTATTTTTGTTTTTATTATAATGTATTTTATGTCTAAAAAGAAAGTTTTACTGGATGTTGAACCGGTTAGTCAGTATCCTGGTTATCCGACTGGATGTGAAAGTGTTTCATTATATATGTTATTAAAATATTATAATGTTGATGTAAGCATTGATAAAATAATAGAAGAGTTACCTAAAGGGCCACTACCTTATGGTGATGGAGATATTTTAGAAGGAGCAAATCCAGAAAAGGAATTTGTTGGTAGTCCTTTAGATGAGAATTCATATGGAGTATTAAGTGAACCGATTAGAATAACAGCTAATAAATTTAAAGATGGTGCTAAAACTAAAACTGGTACTACAATAAAAGATATTAGAAAGATACTTAAATCCGGTAACCCAATGATTGCTTGGTTTACTACCAATTTGGAGGAAGGTATTGTATATAAAGAAAAGTGGTTGGATTATGAAACTGGAGAAATTATAAAATGGCCTAGTTATGAACACGCAATATTGATTACTGGAATAGATAACAAAAATGTATATTATAATAATCCTAATACAGGGAAAAAAGAAAAAATCAATATTAATATATTTAAAAAAATATTTGATATGATAGATGGAAGAATAGTTTATTATGAGTCTTGATATTAAAAATAATTTATGATATTTTAAATATGAATGTAAAGGAGTGATTTTATGTTAGTAAGTGGTTCAATTTTATCTGATAAAGTTAGTACAAAAGATGCTGTAAAATGTATGGAGAATGCAAATGTTGATTATTTACATATAGATGTTATGGATGGTAAATTTGTTGAAAATAAAAGTTACACTATTAAAGAAGTTATGGATTTGACAAAATATACGAATAAGCAACTTGATATTCATTTAATGGTTAAGAATCCACTTAAATATATTGATGCATTTAGTATGTTAAATACGGCATATATAACTTTTCATTATGAGGCAGTAAGAAATCCTGATGAAATTATAGATAGTATTAAAAATAAAGGAATAAAAGTAGGATTAAGTATTAAACCAAAAACAAATGTAAATGAAATAGAAAAATATTTAAGTAAAGTTGATTTGATTTTGATAATGAGTGTAGAGCCTGGAAAAAGTGGTCAATCTTTTATGGATAGTGTAATTTATAAAACAGAAATTTTAAAAAAGCTAAGAGATGAAAAAAAATATAATTTTATTATTAATATAGATGGTGGAATAAATAATGAAAGCTTTCCAAAAATAAAAGATAATGTTGATATGGTAGTCAGTGCTTCGTATCTTTTAAGTGGTAATGCTAAAGAAAAAGTTGAATGTTTTAAAAAATGTAATTAAATAAATACAAAAGAGAAAATATTGTAATATTTTGTAAAATAATGTAATAAATAAGTTGAAAAAGTTTCTTGAAAGTGTTAGAATAACTGATAGAACGAAGGGAGGGAAGAAAATGACTCGTGTAGAAGTTAAGAACGGAAATGTTGAAAATGCTTTAAAAAGATTTAAAATTAAAGTTCAACGTAGTGGAGTCCCTTCTGAAATGAAAAAGAGAAAGGAATACTCTAAACCAGGTGTTGTTAGAAGAGAAGCTAAAAAGGAAGCTATAAAAAATGCTAGAAGAAACAATAGAAGACATTCAGCTTAGGAGGAATATTTATGTTATATAATGAAATAAATAAAACCATGTTAGAAGCAATGAAAAGTAAAGATAAAGAAACATTGAGTACTATAAGGCTTTTAAAGAGTGCAATAGATTTATATAAAATAAATAATAAATTAACTGAAATAACTGATGATGTGGTTATAGAGGTTGCTAGTAAGCAAGTTAAGCAACACAGAGAAAGTATAGAAGAGTTTAGAAATGCTGGAAGAAATGACTTAGCTGATAATTTAGAAAAAGAAATTAGTATAATCAGTAAGTTTTTACCAGAGCAATTATCAAAAGAAGAAATTGAAAAAGAAATAGATGAAATATTTGCAGAAGTTAAACCTGAAAGTAGAAAAGATATGGGTAAAGTAATGAAAGAAGCAAATGTTAGACTTAAGGGAAAAGCTGATTTTAAACTTGTAAGCGAAATTGTAAACACTAAATTGGGTATATAGCGTTTAATATGTACCCAATAAACCTTCGATAATAAATTTTATCGAAAACCCAAACTCGCTAGTACAAAAAATGTACTAGTTTTTTTGTTAAAAATTTGTTAAAATTTTTATAGTAGGTGATAATATGATAGATGATTTATTAAATTATCAAGTGATAGTTAAAAGTAGTAGTGATTCTTTAGAAAATTATGTTAATTTAGTGAATGTTAATAATATTAAATCTATTTCATTTTTAATTAAAGCACCAATAAGTGATATTGAATATCCTACTGAAAATACTATTTCTGTTGAAGAGTTTGAAAGTATAATAAATAAAATAGATTTGTTAAGAAAAAGTTATCCTAACATTAAAATTAATCTTGGCGTTATATCCGATTATAATAAATCTAAAGAAAAATTTTTAGGAGAGCTAAGAAATAAAGTTGATTTTGTATCATTGAAAATAGAGCCAACAGGTGTAGTAGATTATTTTAAAAAAATTAGTGAAGCTATTGAATCTGGAATCTATGATAATATTATTGGACTTGAAGATTTATTTAATTATCGTGGAACATTAACTGTTGAAGAAAGAAAAAAATTTGATAGTCAGGCAAATGATGCTTTTCAAAT
This sequence comes from uncultured Bacilli bacterium, assembly GCA_934096075.1. Lineage (GTDB taxonomy): Bacteria > Bacillota_I > Bacilli_A > RF39 > UBA660 > CAKOLN01. The sequence goes on from CAKOLN010000001.1 coordinate 101,498, forward strand.
TATTGCAGAAAAGCTTAACGAACTAGGAATACCAATTAATTTAGATATTAATAATATTCCACATAGTATGCAAGAGTTTTTAAGAATTACATCATTTTATCATAATAAAATAATAAAGTCATCTAATTTTACTAATTCAAATGAATTGCCTTTTAATAAAAATTCGTTATCTCTTGTAAATTTAAATAATGTTGTTAATAATTACAATCCAAGATTAGAAAGATTAACTAATCAAAAGCTTACTTATATTTTTAATAATAGACAAGCTAAAATATATAGTATATATACTGAAAGAAGTTTGGATCTTTTAAGAAATATTTTAAATAAAACACCAAAAGAAACTGATAAATCTTTGGTTGAATATTACATTATGTCATCTTTAGATAATGCTATTAAAGTAGATAATGATAAAGCTAATTATATGGATCAAGGTGAGTTTAATAAGATAGAAAGTTTTAGTTTATCTCAATTGACTGCGGAAGAAAAAACTATAGAATTAGAAAGAGTTAAAAGAAATATAAATAGCATAAATAATACTTTAAGTAAAAGGATTTCATTAATTAATATGATAAAAGAAAGTGTAAAATATGCGTTTCAGGTTGGAGCTTCAACGCCAGATGACATATTAACAATAACTGCATATTTAATCGAAATAAAAGTAGGTAATAATGAATCAATGAGAAAAGTGTTAGTTGATAATTTAATGAATCTTGAGGAAAGTTTAAAGTCATCTAGTGGTAAAGAAGATAATGCTGTTTTATCTAAAAGAAATCCTGCGTTTCAGAATACTGAATCAAAACAGTCTTTTAATTGGAATAGTGGTATAATAAATTTAATTTCTATAGCATTAATACTAACATTTATATTAGGATTTGGTATTGGAATAGCTTATATGTTGTTAAAGATTAGCTGATTATGTCAGTTTTTTCTTTTAAAAAAGTAGTAAATTTTGTATAATTATGTTAGAGGTATTACTATGAGTGAAATATTAAAATATAATGAAAGTGAAAATATAAATTTTGTATTAGAAAGTGGAAATTTTTATACATTTGTAGGTGAACTAAATAATCATATAATAAATAATCTTTTATTAACTGAACTTAATGAATTTATTGTTTTAGATGATTCTACTGTAACTAATGATAATTTGAATAAATATAGAAAAGAGGTTTCATTTAGTTTGTATGACCTAGTTAATACTTTTACTTGTGAAAGAGTTATTGATGAACTTGCATTTCCTTTGGAAAATATGGCATATAAGAATTCTACTATGCAAAGTAAAATTAAAGAGTTTGCACCTAAATTAAGATTAGATTTAATATTAGATGAAAGTCCAAATAGTATATGCATGAGTAAAAGAGCTTTACTAAATATAGGAAGTGCTTTAATTACAGCACCTAAAATTTTGGCTATTAATAATATATTTAGTTTGCTTGATAAAAAAGATAAAGAAGCTTTGCTAGATTATTTAAAAGAATATGTTAATAATGATGGAATAGTAGTTAATTTTACTTCTGATATAGAAGAAGCATTATTTGGAAATAAGTTAGTGGTATCTAATAAAGAGAAAATAGTTATAAGTGGTAAAACTATAAGTGTACTTAATGAAGAAATAATTATGAAAAGACTAGGATTTAGTTTACCTTTTATAGTACAGTTAAATAAATATATGAAAGATTATGAACTTATTAAGAATTATACACTTAGTTATGAAGGGTTAGTTGGTAAGATATGGAAATAGTTTTTAATGATGTAACATTTAAAGAAAATATAAAAACTCCATTAGAAAAAACATATTTAAAAAAAGTTTCTTTTATGATTGAAGATAATAAAATAACTAGTATTATAGGTAATACTAGTAGTGGAATAGATGTAATAGGTGATTTGATAAGTATAATTAAAACTCCTACTAGTGGATCTATAAGGGTGTTTGAATATGTGAATGATGGTAGAAGAATTAAGAATATAAATAAATTAAGAATGAATATTGGTTATGTTAAAAGTGATGTTAATAAGATGTTGTTTAATAAAACTGTTAAAGATGAATTGTCTTTTGGAGTAAAATATTTTAAATATAAAATAAATAAACAAGAAATAAGAGTTAAAGAAGCGTTAAAGTTAGTTAATTTAGATGAAGAGTATTTAAATAAAAATGTAAGTGATTTAACTTTTGAAGAGAAAAAGAAAGTAAGTTTAGCTTCTGTATTAATATTTAATCCTAGTTTAATTATTTTAGAAGATATAACTATTGGATTAGGTAATAAAGAAAAAGAAAATTTAATAAAGTTATTGAATACTTTAAAAAATAAATATAAAAAAACTATAATATTAATTTCTAAAGATACTGATTTTTGTTATAGAGTGACAGATAAAGTGTTTATAATTGATCATGGTAGAGTAGTATTTAATGGAGATAGAAATGTTTTAATACATGATAAAATGTTAACTTTTTATGATTTAGAAACTCCTAATATTGTAAAATTTATAAATGCTGCGAATAAGAAAAATAAAAATTTAACATATACCACTAATATTTTAGACTTAATAAAGGAGGTATATAGAAATGCAAAATAATAAATATTTTGGATCATATTATCCAGTTACAAGTAATATTCATAAGTTAAATCCTATTGTTAAATTACTTTGTTTGTTGATCTTTATATTAACAATGATAGGTAGTATGAATTTAAAATTACATGTAGTTATACTGTTTTTCTTATTTATGATGATGTATTATTCTAATGTACCTTTAAGATTTTATACAGGTATGCTTTATGGATTAAGGTATGTTTATATATTTCTTCTATTTTTGTTAGCCAGTAAAGGGTTAAGTTTAGAAAATGCAGTTACTATATTTTTGAAAATTAGTATGGTAATAGAATATCTTGCTTTAATATTTTATACTACTAGTAATAGTGAACTTAAATATGCTATAGAAAAGATATTAAATCCTATAAATGTTTTTAATTTAAACTTAAATAAAATATCATATGTAATAACTAATGTAATTATATTCTTTCCATTATTAATAACAACTGATTTAGAAGTAGTAGAAAGTGCTTCTTCTAGAGGATTAGATTATTTTCATGGAGATATATTATCTAGATTAATTGTACAAAAAAATACTATTAAAAATACTTTGAGATTAACTAGAGAAAAATTAAAAAGAATTAAATTTGTAAGTAGTTTAAAATTATATAATACAAAAAAATTAAGAACTAATTTAAATACAAATAAATTTAATTATAGAGATGTTTTATTAATTTTGGTTCATTTAATTTTTATAGCTTTTTATATTGCGTTTGAAAGGGGTGTTTTATGAGATACTTAGTTAATATGTGTTATGACGGAACTGATTATTATGGATTTCAAATACAAAAAGATATGAAAACTATTCAAGGAGATGTAGAGAGAATATTATCTAAAATATTAAATGAAAATATTAATATAGTAGGTTGTTCAAGGACAGATAAAGGAGTACATGCGAATGATTATTATTTTCATTTTGAGACTTTTAAAGAGTTTGATTTAGGTAAGCTAACTAAAAGTTTAAATAGTTTACTAGATGATTCTATTTATATTAAGAATATTAAAGAAGTAGATAATGAATTTCATGCACGATATAGTGTTAAAGACAAAGAATATTTATATGTTATTAATACTGGTGAGTATTGTCCTACTAGAAGGAATATAGAGTTAGAATATAATAAATGTATTGATGTAGAGTTATTAAAAGAAGCATCCAGATATTTAATTGGTAAACACGATTTTAAAAGTTTTACTTCTGATAATGAAAGAGATAATTTCGTTAGAACAATTAATTATATAAAGTTTGAAGAAAAAAATGAGATATTAAATATATATATAAATGCAGATGGATTTTTAAAGTATATGGTTAGAAATATAGTAGGATTATTCTTAGAATTAAATGATGGTAAAAAGAATTTAACCGATATCGAAGAAATTTTGGAAAGTAAAGATAGAACTATGCTTGGAGTATGTGCTCCTTCCGTTGGACTTTATTTAAATAAAGTGAATTATTAAGGGAAAGTACTTGTATTTTCCTTATTTTTATGGTATATTTTATTTATCAAACACAAAGGTGTTTTTTTTATGGAGGTCTTTATATAATGAAAGAATTTTTTAAAGGTGTAAAAAATGAAACTAAAGCAATACGTTGGCCTAAGGGAAAAACAATGGTAAAGTATTCTTGTGTAGTACTTGTACTTATGTTATTCTTTGGAGTATATTTTTATGGGTTTGATGTATTATTTACTTTCTTGAAAGGATTAGTGAGTTAGTATGGAAAATGAAAAATTATGGTATGTAGTTAATACTTATTCAGGTCATGAAAGTAAAGTAAAAGAAAATTTAGAAATGCGTACTGAATCAATGGGAATGGAGAATAATATTTTTAGAGTTGTTATTCCAGAAACTAAAGAAGTTGAAATTAAGGATGGAGTAAAAAAAGAAAAAACTAAGAAAATGTTTCCAGGATATGTTTTAGTTGAAATGATTATGAGTGATGAAGCTTGGTATGCTGTTAGAAATACGCCAGGTGTTACTGGATTTATAGGATCAAGTGGTAAAGGTGCTAAGCCTATTCCATTAAGTCCTGCTGAAATTGATAAAATACTTGCTAATGAAGGAATGAGTAGATTAGATTTAGAAAATGATCTAAAAGAAGGAGATTCTGTTAAAATTGTTGATGGTCCATTTAAAGAAATGTATGGTAAAGTTCAAAATATAGATTTAGAAAATCAAAAACTAAATGTTTTAATTGATTTATTTGGACAAGAAACACCTGTAGAAGTTGAGTTAGCTCAAATAAGTAAGATGTAAAGTTTTAGTAAATAAAATGACAAGTGATAAGAAAATCACTTGTTTTTTTGTAAAATAAAAGCATTTTTATAGTTTTTGTCGTATATATATTTAGGAGGTAAAAAAATTATGAACTATTATGATGAAATAAAAAATATATTAGTAGATAATATAATTGGAAGAAAAGTAAGAGAATATAAAAGTAATCAAAAAGATTTAGAAGGATACTATAATGTAGGTAAATTACTTATAGAAGCACAAGGTGGAGTAGCAAGGGCTAAATATGGTAATCAACTTATTAAAGAATATTCTAAAAGATTAACGAGTGAACTTGGAAAAGGGTTTTCTATTAGAAGTTTAAAATATATGAGGAAGTTTTATTTAGTTTGTCAAAAAGGGCAATCACTGATTGCCTTATTTATAAAATATAATGTATCATGGACATTTGTTACAAAACTTTTAAAACTTACTGATATTTGTGAAATTGAATATTATATTAAAAATATTTATAAATTTAATTTGACAACTAGAGAATTAGATTTGAAACTTAAAACCGATGAATATGATAGACTTGATGATGAAGTAAAAGAAAAGTTATCTAAACAAGAAGTAGTACCAATTAAAGATACAATACCTAATCCAGTGGTATTAAATGGTTTAATGTTTAAAGAAAAACTAACAGAGAAAATACTTCAAAAATATATAGATGAAAATCCAATTGAATTATGTAAATCCTTAGGTGAAGGATATACATATGTTGATAGTCAGTATAAAATTAAAATAGGAAATAATTACAATTACATTGATGTCTTATTGTTTAATATCATAGATATGAATTATATAGATTTAGAATTAAAGAAAGAATATCATAATAAGACTAATGGAGTAATCTTATGTAGAAAAGATAATAAATGGTTAATAAAGTATATAAATAGTGAAGAAATAAGAATAAGAAGATTTATAACAAGTGATGAAAATATTTGTGAATGTTTAGGAGAAAAAAATGAACTATTATGATGAAATAAAAAATATATTAGTAGACAATATAATTGGAAGAAAAGTAAGAGAATATAAAAGTAATCAAAAAGATTTAGAAGGATACTATAATGTAGGTAAATTACTTATAGAAGCACAAGGTGGAGAAACAAGAGCTAAATATGGTAATCAACTTATTAAAGAATATTCTAAAAGATTAACGAGTGAACTTGGAAAAGGATATTCAGTTAGATCTCTAACTAATATGAGAACGTATTATTTACATCTGCAAAAACGGCAGACAGTGTCTGCCAAATTCAAAGCACTTAATATAACCTGGTCAAACATATGTGAAATATTGAAATTAAAAGATGAAAAAGAAATAGAATATTACTTAAATATTTCAAATAAATTTAATTTATCTACAAGAGACTTAAGAAAAAGAATTAAATCCAAAGAATATAATAGACTTGATGATGAAGTAAGAGAAAAACTATCTAGACAAGAAGTGGTACCAATTAAAGATACAATACCTAATCCAGTGGTTCTAAGTGGTTTAAAGTTTAAAGAAAAACTAACAGAAAAAATACTTCAGAAATATATAGATGAAAATCCAGTTGAATTTTGTAAGTCTTTAGGTGAGGGGTACACATATGTTGATAGTCAATATAAAATTAAAATCGGAAATAATTATAATTATATTGACGTATTGTTGTTTAATACAATTGATTTAAATTATGTTGTAGTGGAATTAAAGATAACAGAATTAAAGAAAGAACATATAGGACAAATACAAACATATATGAATTATATAGATTTAGAACTTAAGAAAGAATATCATAATAAGACTAATGGAGTAATCTTATGTAGAAAAGATAATAAATGGTTAATAAAGTATATAAATAGTGAAGAAATAAGAATAAGAAGATTTATAACAAGTGATGAAAATATTTGTGAATGTTTAGGAGAAAAAAATGAACTATTATGATGAAATAAAAAATATATTAGTAGACAATATAATTGGAAGAAAAGTAAGAGAATATAAAAGTAATCAAAAAGATTTAGAAGGATACTATAATGTAGGTAAATTACTTATAGAAGCACAAGGTGGAGAAACAAGAGCTAAATATGGTAATCAACTTATTAAAGAATATTCTAAAAGATTAACGAGTGAACTTGGAAAAGGATATTCAGTTAGATCTCTAACTAATATGAGAACGTATTATTTACATCTGCAAAAACGGCAGACAGTGTCTGCCAAATTCAAAGCACTTAATATAACCTGGTCAAACATATGTGAAATATTGAAATTAAAAGATGAAAAAGAAATAGAATATTACTTAAATATTTCAAATAAATTTAATTTATCTACAAGAGACTTAAGAAAAAGAATTAAATCCAAAGAATATAATAGACTTGATGATGAAGTAAGAGAAAAACTATCTAGACAAGAAGTGGTACCAATTAAAGATACAATACCTAATCCAGTGGTTCTAAGTGGTTTAAAGTTTAAAGAAAAACTAACAGAAAAAATACTTCAGAAATATATAGATGAAAATCCAGTTGAATTTTGTAAGTCTTTAGGTGAGGGGTACACATATGTTGATAGTCAATATAAAATTAAAATCGGAAATAATTATAATTATATTGACGTCTTATTGTTTAATGTTATAGATATGAATTATGTTGTAGTAGAATTAAAAATAACAGAATTAAAGAAAGAACATATTGGTCAGATAGAAACATATATGAATTATATAGATTTAGAACTTAAGAAAGAATATCATAATAAGACTAATGGAGTAATCTTATGTAGAAAAGATAATAAATGGTTAATAAAGTATATAAATAGTGAAGAAATAAGAATAAGAAGATTTATAACAAGTGAAGAAAATATTTGTGAATGTTTTGATGAGTAATGGTTTAAAGCGATATAAATATAAAATATTTTTAATTATCTTTGGTGGTGTTTGCTTGTTTTATAATGCATTTAATGATAATATTATTTAAGTTTATTGATGAATGAATAAATACATAGATTTATAATCTTATGATATAATAAATAATATTAGTGTTATAAAAATTAATTAGGAAGTGGTAATATGTTTGAAATAGTTAGTAAGTATAAACCAAGTGGGGATCAACCAAAGGCAATAGAAGAGTTAGTTTCTGGAATAAAAAATAATAAAAAATATCAAGTATTACTTGGTGCGACAGGTACTGGTAAAACTTTTACAATTGCGAATGTTATTAAAGAAGTAAATAAACCTACTTTAATTTTAGCACACAATAAAACATTAGCTGGTCAACTATATGGTGAATTAAAAGAATTATTTCCTAATAATAGAGTTGAATACTTTGTATCATACTATGACTATTATCAACCAGAAGCCTATGTTCCAAGTAAAGATTTATATATAGAAAAAGATGCATCTATAAATGATGAAATAGATGAATTAAGACATGCTGCGACTAGTAGTTTACTTAAAAGAGATGATGTAATTGTAGTAGCAAGTGTATCTTGTATATATGGTATAGGTGAAGTAGAAGAATATAAAAATAAAATGTTAACTTTGGAAGTTGGCGAAATAATAGATAGAGATGAAATATTAGAAAAATTAGTAAGTATGCTTTATGAAAGAAGTACTATAGATTTTAAAAGAGGAACATTTAGGGTTAATGGAGATACTATAGAAATAATACCAGCTTATGAAAGAAAAAATGGAATAAGGATTGAACTATTTGGAGATGAAATAGAAAGAATTAGTGAATTTGATGTATTAACTGGAGTAATAATAAATGATAAAAAAACTATATCAATATTTCCAGCAAGTCATTTTGTAACAAGTGATGAAAAATTAAAAGAAGCTATTAAGAGAATAGAAGCTGAGTTAAAAGTTAGACTAGAAGAGTTAGATAAAGAAGGTAAGCTTGTTGAAAAAGAAAGACTTAAACAAAGAACTATGTATGATTTGGAAATGCTTAGGGAAACTGGATTTTGTCATGGAATAGAGAATTATTCAAGACATATGGCACTTAGAGAAGAAGGAGAAACTCCAACAACATTAATTGATTTCTTTCCTAAAGATTTTTTACTTGTTGTAGATGAATCACATGTAACATTACCACAAGTAAGAGGAATGTATAATGGTGATAGGATGAGAAAACAAACTTTAGTTGACTATGGATTTAGATTACCTAGTGCTTTGGATAACCGTCCTTTAAAATTTGATGAATTTGAAAGTAAAATAAATCAAGCAATATTTGTATCAGCAACACCTGGTGATTATGAGTTAGAATTAGTTAATAATAAATATGTAGAACAAATAATTAGACCTACTGGTTTACTTGATCCTATAATTGAAGTAAGAAAAACTAAAGGACAAATAGATGATTTAATAAGTGAAATAAATGAAAGAATAAAAAAAGATGAAAGAGTTTTGGTAACAACTTTAACTATAAGAATGGCTGAAGAACTAACTAACTATTTAAAAGAAGTTGGTATTAAAGTAACTTACTTACATAATGAAATTAAAACACTTGAAAGAATGAATATTATTAGAAATCTAAGACTTGGTGTAATAGATGTAGTAGTAGGTATAAACTTATTAAGAGAAGGTATTGATATACCTGAGGTAAGTTTAATATCTATAATGGATGCTGATAAACAAGGATTTTTAAGAAGTACAAGAAGTTTAATTCAAACAATAGGAAGATGTGCTAGAAATAAAAATGGTAAAGTTATAATGTATGCAGATAGTTATAGTGATTCTATGAAAGAAGCAATAGAAGAAACTAAAAGAAGAAGAAGTATACAAGAAAAATATAATTTAGAACATCATATTGTTCCTGAAACAATTAAAAAAGAAGTTAGAGAACTTATTAGTAATGTTGATAATACAAGTAAAAAGAAAACTGAAAAGATGTCTAAGACTGATAAAAAATTAATGATACAAAATATAGAAAAAGAAATGAAAAAGGCTGCGAGTGAATTAGATTTTGAACGCGCGATGGAATTAAGAGATATAATGTTTGAATTGAGTACTGAAGAGTAGTATAATTATTTTAGGAGGATTTTATGATAGATTTGATTAAAAGAAAAGAAATTAAAGGAATACTAGTATCTATATTGTTACTTGTACTTGGTGTATTTTTAATACTTAAACCTTTAGAAATTATTGGTACTTTAGTACAAGTTATAGGTGTAATACTTTTGATATGTGGTGTATTTGATTTTGTTAATTATTTTTCATTAAAAGATGAAGATAAACTAATTGATTATACTTTAATGAAAGGTATTATGGAAATAACTACATCTATATTATTTATATTTAAGTCAGATGTACTTTCTAGTGTATTTCCTATATTACTTGGATTAATAATTATATTTATTAATATCTTTAAATTAGAACTTGCTTTAAGTTTAAAGTCTATTGATGAGAATAATTATTTAATTGGAGTTATAATTTCTACATTATCTATTATACTTGGAGTAGTTATAATATTAAATCCTTTTGATACTTTAGAAGTTGTAGTAATGGCTTCTGGTATAGTTATTATAATAACTGAATTAAGTAATATTATTTATAGTTTTAAAGTATTGAGATTTATTAGAAAAACTAAAAAGTTAATAGTTAAGGCATAATTAACATACAATAGCATAATATTGGTACTAAATATAGTACCTTTATTTTTATATTAATTTGTGATATAATGGTATTCGTGTGTTAGGAAGGCTAATATGACAAAGAAAAATAAAATTAAATATAATGATATAGTTAAAGATATAATAAATAATGAAGTGTTTTTACTTACTAAGAATGATATACATCATGGTTCAAATAAATATGATCATTTAATAAGAGTATCTAAATTAAGTTATACTCTAGCCAGTTTATTAAAACTTGATGTAGTAAGTACTACAAGAGGAGCAATATTACATGATTTCTTTTTAGGTACAAGAAAATCTAAAGAAGAAAATTCTTATTTAAATCATCCAAAAACTGCGGTAAAAAATGCTAAAAAGTATTTTAATATTAATGAAATGGAAGAAGATATAATAAGAACTCATATGTTTCATCATGTTTTGGCTAAAAAAATATGTCCTTTAATTAATATTAAAGAACATGCTAAGATAAGTGAGAATAAGCCTAATTATAAAGAATCATGGGTTGTTTCAATAAGTGATATGTTAGTATCTTTTGTTGAGTCTTTTAGATTTGAACCATCATATATTGTAAATATGAGTTTATTAATTATTATGAGTGAATTCACAATAAAGTGGTAAAAAATATTCATACAGAAATGTATGATTTTTAAATATAAAAATGTTTGTTTTTAATGACAGTGGTTTTAATAATTATTGCCATAAAAATAGACACTATCAAATGAACTGAAAAACAATCAGGTGAACATTCAGAATTGAATGTTCCACTTTTTATTATATGAAGATTTCTCTTCTAGATAAGTAATAATATAAATTTTAAAAAAAGTCAAAAAACACTTGTATATAAATATTAAAGTATTATATAATACAAATATAAAGCAAAAAGAAGAATAGTAATTAAATTAATTATATATAGAGAACTAGTGGTTGGTGTAAACTAGTAATAATATTTAATGAATCTACTTCTTAGTGAAGTTAATAGCTTCCGGGAAAACCCGTTATAGAATTAAGTTAAAAATAGGATGGCACCGTCATTTAAAGACTCCTTTAAATATGGTGCTTTTTTTGTTAGAAAGGATAAATATGAGAAAGGAAACAATAGAAGTTGGAAGTAAATGGAAACATTTTAAAGGATTTATACTTGAAGTAAAATTAATTGCTAAACATACTGAAACTTTAGAAGATATGGTAATATATGAACACTCGGGTGAGTTATGGGCAAGACCTATTAGTATATTTTTAAGTGATGAAGATATAAGCAATAGAAGTGATAATATAACAAAACAAAAATATAGATTTGAAAGGATAGATTAAGATGATAGATATTAATTTAATAAGAGAAAATAAAGATATAGTAAAAGAAAATATAAAGAAAAAATTTCAAGATGTTAAATTGCCTTTAGTAGATGAAGTATATAATTTAGATATAGAGTATAGAAATACTAAAGTTGAAGCTGACAATCTAAGAGGAGAAAAAAATAAACTTAGTGGACAAATAGGTTTACTTATGAGAGAAGGTAAAAAAGAAGAAGCTGAAACTATTAAAAATCAAGTAAGTGAAATGAATGATAAAATAAAAGAGTTAGAAGAAAAAGAAGAATCTTTAGAACCTAAAATTAGAGAAATAATGTATAAAATTCCTAATATAATTGATAAAAGTGTACCAATTGGAAAAGATGATACAGAGAATGTAGAAATAGAAAAATTTGGTGATCCTGTAGTGCCTTCATATGAAATACCATATCATGCAGATATAATTGAAAGTAAAATGGGACTTGATAAAACGAGTGCTGGTAGAACTAGTGGTAATGGTTTTTATTACTTAATGGGTGATATAGCAAGACTTCATTCTGCGATGTTAAGTTATGCAAGAGATTTTATGATAAATAAAGGGTTTACTTATTGTATACCACCATTTATGATAAGAAGTGATGTTGTTAATGGTGTAATGAGTTTTCAAGAAATGAATGATATGATGTATAAAATAGAAAATGAAGACTTGTATTTGATTGGAACTAGTGAACATTCAATGATAGGTAAATTTAAAGGACAAATAATTGATGAAAAGGAATTACCTTTGACTTTAACAAGTTATAGTCCTTGCTTTAGAAAAGAAGTAGGAGCACATGGAATAGAAGAAAGAGGTTTATATAGATTACATCAATTTGAAAAACAAGAGATGGTAGTGCTATGTAAAAATGAAGATGGTATGGATTGGTATAATAAAATGTGGAGTTATACAGTAGAATTTTTTAGAAGTTTAAATATACCTGTTAGAACTATTGAATGTTGTAGTGGTGATCTTGCTGACTTGAAAGAAAAATCATGTGATGTGGAAGCATGGAGTCCAAGACAACAAAAATATTTTGAAGTTGGTAGCTGTTCAATATTAGGTACAGCACAGGCAAGAAGGTTAGCAATTAGAAGTAAGGGAGAAAGTGGTACTAAGTTCGTTACTACTTTAAATAATACTGTATTAGCAAGTCCTAGAGGCTTAATTGCATTTGTTGAAAATAACTATAATGAAGATGGAAGTATAACTATTCCAGAAGCTTTAAAACCTTATATGGGTGGAAAAAATAGGATATAGTTGTAAAAATGTTATGATTAATAAATCACTTACATATAATTATGTAGGTGATTTATTTTGAAAAAATTCTTTGAATATATTGGTTTAATTGCTTTTACTTTATTTAGTTTTTATTATACTGATAAAGTTACTAAAGTGATGAATAATAAAGATCCGTTGATGATAAGTATAAAAGAATATAGAGATAAAACAAAAGAAACATGTAAAGAAGGATATTATACAACTGATGGTGTTGTATTAGGTGTAAGTGGTAAAGTTGTGAGTGTAAATGAATCTTATTCAAATATGGTAACAAATGGTTTTGATTTAGAATCAATGGTATATGAAGAAATAACTTGTAAAGTAAATAAAGAATCTACTTTGGATAATTTTATAATAAAAGGAAATGAAACGAAGAATTCAGTTAGTTTATTTATTAATATAAAAAGTTTAGATTTAATTGAATCATTAATAAATGTTAGTAATAATCAAAATGTTAAATTAAATTTATTAATAGATGGTAAAACTTTAGAAAAAAATAAAAAATTATTAAAAGAGTTTTATAATGAAAATTATGATATAGTATATAATGGAAGTAATAAAGAAGATTTGAAACTTTATATTAAAACTATTAAATCATTTAATAAAACTGATAGAATGTTTTGTATGAGTTATAATAATATAGATAATAAAAATATATGTAGTGAGGAAAAAATAAATACTTTAAAAACTGAATATATATATGATAAAAATGTATTTAGTAATACTAAAAATAATTTAGAGAAAGGTGGATTTTATATATATAATGAAAATAATTTAACATTAAAAGAGTTAAATACTATTATAAATTATATAAAGGGAAAAAATATAAATGTAATTAATGTGACAGAAATGATAAAATAATTATAAAAATGTATAAAATAAATTACAAAAATAGTCGAAAAGTGTTGACTATTTCTTTATTTTGTTGTATAATCGTAGCATGAAATTCACAGAGGGGGTATTTATATGAATAGTAGTGAATTAATAAAGAAACTCGTTGAGATATCTAAGGAAAGACAAACTAGGATAAATGAATTGAAAGGAGAATATGCTGAACTTACTGATATTGAAAGAAATCAAACATCAAAAGATTTAAGAAGAATTAAAGAAATCAGAAGTGAATTAGCAAGACTTAGTAATAAGGAACTTGAAGAAGATTTATCTTATTTAAAATCTTTAAATAATAAATTAAAGAATTTTAAAAGAGGTTTGAATGAAACCAAAGATGATAAACTAAAAAAAGAATTATTAGAAGAAAAGGTTAATGAATTAGAAAATGAATTAATGGACTTTGTTAGCGGATTAGAAGAAAAGTATGCTGACTTAATTAAAGCATATGATGAAAAAGTACGTATTGCTAAAGAAAAAGAAGAAGCAGAAAAGAAAGCTGAAGAAAAGCCTGAAGAAGTAAAAGAAGAAAATAAAACTAAAAAGAAAATCAATAAAGGTGCTTTGACTTTAGCTATATTAGCTGCTTTAGGTGTAGGTACTGTTGGATATGCTGCTGGTAAAGGAAGCATAAAAAATGCAAAAAATTCGGTTTCAACTTCAATAACTGATATTAAAAATGATACAAATAAAGAGATTGAAAATCCAGAAACAAAAGTAGAAACTGAAAATTCAATTAAAGATATAGAAAGTAGAATTACTTTTGAAAAAGCTGAAGAAGAAAATTATACATTTACTGATGTAGATGATGAAGAACAAGTTGCTGAAAGAGCTTATGAAATAATAGATTCATTTGATAAGATTTCACCGGTACAAAACATAAAGCTTGATGATGTAATGGACTTCTTAAGATATATTAATGGTGGAGTTGTTAATGAAGTAAGTCGTGAGGCTGCATTAAATGTTATTAGTCAAATAGAAGTTTTAATGAACAATGAAATGAATTATGGTGTTGATGTTGCTTTAAAAGGTAATAGCGAAAGACCAAAACAAGATTTAAGAGTAGATTATAGTAAATTCTTTATAGATGGAACACAAGCTAGTAAATTGGCAAGTAAAATTACAACATTAAGAACTGATATGTTAGATAATCCAACTAACAAAGATAAACAAAGTGAAGAATTTACAAAATTATTATTGAATTCATGGTATTTAAATGGTAATGAAGAAATTAATGCTAATGCTCTTGAAACTTCAGGTAGTGCTGCATTAATAGATAAATTATTCTTAAATACTGCAATGATAGCTCAAGCTAACCCAGATGAAAACTATGAAATATCAGTTAATATGGGTGTGGTTGATGAAGAAATAACATTAACACAAATAATAGATGAAATTAATAAACCAATTTGTCCTACTATGGTAACTGCTGATAATGGAGAAACATTTGAAACATTAATGAATAAATTTAGTAGTGATATGGAAGGTATGGTTAAAGAAGCTTATTATAATAAAGAAAATAGTAATGGCTTAACATTACATAAATAGTTTAGGGGGAATTAAATATGTATAACACAGAAAAAAATCCAGGTTTTAATATTAAAGATGTAATAATTAAAGCAATATTCTTGGTATTATTTATATTATTATTAGTATGGTTATTTCCAAAAGTTCCTAATATGAAACCTTTTTATAGCAACGTATTTAGAGAAAATATAAAATATATGCAAGATGCTGCTGAAAGTTATTATACAACTGATAAATTGCCTAAAAATGTAGGTGATACAGCTGAAATGACTTTACAAGATATGATTGATAAGAATTTAATCTTACCTTTTGTAGATGAAGATGGTAATTCTTGTGATACTAAAAAATCATATGTTGAAGTTAAAAAGAATAAAAACGATTATACTTTGAAAGTTAATCTAGTTTGTCCTAATGAAGAAAATTATGTTGAAAAAACTTTAGGATGTTATCAATATTGTGAAGATGGTAATTGTCAAAATAGTGATACAAAAAATAATGAAGAAAAACCATTAACAGCAATTGAATATCAATTTAAACAAACTGGTAGTAAAGATGTAAGTTATTATACTTGTCCAGATGGTGGTACTTTAACTAATGGTATTTGTAATATTTATACAACAGATACTTATAAAGCTACGGTAATTACTACTAAAGGTGAAGAATATTGTAAAGATGGTGGTGAACTTAAAAACGGAAGATGTTATAAAGTTGAAACTACTAAATATAAAGCATCAGTTAGAGAAGGTGTATATTATTGTCCAGATGGTGGAAGATTAAATGGTGATACTTGTTATGTTGATAGAAGTTCAAGTTATGATGCAACAGAAGTATTAAGTTGTCCAAATGGAGGAAGTCTTCAAGGAACTAAATGTATTGTTGAACATACATCAAGTGGTTCAAGTTATGATGCTTCAGTTAGATATACTTGTCCAAATGGAGGATCATTAAGTGGTACAAGATGTATTACTAAATCTGGAACAAGTGGTTCAAGTTATGGTGCTTCAGTTAGATATACTTGTCCAAATGGAGGATCATTAAGTGGTACAAAATGTATTACTAAAGCTGGAACAAGTGGTTCAAGTTATCCTGCTACTAAAACTACTAGTAGAGTAGAAAGCAGAACACCATTAAGTGGAAGTGATTTAACATCTGCTGGAACTGATACTGTGTATATTTGTACATCAAGTTCAAATTGTCCAGGATATGTAACAATTTATTACTATATTAGAACAGGTTATACTTGTCCAAATGGAGGATCATTAAGTGGTACAACTTGTAAAGTTTCTGGAACTCCAGAGCAAAGTTATGGTGCAACACCAAGTTATTATTGTCCAAATGGAGGAACAATAAGTG
Source organism: uncultured Bacilli bacterium (assembly GCA_934096075.1). Lineage (GTDB taxonomy): Bacteria > Bacillota_I > Bacilli_A > RF39 > UBA660 > CAKOLN01. The sequence goes on from CAKOLN010000001.1 coordinate 118,339, forward strand.
GTTCAACTTGTAGAGTTTCTGGAACTTCAGAAGAAAGTTATAGTGCAACACCAAATTATTATTGTCCAAATGGAGGAACAATAAGTGGTTCAACTTGTCGTATAAGTGGCTCATCTAGTTCATCTAGTTATGATGCATCAAGGACATTAAGTTGTCCGAATGGAGGAAAACTTCAAGGAACTAAATGTGTAATTTCTGGCTCATATACTTATAAAGCTACAAAGTCTAATGGTGAAAAATATTGTCCAAATGGAGGAAATTTATCAGGTGATTACTGCGTAGCAACAAAAACAACAGATTATAAAGCTAATGTAACTGATGGTAAAACAACTAAAACTTGTCCAAATGGAGGAAGTCTTAAAGATGATGGATTATGTTATGTAAATAAACTTTCTAAATCTTATAAAGCTACTTTAAATACAAGAAAACAATATTATACAAATTATAAATGGAGTAGAGAAGAATCTTTACCAGGATGGGTAAGAACAGGAGAAACTAGACAAGTTACAATTGGTTCTACAAGTTCTAATAAACAAAAATAGATTATGAATATCATAATCTATTTTATTATGTATGCTAAAAAGATTATAAATGGTTTATGATATAAGGTTTATAAAAAATATTTAGAAATTCAATCTAAATATTTTTTATTCATTTTTTATCTTTTTATTAAATTCGTACATTGACATTTCATATTTATTATCACCAGGATAATAGTATTTACTATTTTTAATATTATCTGGAAGATATTGCTGTTTAACCCAGTGGTTTTTATAATTGTGTGGATATTTATACAAATTCTCATTATATGTTCTTATGTGTTTAGGGACTCTACCAACATTGCCTTTCTTTAAGTCATTAATTGCAGCTGTATAGGTTTGTTCAATAGTGTTACTTTTAGGACTAAGGGCCATATCGATAACCGCTTGTGTTAATGGCTTATATAATTCTGGTAATCCAATTCTTTCAGCTGCTTCAATTGCCGTTAAAACCTTAATGGGCATATTAGGATTAGCAAGTCCTATGTCTTCATATGCAATAACAAGCATTCTTCTATAAATAATATCAAAATCTCCAGCTTCAATTAATCTCATCAGATAGTGAATCGCTGCATCTACATCGCTACCTCTAATACTTTTTTGAAATGCACTAATAACATCATAGTATCCATCTTCGTTTTTATCATGAAAGAAATTAACATTATTATTTATTGTTTTAATATCTTCAATAGTAAATTCTTTTCCAAAGCCGTTATAGCAGAATTCAATTAAGTTATAAGCATATCTCAAATCTCCGTTGCTTTGTTTTGAAATGTATTTTTTTACATCATCACTTAGATTAATATCCGGATATACTTCTTTAACTCTATCTAATGTATTGAAAATGTCATTTTCATTTATTTCTTTTAAAAGAACCATTTGACATCTACTTCTAATTGCTGGATTAATAGAATGAAATGGGTTACTATTAGTTAATCCTATTAGAATAACTTTGCCACTTTCTATGTAAGATAATAATAAATCTTGTTTGTCCTTATTCATTCTATGTATTTCGTCTACAATTAAAACTAGATCATCATACATTTTTGATTCTTCAAAAACTATTTCAAAATCTTTTTTACTATTTATTGTTGCATTTAGCATTCTATAATGAACATCAAACTCATTCATTAATGCAAGGGCTATGGTTGTTTTTCCACATCCACTATTACCATAAAATATCATATTAAAAAGTCTCTTATTTTTTACTAAGTTGCTTAATAGCTTTCCTTCTCCAATAAGATCAGTTTGTCCAACAACTTCATCTAATTTTTTTGGTCTTAATTTTTCTGTTAAAGGTTCCATAATAACACCTCGATTAGTATTTTATCATAATAATTGACTTTAAACCATATATAAGTTACAATAATCATCAATGGTGGTTAAAATGCTTAGTGAAAATACTATATTACTTATAATGGAAAGTTTAGATAAAAAAGAATTTTTAACAAAAAAATTTCTTTATGAATTAGAAGAAGTTATATTGTTTTATGATAATTTAAATCTATATTTTAGTGGTTTTGATATAGTAAATAGAATTAATAGTTATACAATAGCGTTTTATAATACAAAAACTAAAAAAATAATATTTTGTAAAGATCATATACTAAGTGAGTATGAAGATTTTTTAAAACTGTCACCTGTTGAAGATAATATTATTAGAAGGAACTTATTTTTTTTACATATCATATTACATGAATTAGTACATGTTTATCAAAAGTTTTTAGTCCATATGAATACGACATATGACGATTTAATAAATGATTCATTAATGACTATAGAAGGTATGTTTTCTCCTTACAAATTAAGTAATATTCTTCCAACTAGTATAAATACATATTTAATAAATGATTTTTATCATAAGAAACATGCGATATTTCCCAATGAATTACACGCTAATGGTGTTGCTTTAGAAATTGAAAATAAAATAATAAAAAAATGTAATTATTCTAAAGAATATTTAGATTATACTACGTTTTTAATATCTCATTTACTTGGACAATATAAAATTAAAAGAAATGAAATAATATCACCAATAAGGAGATTTTATAAATCAATTAATTTATTAGATAGTTTAAATTATTTAGATTATAGTTTATTTACTGATAGGGAAAAGTTTTTATTTGGTTTAACTGAGAATATAAATGTAATTAATAAAGAAGCAAGTGAATTATTGTTTTTGTCTAAATCAATTGATTTAAGTGATGCGATAAAAGAATGTTCAAGTCCAATAAAATTATTTTTGAAAAAATAAATTATATCTCTTGAATAAAAACAGATGATTTGATAAAATTAAAATGTAAAAAATAAAGGAGCAAACGAAAACTATGAAATTAAATAATTTCTTTTATAACAAAACAATAGTTTGTTATGGGGGGGGGTTTATTACTAACTAACTCTCATAGTTTTTGTTTTACATTAAATTCATAGGCACAAGTCTATGGATTTTTTCGTGTGTGAGAAAAGAGGTAAAGGTATGAAATTTATAAAAACAAAAAAGGGTATTTTTTATGGAGTAGTTTTTTTACTAATGATAACATTAGGAGTGAGTTATGGGACTTTTGTATTTGTATCAAATCCATATAAATCAAGTAATATGTTAATAAGCAATTTATTATATGGAGTTAGTATACAAGAAGAAGGTAGTACAAGCGAAATAGATAATAATAAGGTAACAATACCGGCTAAAACTAAAGGATATTTTTATGTAACAATATCAAGTGTAAATAAAATAGATAGTAAATATACTTTGGCTTACAAATCAACAAATACGGTGAATGTAAAATATACTGATAGAACTAACTGGAATCCAGAAGGATTAATAAAAGGTTATGATGAAACTACTTATAGTAAGAAAGTAAAAGTGGTGGTAGATAATACATCAAATACAAGTAGTACAGAGGTAACGTTTGGTGTGTTTGGTGGATATACTTATAATTCATATGAAACAATAAGTTTAGAAAATGGCTATTTAACCATAAATGGTCCATATACAGAGGTTATACAAGGAACAAATAGATTAGTTGATATAGTAGAAAAAGATACCTCATGTATAACAGAAGAAAATAAAACATGTATGTATGGAGGAGAAACTATAAGTAACTACTTACAATACCCAGTGAATGATGATGTTACAAAAAATTTATGGAGAATAATTGGAACATACAATATAGATGGAGAAGTAGTAACAAAGGTAATAAGTATAACAAATGGTATAACGACACAAAGTACGCTGATGACAGATTTAATTAGCTTCTATAATACACTAGAAGAAAAAGAAAAATATGTATATAATACAAATAAATTTAATTGTGATACAAAATGTAATACGAGTAGTTTTACAAATATAGGAATTCTTAATAAGTATGAATATGATGTTATAGGTGGAGACAATTCATATTTGAAAGAATATGTACCATTTTATATATTAAATAATGGTGAAGTAGAAAATCTATATAGTACAGAAACAAGTAGTAATTTGAGAGGAAATATATATTTTCAAACAGATGTTAAAGTAACAGGAAGTGGAACAAAAACTGATCCATATAAAGTAAGTAAAGGACAAGATGTGAATTTAGTAGCTTATACTTTAAATGGAGAATCTACGACGAAAACATATGAATGGTTAAAAACGAATAATGCAATTAATGGAATAAGCTGTGAAAATGGTTCGGTTGCAGAGTGGGATTATGATAAAAATGGAATATATTTTTCAAAAGTAAATGTTCCTGATTATTGTACAGTAGATTTTGGAGATGGATATACAGTGACTTTAAAAGCATTAAATGGTACTGTGACAAGTGCAACATCAATTTCAGTTGGAGAGAATGGAACAGCTTTATTTACAATAACTCCAAATAGTGGTTATACATTAGATGGCTCAACAGTTACATGTACTGGAAGTGGTTTAGCAGATATAACAACAAGTGGTGTTAAGGTCAGTAATGTAAAAAGTAGTCAAACTTGTATTATAACATTAGATAAAATAGGTACAAGTTTAGCAAATCATATAATAAATACTTATACAACAAATAATGCAGTAGGTACAAGGACAAGCTTTTCGTCAGCATTTACAGAAAAAAATAATAAAATATATTCAACAAATAGAACGGAAGATGGAAGTACGGTTTACTATTATGCAGGAAATACAATTAATAACTGGGTGAAGTTTGGTAAATATACCAAAACTGTAGTAAGAGGTTATGATTCAAGTTCAACAAATATAACTTTACACTATAAGGAATTTAATAGTATGTCTGATTGTACTAATGATGAATATTACAAATATAATTGTGAATATGCATGGAGCGCAGGAGACGATATGTATTGGAGAATTATAAGAACAAACGAAGATGGTAGTGTAAGACTATTATATGCGGGAAATGGTCCAGATACTAGAAACGGTTATATTAGTCCTAGTTTGATTTATAATATTAGTGTTTCAACTTCACATATGGGAGTAGGATATATGTATGGGGAAATAACTTCATCTGGTACAGGTAATTATTCTTTAGAAAAGCTAAGAGCAAATACAAATCCTAGTACAGTTAAAATAGCTGTGGATAAGTGGTATGTTGATAACATTTTAGATAGTTATGGTAAGTATGTAAGCAAGACAGCAATATATTGTAATGATAAGAGTATTTATTATTCAGGATCTTCAAGTTTAGTTCCATCAATTTATTCAGGTAGTAGCACTATTTTTGGATCCTATACTAGAATAATTACTGATAATTATTTAACATATAAATGTGGAAGTAATTCAAGTGGTGTACTTAATGTTACTGCAAGTGATGCGGATAAATTTAATGCATCTAAAGATGACAAATACAAAAATTATGGTAAATTAAATTGTAGTGTTAATGGATATATGAATGAAGATTGTCCAGTAGCACTTATGACTGGAGATGAACTTGCATTTGCGGGCGCAAATTTTAACTCGGAGAATGCATCAGCTTGGTATGCTGTTAATAGTAAAGCCAAATCTGTAAATAATGGTAATGTTTGGTTAACAATGACTCCAGCAAGTTTTAATGGAAATAACAATGGTACAGGTTCACCCGGAGTTTTGGGTGCAACAGGAGATGGAAGATTAGCTGGTTCACAAACTAATGTAAATAGTATTATACGTCCAGTCCTTAGTCTTAAAGCTTGTGTTAAATATTCTAAGGGTGATGGTACGTCAAGTAATCCATACGAAATAAGTATAAATGATGTATGCGCAAATGCTGAAAATTAGGTGATATATGATAACAGAAAATGAACTTAAAATGATAATAGGAAATAATATAAAGAAATATAGAAAAGAAAAAGGAATTACTCAAAAAGAATTAGCAAGTTTAATTGGAGTAACAACTCCACTTTTAGGTGCACTTGAAAGTAAGAATATAAGTCAAGGAATAAGTAATTATACATTATATAAAATAGGTAAAACTTTGGATATTCCAGTAAATAAGTTTTTTGAACATTAAAAAATATCTCATTGATTTGAGATATTTTTCTTTACATAAATATTAAAATAATTAATCCTAATAATAAAGTATATATACTAAAATAAATTAGATTGCCTTTCTTAACAACTCCAATGAACCATCTAAGTGTAAAATAAGAAACTACAAATGATGCAATGAATCCAAGACCATATGGTAAAACTAAATCATGTATGTTACTCATTTCTAATAAATCTTTAAATCCTAGAATTGTAGTACCTACACTAACAGGTATATAAAGCATAAATGAATATCTTAATGCAGTATCTCTATCTAATCCTCTAAATAGTCCGCCTATTAATGTTGAACCACTTCTACTAATTCCTGGGATAAGCGCAATTACTTGTGTTAGTCCAATTACGACTGCGTCTTTCCAACTTAAATCTTTATCTTTTTTAATTCCTTTAATATTTCTGACTAAGAATAAAAATAGTGATGTTATTAAAAATGATATACCAACTATTTTAATATTACTTAAAGCACTTTCAATATTATCTTTAAAAAGAAAGCCAACAATTCCAACAGGAATAGATCCTAAAACTATAAGCCAACAATACTTGTAATCTCTTTTAGTTTCATCGTTCTTGACTTTAAAATATTTAAAGAAATTTTTAATAAGTCTAATTAAATCATCTTTATAAATAAGTAAAATAGCGAGTAAACTACCAAAGTTAACAATTATTTCAAAATTTAAATCAATAGTAGTAATACCCATCAATTTTTTTAAAATAAAGACGTGTCCACTAGATGAAACTGGTATAGGTTCAGTAAATCCTTGTACAATTCCTAATATAATATACTTTAAAATATCTATAAATTTCATATAATCACCATAATAATTATATTATAAAATTTATATAAAAGAAATAAAATTAAATAAGGAAGTGTAAAATGATTAAATATTTTTTATATATAATAGGTATATTTTTGATAAGTATAGGTTTGTCTTTTATACTAATAAATTTGAATTTGTTAATAACTGGGTATACTTTTTTTGAATATGTAAAGTTTATAATTAGTAGTTTATATTTTTATTATATTATTATAGGATTAATACTTATTTATATATCTATAATAAGAAAGAAGGGGAAGAGATGATTTATATTTATGATTTATTGGTTAATTTAAATGAAGAAATAATTGATTTTTATGATTGGGAAGAAACAGATAATTATGAACATATAAGAAAATGTTTACTTATGAAAGTAAGTAAAGATGATTATTATAATATATTGTCTAATAATATAATTTTGAATGAAGAATTATTAAAAGATATAAAAGGAAAAGCACAAAAATTTAGTGGTAGAAATACTATTGTTATAGATTATATAGTTACTATAACAGATGGAATAAATGCTTTAATGATAAAGTTTGATAAAAATGGTTATTCTACACATAAAAGTAAGTTCCTTATAAATGAAGAAATGGAAATAACTTCTTTAAGTGATTCTTTAAAAATATATGATATAAAATATACAATTTTAGATAAAAAAGAAAATAATACAATGACTAGAAAAGAAAAGAGGTTAGTGAATTTAATATTACATGAATTAAATTATATAAAAAATGATAAAGAAAAAATTGATTATTTATATTATGAGTGGTTTGATACTAATGTAGGTGAAAATAAATTGGATAAATTAATTGAAAGTATTAAATCTTATTATAGTGATAAACATCAATATTTTTTAAATGTTTTAGATCTTATTACAAATAAATAGTATAAATAATATAAAAAGAGTTCACACTATTAGCAGGAGAGTGAATAGTGTGAAGAAGATTTTAATTATAGTTATGTCATTATTTCTTACAGTAGGTTGTTTTATGGATAATACTCCTTCTAATGAAGTTACTAAGTTATTTAAGAAATATCAAGCATTAGATGATGCAGTACTTGATGATTTAGAATTTGTAACAGAAGGAATAAATTTAAAGACTGAAAAGCAAAAAGAAAATTATACTAAGGCTATGAAAATGCAATACTCTGATATTAAATATGAAATATTAGATGAGGATATTAGTGGAGATGAAGCTACTGTTAAAGTTAAGATATCTGTTTATGACTTTTATAAAGTTCAACAAGAAGCAGAAGATTATAAGAGCAGTCATAAAGATGAATTTATTATTGACGGAGAATATGATGATGAAAAGTATATGAATTATAAATTAGATAAATTAATGAATGCTAGTGAAAGAGTAGAATATACTATAGATGTAGATTTAACTAAAGAAGATGATAAATGGGTAGTTGAACCTTTTGATAAAACTACTTTAGAAAAGATACATGGTACCTATAATTATGATAAATAGCTAATTGGCTATTTTTTCTTGTGTAAAGTTTTTGACATTTGATTTACTACTTTCTTTCTTTATGTTAAACTATTGTTATGATAATATAGTAGATATAGAAAGGATGATATAAAGTGAATAGAATAGGTACTGTAGTAAGAGGTATTAGAACAGGAGTTATAAAAGAAGGAGATAATCTAAAAGATATAGTTGTTAATAGTATAATAGAAGCTAGTAAAGAAGATAATTTTGAATTAAGTGATAGAGATGTTGTCGCTATTACTGAAGCAGTCGTGGGTATTAGTCAAGGTAATTATGTTACAGTAGATGAAATAGCATTAGATGTAAAAAATAAATTTAATACTAATCATATAGGTATAGTTTATCCTATATTAAGTAGAAATAGATTTGCAGTATTACTTAGTGCTTTTGCTAGAAGTATGGATAAGATAACAATGTTATTAAGTTATCCTAGCGATGAAGTAGGTAATGATATAATGGATAAAGATAAACTTAGAAAAAGTGGTATACCTATGAATAATTATGTTATTAGTGAAAGTGAATATGAAGAATTATTTGGAGATTTTAAACATGTATTTACTGGTGTAAATATGGTTGATTTTTATAGAGATTTAGCTAAAAAAGAAAATTGTGAGATAGAATTTATTTTCTCTAATAATCCAGAAACTATATTAGATTATACTAAAGATGTATTATGTGCTGATATACATACAAGAGAATATACTAAGAGTATTATAAAAGAAAAGGGTGGTAATGTAGTACTTGGTTTAGATGATATTCTTAATGTTAGTGTTAATGGAAGTGGATTTAATCCTACATATGGTTTATTAGGTAGTAATAGAAGTACTGAAGAAAGAGTTAAGTTATTCCCAAGTCATTGTCAAGAATTAGTTGAAAGTATACAAGAAGAGTTTAAGAATAGAACTGGCAAAACTATTGAAGTTATGGTTTATGGAGATGGTGCTTTTAAAGATCCAGTAGGTAAAATTTGGGAATTAGCCGATCCAGTAGTTAGTCCTGGTTATACAAAAGGTTTAGAAGGTAGTCCTAATGAAATTAAATTAAAATATATATCTGATAATAAATTTGCTGATTTAAAGGGAGAAGAACTTAATGAAGCGATAAAGAAAGAAATAAAAGAAAAAGAATCTAATTTAAAGGGTACTATAATAACACAAGGAACTACACCTAGAAGATATACTGATTTGATTGGTTCACTTTGTGATTTAACAAGTGGTAGTGGAGATAAGGGTACACCTGTAGTATTAGTACAAAATTATTTCAAAAATTATGCTGATTAACTTGAATAAAAATGTAAAAAATAAAGGAGCTAATGAAAACTATGAGATTAAAGGATTTTTTATATCATAACAATAGTTTGTTATGGGTGGGGTTATTATTAACTAACTCTCATAGTTTTTGTTTTATATTAAATTCATAGGCACAAGTCTATGGATTTTTTGGTACTATAAAAAATGGAGGTAAAGATGAAAGAAAAGAAATATTTAGTACTAGGCATAATGATAGTACTACTAACATTTGTAGGAGTATCACTAGCATACTTCTTAACAACAATAGAAGGGGATAGAAAAAATATTACAATTAATACAGCAGACTTAAGAGTAATATTTAATAATGGAGACGAGATAGAAGGAACGGAGATAGAACCAGGATGGAGTGTAACTAAAACATTTAGTGTAGAAAATAAAACTAAGAATGAATATAAATATAATATAGTAATAGAAAATTTAGTAAACACATTTAAGACAATAGGATATTTACAATACAAAATAACAAGTACAGATGGTGGATACAACATGACTGATTTTGAAGATGTACCAAAATCATCAAGTGCAACAGATGCAGTACTATCATATAGTGTATCAATACCATCAAAATCAACACAAAACTATACAATAACAATACAATATAAAAATGATGAGAATGTAGATCAAAGCATAGATTCGTTAAATAATGCAGTAGTAACGGGAAAACTATATATAACTGAGGGTACGACAAATTCAAAATTGTTAACTCAAGCAATGTTAGAAGATAATCCAACAATAGAAGAAAGAACAGACTTTAATGTGGCAAACACAGCAACAACAACAGGAACAATCTATCAAACAAATAAAACAGAAGATGGAAGCACAGTGTACTATTATTCAGGAAACACAATAAACAACTGGGTAAAGTTTGGAAAAGAATCAATACAAGAATGTACATATAACGGTGACCAAGTACATTATGGTATTTATGATGAAAACACATCTATTTCTTATAAAAATATAAGAGGAGTTGCTTCAATCGATGAATGTGTTTCATTTAATATTTGTTTAGATAGTGAATATGGACCTATAGTTGGTTTAGCTGATGAAGAAGAATGTGAAAAAGCTGGTGGTAATTGGACAACTGACAAGGCTATAGTTGGTGAAAAGTTAGAAAAAGATATATATTGGAGAATAATAAGAACAAATGAAGATGAAGGTGTAAGGCTCTTATACTCTGGAACCAATCCTGATACAACATCAGGATATATAGGCATATCTCAATTTAATGAAAATAATAACGGTCCAATGTATGTAGGATATATGTATGGAACGAGTGGAACATTAGAAAATAACCGAAATAATACAAGTGATAGTACAATAAAGACACACATAGACATATGGTATAGAAATAATTTATTGACAAACTATGAAAAGTATATAAGTAAAAGTGCAATTTATTGTAATGATAGAAGTACTCGAAATAATTCGTACTCTACTAGTAATTCATTCTATTATGGTGGTTACACAAGATTAGCTACATATAAGAATCCATCGTATAAATGTGGAGCAAATACAAGTAATGGTTTATTTGAAAGTACACAAGCAGTAGAAGATAAATTTAGTGCAAGTACTGAAGGTGGAGGAAATGGACAACTTACATATCCAGTAGCACTTATGACTGTGGATGAAGTGTCTTTTGCGGGTGGCAAGTATAGTACATCTAGTCCTAACACATGGTATTATGCAAACAGTAATGGAGATTCAATTACAGGAAGTACTATGTGGTGGTCTTTATCGCCTTCTGGTTTTTATAATTCTAATATTGATGTGTTTAGAGTCGAAGATGGCTTTCTAGGTTACGATGTATACTATACATTATCTGTTATCCGTCCTGTCATAAGTTTAAAATCATGTGTTGAATATTCTTCTGGTAATGGGACTCCAGAAAGTCCTTATGAAGTAACAATAGATGATACATGTGCTAGTGCTGAAAATTAACATAATAAAAGATATAAAATATGATAAAATACTTTATATCTTTTTTATTAGGTTTTCTACTTCTTTACATGCATTATAATTATTTAATTTCATTAGTTTATTTTTTATAGATTTAGTTAAAAATTTATAATTTAAAGTTAATTTAACTTTTTTTACTAGGTCAGTGGGAGTGTTAGCTTTTATTGATAAATGATTTTTAACCATAAAATTTAAATTTTTTCTTTCTTCAATTGTGGTACTAGGTAGTAATATAGAAGGTTTTTTAAAGTTCATACATTCTATTAAAGTAGAAGTGCCTGGTTTTGTAATTACAACATCACTAATATTAAATAAGTTATAAAAATCTTTAATGTAACCTAGAACTAAAACATTTTTATAATCATTTTCATAAACTATATTACTACACTTATCATATAAAGATCTATTTTTACCAGATATAAATATGATATTAATATTAAATTGTTTTTTAGTTAAAAATTTAAAGTATTCATAAAAGTAATCGTGGCCATTTGCTATAAACAGATATACTAATTTATTATTATCTAAACTATATTTTTTAAGTGTTAAGTCTTTTTCTTCTAAATTTATATTATCAATGTTAAAAGTAGGAGTACCTGCGACTAAAATGTTTTTGCTTGGTATATTCTTTTTTATTAGTTTGCTTTTTATAACGGTGTTATTAACAACATAATAGTTTTTTCTTGTTAAATGTTTAATATTGCTATCTAAAGATATTTCACATAATATATTAATAATTTTACATTTTAATGAATAGTTTTCTATTAATACTGAAATTTTATAATTAGTAGAAATAAATATATTTGGGTTAAAATCTAATATAGAATTTCTTATTTTAATATCATTTATATTATAATTATTTTTAAAAATTTTATTTATCATTTTTTTAATTACATTATTATTTTCTTTAACACTAAAACAAGATGAAAAATCTAATAATTCTACATCAAATTCTTTAACATTTAACAAATAGTTATATAATTCTAAAGCAACTCTTTTTTCTTCACTTTTAGAATTAGTGTATCCAATCATAATTTTTTTCTTCATAGTACCTCTATTATACACTTATTTTAAAAATAAAACATCATAAAAATAAAATAGAAGACTACTTTGGTTTGGAAAAGCAGTCTTCATATATCTCAATCGGAATGAGAATTAGTGTCATATTTGGTAGCGACGCTCGGAATCGAACCGAGAACCTCACGGGTATGAACCGTGCGCTCTAGCCAGTTGAGCTACATCGCCATCACTGAAACAAATAATACCAAAAAAAATGTATCTAGTCAATAGTTTTTGATGAATTTGTATTGACTTTATCAAATATATATATGATAATTTAATCTTGGTGATTAAAGTGAATGGATTAGTAGTGGTAACTCATTCAATACAGTTTAAGGATAAAGATGAATGTTACATTGATGAACTAAAAAGAGTATTAAGAAAATATAAAAAAATAACAAAAATATATTTAAAAAGAAATCCAGAGGATAAAATGTGCTTAGTTGTTGAAGGTATAAAAGAATTATATGGACATTATTCTGAAAAAGAAAATATTTTTTTTGATGCAGTAAACAATAATATTTATTCAATAGAATATTTAAAAAGATTAAAAGATTTTGTTTTAAAAGAAAAAATATGTATGGTTAAATCAAAAATACTTTATTAAAAGATAAAAATGTGTTATTCTATTATTAGAATAAAGGGTGTTAAGTATGTTTGGAAAAATATTAGAAATAGATGAAAATAGGGTAATAATAGAAAATGCAAAAAAGGAAACTCATTCTGAATTTATGAATTGTCATATAATTTTTGAAGAACCTTCTAAAAAGACTGTTGGTGAAATTACTAAAATAGATGATAATTTTATAAACGTTCTATTAATTGGAGAAATAGAAAATAATGTCTTTTCAGCAGGAGTAGTAAAAAAACCAGCGACTAATTCACTAATTAGAATTATTAATGTAGGAGAATTGGAATTAATAATAGGTAAGAGTGATCCAAAAGGAAATTTAGTTATAGGTAATTCTGCTATATACAAAACATTTAATATTACAATACCAATAAATTCTTTTTTTGCTAATCATTCTTCAATTATTGGTAATACCGGAAGTGGTAAATCGTGTGGTGTGTCTAGAATATTAGAAAATTTATTTATAAATAATCCATATAAACCAGTAAATTCTCATTTTGTAATATTTGATGCTTATGGAGAATATAAAAATTCTTTTAAAAAACTAAATCAAATAGAAGGCTTAGGATTTAAAAAATATACTACAAAAGTAGAAGTAGAAGATGAAGTTCTACTTAGAATACCTCCTTTCTTTTTAGGTGCTGATGATCTTGCAATATTATTATCAGCTGATGATTCTAGTCAAATACCGGTATTAGAGAAAACTTTAAAATTAGTATATATTTTTACAAGTACTGATGAAAAAATTAAGGAATATAAAAATGATATAATAGCTAAATGTTTATTAGATATATTAACAAGTGGGAAAAGTGGTAGTCAGATGAGAGACCAAATAATAGCGGTTTTATCTCATTACAATACTGAAGATTTAAATTTAGAATCTATTGTAAAACAGCCTGGTTATGATAGAACTCTTAAACAATGTTTATTAATTGATGAACAAGGTAAGATGAATGCAATATTGTTAGTAACTGAATTTTTACATCAATTTGAAAGAGTTAATCTAGATAATATTGTTATGGGAGAAGGATTTACATATACTTTAAATGATATTTATTATGCTTTGGAATTTGCATTAATAAGTGAAGGTACAATTAATAGTAATAATCAATATGATAAAAATAATATTTTAAAAACAAGATTACTTACTATTATAAATTCTGATTTAGCACCTATATTTGAAATAAATGAATATTTAGATAAGGATTTATATATTAATAAATTATTTGATAAGGCATCTTTAATTGATATTAATTTAAATCATATAGATGATAGATATGCTAAAATTGTAACTAAATTAATGTCTAAGATTTTGTTTTCTTATTCAACTAAGCAAAAAGTAAGAGGTTCTTTTTCAGTTAATTTAATATTAGAAGAAGCACATAGATATGTTCAAAATGATAATGATGTAAATATTATTGGTTATAATATATTTGATAGAATTACTAAAGAAGGAAGAAAATATGGAACTTTGCTAACATTTATTACTCAAAGACCTAGTGAATTGTCAACAACGGCTATTAGTCAATGTTCTAATTTTATAGTATTTAGATTATACCATCCTAAAGATTTTGATATTGTTAAAAATTTAAGTACAAATGTAAATGATGAAACATTAGAGAAAATTAAAAGTTTGAATCCAGGTACAGCACTTGTATTTGGAACTGGTTTTAAAGTTCCTCTACTTGCTAAATTTGAATTACCGACAATTATGCCAGAAAGTACTAGTGTAGATCTTAATAAATTGTGGTATACAACCAGTGTTTAAAATGATATAATAGTAGGCAATTCATTGAGTTGAATTGCCTATAATAATTTGTGAATGGTTAAATAATCATAAAATATAAAAAGATAAAGAATATATTTATAGTAAGTGTGGAGATGTATCTCTAGCAACACATCTTTATCCCTCAGATAAAATTGGATGAGATGAAGTTGGTAAGAGAGATAGGTTTTGTGTTAAAGTTATAAAAACTAAAGGAGAATTTGTAGGTATTTGAAATAAAGATAGAGATTTAATTGGTATAGATGTTTCTGGTTATATATTATCAAAAGTTAAATGTAGTTATTTAAAATTAGAAAAGCTAGTTTACATGTATTATACAGATTGCTTGCGTGAATATAATGAAAAACTATTTACAGATAAAACACCAGGATTTGAATTTGTCAAAGTAGAATACTTGCATCTAGAAATGGAATTAATAAGACATTTAGTATAAATGAAACTTTGGAAAAATATTCAATTTAACTATTAGTGAATTGGTTAGTTTGACACATAGAGAAAATAGTCCTTGGACTAAATCAAACAAAATAATAACTGATGATATGATAATTAAATATCATAAATATGAAAAGGAAGTGTAAATAATGAAAGATATAGTTTTAACAGGAGATAGACCTACAGGTAAGTTACATTTAGGACATTATGTAGGTTCACTTAAAAATAGAGTGGAAATGATGAATACAGGTCTTTATGATATGTATGTATTTTCTGCTGATATGCAAGGTTTAACAGACAATGCTAAAGATATTAAAAAGATAAGAGAAAATGTTTTTGAAGTAATTAAAGATAATTTATCAGTAGGGTTAGATCCAGAAAAAGTTACTATTTTTGTACAATCTGGAGTACCAGAATTAACTGAATTAACAATGTATTATTTAAATTTGGTGACGCTTAGTAGACTTAAAAGAAATCCAACTATTAAAGAAGAAATAAAACAAAGAGGATTTGAAGAAAGTGTGCCAGTTGGATTTTTAACTTATCCTATAAGTCAAGCAGCAGATATTACTGCATTTGATGCAACTTTGGTACCAGTTGGAGAAGATCAAGTTCCAATACTTGAACAAGTTTGTGAAGTTGTAGATACATTTAATAGACTATATGGAGAAACTTTAGTTAGACCTAAATATGTTTTGCCTGAAAATAAAAATGCTAGAAGGTTACCAGGTATAGATGGAAAAGCAAAGATGAGTAAAAGTGCAGGTAATTGTATTTATTTAACAGATGATACAGAAACAGTTAGAAAGAAAGTAATGAGTATGTATACGGATCCTAATCATATTAAAGTAAGTGATCCTGGAAATACTAAAGATAATCCTGTATTTATATATTTGGATGCATTTATGACTGATAGAGAAAAGTTTGAAGAATTAAAGAATCATTATGAACAAGGCGGTCTTGGAGATAAAGTTGTTAAAGAAACTTTATTTGAGGTATTAGAAAGTGTTTTAACTCCAATAAGAGAGAAAAGAAAGTATTATGATGAACATCCAGAGATTGTTGAAAATATTGTTAAAGAGGGAACTAAGAAAGCCAGAATTAAAGCAAGTGAAACATTAAAAAGAGTTAGAGAGAGAATAGGTGTAGAATACTTTAATTAAGATTGAATTGGAAAAATGTGTAAAAAAGGTCAAAATAAGTCGGATTTTTGTGATGAGGTAACTTTTTAATTAATATTGAGAAAGAAAATTGATATTATGTATTAGAAATAGATACTTAATGGTGATATGTCTATTTTGGTTTTAAACTTTAATAAAAAATTTCACAAAATATTCATAAAAATATATTATAATAAAGTTAGAAATTTGCTTTCTAGCTTTTTTTGAAGGAGGAAAAAATGAACATACTAGTAGTAGATGATGAAAAACTGATAAGAAGTGTAATTAAAGATTACTTATTAAATGAAAAATTTATGGTATATGAAGCTGAGAATGGAGAAGAGGCTCTAAGGGTTTTTAAAGAAGAAAAAATCAACTTAGTTATACTTGATGTAATGATGCCTAAAATGGATGGAATAGAAACACTAAAAGAATTGAGAACAATTAGTGAAGTACCAGTAATAATGTTAACAGCTATCAAAGAAGAAATAGACAAGATACACTCATTTGATTTAGGAGTAGATGACTATGTTACAAAACCATTTAGTCCAAAAGAATTAGTAAGTCGTGTTAAAGCAGTATTAAAAAGATGTGGTATGTTAAAAGAAATATACCAATACAAAGGATTAGTTATAGATTATCAGGGAAGAAAAGTAACAATTGATAGCAATGTGATTAATCTAACACCTAAAGAATATGAATTGCTTGTATATTTTATTGAAAATAAGGGTATTGCAATCTCTAGAGAAAGACTATTAAATACCATCTGGGGTTATGATTTTTATGGTGATGATAGGACTGTTGATACCCATATAAAAATGCTTAGAAAAAGTTTAGGTAAATATGGAAATTTGATAACGACTGTTAGAAAAGTAGGTTATAAATATGAAACAGAAAACTAATGGTTTAACTTTTAAAATATGGATATACTTAGCTTTATTCTTAACATTAATAATAGCATTCATTTGGATATTTCAAGTAGCTTTATTGAATTCTTTTTATGAATATAGAACTAATAGATTAGTTGAGAAAATAGCAACACTAACAAGTCATTATTATAATAAAGAAAAAGATACTAGTTATTATGATAAACTAGCATACAATAATAATGCATGTATTGAAATAGAAAGAGATTCCGAATTATTATATTCATCTAATATGCAAAGGGGATGCTTAGTTACAGATAATTATTCTTATAAATCTGATTTTCTTATCAGTAATAAAAATAGTATGATGTATAAACTTGTTAATCCTGTATTAGACAATAAAACCCTTATATACGCAATAAAACTAGATGAAGATACAGTAGCATACATAAATGTTTCGCTAGAACCTACAGACCCAGCTATAAGTGTAATAAGAGAAGAACTAGTTTTTATAACTATAATTATATATCTAAGTTCATTTATTTTAGCATACTTTATAAGTAAAAGGATATCTACGCCTATATTAAAGATAAACAATATGGCTAGGAAAATGAGTAAAGGTGACTTTGACACCCCAATCGTGGTTAATGAAAATATAGATGAAATTAATGAATTATCAGATACATTAAATCAGACAAGATTAGAATTATCTAAAATAAATGAAACAAGAAGAGATTTACTTTTGAATGTAAGTCATGATTTAAAAACTCCTTTAACTATGATACAAGCATATGCTGAAATGGCTAGAGATTTAAATAAGAATGATGAAGAAAAAAGAACAGAAAACTTAAATGTAATAATAGATGAAAGTATGAGACTAAATGAACTTGTTAATAACATATTAGAACTATCTAAAAGTGAAGTTAATTTAGATAATCTTAAAATAGAAGAATTTAATCTAACAAAAGAAATAAGAGTTATTTTAGATAGATTTAGTTACTTAAAAGAAAAAGAAAATTATAATTTTGTCTTTGATGTAGAAAAGGGTTACTTAGTAAAAGCCGATAAAACTAAAATAGATCAAGTTATATATAATTTACTTATAAATGCAATTAATTATACAGGAGATGATAAAAAAGTAATAATATCTATTGAAGAATATAAGAAATATTTAAGAGTTAAAATAACAGATACAGGTAAAGGTATAAAAAAGGAAGAATTAGATAAAATATGGGATAAATATTATACTAATGAAAAAAATCATAAAAGAAATAAAATCGGAACAGGATTAGGTTTATCTATTGTTAAGAATATTTTAATAAAACATAAATTTAAATATGGGGTAACATCAAAGGTAAATAAAGGAACGACTTTCTATTTTGATATTAACATATAAAGTTCATTTAAATTACACAAGAATTTCACTTTAGTTTGATAGAATTATTATCAGAAAGAAGGTGAAAATGAAGAAAAGAAAAATTGTAACAATAAATATTTAATCCTCAAAAACCTATAAAATCACATATAAACTTTAAGAGACACGATATAAGTTGTCTCTTTTAATATAGATTGAAGAAAATAGTAAAATAATTTGACATATAATTAACTAGTTTTATTTGAAATAAGTATGAATTGTGTTATACTTATTTTAGTAATAATTTGAAAGAGGTGTAGTAATCATGTTAACTCATTATCAAACTGATGCAGGTAAAGTAAGAGATCACAATGAAGATAGTGTTACTATAGTGAAAAATTTGACTGGTGACTATATGTTAATGGTTGCTGATGGAATGGGCGGACATCGTGCTGGTGAAGTAGCAAGTTCATTGGCTGTTACTCATATAGGTTCTAGATTTCAAAATATGAGTACACTTGGAACTAAAGTTGATGCAATAACATGGCTTAAAGAAATTATTGAAGAAGTAAATACTAATATAATAAAATATGCTGAAGAACATGTAGATGCTACTGGACTTGGGACGACTTTGGTATGTGCTATATTAACAAGAGAATATTTGATATTTGCAAACATAGGAGATTCAAGCGGTTTTGTGTTTAAGAATGGTAAACTTTATAAAGTTACAAAAGACCATACATATGCTAATTTTTTAGTAGATACTGGTGAAATAAGGCCAGAGGAGGCAGCTACTCATCCTCAAAAGAATGTTTTAATGAGAGCACTTGGTGCTAGTCCTAAAGTTGAAGTGGATATATTTGATGTGGAAAATACAGTTGATGGGATATTCTTGTGTAGTGATGGACTTACTAATATGGTTACTAAAGAGCAAATTGAAAAAGTATTAAATGATGAAAATTTGGATATAGAAGAAAAGGTGGATAAATTAATTTTAAAGAGTAATTTGAGAGGTGGAAATGATAATATTTCTGTAGCACTCTTAATAAATGGTGGTGTGTATGATAAATAAAGGAACAAAGATAAATAATAGATATTCTATAATTAGAACTATTGGAGAAGGGGGAATGGCAAATGTTTATCTAGCTTATGATACAATACTAGATAGAAATGTTGCTGTTAAAGTTTTAAGAGGAGATTTAAGGAATGATGAGA
Organism: uncultured Bacilli bacterium; assembly: GCA_934096075.1. Lineage (GTDB taxonomy): Bacteria > Bacillota_I > Bacilli_A > RF39 > UBA660 > CAKOLN01. The sequence goes on from CAKOLN010000001.1 coordinate 138,467, forward strand.
AATTTGTAAGAAGATTTCAAAGAGAAGCTTTAAGTGCATCAAGTCTAAATCATCCAAATATAGTTGAAATGTATGATGTTGGTGAAGATGATGGTGAATACTATATAGTAATGGAATATGTAGAGGGTAAAACTCTTAAGCAACTTCTTAAAAAAAGAGGAAGTTTAACTATAACTGAGGTTATTGATATAATGAGTCAATTAACTGATGGTATGGCACATGCTCATGATTCATATATAATTCATAGAGATATTAAACCACAAAATATAATGATATTAGAAAATGGATTAATTAAAATAACAGATTTTGGTATAGCAATGGCTCTTAATAGTACTCAATTAACACAAACTAATTCTGTAATGGGAAGTGTTCATTATTTACCTCCTGAGCAAGCAGCTGGTAAAGGTTGTACTATAAAAAGTGATATATATTCTATGGGTATACTTATGTATGAACTTTTAACAGGTAGTGTTCCATTTAAAGGTGATAATGCAGTAGAAATTGCTTTAAAGCAACTAAAAGAACCAATTCCTAGTATAAGGAAAATATTACCAGAGTTACCACAAAGTGTAGAGAACATAATAATAAAAGCAACTGCTAAGAATCCAGCTAATAGGTATAAAGATGCAAGAGAGATGCATCAAGATATAATAACATGCTTAGATGAAACTAGAGCAAATGAAAAAAAATATGTATATCCTTATCCGGAAAATGATTTAGAAACTACTAAGAAGGTGGATGATACAGTAAAAGAAATAAAAAAGCAGGAACAGAAAAAAGAGGTAAAAAAAGAATCAATGGAATTTTTTGAAGATAATACTGAAAAAAGTCAAAATAAAATATTAATAATTTTAGCATGTGTATTTGCTGGTTTAATTGTGATGATAACAGCTATTGTGTTCTTGTTACCTAAAATAAGTAAGGGAAAAACATTAGAAGTTCCTGATGTATCTAATTTAAGTAAAGTTGAAGCAAGTAATACTTTGACAAAAAAAGGATTTGTAGTGAAGTGTTCTGAAGGAGATTATAAATATACACCAAGTGATGAGATAAAAGAAGGATATGTGGTTAAAACTGATCCTGAAAAAGGTACAATAGTTAAAGAAGGTAAGTCTATTTGTTTATATATTTCTAGTGGGGATGCAACATTTGTGATGCCAGACTATAGTACTAAAAATTATATTGAAGTTAAAACTATTCTTGAAACAAAATATAATTGTAATGTAGTTATTGAAAAAGAAAAAGTGACTGATGAAGAAAAGTATAAGGGAAAAGAGGAAACTGTTTTAAGAACAAGCCCAGGAGTCGATGAGAGTGTTAAATATGGTTCTAGTGTGACACTATATGTTCCTGAACTTGAAATCTTGTATCCTGATTTTACAAATGGAAGTTATACTATAGAAATGATTCAAGAATATGCTAATAAATATAAATTAAAACTTGAAATAAAAGAAGAAACAAATTCTTTATTACCAAGTGGAACGATAATTAATCAATCAAGACCGACAAAAAGTGTTGTAACTGAAGGAGTAACATTAACTATTACGGTGGCTAAAACTCCTGAACCTGTGGAAGATGTTATTACACCAAGTGAAGGAAATAATAGTACAGATGAATAATATTGGAAAAATAATAAGTATAAATAAAGATTTATATACTGTTATGAGTAGTAACAGTGTTTTTCCTTGTTCAGTTAGGGGAAAATTAAAAAATATAAAATTAACTGTTGGAGATAATGTTGAATTTAATAGAGAGTCTTTAACAATAGAAAAGCAATTAGAAAGAAAAAATACTTTAATAAGACCTTTAATATCTAATATAGATAAGCTTTTTATTGTAGTAAGTACACATATACCGGCATTTAGTTCATATTTATTAGATAAGTTTCTTATTTTAAGTGAATATAATAATATAGAACCAGTGATAATAATTACTAAATTGGATTTGTGTAGTAAATCTGAATTATGTGAAATAAAGAAGTATATAAAATATTATAAAAAAATAAGATATAAGGTTTATACAAATAAACAAGTTAGAAAAATAAAAAAAGAAATAAAAAATAATGTAGTTGCAGTGGCTGGTCAAACTGGTGCTGGTAAAAGCACAATGCTTAATAAGATTGATAAAAATTTGAATTTAAAGACTGGAGAAGTAAGTACTCATTTAGGAAGAGGTAAACATACTACTAGACTAGTTGAATTGCATAGTGTATGTAAGGGGTTGATTGCTGATACTCCTGGATTTAGTAGTTTAGAGTTAGATATAAATAAAAATGATATAAGTGGTTGCTTTAAAGAATTTGGATATAATTGTAAATATAAGAGCTGTACACATTTAAAGAATGATGGTTGTGATGTAATAAAAAGAGTAGAAAGTGGTAAAATTTTAAAGAGTCGATATGAAAATTATTTAAAATTAATTAAAGAATAAAACTTGATTTTTGAAGATTTATGTATTATAATGTACCTGAAGTTTTATCTTAGTTTAAGACATCTCCAGTTCTTCTACTCAGATTAAACGGATAAATTGATGAAGGGAGAAAATAAAAATGGCTTTAGCGAAAACAAGAAAAGAAGAATTAGTTAAAGAATTTGGAAGAGGAAATAAAGATACAGGTAGTGTTGAAGTTCAAGTTGCAATCTTAACTGAAGAAATTAAAGAATTAACTGAACACTTAAAAGAACATAAACATGATTTCCATTCTAAAAGAGGTCTTTTACAAAAAGTTGGTAAAAGAAAGAGTTTACTAGAATATTTAAAGAGAACAGATGTAGTTAGATATCGTAAACTTATAGAAAAATTAGGATTAAGAAAGTAGGCACTTATTTTAAGTGTCTTTTTTTCTGGATATTTAGGAAGAGAGGTAGTTATGAAAAGAGTTTTTGAATATGAATTTTTAGGAAAAAAATTAATAGTAGAAACTGGAGAACTTGCTAAACAAGCTAGTGGGGCTGTTTTAGTTAGATATGAAGATACTGTAATATTAAGTACAGCTGTTATGAGTAATAATGTTAGTACTGCAGATTTTTTCCCACTTACAATACTTTATCAAGAAAAGTTATATTCTGTAGGTAAAATTCCTGGAGGGTTTATTAAAAGAGAAGGTCGTCCTACTGATGCAGCAACTTTAACTGCTAGGGTAATTGATAGACCTATAAGACCTATGTTTGATGAGAACTTTAGAAATGAAGTACAAGTTGTTAATACTGTTTTAAGTGTAGATAATGATTATACACCTGAAATGACTGCTTTATTTGGTTCAAGTTTAGCATTAGGTATTAGTAATATTCCATTTGATGGACCAGTAAGTGGAGTTATAGTTGGTAAGATTGATGGAGAATTAAAGATTAATCCTACAGTAGAAGAGATGGAAAGAAGTACAATTAATCTTACAGTAGCGGGTACTAAAAAAGCTATAAATATGGTTGAATCAGGTAGTAAAGAAGTATCTGAAGAAGAAATGTTAGAAGCTTTAATGTTTGGACATGAGTATATTAAAGAATTATGTTTAATACAAGAAGATATTATTAATGAAGTAGGTGTACCTAAGATTGAAGTAGAACTTGCTAAGTTAGATGAAAATATAGTTAGAGAAGTAGAAGAAGATATTAAAGATGATATGTGTTCTGCTATACAGATTAAAGATAAGTTGGAAAAGTATGCTAAGATTGATGAGGTTAAAGAAAGAGCAGTAACTGATTATGAAGAAAAACATAAAGATAGTGAAACTTTAGAAGAAGAATTAAAGCAAGTTAAGAAGATAGCAGATAATATAGAAGGAAATGAAGTAAGAAGATTAATTACTCAAGAAAAAGTAAGACCAGATGGAAGGGGTATGACTGAGATTAGACCACTTTCAACTGATAAGGATTTACTTCCTAGAACTCATGGTAGTGCATTATTTACTCGTGGACAAACTCAAGCACTTGCGATTACTACATTGGGTGCTTTAGGTGAAAATCAAATATTAGATGGAATTAGTGTTGAGGATACTAAGAGATTTATGTTCCATTATAATTTTCCTGCATTTAGTGTTGGTGAAACTGGTAGATATGGTGCTCCAGGCAGACGCGAAATTGGACATGGTGCTTTAGCCGAAAGAGCATTATTACAAGTAATGCCAAGTGAAGAGGAATTTCCTTATACTGTTAGAGTAGTAAGTGAAGTATTAGAAAGTAATGGTTCAAGTAGTCAGGCTAGTATTTGTGCTGGATGTATGAGTTTAATGGCTGCAGGTGTTCCAATTACTGCTCCAGTTGCGGGTATTGCTATGGGACTTATTACTGAAGATGGAACATGTGATTCTAATTATACAATATTAACTGATATTCAAGGATTAGAAGATCATATGGGAGATATGGATTTTAAAGTAGCTGGTACAAGAAAAGGTATTACTGCTTTACAAATGGATATTAAGATTAAAGGAATTAATGAGTCTGTATTTAGAGAAGCATTAGCGCAAGCTAAGACTGCAAGATTTGAAATATTAGATGTAATGGAGAAAGAAATAGCTGAACCAAGAAAAGAATTAAGTAAGTATGCTCCAAAGACTAGAATAATGATGATTAATCCAGAAAAGATTAAAGATGTTATTGGTCGTGGTGGAGAAATGATCACTAAGATTATTTTAGAAAGTTCTAATGTTAAAACAGTAAGTGATAAAGATGCTGTTAAAATTGATATTACAGATGATGGAAGAGTTGTTGCATATCATACAAGTAGTGAAGTATTAGATAAAGCTATGTCTATGATTGAGCAAATAGTTAGAGAAGTAGAAATTGGTAAAACTTATACTGGTAAAGTAATTAATGTAGAAGATTTTGGTTGCTTTGTAGAATTATGGCCTGGATGTGAAGGACTTGTTCATGTAAGTCAATTAGATACTAAGAGAGTAGAAAAGCCAAGTGATGTTGTAAAAGTTGGAGATGAGATTGTCGTTAAAGCAACTGGTTATGATAAACGAGGTAAATTAAATCTGTCAAGAAAAGAAGTTTTGATGCCTAAAAAGGAAGATTAAACTTCTTTCTTTTGATATAATAAAAATGAAGATAGGAAAGGTGGTAAAATATGTATGATTTTGAAAACTATACATTAGAAGATATGTATGTGAAAGGAAGAGATGATGCATTTCTATATAAAGGGAATGCTACACAAAGTATTATAGAGTACTTAAGTTTTGTAGAAAAACCTGGATTGATAAAAGCTAAAATGGCAAATTATGTTATGGGGTATAAACTAGGAATAATAGAACTTAATTATAAGAGTATGGGATTTCCAGTAGAATTTGATAGAAAAGAATTAAAATTATATGTTATAAGTAAGAAGAAAAAGATAGAGGTTTTAACTCCTGAACTTAAAGAGGCTTTAAGAACTTTGTCTTTAGATATAGCTAATCAAGAAGTAGAAAGTGTGATGAAAAATGATAAACGTTGTGCTATTTGAACCTGAAATACCTGCAAATACTGGAAATATTATGAGAACTTGTGTAGCAACAAATTCTATTCTTCATTTAATTAAACCTTTGGGATTTAGTTTGGAAGATAAATATATCAAAAGATGTGGTGTAAATTATATAGATAAGTGTAAATACTTTGTTTATGAAAATATAGATGAATTTTTTGAAAAGAATAATGGAGAATATTACTTTTTTACTAGATATGGACATAAGCCACATACTAGTTTTGATTATTCTAATGATAAGAATATTTATTTATTCTTTGGTAAAGAAAGTACTGGTATTCCTCCATCTATTTTAAAGCCATATTTAGATAGATGTATAAGAATACCTATGACTGATAATGTAAGAGCACTTAATTTATCTAATACTGTATGTGTGGCGGTTTATGAAGTTTTAAGACAAAAAAATTATGAAGGATTATTATTTGATGAACCTTTTAAAGGTACTGATTTTATAGAAAATAGTTAAAAAGTGAGAAATTCGTACAAAATGTACGAATTTTACTATATTTTTCGTGCATTTTGTACGAAAATGTGATTTAACTAAGAAGAATGAATCTCCAATGAAAGCATTTATTAATGAAGATAAGTTTAATTTATATCTGAGTGATGTTGGACTTTTAAGGGCATTATCTAATCGTGAATATAATGAAATACTTTTAGATAAGAATGAAATGTATAAATGTGTGCTTACAGAAAATTATGTTGCTTGTGAATTTTAGTGAGCTATTTTATTATAACTTTAAGAAATATGAAATAGATTTTTTAATAAAAATAGATGGTAATATTATTCCAGTAGAAGTTAAAAGTGGTAGAAGAAAAAATAGTAGAAGTTTAAATGAATATATAGAAAAGTATAAACTATTTTATAGTATAAGACTATCAACGAAAAACTTTGGATTTGAAAATAATATTAAGTCAGTTCCTTTATATGCAATATTTTGTATAAAAAAATAATCAGGACTCTAAAATCTTGATTATTTTTCATTTAAAACACTTTCATCAAAGAAGTCATCAATTGGTTTTTCTAATACTAGTGCAACTCTCCATAAAGTTTCTACTGAAAAACCTCTTTTTCCTTCTTCACTTTCTATTCTTCTAATAAATTCAAAACTTCTATCTGTATATAAAGCTAACTCTTCTTGAGTATAACCTTTTTCTTTTCTAAATTTTCTCATGTTTAATGCTATAATTTTTTTAATATTTTTATTGAAGTCATATTCTTTAAATTTGTAAACCATAGGCATCACCATACTAATTTTATAATAAAAGAATTAAAAATTATGTAGTCTGGTGTGACCAGTTTAACTTTTTTTAATAAATTAAAATACTATTTTGTAATACTTTTTTACTTATATCATATAGTTTTAATGTAAAATAAAGGAGAAAAAAATATGGATAAAAAAGAGATACTTGGAAGTATATCCAAGAAAGGTAATGGAGAAATTTATTTGGGCGTAGTTGGAGCTGTTAGAACTGGTAAATCTACATTTATAAAAAAGGTTATTGAGACTTTAGTAGTACCCAATATAACTGATGAATATGAAAAAAAGAGATGTTTAGATGAAATACCACAAACGGCTCAGGGTAAACAGATAATGACAATTGAACCTAAATTTGTACCTTCATCTAAGACTGAAATTAAAATAGATGAAATGACTACAAGCATAAAGTTAATTGATTGTGTTGGATTTATTACACCAGAAAGTCAAGGTTATATGACTGATGATGGAAAAATGCGTATGGTTAAAACACCTTGGTTTAGTGAAGAATTAAGTTTTACTGAAGCGGCTACGATAGGTACTGAGAAAGTAATTAAAGACCATAGTACAATTGGTATAGTAGTGACTACTGATGGTTCTATTGGAGAAATGAGTAGAAATAATTATGTTGAAGCAGAAGATAAAGTTATAAATGAACTTAAAAATATTAATAAACCTTTTATAGTAATAATGAATACTACTCATCCAAATGATCCTGAAACACTTAGAATATGTGATGAATTAAAGAATACTCATAATGTACCTGTAATGCCTATAAGTATTATTGATATGAGAGAAGAAGATATACTTAAAATATTAAAAGAGGCTTTATATGAATTTCCTGTAGTGGATATAGAAGTAAATATTCCTGATTGGGTAACTGTTTTAAGTAAAGATAATGAAATTAAAAAGACATTTATAGATGCGATGAAGAGTAGTATACATGATGTTGATAAGTTAAGAGATATAGAAAAGATAAATTTAAATTTTGAAGAGAATGATTATATAAGTAATGCATATATATCTAATTTAGATACTGCGAATGGAAATGTTACTATTAATTTAGAAGCTCCAAATGAATTATATGATCAAGTACTAAAAGATATTATGGGAGTGAGTATAAATAGTAAAGCAGAACTTTTAAGAGTTTTCCAAGATTTTAAGGAAGGTAAGAGTGAGTATGAAAGTATTAAATCTGCTCTTAAACAAGCATATACAACTGGTTATGGTATAGCTTATCCAACAGTTAATGATATGAAACTTGATACACCTGAAGTTATTAAACAAAATGGAAGGTATGGGGTTAAACTTAAGGCTAAGGCTACAAGTATACATTTAATAAAAGTAGATGTAGAAAGTACATTTGAACCTATTATAGGAACTGAAATGCAAAGTAAAGAATTAATAGATTCATTGATGAAAGGACAAGAAGATAATCCTAATAATATTTGGAAGAGTGAATTGTTTGGAAGAAGTTTAGAAGTAATAGTGGGTGAAGGAATTCAATCTAAACTTAATATGGTACCAGAAAATGTAAGATTTAAGTTAGGTCAAACAATAACTAAGATTGTTAATAAAGGTAGTGGAAACTTAATTGCTATAGTAATATAGCAATTTTTGTATTAAAGAAAATACTAAATTAAAAATAATGTGTAAAATTCATGTAAAATTATAAAAAAAACTTTGAATTATTTCTTGTATATAGTACAATTTAAATGTAAGCAGAATAGCTTAAAAAATAAATGACGGAGGTAAATACAATGAGTAAAACTGAATTAGTTGAATTCATCGCTAGTGAAACTGGCCTAACTAAAGCTGATGCTGGAAGAGCATTAGATGCAACTTTAAAAGGAATTGAGAAAGGTTTAAAAGAAGATGGAAAAGTAACTTTCGTAGGTTTTGGTACTTTCAGTGCTAAAAAGAGAGCTGCTAGAGAAGGAATTAATCCTTTAACTAAACAACCTTTAAAAGTACCTGCTAAAGTAGTAGCAAGTTTTAAAGCTGGAAGCAAATTAAAAGATGCTTTAAACTAAAAGCCTAACGGCTTTTTTCTTTTTATATAAGTAGACATTCTTGTCGAATTTTAGTATAATTATCTCATGAGGTAATTAAGATGAATAAAAAAGTTACAAAAAAAAAGAAAAAAGTTTTAAATATATTCTTTAATATTATGGGTTTAATTTCTACAATAATAATGCTTATATTTTGTTATTGTTTATATAAATTAAATATGATTCCTACTAAATTCTTATACATAATTTATGGTGCTTTAGGTATAATATATTTGATTATGATACTTATTACTTTACCTCCTAAAGTAAAGGTAAGTATTAAAACATTTTGTTTAGTATTGTTTATAATATTGGGAACAATATTTGGTTTTGCAAACAAATATATATTTGATACTATGGATTTTATGAGTATACTTGATAAAGAGGTTTTTCAAAAAGAAAGATATGCAGTGATGGTTTTAAATAAGAGTGGTGTAAAATCGATTGAAGAATTAAATGGTAAAAGTATTGCTTCGTATAAAAGTTCTAATAGTGAAAAAGCAATAGAAGAATTAAATAAAAAAGTAAAAGTTGATAATAATGAATTTAGTGATGTTGAAAAAATGTTTGAAAGTTTAGAAAATGGTGAAGTTTCAGCTGTTGTTGTTAGTAGTTCGGTGGAAAAACTTTTAGACAGTGAACTTAAAGATATGAATTTAGACTTAAAAACAATTTATGAGTTTAAAATATCTATCAAGAAAGAAGATATTGTAAAAGTAGTTAATGTTACTAATACTCCATTTAATGTTTATATAGCTGGTGGAGACGGATATGGTTCAATAGATATAACATATAATACAGATGTTAATATGATTGCTACTATAGATCCAGTTAATAGAAAAATATTATTAACTTCTATACCAAGAGATTATTGGGTTAATTTAGTGGGACAAGGACCTGATGCATATGATAAACTAACACATGCAGGATATTATGGTATTCAAGAAAGTGTAAAAGATTTAGAGAATCTACTTGATATAGATATTAACTATTATGTTAAAGTAAATTTCTCAACAATAGAAGGAATAGTGGATGCTATTGGAGGTGTAGATGTTTATAGTGATTATGATTTTTATGAGAATGCATTTGGAATATACCATTTTGTTGAAGGAAATAATCATTTGAATGGAAAACAAGCCCTAGCATTTGCGAGAGAAAGAAAAGCATTTGGTGCAGGAGATTTACAGAGAGTTAAAGATCAACAAAAAGTGGTTGAAGCAATTATTAATAAAATGACTTCATCAACTGCTTTAATATCTGGGTATGAAAAAATACTTAATAGTGTTAGTGAAAATTTAGACACTAATATGAGTAGCAAGGATATACAAAAATTAGTGAAGATGCAACTTAATGATATGCGAGGATGGAGTGTGGAAAGTCAAAATCCAACTGGTACTACTCGATATGGTGGAACATATACTTTTCCAACTATGACTTTGTATTCAATGGTGCCTGATTCAGAATCATTAAATCAAACAAAATTAAAAATTAAAAAATATTTAGGTGAGTAGAAAAGAGGAATTTAGAATGAAAAAAGCAAATAAAGAAAAAACTAAGTTTTCTGTATTAATGTCAATATATTATAAAGAAAAACCAGAGTTTTTAGATTTAGCACTTAAAAGTATAATTGTTGATCAAACACTAAAGCCTGATGAAATTATATTTGTGGAGGATGGACCTTTAACAAAAGAACTGGATGAGGTTGTTTTAAAATATGAAAAGAAATATCCAAACATATTTAAAGTTTATCCATTAGAAAAAAATGGTGGATTAGGACCTGCTTTAAATTATGGTTTGTCAAAATGTGAAAACGAATTAGTTATGAGAATGGATACAGATGATATAAGTATGCCTACAAGATTTGAAAAGCAAATTGATTATATGAATAAACATCTTGATGTTTCTGCAGTTGGGGGTTGTATTATAGATTTTGACAAAACACCCGAAGATTCAAAAAGATATAAAACTATGCCAATTTCGTATGATGAAGTAATTAAATATGCTAAGTTTAGAAATCCTATAAATCATGGTAGTGTATGCTTTAGAAAAAGTGATGTTTTAGAGGTTGGAAGTTACCAAGATATGTTTTATTTAGAAGATCATTATTTATGGGCAAGGATGTTAATAAATGGTAAAAGAATCGAAAATTTACCTGATATTTTGATAGCTCTTAGAATAGGTGATGGTTTCATTGATAGGAGAGGCAACAAAAAGTATATGGTAGGCTGGAAAAAGTTACAAAATTATATGTATAAAAATAAATTTATAAATTTTTTTGAAAAAGAACGCAATTTACTAGGAATGTTTGTATTAACTCATTGTTCGAATGAATTTAGAACATTTTTATACGATAATGTTTTTAGAAAGAAAAAATAAAGGAGAAATATATGAAAAAGCCATTAATTTCTATTATTGTTCCAGTATATAATTGTTATCACTTAATAGATAGGTTTTTAGAAAGCTTTGAGAATCAAACTTCTAAAAATTTTGAAATAGTATTTTGTGATGATTTTTCTACAGATGATACTTACTATTTGCTAGAAAAAAAATTAAAAAATTATAAATTTAATTATAAATTATTTAAAAATCAAAAGAATGAAGGACCAGGTGTTACAAGAAATAATGCAATGGCGAAATCTAGTGGGGATTACTTAACTTTTGTTGATCCTGATGATTTTGTAACTTTAGATTTTGTAGAAAAAATAGAAAAAATAATAAAAAAATATAATTCTGACGCTATAATATTTGACTTTAATATTGTTAAAGATACAAAAGTATTTTTAAAGAAAAGTTTACCAGTTAGTGAAAAAAATATTTCTACAGAAATTGCAGTTGCTTTAAGTAATGGAATGTGTTGGGGAAAAGTTTTTAAAAAAGATATTATTTTTTCAAATAAAATATTGTTTCCAAATTTGATGCGAAGTGAAGATTTGGCTTTTTCTAAAGTTGCACTAAGTAAATGCAAAAAAATATATTATTTACAAGATGCTATGTATAATTATGTTATAGTTAAGACTTCTATTATGCATAATAAAAAAACTTTAAATATTAACAATAATATTTTGTCATTTGAATATATAGAAAATAATGTTAAATCTGATGAATCATTAGAAATGGTATTTATACGGGAATATCTTTATCTAATCACTCAAATTCTTATAACACAAAAGGAAAATACTAAAAATATTTTGAATTTTATACATGAGAGTGAAAAAAAATTTCCTGACTGGTATAAAAATAAATACATAAAATATCAGCCTATGTATATAAAAGTAATTTTGTTTTTTATAAAAGTAAAGTTTATTTTACCATTAAGATTGATATTTTTGCTTAAGTAGGAGTGAAATTTATGATTAAAATAGATTATCTTTCAATACTAATTTATTTTTTTTCAATATTTGTATCTATTTGCTTATATATTTATATTGAGAAAACAATTAATAAAAAAGAAATAACTGGTTTAAAAAAATTTATCTTATTGTTTTTGTCGATGATTCCGTTAATTATTTTATTTACAATAAGAAAAAATGTCGGAACTGACTATAAGTCATATTTGGGTTATTTTAATGTTTTAAAGGCAACACCTTTTAATTATAAACTTCTAATTAATTATTTTTTAGAACCTGGATGGGTAATTATTTCGTATATTATTATTTATCTGAAATTGCCATATACTATTTTTTTATTGATTATTTCTTTTATATTTTCTACTTTTATTATTTTGGTAGTAGATAAACTTAAGTCTAAATATTCGAAAATTTTATTTTTGGTGAGTAGTTATGTTATAATTTTTATCCCTTTTTTTAATATCACGAGACAAGAATTGGCATCAATAATTGCTATTTATGCATTATTGTTGTTATTAGAAAAGAAAGATTTGAAATTTTTCTTGTTAATTTTGTTTGCTTCTCTTTTTCATAAAAGTGTATTGATTACCTTAATCTTTCCTATATTTAAATTAATTGTAAAAGATAATAAAAAATTTTTATTTATTATAATATTTTTAATCTTGTCACCTTTATGGGGAACAATACTAGGAAAATTCTTATTAAATTTGTTTGAACAATTTAATTTAACGACTGGTTATTTTAGATATAATCCAAATTTGAGTTATGGGTTTATTTTATATACTTTACCTTTACTTCTTTTGTTATTTTATGTTTTTATAAAGAATAATAATGTTTATAATAATTTTCAAATAAAAATTTTATCATTAATTTACTTGTTAACTTTGCCGTTTCAAACTATAGGAAATTATATATTAATGGTTGACAGATTATCAGTATATTTTAATAACTTTCAAATAATTCTATTTCCAATATTATTAAATTATTTAGATAAAGAATTACAAAAGAAAATATTTATATTATTAATATTATGGTATATAATATATTTTATAATTATGTATGCTTTACTTAATGCTGGAGAAGTAATGCCTTATCAAACTATACTAATCTATTAACTATATAATAGAATTTTGACTTTTAATTTGATAAAATAAGGATGGTGGTTATATGAACTATAAAATTGATTTTATTATTACTTGGGTTGATGGTAATGATTTAGATTGGCAAAAAGAAAAAAATAAATATGATGGAAATATGATAAATTCTGGTAATTGTAAAGAAAGATACAGAGATTGGGAACAATTAAAATATTGGTTTAGAGGGGTTGAAAAATATGCCCCATGGGTTAATAAAATATATTTTGTTACATGTGGACAAAAGCCAGAGTGGTTAAATGAAAAAAATAAAAAATTAGTTTTAATTAATCATGCTGATTATATGCCAGAAAAATATTTACCAACATTTTCGTCACATCCTATTGAACTTAATTTTAATAAAATAAAAAACTTAAGTGAACATTTTGTATACTTTAATGATGATGTGTTTTTAATTAATAAAGTAAAACCTACAGATTTTTTTGTAAATGGAATACCAAAAGATGATTATGTAGAAAATGTTTTAATACCTTATGGAAATGGTGATTATTTTCCTTTTATAATGATGAATAATTCAGAATTTATAAATAAACATTTTAATAAAAGAAAAGTTATAAAAGAAAAACCATTTATGTATTTTAATTTTAAATATGGATTTTCTAATAATTTAAAAAATATATTTATGTTATTATTTAGTAAATATTCTGGTTTTTCTGTATCACATCAGTCATCAGCTTTTCTGAAATCTACATTAGACGCTGTTTGGGAGAAAGAGTTTGATTTACTGGATGATGTATGTAAACATAAATTTAGAACTAAAAACGATGTGAATCAATACATTTTTAAATACTGGCAATATTGTACTCATAATTTTGTACCTAGAAAGTGTTCTTTTGGAAAAAGCATGACTATAACTGATAATAATGAAAATATTGTTAAATCAATTCTTGGTAAAAAATATAAAACTTTATGTATAAATGATTCAGGAAAATTAAAAAATTTTGAATTGCAGAAAAAAATAATAAATGATACCTTTGAAAAAAAATTTCCAGAAAAAAGTTCTTTTGAAAAATAAGCACTTTGATACATAGTGTTGTTATAAATTTACAATTTAATTTGTATATATTTGTTGGATAATAAATTAAAAATATAAATAGAAAGGAATTAATCAACAATAAAAATTAATTAATAATTTTAAGGATTAATTATAAGAGAAAAAATGGAAAAGCTAAAGAAAATAATTGAAAGTATTAAAAAAAATGATTTTACTAAAAAATTAGTAAAAAATTTTTCATTTGCGGCGGTAGGTGAAGGTGGAGCATCATTTATAAATTTATTTGTTATAATTATTTTGATAAAATTAATTGGTGATGAGGGTTATGGTATTTTAACTTTATCACAATCTTATATGTTAATAATGGATACTATAATTAATTTACAATGTTGGAAAGGGGTTATTAAGTTTGGTGAAGAAAGTTATGTAAAAAACGATTGTAACTCATTATGTGGTTATATTAAGCTAGGATCCATTCTAGATATAAGTACGGCAATAATTGGTTCTATAATTAGTTTCTTATTTGTTGGATTAATTGGTAAGATATTTGCTTGGAGTAGTATATTAATAAATTGTGCAAGAATTTTTTCTTTAGTTATTCTATTTCATTTTTCTGGGACACCAACTGCCTTATTAAGAATTGAAAATAAATTTAATTGGGTTTCTATACAAAAAATATCAGCTGCATTGTTAAAAATAGTTGTATTGTTAATTGTATATTTAATATATGGAAAAATTTCTATTTTAACTGGGGTAATTCTTTATTCAATTACAGATATTTTTGGTCATTTAATGTTAACATCTATGTCTTTGTATTTAATTCATAAAAAAATAGGTATTAAAAATCTTATAAAATCCAAATTACCTAAAAAGAGTAAGGAATTTGTAAAATTTACTATATGGACTACTTTGTCAGATGTAGTAGATTTGCCTGTACAATATTTTGATGTATTTATTATTTCAAAGTTGGGATTAAATATGGTTTCAGTTTTTAAATTTTTTAAACAAGTCGTTGCAATTTTATCTAAACTAACAACTCCATTATATCAAGCAATTTTTCCTCAATTTTCTAGCTTAGTTGCTAACGACAAAAAAATTGATGGTTATAGAGTTGTAATTATTATACGAAATGTAATTTTAAAAGTTATGATTCCTTTTTCTATTGTTATGGGGCTATCATCTCCTTTATGGCTAAAATTACTATTTAATGATTTTTATGCAGAATATTGGTATGTTTTGGCTTTATATTTACTTTTACAAAGTTTGGCACTTTCTTATACAACTATTCATCCATATTTTGTTTCTTTAGGACTAGTATATTATTCTTTTATATATGTTCTTATATCTAATATAGTTTATGCTTGTTTAGCGATAATTTTTGTTCCACATTTAGGAATGATAGGATTAGTTTTATCTTATGGCGTACAATTTTCTTTATTAATTTATTTAAAGAATAAAAAAATAAAAGAAGTTATAGGAGTGTAGTTATGAAAAAATACAATATAGAAAATTTAGTTTGTGTTATTGGTGGTAACCATCATAATATGCTTGGAATTATTAGAATGATGGGAGAAAATAATATTAAGGTTAATGCAATAATTATTAATGGTGATAAAAATTCATTTTGTATTAAAAGTAAGTATTTGAGTTCATATTCTTTAGTAGCATATGACGAAAAAAAAATTATTAATGAAATAAATAAACTTCCAAAAGATACAATTATAATTCCAACTGGGGATGATGCTGCTTTTATAATTGACAAGAATTATAAAAAGTTAAAATCAAAATACATTCTTCCTTCTATTAATGATGAAGAAAATCAAATGGAAAAGTATATGAATAAATATTTTCAAAATCAACTGCTAAAAAAATATAATTTAAAAACTGCAGAAAGCTTTATTTATGAATTTAATAAAAACTTACCTGAAAATTTAGAGTTTCCAGTAATAGTTAAGCCTTTGTTAAGTATTGATGGTAAAAAAAGTGATATTCAAATTGCAAGTAATATTAATGATTTATTAGTAAAATTAAATGAATTTGAAAAAAAGGAATATAAAAGAGTTATTATTCAAAAATATATTTATATGGATTATGAGTGTGGTTTAAATGGTTGCATTTGCAATGATTCAGTAGTAATACCAGCGATTTTAAAAAAAATAAGAAGATTTCCATTGAAAAAGGGTAATGTTTCATATGGAAAAATTATAAAGAAAAATGAAATGAAAGTTGATTTGTCTCCAATAATTCATATGTTAAAGGAGATTAGATATAATGGTATGTTTGATATTGAAATCTTTATATGTGGTGAGGACTATTATATAAATGAGATAAATTTTAGAAATAGTGGAAATTCTTACGCATATATGAAAGGAAATGTGAACTTAGCATTGATATGGGTAATGAAAAATCTTAATCTAAAAAATGATTTACCATTTGAAGTAAAAAAGTCATACTATTTTAGAGATGAAATTCTAGAACTTAAGCAATTATTCAATAAAAATATATCTTTTATTGAATTTATATATTCATGGTTTAAGAGTAGAAGCAATTTTATAATTAATTTTAAAGATCCAATGCCATTTTTAAAATTACTTTTCAATCATATAAGGTAGGCGATTCAAATGAAATTTAAATATTCAAATAAAAAAGTTTTGATTTTTTGTCCTCATCAAGATGACGAAATTAATATTGCAGGAGGGCTAATACCTGTTTTGAAAGAAAAATCATGTGATGTAAAAGTTGTATATTCTACAAATGGTGATTATTTTGTAGATAAAAAATATAGATTTAAAGAAGGAATTAATAGTTTAAAAAATCTTGGGATCTCAAAGGAAAATATTTATTTTTTAGGGTATCCCGATTGTCTTTCAACTAATGATACTCATTATTATATGTCTGAAAAAGAATGGGTGTCAAATTCAGGACAAAAATATGCTAATGCATATAAAAATTTAGATTATCATTATGTTAAAACTGGTGAGCATAGAGTGTTAAATAAAGAAAATTTTATTTTGGATATCGTTGATATTATTTTAGATGAAAAGCCGGATATAATGATATGTGTGGATTTTGATAGTCATTCAGATCATAGAGCTTTATCTTTATCTTTTGAAAATGCTTTAGGAAGAATTTTAAATTCAGATGTTAATTATAGGCCTATAGTATATAAGGCATTTGCGTATCCAACTTCCTATTTAGGATATAGTGATTTTAAAGAATATTTATTACCTAAAACTAAATTTAAAACTGAAAACTTTAATAAATTTGCTCTTCAAAATCCATATTATTCTTGGAAAAATAGAGTTTCTTTTGATATTTTAAATTTTTCAAAAAGAAGATTTTTAATTTTTAACAAAACATTTCAATCTATAATAAAGCATTATAGTCAATTTATTGTATCTAAAACATATTCTATTATAAATTCTGATCAAGTCTATTTTGAAAGAAATACTAACAATCTACTATTTGAAGCTGATGTGAATGCTTCATCAGGAAATCCTAAATTTTTACATGACTTTATGCTATTTGATTGTTCAAATATTATGCATGGAGATTCTGAATATCCGGTTTTTGATATTGGCACTTTTAGTTTTTTAAAAGAAGATGAAGAAAGAAAAATAACAGTTAAATTCAAAAATAAAAAAAACATTAATGTTATAAAAATTTATCAAAAATCTTTAGATAAGTCAGCTATAAAAAAAATTGATATAATAGTTGATAATGTAGTAAAATCATACAATATTGATAAGGAGAATTTCACTTATATTTTAAATAATTTAAATTTGATATGTGTAAATAAATTGACTATAAGAATAGCTGAATGGAATGGTGAATTACCAGAATTAACTGAAATTGAATTGTTTGAAGATAATATTAAAGCTTTAGAAGAAAATGAAAGCGATTTAAAACATATTAATGTGTTTAAAAAACTTATATTAAAAATGTTGTTCATTATAAATGATTTTACGATATTTATATTTAGGTGTTTAAATAAATTCATAAGAACAAAAAGGATGATTTTAAAAAAATATATTAATTTAAAATAAAGTTGTTATTAAAAATAAAGATTGATATTTTATTAAATTTTTTGGTAAGGAAGGAACGTGTAATTAATATGAAAAAAAGAATTTTTAATTTAGATTTAATTAGGATAATA
Organism: uncultured Bacilli bacterium; assembly: GCA_934096075.1. Classification (GTDB taxonomy): domain Bacteria; phylum Bacillota_I; class Bacilli_A; order RF39; family UBA660; genus CAKOLN01. The sequence continues at coordinate 156,888 of CAKOLN010000001.1, forward strand.
GGTTTACTTTTAATAGTATTTAATCATGCATTAAATACTGTTTGGGATGCTACAAATTACTCATACTGGTTAAATTCCGAAATAGGAGAAAAAATTTTTATTGTAATTGGCTATGTTATATGTAGATTAGGAGTGCCATTATTTCTAATGTTAACAGGTGCTTTAATTTTAAATAAAAAATTTGAAACTAAAAGTGATATCATTGGTTTTTATAAAAAAAATTTATTTAATTTAGTATTGGTGGTGTTGATATGGAATTTTATATATTATATTTTTGATGTGTTATATAATAACAACATTTTTAATATTAAGGAACTTATATATATTTTATTATTTATGAAAAAATCAGCAATGCCACATATGTGGTATATGCCAATGATTATTGGTATGTATTTGGCCCTTCCATTTTTATCGGCAGTTGTGAAAAAGTATGATTTTGAATCGGTTATTGTTCCACTATTAGTATCGGTGATTTTTTTCTATTTAATTCCTAATTTTAAAACTTTTTTAAATTTTTGGGGTTATAAAGCATATTATATTAATAGTATTTTAGATTTAAGTTTTTTTGGTGGAGTATATGGGCTTTATATTGTAATGGGTTATTATATTTATAATAAAAAAATATTTGAAAAAATATCTAAAAAAACTTTATCATTTGTTGTTATTTTAGGTTTAATTATAAGTTGTATTTTTCAAATAATTGGATATTTAAATGAATCTAAATATATAATATATTATAATTTTATTGGAATTTTGGTATCAAGTATATTTTTATTTGAAATTTTAAGAAGACATGAAAAATGTAATAATAAGATTATTAAAAATAAAGCAATGAAAATATCAAAATTTACTTTAGGTATTTATTTTATTCATAGACCATTACTTTTTATTTTTAAAAAATATTGGGTTTTAAAATTTAATTCTTGTATAAATATTTTTATATATTATCTGTGCTCATTAATAGTAAGCTATTCTTTAGTTTTAGTGTTTAGTAAATTTGGAATATTTAAAAAATATTTGTTCTTAGTTAAAGATTAAAAAAATAAACTGTAAGATTGTACAAAAAGACCTGGAGATGTAGCCATGTATTTTGCTGATGTTAAAAAAGCATATGTTGAGCTAAACTGGAAGTATGAATTAAACTTATAGGATATGTGTAAAGATTTATATTTATTTACTAAAAATAATAAAAATTAAAGATGATGTTCTTTAATTTCTTTTTAAATAAGTTGAATTAAATACTAAAATAAATTATAATATAGTTAGTAAATATATGGAGGTTATGTTATGAATAAGGAATATTTAAGAAATATTGGAGTTAATGTTGATGAGGTTTTAGAATTTTGGGGAGATATAGATGCATATAATGATAATCTAATGGAATTTTTAAATAATATTGATGCTAGAATTAAAGAATTAGAGAGTTATAAAAATAATGGTGAAATAAGTAGTTATACAATTCTTGCACATAGTTTAAAGAGTGAGGCAAGATATTTAGGACTTAATAATTTATCTCAAATATTTTATAATCATGAACTTAAGGGTAAAGAAGGAAATATAGATTATATTAAAAATAATTTTTATGAAATAGAAAATGCAATAGGTAGTTTAAAAAGTAATATTAAAGATTATGCTAATAGTTTAAAAATTAAGAAAACTTTGCTTGTTGTAGATGATTCTAATATTATAATTAATTTTATAGAAAATATAGTTAAAAATGAATATAATGTAGTAAGAGCCAATAATGGTATTGAAGCTGTAAATAAAATAGAAGAGGGAATATATGCTATTTTGCTTGATTTAAATATGCCTAAATCAAATGGAATAGATGTATTAAATTATTTAAAAGATAATGATTTAATGGAAAAGATACCTGTAGTTATAATTACTGGTAATAATACTAAGGAAGCAGTTAGTGAAGTAATTGGATATAATGTAGTTGATGTACTTAATAAACCATTTACTGTTGATAATATTAAAAGAGTAATAACATTAATAGAAAACTTTCATACAAATTAAATAATAAAAGATAAAAAGGTGGTTTTATGACAACTAAAAGATTAAAGGCTTTTTTTAAAATAGTTATACTTATGTTTATTGTATTTGTATTAGAAGAATGTTATATGTTATATACTAATAAAAAGAGTAAAGATGAAATGCTTCATAAGAGTAATGATTCTAGTTCTTTAATAGCGGATTTAGAGAATGAAATTAGTGTTTTAAATAATACACTTGAAGAAAATGATAATATTTTAAATGAATTAAATAGTAAAAGAGATAGTATTACTGAAGAAATAGTAAGTGTAGAAGAAAAGATTAAAGAGATAGAAGAGTTAAAAGCAACTATGGCTAGTAATAGTAAATATATAGATGGAGTTATTACTGTTAATCAGCATCCTAGTTATCCTACTGGATGTGAAAGTGTTGCATTATATATTTTACTTAGATATTATGGAGTTAATGTAAGTATAGATGATATTATAAGTTCTTTACCTAAGGGGGATTTACCACATTTAGAAAATGGAAAGTTTTATGGTGCTAATCCAGAATTTGAATTTGTGGGTAATCCTCTTACTGAGTATTCTTATGGAGTATATAATAAGCCAATAAGGGATGTTGCTGATATGTTTAAAAAGGGTGCTAAAACTAAAACTGGTAAGGATTTTGATGAAGTTTTAAAATTAGTAGATCAAGATAAACCGGTAATGGTATGGGCAACAATAAATATGATAGAGCCTTATATATCAAGTAGATGGATAGATTCAAATGGTAATGTTGTTAAATGGAAAGCAAATGAACATGCACTTGTGGTTATAGGATACGATACAGATAATATTATAGTAAGTGATCCTTATACAGGTTCAATAAGATACTATGATAGAAGTTTATTTATAAGTAGATATAATTACTTAGGAAAGAGGGCTGTTTGGTACGAATGAAAAAATATATAATTATGATTATTTTACTAATAAGTGCATTATGTACTTTAATAGTAATGAATAATAAACTTAAAAATGAGATAAATGATAGTAAAGAAATTACAGAATTGAGATATAAAGATAGTGAGTCTCTTAATGATAAGAAAAAGGAATTAAATAATTCTATTGAAGCACAAAAGATTAAGATAAATGAATTAAATACTGAAATAGATTCTTTAAATAAAACATTAGATAGTAATAAAGAAAAATTAAAAGAGTTGGAGGGTTAAAATGAAGAAAGTATTAAAAGTTTTATTAATTTTAATTCTTATAATTTTAGTTGGATTTTGTTATTATTTATTAAGAGTAAAAAGTTTTGATATTAATAAAAATGTTTATGTTGATGAAAAAGACAAAGTTCAGGATTTAATGAATGAAATTAATAGGCCATTAACTATGATGATATTAAGTAATTGTATAGATAATGAATATAGTAAAGAAGAATATGATTTAACTAAGAATGAAAATTTATTAAATCAAATTAAATATAAACAACAATTTACGATGGAGTATTATCTTAATAAAACTAAAAATTATGATAAATTTATGTTAGTTAATCAAGAAGGTAATGAAGATGAAGATGCATATGTTACTGATGAACAAGCAATAGCGTATTTAAATTATGATGACTTTAATAATTTTTATAAAGAGTTGTTTGGAAAAGACTTTAATATGAAAAATAGAGAATATAGTCCTTTTAAAAGTTTTGATGATAAAGGGTATGTTTATTATTCTAATAGAAGAAGTGGAAATAATGGGCTTTTTATAGTTTCTGATAATATAGATGCAATATTAAAGACTAATAATACTTATAAAGCTAAAGTTACTTTAAATTATAATGAGAGATTAAAAGAAAGACTTGATACAAATGAAATGATAATAGAATATAGTTATATAAACGATAAAATTGTTATTAAAAGTATAAGTTTTAAATAATGTAAAGAAAGTGAGTTTTTTGATTAAATTCACTTTCTATATTTTAAAAGATGTGGTATACTTTATTTAAGATAGGAGAGGAAAAGAATGAAGAAATTCAAAAAAATGATTTTTACATTATTGCTTACTTTATTAGTTTTACCAGTACTAAATGCAGTGAGTGTTGATGTAAAAACAGAAGAAGAATTATTTAGTGCTGTTAAAAGTGATGGTACTATAGTTCTTAAAGAAGATATAACATTAACTAAAGCTTTAAAAGTTAAAGGTAATGATGTTATAATTGATTTGAATGGTAAAACAATTACTGTTCAAAATGGATATAATGGATACTTTGATTTGTTTAAGGGTATGCTTGAATTTACTGGTAAAGGTACAATTAAGGATGTACGTGTAAAAGAGCGCGTTGCGGCGACTATTTGGGTTGAAGGTTCAACTGATGTAAATGATAAAGACTATTCAACACTAACTATTGGTAAAGATGTTACTATTGATACTACTCAATGGGGTATTGCTGTAAGTGATACTGAAAAAAAGGCTTATGGTTTAACTGTAAACTTTAATGGAAAAATAGTTAGTAGTGCTAAAGATGGTGGAGGTATTACTGTATTTGGTAATGTTAAAAATGTAGGTAATGATTTAAATAATGCACCAGTGGTTAATCTAAATAAAACTGCTTATGTTGAAGCTGTTGGAGATGAAGCATTATATGGTGCTGGTGTGGGCATTTGGAATATTTTTGGTGGTGAATATATAGGAAAAAGTGCTATTGGTGTTAAAAGTGGTAAACTTGTAATAAATGATGGAACATTTACTGCGAATGGAGAACGTAAAACTGGTACTTTATATGGAAATGGTATGTATTCTACTGGATCTACTATTCAAATTGAAAATAATGAAGGATATTCAGGAAATATAGAAATAGTTGTTAATGGTGGAACTTTTAAAAGTGAAAAAGGATTAAGTATTTATCATTATCCACCAGATGAAAATATAAAGAATGGATTAAAATCATTAGTAATAAATGATGGTAAGTTTGTTGGCGATGTTGAAATGGTTGATGGAGATAGTATAGTTATTAATAAAGGTACTTTCTCAACTAGTTCAGTTGTAAATTATGTTCCAAAAACTTATTCAATGACTAAAATAAGTGAAAATGAATATGTTGTAACAAATATTGAATATTTGGATGTAGAAGGAGCAAGTACTGAAATATATTCTAATGATGTACTTGATATGCATTATGCAAAACCAGGAGAAAAGGTAACACTAAAAATAAATGTAGAAGAAGGATATTATGTTAAAAAAGTTACTGTTGTGGGAAAAGATGATAGTAAAACTGTTGTAGAAGTTAAGAATAATGAGTTTGTAATGCCTGAATTTGCAGTTAAAGTTATGGTTGATACTGCAAGATGTATTAGTAAAGATGGTAACATTGTACAAATTGATAAAGAATTATCTTTCTCAAAAGATATAAATGAAGATGTTGTTAAAGATTTAATGGATACTATAGTAGAAAATAAAGATTCTGGATTAGTTGAAGCTATTGATACAGATAAACTTGTTACTTCAGATAATAATTCATTAATTGAAGTTCAAATTGAAACTGAATTAACTGAATATGATGAAGAAAAAAATATATTAACTTTTGATATTAAACCAGTTTATTATGTTGATGGAGAAGAAGCAGGAGTTGTACCTAATGAAGCAATTAATGGTAAAGTTAAAGTTAATTTACCTGTACCATCTAGTGTAAAAGATACTCATGTTAAAGTTATTCATAAATCTGGTGAAAAGGTTATAGATGAAAAAACTTATGAAATTAAGTCAACTGAAGATGGCAAGAAGTATATTACTATTGAAACTGAAAGTTTTTCAACATTTGAATTAAGTTTTTATACTCCAGAAAAAGTTAAAAATCCACAAACTGGCGATAATGTTATGTTATATGTTGGTATTTCATTAATTTCATTGCTAAGCATATCAGCAATTGTAGTAGTAAAAAAACATTTTTAGTAAGATGATTATCTAGATAGGTCACATTGACCTATCTTTTGTTTTGTGGTAGAATAAAGTACAATTTGAGGGGGAATTATGTTAGGAGAATATTTATCATTAAAATTTATATTATTGTTTTATAGAGATAAGTCTATGTTTATAAAGTATTTATTTGAAGATGGAATGCCAAATAGTTTTTATAATGAAATAGTTAGTAGGCTAGACAAGGGTGATGTTAAATTAGCATATTTATTAAGTAAGAAAGATCCTTATAAAATAGTAAGTTATTTAAAGAATATTCCATATTATGAAACACTCGCATATTTTATAAATTTAAATGATTATTATGAAACATCATTTAGATATATTAAAAGTATAATTGAAAAATTAAATACTATTCCTAGAGAGAATTTTCTTAATCAAACTGTTAAAGATGAACCACGATGGAAACTTAGAAAGATAATGATATATACAGATGAAGGATTTATGTTACTTGCATATAAACTATATTTAACTCTTGGACTCAATAATACATTAGAATTATTAAATGGTATGTATGGAGAAGTAAGTTGTGAAACAGTTAATTTTATGTTTAATAATTGGAGTTCTATTGAAAAATATAATCAAATTTTAATTAATTTTTTATTTAATAATAAGAAGAGTAACGAAAATGTAATAAGATTAATGCTAAGTGGAAAAGTTAATGAATTCTTTTTGAAGTTTCCTGAATTTATAAGTAATTTAGATTATTATGTTGATAAGTTAGGTACTAGTTTACCTTTAACAAAAGTTTGTCAAATTTTAAATGATAGAATTATACCAAATAATCCATATCATTCTAATATAGCAAGTGATATTTATAATGATATGATACCTTCTTATAAACATAAATATATGTATGATGATTATGATGAAAAATATATTAAGAAAATAAATGATAAATTTTATGAAGAGAATTTAGAAAATATGTTTAGTTCATCTATTCCAGAGTTTAAATATACTGAAAATGATATTACATGTGAAGTGTTAAAAAAGAGTGATCCTAAAATACTTGTAATGGGTTATAGAACTAATAATTGTTTTAGAATTAATGGAGATGCATTAGTCTTGTTTAAAAAATCGGCTATGAATAAACATATGAGAGTTATTTCTGTATCTACTAAAGAAAGAAGAGATATAGCAATGATGTTACTTTTTAGAAATGGGAATGTTCTTGTTGGTCAAGGTATAGAGATTAGTAAATCTTTTCAAAATAAAGAGTATCGTGAAAAAATATATAATGCTTTAAAAAATACTTTAAAAGAAATGATGAATTATATGAATTTAAAAAATGACGAAATAGTAGCTACAATTATAGGCAATAGCAATGCAAATGTTATGGAATTTAATGATAATGTACTTTCATTTAGAGTTAAACCTATATTAGATGATGAAGGAAAGTATTATGATGGATTTAATCATTATCAATATTTGTTAGATTTAAAGGTAGGTAAAAGTCTTAGTGATTTAAAATTATTTCTACCAACTAAAGAATATTATGATGAAAGAACTTGTGTAAGCCATTATTATGATTTTAAGAATCAAGTAATTAAACCTTATGATGGTAGTAAGATTTTTTCAATATGCGAGAGAAATAAATCTAAAAATTGGGCTCAATTGTATATTAGAAAAGATATAAAAGAATGTCATGTTGGACAAGATTGGTATATTATTCTTTTTGATGATGGAACAATTATTGAAGAAAAGTGTGGTATGGATCCAAGAACTTTAGATGAAATTAAAGAATGTTATGAAAATATAAATGCAAAGAGAATGTCAAAAAGTATGTAATAACTTTACATGTTTTTTATATGGTAGTATTATTTAACTAGGTGATAAAAATGGAAAAGAAGAAAACTAAAAAAGAGATTGTTAAAATGTTACTTAATCAAAATTTGGAAACTGAAGATGAAGAAGAGTTAATTGATTTATTAATAGATAATTCTATAGCAGTAGATGTTGATAAACAAGATAAGGATAATGAAAAGTTTGGAGATAGAGTTGCTGATAAAATAACAAAGTTTGCTGGTAGTTGGGGATTCATATTAGGTTTTACTATGTTTTTAATACTTTGGATTATATTAAATTTAACTATTTTTAAAAATTTAGATCCATATCCTTTTATATTATTAAATCTATTATTATCTTGTATTGCAGCTTTACAAGCACCTATTATTATGATGAGTCAAAATCGCGCAGCTAAAAAAGATAGTATGAGAAGTAAAAATGATTATAAGACTGATTTAAAAAGTGAATTAATATTAGAAGAGTTACATGATAAAATGGAGAAGATTATATCAAATCAAAATAAGATATTAAAGGAGTTAAGTAAACAAAGTGACAAGTGATAAGAAATTCACTTGTTTTTTAGTAAAATAAAAGCGTTTTATATAGTTTTTGTCGTATATATATTTAGGAGGCAAAAATTATGAACTATTATGATGAAATAAAAAATATATTAGTAGACAATATAATTGGAAGAAAAGTAAGAGAATATAAAAGTAATCAAAAAGATTTAGAAGGATACTATAATGTAGGTAAATTACTTATAGAAGCACAAGGTGGAGAAGCAAGAGCTAAATATGGTAATCAACTTATTAAAGAATATTCTGAGAGATTAACGAGTGAACTTGGTAAAGGGTTTTCTACCAGAAGTTTAAAATATATGAGGAAGTTTTATTTAGTTTGTCAAAAAGGGCAGCCATTGGCTGCCAAATTCAAAACTTTTAATATAACATGGTCAAACATATGTGAAATATTAAAACTAAAAGATGAAAATGAGATAGAATATTACTTAAATATTTCAAATACATTTAATCTAACAAAAAGAGAATTGAGATGTAAGATTAAATCTAAAGAATATGATAGGATTGATAATGAAGTGAAAGAAAAACTATCTAGACAAGAAGTAGTACCAATTAAAGATACAATACCTAATCCAGTGGTATTAAATGGTTTAAAGTTTAAAGAAGGACTAACAGAGAAAATACTTCAAAAATATATAGATGAAAATCCAGTTGAATTTTGTAAGTCTTTAGGTGAAGGATATACATATGTTAATAGTCAATATAAAATTAAAATCGGAAATAATTATAATTATATTGATGTATTATTGTTTAATACAATTGATTTAAATTATGTTGTAGTGGAATTAAAGATAACAGAATTAAAGAAAGAACATATAGGACAAATACAAACATATATGAATTATATAGATTTAGAACTAAAGAAAGAATACCATAATAAAACTAATGGAGTAATCTTGTGTAGAAAAAATAATAAATGGCTAATAAAGTATATAAATAGTGAAGAAATAAGAATAAGAAGATTTATAACAAGTGATGAAAATATTTGTGAGTATTTAAGAGGCAAAAATTATGAACTATTATGATGAAATAAAAAATATATTAGTAGACAATATAATTGGAAGAAAAGTAAGAGAATATAAAAGTAATCAAAAAGATTTAGAAGGATACTATAATGTAGGTAAATTACTTATAGAAGCACAAGGTGGAGAAGCAAGAGCTAAATATGGTAATCAACTTATTAAAGAATATTCTAAAAGGTTAACGAGTGAGCTTGGTAAGGGATATACGCCTACTAGATTAAAATATATGAGGGAATTTTACTTGTTAATCAAAAAAAGTCCGACACTGTCGGACCAATTTAGAAGTATTAATATAACATGGTCAAACATATGTGAAATATTAAAACTAAAAGATGAAAAAGAAATTGAATATTATTTAAATATTTCAAGTAAGTTTAATTTGTCTACAAGAGATTTAAGAAAAAGAATTAAATTAAAAGAATATGATAGACTTGATGATGAAGTGAAAGAAAAGTTATCTAAACAAGAAGTAGTACCAATTAAAGATACAATACCTAATCCAGTGGTATTAAATGGTTTAAGGTTTAAAGAAAAACTAACAGAGAAAATACTTCAAAAATATGTAGACGAAAATCCAGTTGAATTTTGTAAGTCATTAGGTGAAGGATATACATATGTTAATAGTCAATATAAAATTAAAATCGGAAATAATTATAATTATATTGATGTCTTATTATTTAATGTTATAGATATGAATTATGTTGTAGTAGAATTAAAAATAACAGAATTAAAGAAAGAACATATTGGTCAGATAGAAACATATATGAATTATATAGATTTAGAACTTAAGAAAGAATATCATAATAAGACTAATGGAGTAATCTTATGTAGAAAAGATAATAAATGGTTAATAAAGTATATAAATAGTGAAGAAATAAGAATAAGAAAATTTATAACAAGAGATGAAAATATTTGTGAATATTTAGAAAAAACTGCTTAAAATAACAAAACTGGGTTGAAAAATAAGGTATTTTGTGATATTATTTGAAGCGAGTTATATATTTATTATGTAACTAAATAAGTGGGAGAGAATTTGGATTACTTGATAAACCACTCGCGAAATTTACTAAATAAAATTTATAGGAGGTGTTTTTCGTGGCAAAGAAAGTTACTAAAGTCGTTAAGATTCAAATCCCTGCAGGTAAAGCAACACCAGCTCCACCAGTAGGTACTATTTTCGGACCTTTAGGAATTAATCTACAAGAATTTTGTACAAGATATAATGATGCAACTAGAGAAAAAATGGGAGATATAATTCCAGTTGAAGTTACTGTTTTCGAAGATAGAAGTTTTGATTTCGTACTTAAGACTCCACCAACTGCTTCATTATTGTTAAAGGCAGCTAAATTACAAAAAGGTGGTGTTAAAGGCGCTAATGAAATAGTTGCTACTATAACTAAGGATCAATTAAAAGAAATAGCAGAAATTAAATTACCAGATGAAAATACTAATAATATTGATGCTGTTATGAGAACTATTGCTGGAACAGCAAGAAATATGGGAATTGCTGTTAAAGGATTAAATGATAAGGAACTTGAAGAACAAGCAGAAGAAGCTAAAGAAGCTGAAGCTGAAATGGCTAAGTTAGATGAAGAACTTGCTGAAATGGAAGCAAATGCTAAAGCTATGGCTGATCAAGATGTTCCTGAAGTTGAATCAACTGAACAAAAACAAGAACAAGAAACAGAAGAATAATTTAAAGTCGAGTAAAGTAATATAATAATCCAAATACCACATAAAGGAGGGAAAAATATGAAACGTCATGGACGTGCTTATGTGGAAGCTTCTAAGAGTGTAGATAAAACTAAAGCATATACACCAGAAGAAGCGGTTAAACTAGTAAAATCTCTTTCAAAAAGAAAATTTGATGAAACTGTTGAAGTAGCATTAAATTTAAATATTGATACTACTAAGAGTGATCAACAAGTAAGAAGTAGTTTTACATTACCTCATGGTACTGGTAAGACTAAAAAAATCTTAGTTGTTACTAAAACTAAAGCAGAAGAAGCTAAGAAAGCTGGAGCTGACTTTGTAGGAGCAGAAGAAATCGTTGAAAAGATTGGAAAAGAAAACTGGTTTGATTACGACATCATAGTTGCAACACCTGAAATGATGGTTAGCCTTGGTAAATTAGGTAAAGTATTAGGACCTAAAGGATTAATGCCTAACCCTAAAACAGGAACAGTTACAACTAATGTAGAAGCTGCTATTGAAAATATCAAAAAAGGTATGATTGAGTATCGTGCAGATTCAAACGGAAACGTTCACGCTATTGTTGGTAAAGTAAGTTTTGATGAAAAAGCATTAACTGAAAACTTAGTTGCTTTCATTAATGAAGTTATCAAAAATAAACCAAGTGGTGTAAAGGGAACTTTTGTTAAAAATATAACAATATCTTCAACAATGGGTCCTGGAGTTAAATTAGATTTAACAAATTTCTAATTAACTATTTACAAATGAACTAAAATGTTATAAAATACATTTTGTAGTTGGCCGTAGACAGTAGGTATAAAAATAAATCCTACCGAGGAAATACTTTTTATAGTTTTCCTTGTGCGGAAAACTTTTTTCAATAATAAAGGAGGAAACTATGGCAAGTGAAAAAAGTCTAGGACTTAAAAAAGCTCAAGTTCAAGAGATTTGTGATAAACTTGATAATGCTAATACTTTATTATTAGTAGATTACCAAGGTATGACAGTTAAAGAACTTAGTGATTTAAGACAAAGTCTTAAGAGTAGTGGTAGTGATTTAAAAGTATATAAAAATACTTTAGCTAACTTAGCTCTTAAAGATAAAAATATTAAGTTAGATGACTATATGACTGGTCCTAATGCTTACATCTTTAGTAAAGACATTATTGAACCTATTAAATTAGTTAGTGAAGTAGCTAAGAAAAATGAAAACTTATCTATTAAAGCTGGTTATATTAATGGTGAATTTGCTAGTGTTGAAACTATTAATGAATATGCATCAATACCAAGTTACGAAGGACTTCTTACTATGTTTGCTGGTGGCTTAATTGAACATGTAAGAAACTTATCAATAGCATTAAACTTATATGCCGAAAAACAAGAAAAGGGAGGAAATGAATAATGGCAAAAATTGAAAATAAAGATATTATCGAAGCTATCAAAGAAAAGACTATTCTAGAAGTTAAAGAATTAGTTGATATGATGAAAGAAGAATTTGGAGTAGATCCAAGTGCTGTAGCTGTAGCAGCTGCTCCAGCAGCTAGCGCTGAAGATGAAGGAGACGTAACTAAGACTGTAGTTTTAACTGCTGCTGGTGCTCAAAAATTACAAGTTATTAAAATTGTAAGAGAAATCACTGGTTTAGGTCTTAAAGAAGCTAAAGATGTTGCTGATAATGGTGGTAACATTAAAGAAAACGTTTCTATGGATGAAGCTAATGAAATTAAAGCTAAATTAGAAGAAGCTGGCGCTACTGTAGAATTAAAGTAGTTTATAATTACTAAATACAAGTCTTGAAAATAGACTTGTTTTTTTGTATAATTTATTTAGGAGGACTTTTAATAAAAAGTTACGAATATATGAACAAAATATTAGAACTTAGAGAAGAACTAATAAAAAGAGGGTTAATTTTAAAAAGTGAATTAGATGCTAGTTATGCTACAAATTATAAAAGTAAGAATAATTATAATAAATTAAGTAGATTGCTGTATGCTAATCCAGCGGATAAAGAATTAAAGAATAGATTTAAAGTTGCTAGAAAAGTAAAAGAAGCAAATGAAAAAAAGCAAAATCAATTGATTCATAGAATAGATCTTTTTTATAAAAGAAATAGGCATCTTGTGTTTGTTATTGGGTATTCAAATGATGATTATATAAAATATTCATTTTTAACTGGTGAACTATTTATAGAGAAAAAAATAAATGATGAGATTGTTATTGATAATGTTAATGATTATGAAAAATATATAAGTAGTGCTATCACTGAAAATTGCTTAGAGAATGTAGATAGTGTTAAAAATTATTTTAAATGTTCTACAAATAAAAAAAGATTGGTTTTATAAATTAAATTTTTTGGGGGAGTTTATGAAAGATATAAATAAAGAAATATATAATTATGAAAGATTGCTTTTACCATTAAAATCAAGGGCTCGAAGAATAGAAAGTAGGTTGATTCAACTTAATAATAAAATAAGTGAAGATAATGATAAATTAAATGCTTTCAAAAATAACAGTCAAGAAAATGTGACGATAAAGAAGAAAACTAAGAAACTTTTAGAAAATCATAAGAGGAGTTTAAAAAGACAGTTATTAATTAAAGAAAAAAATGACTTTAATATTTATATTTTAATGATAAAAATAAATGAATTAAAATTAATAAAGAAAATGAAGGATAATGAAGTTGAAGAAAAACATTTGAGACATGATATTGTTTAGGTGTAAACTATGAATAGTGAGAAAAAAATAATTAGAAAGAAAATAATATTGACTAATAAAATTAAAAAATTAAAATTGTTGATAAATAAACTTGATGCAAAATATAATAGAATTTCTGAAGAATTGGATGATGAAATACTATTTTATGGAGGAAAACGCGCTAGAGTACTTAGAAAGAAATTAGATAAATATGAATTAAATATAAGAAGTTATGAGATGTTATTAGATGAAAGCATATTAGACTATTATATTTTAACAAATTGCAGTGTAAAAAAATTAAAAAGATAAAAAGGAGTTATATGGAACATTACTTTACAAATAATGAAAATTTAAAAAGTGAAATAAGAAAGATTAACTATAATTATAAATCTTTCTCTTTTACTTTTTTATCAGATTTAGGAGTCTTTTCTAAGGATAAGATTGATTATGGTTCTAAAGTTTTAGTAGAAAACTATTTAAAATATAATCAAGATAATAAAAAAATATTAGATGTAGGATGTGGATATGGATTTATTGGTATTGTATTATCTAAAGTTACAAATAGTTATGTAGAAATGGTTGATGTGAACAAAAGAGCATTACATTTAACCGAAAGAAATATAAACGAAAATAAAGTTAATGCTAAAGCTTATATGAGTGATGCTTACCAGAGTGTTAAAGATAAATATGATGTTATTATTACAAATCCACCTATAAGAGCAGGCAAAGAAAAGGTTTTGGAAATACTTAATGGTTCAGTTGAACATTTGAATCCTGGTGGAGAATTATGGTTTGTTATAAGAAAAGACCAGGGAGCAAAAAGTATAGTAAAAGTACTTAATAAAGAACTAATTGTTGAAAACACAGAAAAAAGTAAAGGATTTTATATTTTTCGTGCTAAAAAGTATTGAAAAGTTTACAGTTTTCTGATAATATTATAAATTGCGATACGTGTATTTTTTATCGTTATTGTGTTTTTAAATCTATGGAATTGGGGTGACTAAATGGCTTACAAAGTTGAAAAGTTTGGTATGTCTAGAGAAAGAAGAAATTTCTCAAAATTAAAGAATAGATTTGAACTTTCAAATTTACTTGAAATTCAAAAAGATTCTTTTCAAAAATTTTTGGATGAGGGGATAAAAGAGGTATTTGAAGATATTTTTCCAGTGGAGAGTTTCAGTGGAAGTTTATCGCTTGAATTTGGTGAATATACTTTAGAAGAACCTAGATATTCAGTTAATGAATCGAAAGAAAGAAGAGTAACATATGCTGCGCCTTTAAAAGTTAAAGCAAGATTGTTTATTAACGAAACTGGTGAAGTTAAAGAGCAAGAGGTATTCTTAGGAGATATTCCACTTATGACAGAAAATGCATCATTTATTGTAAATGGTGTTGAAAGAGTAATTAACTGTCAATTAGTTCGTTCACCTAGTATTTATTTCAAGAGAGAAATAGATAAAAATGGACGTAACATAATTACAAGTGAAGTTATACCTAGTAAAGGAACTTGGTTAGAGTATGAACTTGATGCTAGAAATATTTTCTATGTAAGGATAGATAGAACAAGAAAAGTTCCAATTACAACATTCTTACGTGCTTTAGGTTTGTCTAGTGATGATGATATTATTAAAGTATTTGGTGAAGATGAATATATCACTAACACTATAGAAAAGGATTCTACTAATAATACTGATCAAGCATTAATAGAAATATATGAAAAATTAAGACCTGGAGAACCTGCTACATTGGATTCTAGTAAAAACCAATTAATAACTAGATTCTTTGATAAGTTTAGATATGATTTAGCTAAAGTAGGACGTTACAAATTTAATAGAAAGTTAAATGTTTGTGATAGATTACTTAATAATCGTATTGGTGAAGATATAGTTGTTGATGGAGAAATTAAAGTTAAAAAAGGTACTTTAATTACTAAAGAATTATTGGAAGAAATTAAACCAATATTTGAAAGTGGTTATGGTGTTCATGAAGTTAAAATTAATGAAGAATTAGATCAATATAATAAAATTCAAGAAGTATTAGTTTATGCTAATGATGGAACTGATAAAATCATTAAAGTTATTGGTAATGATCAAAGTATTGATACTAAGAGATTAACTATTAGTGATATTTATGCTAGTGTTAACTATTATATCAATTTACATTATGGAGTAGGTAATTTTGATGAAATCGACCATTTAGCTAATAGACGTGTAAGACAAGGTGGAGAATTAATTCAAAATCAATTTAGAGTTGGTATTGCTCGTATGGAAAGAGTAATTAGAGAAAGAATGACTACTCAAGATATAGATACTGTAACACCTAAGAGTTTAATAAATATTAGACCTGTTACAGCAGCTTTAAAAGAATTCTTTGGTAGTAGCCAATTATCTAAATTCATGGATCAAATTAACCCATTAGCTGAGTTATATGATAAACGTAAACTTAGTGCTTTAGGACCTGGTGGATTATCAAGAGATAGAGCGGGTATGGACGTTCGTGATGTTAACTCATCTCACTATGGTAGAATTTGTCCAGTAGAAACTCCAGAAGGACAAAATATTGGACTTATTACAAGTTTAGCTGGTTATGCTAAATTAAATGAATATGGATTTATAATGACTCCATATAGAAAAGTTGAAAACGGAAAACTTACTGATGAAATAGTTTATATGACAGCAGATGAAGAAGAAAATTTCTATATTTGTCCAGCAACTATTAAAGTTAATGATAAAAACGAAATTGAAGAAGATAGTGTACCAGTAAGATTTAATAGAGATAACTTAGTTGTAGAAAAGACTAAAGTTGATTATAGTGATGTTTCACCAAGTCAAATAGTAAGTATTACAACTAGTATGATACCATTCCTAGAACATGATGATGCTAACCGTGCACTAATGGGTGCTAACATGCAACGTCAAGCAGTACCATTAATGGTTACTGAAGCTCCAATTGTAGGAACTGGTGTTGAAAAATATGCTGCGTTAGATTCTGGTTGTGTAATAAAATCTAAAGATGAAGGTGTAGTAGATTATGTTGATGGTAAGAAGATTGTTATTAAAAATAGTAAAGGTAAACATGAATATGAACTAATAAGTTATCAAAGAAGTAATGCTGAAACTTGTTATACTCAAAAGCCTATTGTTAAAAAAGGTGATGAAGTTAAAGTTGGAGATATTATTGCTGATGGACCTAGTACAAATGATGGAGAAATCTCTTTAGGTAAAAACTTAACAGTTGCATTCATGACTTATAATGGATATAACTATGAAGATGCAGTTATATTAAATGAAAGAATAGTAAAAAATGATGTATTAACTTCAGTACATATAGAGATGCTAGAAGTAGAATGTCGTGATACTAAATTAGGACCAGAAGAATTTACAAGAGATATTCCAAATGTTAGTGAAGAAGCTCGTAGAAATCTTGATGAACATGGTATTATTAGAATTGGTACAGAAGTTAAAGAAAACGATATTTTAGTTGGTAAAATTACTCCAAAAGGAGTTCAAGAATTAACAAGTGAAGAAAAATTATTACATGCAATCTTTGGTGAAAAAACTCGTGAAGTTAGGGATACTTCATTAAGAGTACCTCATGGATCTAGTGGTATAGTACATGATGTACAAGTATTTACTAAAGATAACTCAGATGAATTACCTGCTGGTGTAATTAAGATTATTAGAATTTATCTAATAAAGAAAAGAAAGATGCAAGTAGGAGATAAGATGAGTGGTCGTCATGGTAATAAAGGTGTAGTAAGTTTAGTATTACCTGAAGAAGATATGCCTTATTTACCAGATGGAAGAACAGTTGATGTAATACTTAACCCATTAGGTGTTCCATCTCGTATGAACCTTGGACAAATTCTTGAAGTACACTTAGGAATGGCTGCTAAAACATTAGGTGTTCATATTGCAACTCCAGTATTCGATAGTGCTACTGAAGAAGATATAGTTAATATGACAAAAGAAGCTAAACTTGATCCTGACTATAAGACATGGTTATATGATGGACGTACAGGTGAAAGATTTGACAAACGTGTTAATGTAGGTGTCATGTATATGATTAAACTTAACCACATGGTTGATGATAAGATGCATGCTCGTTCTACTGGACCTTACAGTTTAGTAACACAACAACCTCTTGGTGGTAAAGCACAATTTGGTGGTCAAAGATTTGGTGAAATGGAAGTTTGGGCATTATATGCTTATGGTGCTGCTCACATTTTACAAGAAGTATTAACTATTAAGTCAGATGACGTTTTAGGACGTGTTAAGGTATATGAACAACTAGTTAAAGGTAAACCAGTTGATCAAGCAGGAGTTCCAGAATCATTTAGAGTTCTAATTAAAGAGTTCCAAGCTTTAGGTTTAGATATTAGTGTATTAACTAAAGATGGATTTAAAGATGTAAAAGAACTTGAAAAAGAAGAAAGTGATGAAGATACTCCAGTAAACATTGATGAAATAGATACAAGCAAAGAAGAAATAGTTGAAGAACCACAAGAAGATGACTTTGATGATGAAGATGATGAGTTTGAAGATGAGTATGACTCATTAGATGATTTAGAATATGATGAAAGTGATATGGAAGAAGGTGAAGAATAATGATGGATGTTAATTTATTTGAAGGAATTAGAATCGGTATCGCTTCACCTGAAAAAATCCGTTCATGGAGTTATGGAGAAGTTAAAAAGCCTGAAACTATAAATTATAGAACACTTCGTCCTGAAAGAGATGGATTATATTGTGAAAAAATATTTGGTCCAACAAAGGATTTTGAATGTGCTTGTGGAAAATATAAAAGATTAAGATATAAAAATGTAGTGTGTGATAGATGTGGAGTTGAAGTAACTCGTTCTAAAGTAAGACGTGAGAGAATGGGGCATATAGAACTTGCAACTCCTGTTGCTCACATTTGGTATACTAAAGGTGTACCACCTAAAATAGGACTAGTACTTGATATGTCTCCAAGAGATATTGAAGAAGTAATTTATTTCGTAAGTTATGTTGTATTAGACCCAGGTAATGCTCCTCTTGAAAAGAAACAAACTTTATCTGATAAAGAATATCGTGCATATTATGAAAAATATGGAAACACTTTTAAAGTAGGAATGGGTGCTGAAGCAATTAAAACTTTATTGAGTGAAGTAGATCTTGAAAAAGAAGTAGAAAGCTTAAAGAAAGAAATAGATGCTAGTCAAGGACAAAAGAAATTAAGATTAGTTAAAAGAGTAGATTGCTTACAAAGTTTTATTGAAAGTGGAAATAGACCAGAATGGATGATATTAGATGTACTTCCAGTATTACCACCTGATTTAAGACCAATGATACAATTACCTGGTGGAAGATTTGCAACAAGTGATTTAAATGATTTATATAGAAGAATTATTAATAGAAATAATCGTCTTAAGAAATTATTAGAACTTGGTGCTCCTACAATTATTGTACAAAATGAAAAACGTATGCTTCAAGAAGCAGTAGATGCTTTAATTGATAATGGTAGACGTGGAAGAAGTGTACAAGGTGTAGGAAATAGACCTTTAAAATCATTATCAAGTATGCTTAAAGGTAAACAAGGTAGATTTAGACAAAACCTATTAGGTAAACGTGTAGACTACTCAGGTCGTTCTGTTATTGCAGTAGGACCATCATTAAAGATGTATGAGTGTGGTATTCCAAAAGAAATGGCTCTTGAGTTGTTTAAACCTCATGTTATACATGAATTAGTTGAAAGAGAATTAGCTCATAATATTAAAGGTGCTAAAAAATTAATAGATGCTCAAGATGAAAGAGTATGGGATATTGTAGAAGAAGTTATTAAAGAACATCCAGTATTACTTAACCGTGCTCCAACTCTACATAGATTAGGTATTCAAGCATTTGAACCTAAACTAGTAGGTGGTAAGGCTTTAAGATTACATCCACTTGTTTGTACAGCATTTAATGCTGACTTCGATGGAGACCAAATGGCAGTTCACGTTCCATTAAGTGAAGAAGCTCAATCTGAAGCAAGATTATTAATGTTAGGTGCTAACAATATCTTATCTCCTAAAGATGGAAGCCCAATTGTTACTCCAGGACAAGATATGGTATTAGGTAACTATTACTTAACTCTTGAGATTGCTGGATTAGAGCATGAAGGTAAAGCTTATAAAAATTCAAATGAAGCATTAATGGACTATGAAAGAAGAAATATAACTCTACACACTAGAATATGTATTCCTGCTAAAAGTTTTACTCATAAAATATGGGCAGATGCTAATATTGATAAATACTTAGTAACTACTCCTGGTAAAATAATATTTAATGAAATATTACCTGATGCATTTCCTTATGTAAATGAAGCAAGTAAAGAAAATTTTGAAGGATTAACTCCAGATATTTACTTTATTGAAAAAGGTGAAAATTTACCAGAAAGAGTAAAAGAAATTCCTGTAGCTAAAGGATTTGTTAAGAAAGACTTAGAAAAATTAATAGCACAAATATTTAAGAGATTTAAAACAACTGAAACTAGTATATTCCTAGATAAACTTAAAAACCAAGGATTTAAATTCAGTACATTATCTGGTATTACATTTAGTTTAAGTGATATTCCAGTATCTGATTTTAAAGAAAAGATTATAAACGATACACAAGAAACTGTAGATAAAGTAAATAAACAATATAAACGTGGTTTAATTACTGATGAAGAAAGACATAGAAAAGTTGTTGATTTATGGTTAAATGCTACTAAAGATGTTCAAAAAGCAGTTATGGATGAAATGGATAAGGAAAAAGATTCTAATCCACTTGCTATGATATTTACTTCTAAAGCCAGAGGTAATGCTTCTCAATTAGGACAACTTAGTGGTATGCGTGGAATTATGGCTAAGCCAGATGGTGAAGAAGTAGAAATTCCTATTACTGCGTCATTTAAAGAAGGACTTGATGTGCAAGAATTCTTCTTAAGTAGCCATGGTTCAAGAAAAGGTACTGCTGATACTGCTCTTAAGACAGCTGATGCTGGTTACTTAACTCGTAGACTTGTTGATGTAGTACAAGATTTAATTATTAAAGAAGAAGATTGTGGAACTATTCAAGGACTTGAAGTTAGTGCATTTATTGATGATAAATCAGGTAGTGTACTAGAAAGTTTTGAAGAAAGAATAGTTGGTAGATTTACTAATCAAAAGGTTATTAATCCTGAAACTAAAGAAGTTATTATTGGTAAAGGTGAATTAATCACTGAACATATAGCTAAGAAAATAGTTAAGGCTGGTATAACTAAGATTGAAATTAGAAGTGTATTAACATGTAAGACTCATAATGGATTGTGTCAAAAATGTTATGGACGTAACCTTGCTACTGGTAATGTTGTAGAAATAGGTGAAGCAGTAGGTATTATGGCTGCTCAAAGTATCGGTGAACCTGGTACACAACTTACAATGCGTACATTCCATACTGGTGGTGTTGCTGGTGCAGATGATATCACACAAGGTCTTCCTCGTGTAGAAGAATTATTTGAAGCAAGAACTCCAAAAGCAAAAGCAACTATTGCTGAAATTGGTGGTAAAGTTACAAAGATACAAGAAGATAAAGGTAAATTTAAGATTTACATTACAAATGATGTTGAAGTTAGAGAACATGTAACACTATATAATGCTAAACTAAGAGTTGAAAAAGGACAAATGGTTGAAGCAGGACAAGCACTTACTGAAGGAAGTATAAGTCCAAAGGAATTATTAGCTGTTACTGATCCAACAACAGTTCAAGAATATATTTTAAGAGAAATTCAAAAAGTATATAAGAGTCAAGGTGTTGATGTTTCTGATAAGCATATTGAAACAGTTGTTAAGAGAATGATTAACAAAATTAAGATTACTGATCAAGGTGATACTGACTTTGTTGAAGGTACAGCAGTTTCAATTAGAGAATTTACTGAAAGAAATAAACCTTATATCCTAGAAGGAAAAGTACCTGCAAGTGGTAAAGCTGTAATGCTTGGTATCACTAAAGCAAGTTTAGAGACTGATTCATTCTTAAGTGCTGCATCATTCCAAGAAACTACAAGAATCTTAACTGATGCTGCTGTAAGAGGTAAAGTTGACCATCTAAATGGATTAAAAGAAAATGTTATCTTAGGTAAATTAATTCCTGCTGGAACTGGTGCTAAAGAATATTCTAATATTGAATTAATGTTAGAAAAAGAATTCTTAAGTGATGATCCATCAGAAGTACTAGAAGAAACATTCTTAACTGATACAAAAGAAGAGACTACAGAAGTAAAAGAAAACAAAGAAGATGCTGAATAAGTGTCTTCTTTTATTTTACACAATATATTTTTTAATTTGACTTACTTAAGCTATATTAGTAAAATTATAGTTAGTAATAAAGGGGGATTATATGCCAGCTTATTTATCACATGCGATTATGGGAGAAGATTTACATAAAAAAAGTGAATCTGATGAAAAATTGTTTAAAGTATCAGTTAAAAAAGAAAGTTTAAAAGCAAATAGTATAGGACAAGATTTATCAATAGTGTCAAATACTTTAAACAAATATGATGCACATAACTTTAATACTAAATTGTTTTTTATGAATTTAGTTAAATATATTAAAGATAATAAACTTTATGAAAATGAATGTGTTATGTCTTTATTATATGGACAAATTGCGCATTATTTTCTAGATGTTAATACGCATCCATTAATTTATTATATCGAAACCGGATGTAAATCACCTAATGCTATATCTTCTCATATGTTAGTTGAAGGTTACTTAAGTTCATATATGGCAGAAAAAATTTTAGGTAAAGATTATATGAGTTTGAAAGGTTCTTATTTAGGGCATTTAGATTTAACTGATAAAGAAGTACAAGATTTAATAAAATGGGTTTATATGAAAACATATGGAGATAAACAAGCTTTATTTAGTTATAAGTCAGAATTTTCTGCACTTAAGTTTGTTGAAGATATTACTATAAATTCTCATTTAAGTTCAAAAGAAAAGTTAATTAAAGTATCTAAATTTAGAGAATTTTTAGAAATGAATAAATTATCACTAGGTGAAATAACAAATGATTCTAATGCTACTTGGACAAATCCACAAACTAATGAAAGACATAGCGAGAGTTTTATGGAACTTTATGACAAATCAATTACTGAATCTCAAGAAGCTATTTCTAAAGTAAACGGATTCATTTATGATGGTAATAGTATAGATACATTAAATTCGGTATTTACTGATTTATCATTTGATACTGGAGTATCTTGTTCTCTAGGTAAAGATTTAAAATATGTGAGAAAAATATAAGTAATTAAAGTTAAGAGATGCTGAATAAGTGTCTTTTTTCTTTTTTCAAAATGTAGTATACTTATTATAGTAGGTGAGAATATGGAAGATATAGTAGATAAATTAATATTAAATAATAAAACTATAAGCATAATGGAAAGTTGTACTGGTGGTTTTGTAGCAAGTTCAATAACTAATGTTAGTGGTTCGAGTAAAATATTTAAGTTTGGTGCTGTTACTTATTCTAATGAATATAAAATTAGAATGGGTGTAAATGAAGATGTTATTAATGAATATTCAGTTTATAGTATTGAAACAGCTAAAGAAATGAGTAAAAAAATATCTGATTTTACTAATAGTGACTATGGGGTAGGAGTAACTGGTACTATTAATGAAATAGATCCTAATAATATTAGTAAAAGTATAAGTAAAGTTTACTTAAGTGTTTATATAAAGTCTAGTGATGAATATTTAACTAAATGTATAAATACTATAAAAGCATCAAGAATAGAAAATAAAGAATATATTACCAAAAATATAGTTGAAATGTTAAGGAGTGTTTTATGAAAATAATAAAGTCTTTTTTGACAAATGATGTAATTGATATAATAATAAATATAGATAAAACTTTTTATGATAAAGTTAATGATGAAAGATGGTATAAAGAAAGATATAATAGATTTCATTATGCTTATATACTTATGGATGAAGAAAAACCTGTTGGATATATTTTATCAGTTCCAATAAGAAAGCAATTATATGATGCAATTAAGAGTGGTGTATTAATTAATGATACTGATGTTAATCCTAATATGATAGTGAATGAATCTTATTATAATTACATTACTTCTTGTGTTATATTAGAAGAGTATAGAAATAAGGGTTATGGTAAAAATTTACTTGAAACATTACTTCAAAATGGAAGAGGCTTTTATATAGCATTAACTATTAGTAATAATGGTTATAAGTTAGCTAGAACTTACATGGATGAGATGTTAAAGATTAATAATTTAATGTATGTGTTTGAAAAGGAAATAGATTAAAATGAAGATTAAAGTGATTGGAAGTGGATGTATTTGGACTAAGTATGCTAGTGCATCTTATTTGATAGATAATAAAATATTAATTGATATACCTAATGGATGTATGAAGAAGATGATGGGATTTGGTATTAATCCAGAAGAAATAGAATATTTATTGATTACTCATTTTCATGGAGATCATTATTTTGATATACCTTTTTATTTAATGTATAAATCTAAGCATGATAATAAAATTAATAATGTTTATCTTAATGAAGAGAGTATCGATAAAGTAAAATCTTTAACTTATTTGGCATTTCCTAATTCATGTGAAGAAATTATAAATGATTCTAATGTAGTGTTTCATGATGATTTGAAATTTCAAATTAATGAATATATTATTGATAAAGTGTTGGTTGATCATGGTAGAATGAAACCAGCTTATGGTTATATATTTAGTGATTCTAAAATTAAAGTTGGTTTTACTGGAGATAGTGCTTTATGTGAAATGATTGAAATGATGGCTAGTGTATGTAAATATTTAATACTTGATATAAGTTTTATTGAAGGTACTAGTAAACATATGGGAATTGACAATTTAAAATATTTAGTGAATACTTATAGTAAATGTACTTTTATACCTTCTCATATGTCTGATGAAGTAAGAGATACATTGACAAAAATGAAACTTAAAAATGTTATAATAGTTCAGGATGGAGAAGAATTAACATGTTAAATAATTGGGTTACCTGGGTTATTATATATTTGATTTCAGCTGTTGTATTTTCTCAATCTTTTAAAAAAGCCAACAGAAATATGACTAATGCAGGAACATTAACTATTTTATTAGAATTATTTACTGCATTTTTTTCATTATTTTTCATACCATTTTTTAAATTAACTATATCTCATAATCCTCACACATATTTAATACTTATTGTTGTTATTATTATCTATGCATTTACAGATAGACTCAATATAGAGGCAAGATATGGATTTTCTACAAGTACATTTAGTATGCTAAAACAATTGTCATCTGTATTTCTTGTAATACTAAGTTTTGTAATATTGAAAGAAAAAGTTGTAATAACTAAGGTAGTTGGTGCTTCTTTAATACTTATTGCTAATGTTGGACTTGCAGTAGATAAAGATGGAAAATTTAGAATTAATAAATATTTTCTTATGAGTTTAGTATCTAATATATTATTTGCATTTGGAATGCTTATTAATGTTAATATATCAGGTGAATTTAATTTAGGAATTTATACTATAATTACAGTATTATTTCCATCAATATTAATAACTTTATTTGGTAAACATAGTATAAAAGAACTTAAAGAAGAATTTAATTTATATGATAAAAAAAGATTTTTGTTATCTGCTTTTTCTTGGTGTGTTATGTTAATATCATCTGTTAGAGCATATCAATTAGGAAGTGTTTCTGTAGTAGCACCTCTTCTTACGTTAACGGCTATAATTAATACTATATATGAGTTTATATTTAATAAAGATAAAAGTGAGTTTATTAAGAAACTTATTATAGGTATAATTATTATAATTGGGGTATTACTAATAAAAAAGTAATTAAAATTGATTTGATTTGTAATAAATTTAGTACAAAAGAATTGAATATTAATTTGTTATTATTTATTTTTTTTAACAAGTATTACTCCAATTATCGTTATAACAACAATCATAAATGGAGCTACTTTAAAATATACCCACTCAAATGAATGCCATATAGTTCCAATAACTGCCCATTCTGGATTACTATAATCCCAATTTTGATATGGACTACCTAACAGTGCTAATAAGATAAATAATAAAATCAAACAAACATCAGCTATTATTAAAGTATTAACAAATATATTTCTTTTTTGCTTTTGTTTTTTAGATAGTTGTTCATTAATAACCTCTAGTTTCTCTGATATTACCTTTAAGTCGTTTTTTTCCTGTTCATCAATGTTCTCTCCAAGAATTGTACTAACTGGTGTATCAAATACTTCCGATATAGATATTAACATTTCTGCATCTGGAACAGATAATCCTTGTTCCCATTTTGATACTGTTTGTCTTACAACATTTAATTTAACGCTTAATTCTTCTTGAGAAAGTCCTTTATTTTTTCTTAATGTTTTTAAATTATCTTTTAGCATTTATAATTCCTCCTTTCGTTAAATAAATTGTATGACAAATACCCTGTTGCTACAAGCAATGCATTTTAACATATCTATTAACCACTGTTATATCATAGCTTTCAACTGATTTATAAATTACTATTTATCTATTCCATCTGTGTAATTATAACACGATTTTAACAGATTTTTATTACTAAATAGTTACCATTTCCATGGTTATTAAATAATTTTTAATTTTATCAATTACATCATCTATATTTTTATTTAACCAATTATATTTTGGATTATTAAGATTTATTTTATATAATTTTGAACTAGTAATTTTTTCAAATTGATTAATCAAATCTTTTACATTATTAACATTGATTGATTTATCATCATAAATCAAAATTTTAAAACAGTTTTCAAGTTTTTCTTTATTAAGTAGTTTATTATCTATTAAATAATAAAAATCAAATATCTTTATATCTAGTTGATCTAATATTAAATTTTAAAAGAAATTTCATTTTTTCAGTAAAAATTTGTTCTGGAGAATTAATTAATAAATTAGCTCCAAGATTAATAATATTAAAATCAAACATATATTGTTCTTGCTCAAGTTCAAATAATTTATGAACTCCAATATCTAACTTTGTATCTATTTCATTTTTATAGTTATCTTTAATCTTTAAAAATACTCTTTTACCTTTATAATCCTGATGGTGTAATGGAATAATTTCATCTATTATTTCAAAATTAATATAATTAATAGACTTATTTAATTCATATAATTTTAAAGTAAATGTTTTTACTATTTTTTTATATTTCCGTGGTATATTTATTTCAGTTAGTAGTTTATTACAACCTACAATTTAAATAATTAGAGGTTGTTCGACTTCAACCTTTATGGCACCAAATGGATAATAACTCGAACTTTTCGAGACATCATAAAAATAAAGATATACAAAAATATATAGTCAAAGAAAAATATACATTTCATAAATATAACAATTTAATTATAAAAACATCTATTAATTACAAGTAGTTCCACATCCTATATCTCCATAACTAGTTTTTTTACAAGAAGTACAACAGCTTTTTCCATCACTTCTTGTATAACACTTTGTACTATAGCCATCATTTCCTGAAGATGAAGTATCATCATTACTTGCACAACTTCTTATAAATCCAATAAAGAAAATAAAGATTAAAATAATAATAAGAACTGCTTTAAAATCGTCTTTCTTCTTATTTAACTTTAATGTTATTAGATTTACAGCCTGATCAATTAAGTCATTCAATTTTTTAGCAGATAAATTCCAATTTAATAATATTCGTAATTTTAAATCGTTATAATGACTAATGTTATTCTTAATTTTATCATATTTTTCAAGCATATCTTTTAATTCATCTTTATCATCTATCTTAGTAACTTCTTTATTTAGTTTTATTATAGTATTATAATCTTTATAAACTTTGTTATATAATCTTTTGTATATACCAATTTTTTCTTTTACTAAATAATTTTTTTTACTATCTTCCAAAAATTCATTTTCACTATCAGGTAATTTATACTGAATCGTAAAGTTTGATAAATGCTCTTTTAAGTATCTACAATTTACAACATATAAATTATTATTTTCATCTTTTTTAAAACTAGTAAAAATTCCATAATAATATTTTCCTTTTTCATATAGAAAAACAGGATAATACTTAACATTATATTTATTTCCATTAATTTCATCACATAAAATAAAACAGTAATCGTCAATGTTGCTTTCCTCTAGTTCAATAATAGTTCTCTTTTCTTCCTTCATAATAAATCACTCACTTTGAAAGTATTATATCACAACAATTTATTTTATAAAATATAATTATTTAAAAAACGGGAACTTCAAATAAAATTCAATGCAGTTTTAAAAAGTATTGCAATTTCACGATAAATAATGTATATTATATATCGAGATGTGCCTGGGAAACTTTTGAAGCCCTAGGTCTTTTTCATTAATAGACGGTTATTTTAGTTCTGATCCAACTGCTGATACTAAAAATGATAAAAATCTTGAACCGCATATTTACAATATGATAAGAAGAATTACCACAAGAAATGATTTTGAAAAATTCTTAAATAGTAACATAAAATTATCTTATTCAAGTGATTTAATAAGTATAGGCTTATTTTCTAAATACATATTATTTTTGCAAACCAATCATTTTATTGTTGAAAATAATGAAGACAGTTTATCAATAATAAATAATTTTAGAGAGAAATATAGAAAAAAACAATTTAATATTAATTATACTAATATTTATAAAGCTATATTAGCAGTGGAAAGTTCAGGTTATATTCCATTAATAAAAGATAAAAAATTGTTAGAAGAAACATTATTTATTCAACAATTAAAAGACAAAATAATAATGATGAAACCTACTGATGATTTAATATCTTTTTTTGCAAATTTTTCAACTAGTAAAAAAAATAAATAAAAAAGATAGATTAGTGTCTATCTTTAACTTATAAAAGTGTCGAAAAATAAATTGGAAGACTATAACACTTTTAGGATAATCATAGTAAGGTACAACCACAAAAAATTATATTTCACTTTTTAAAATTTTTTGCAATTTTCTATTTCTTACTTGTTTATCATGTTCTAAAGACGCTTCAAATTCTTTTCTCTTTATTTCATCTAAACAAATATGATGTTTTTGTATTTCTTCTATATTGAAATTTATAAATTCATTTCTTAACATTTCTAATTCATCAAAAGAAATTTCATCCAGATTATTTTCAATTCTATAATTTATCACATATTCCATAAAATCTCTTATGTATGTAAAACTTCTAAAATTAACTTTTTGATTTATTCTACCCATAGAATCTGCTTTGTAAAATGATATTTTAGTAGGAAATTGACTTTTTGAAAAATCTTTCAATAATTTTATTGCAAAACCATTTTTTACTAAAATATTAATGTCTTTTTCTTGAATTACAAATTTAGAAGATAAATGTTCATATTTTTTCTTATTTATAATTAATAATGCGTCATTAAACAAAGCACCTTTAACTTTATATGATAAATTTTCAACTAAAAAACTTTCTGATTCATAAATACTTATTAAACTTGCCAGTATATTACTGATATCTTTTATATTGAAAGTTGAATATTGTTCTATAATCTTACATTGACTATGAATTTCTTCAATAATATTATTTAAATCAACATTATTACTATCAAGTGAAATATTATATTCTCTTTCTATTTTTGCTACTGCAGTTGCAACATCTTGCATTTGTTGTTTTTTTATATTATCTTTGTTATCTAATATTTGTTTTTTTGTAACTCTTAATTTTTTTAATTTATAATTAATATCCATAGAACCCTCCTCATATATATTAATCATTTTACCAAAAAGTATATTTGATAAAGCTTGCTACAAATGTGTAGTATGATTCAACTAGTTAATAAATAGTGCACTTTATTGATTGATACTTTAATTTTTTAAGTTTAAAAATACTTCTATAATATATTAAATAATTATTTTGTTTTTTTCGTATCATTATTTTCAAAAGAAAAACCAATACTTCTTAAATAATTAGAATATTTAGTATTATCTTCAATTTTTAAACAATCTAGATCAATTATAACAAATTCCCCAGCTTTTTTGATTCCTAGGTTATTATTATTTTGAATGGAAGTAGATACTTCATTTCCAATTTCAAAATTAGTTGAATCAAAATGAATTTTATTGTCCGTTGTTAAAAGACCAATGTTGCCTGGATGTAAATCAGTTGATTTTAAACCAATAGCATGAAGACTATCTGAAAGTTGTTTTATTATTGCATGAATTTTTTTATCAGGCAAACTATCTTTCATATTTTCACATACAAGAACTTTTTGAGTTATTTCAATATGTATTGGATAACCATCAAATTCAAAATCACGATTTATAATAGGTTGTAACAAATATTCACAATATGGTATAGATGATCTTCTTCTTGGTTTTCCTATTTTAATAATCTTATCACCAATACTATAAACAATTGAAGTTGTGCCTTTAGCTATAAGTTTTAAATTTGAATCAAGCCCATTATTTTTACAATAGTTAGTCAAATCTTTTATCAACATTTCAAAAAAATCAGTAAATTCTCTTTTTTGTTTTTCACTAAAAAACAACTCATCATATTCAAAAGTAGATCTCTTTGTCATGTATTTTTGAATAAAATTTTCTCTATCTTCTAAATTTAAATCTTTTTTTCCTAATAAATTTTGTTTTATATTTTCTGCATATCCATCTTTTATATAAAATCCATCAAATATATCTTTATTTACATATGGATTAAAATAAATAGGTTTATTAGAATTTTCAAATGTGATAGATTCAATCATTGCATCTAATCCAAAAAAAGGTATGCTTACTAGTCCTTCTTCATTTTTTACTAAAACATTCTTAAATCCAACAACATCTATTAACTTAAATTTTTTTGTTTCTCTATAACCGTAACTAGAATAGTATGTTAAAATAATATCAGAATCTGTTTTCATTTTCAATCTAGTATAAATATTTAAAAAATCATTCATTGTTATCACATCCTTAAAAAAATTATATCATGTGTACTTTGAAAAGTAAATTTTTATTCAAAAGTATTGCATTTTATCAATAAATAGTATTTATTACTTCTAGTGATAAGTTAAATTATATTGATAGTTTAATTGAAGTATTATCATCATGGATAATAAAAAAGATTGATAATTATGACAGTAGTATGTATTATGAAAATCCATCTTACATATATGAGTGCTATAAAAGGGGTAAGATTCTATAAAGAAATACTTGCTTTTTTATTTGATATAATTTAAATGTAAAATATTAGTGATAATATTATGAATAAAAGTACTAAAATAAATAATCGTCGATAAATTTAACAAATAAAAAAATATACAACTTAATAAGTAATAAAAAGATTGATAAAATACTAAAAATGTGGTATATTAAATACTAGAGAAAGAACTATTATTAACTAATATTTATAATTATATTTTAAAATAATTGTTTTTTGTTGGTTTTAATTTATATTAAAACTATAAAGGAGGAAAATTTATGAGTAAAATAAATGTTTTTGGTCTTGGAGGACTAAATGAAAATGGTAAAAATTTATATATAGTAGAAGTAAATGATAGGATTATTGTTTTTGACTGTGGTCTTAAATATGCTTCTGAAAAAATGTATGGAGTAGACTATGTTATACCTGATTTTCAATATTTAATAGAAAATAAAGATAGAATAGTGGGTATATTTATTAGTCATGCTCATTATGAAAATATAGGTAGTTTAGATGACTTAATTTCTAAAATACCTAATGTAAATGTTTATGCAACATATTATGCTAGTAAAGTATTAGAAATAGAAGCTGAAACAGATGGTGTAACTATAAAGAATCTACATGTTATTAAACCACATAGAAAAATTGACTTTGGAGATTTCAGTATATTCCCATTTAGCGTAACACATTCAGTTCCTGAAACTGTGGGATATTCAGTAAATACAAAAGATGGTTCGATTGTTTATATGGCTGATTTTGTAATAGATAGTACAATGAATGGTAAATATGATATGGATTTAGGAAAACTTGCTTATATTGGTAAACAAGGAGTAACCTTACTTATGTGTGAAAGTATGTTTTCAGAAAAAGAAGGATTTACTAGTCCTAGTCATAAGCTTGATAAATATTTTCACGATGTAGTTACTAAAAGTGAAGGAAGAATAATATTTAACTTATTACCACTACATATATTAACTATGCAAAATATATTTGATGCATTAAAAGGTAGTGGAAGAAAAGTTGTAATAATGGGTAAACATTTACAAACTATAGTTAAAATGGCCATTAGTGAAGGATACTTAAAAGTTGAAGATAATATTATAGGAGATTTATCTAATTTAAAAGAAAATAATTCAGTAGTGTTTGTAAGTAATGAAAGAGAAACACCTTACTATAATTTATCTAGAATTGTTAATGGGTATGATAAATATGTAACATTAGAAAGTACTGATTCAGTATGTTTTGCTGATCCTAGTTATGATGCAATAGAATTAACTGCAGTAAAACTTAAAAATGAAATAGCTATGAAAGGTGCAAGAATATGGGATGTACCTAAAGGAAAAAGTGTAAGACTTCATGCATCTAGTCAAGACTTAATGTTAATGGTAAAACTATTTAATCCTAAATACTATATGCCTATCAAAGGTGAATATAGATATCAAGTAAGAAATGCAGATTTAGCAACTCATGTTGGAGTACCAGCAAGTAACATATTACTTAAAGAAAATGGAGATGTAGTAACTTTAATAGATGGAGAATTAAAAGATGAATTTAAACATATTAAAGTAGGAGATGCTTTAATAGATGGTAAAAGTAGTAATGATGTTGGAGAATTAGTTCTTAAAGATAGAGAAATGCTTGGAAATAATGGACTAGTTTTAGTAAGTACTACAGTAAATAAAAAAACTAAAGAAATAATAAATGGCCCAGAAGTATTAACAAGAGGATTCATGTATGCAAAAGAAAATCAAGATGTAATAGAAGAAATAAAAAATAAAACTAAAGAAATTATAAAAGATAATATTCATGGTAAATTTGCAGACTATGTAAAAATTAGAAGTGATGTTAGAGAAGAAGTTGGAAATTACTTATATAAATTAACTGAAAGTAGACCAGTGATTTTAACAGTTATACAAGAATTATAGGAGGATTTATGATATATTTAGACTACAGTGCAACTACTCCAGTACTAGAAAGTGTACTAGATAGTTATATAAAAGTAACAAGAGATTTTATAGGAAATGCTAATTCAATTCATACTTTAGGTGTTAAATCTAAAGAATTAATGATGAAGGCTACTAAACAAATAAGTGAATGTTTAAATTGCTCATTTAGAGAAATTATATATACTAGTGGGGCTTCTGAAAGTAATAGTACTGCTATTCTTGGAGTAGCAAGAAAATATAGTAATCGTGGTAAACATATAATAACTAGTAAACTTGAACATAAAAGTGTATTAGAAACAATGAGTTACTTAGAAAGTATTGGTTATGAAATTAGTTATTGTCCATTAAATAAAGATGGTAGTCTAAATATGAATGAATTAGAAAAGTTAATTAGAGAAGATACTATATTAGTTAGTTTTTGTTCAGTTAATAGTGAAATTGGAATGCGTACATCTTTAAAAACTATAAGACAAATACTAAATAAAAAAAATAAATTAACAATATTTCATTCTGATATGACACAAGCACTTGGTAAAATTAAAATTGACTTAAGTGATGTCGACCTAGCAAGTTTTAGTAGTCATAAAATATATAGTCCAAAAGGAATAGGAATTCTTTATAAAAAAGAAAATATTGATATAACACCATTAATATGGGGATTAACCGATAATTGTCCTTACCGTGGTGGTACACCGGCACTTCCTTTGATAGTTAGCTTTGCTAAGGGAATAAGAATTGCTACTGAAGGATTAGAAGAAAATATTAATGTAGTAGATAGACTAAATAAAAAATTAGTTGAAGGGTTAAGTGACTTAAACTTAAATATTAATTCTAATAATCAATGTATTCCACAAATATTTAATTTGAGTTTAATTAAAATTAAAAGTGAGACATTTGTAAGAGCATTAGAAAAAGATAATATATTTATAAGTACTACAACTGCATGTAGTAGTTTAGAGCCAAGTACATTACTTAGAGAATTAACTGATGATAAAAGTATTAATACAACTAGTATAAGAATAAGTATTAGTCCATATACAACTAGTGATGAAATTGATAAATTCTTAGTATCATTTCATAAAACTTATAATAGTTTGTTATTGAAGGAGTAAACATGGAAAAAATATTAATGATTAAATATGCAGAACTAACTACAAAAAAAGATAATAGAAACTTCTTTATCAATACTTTAGAAAAAAATATTAAGTCATCTTTAAGTGACTTAAATATAGAAATAATAAAAGATTATTATAGAATGTTTATAATAAGTAATGATTATGAAGAGACTATTAAAAGATTAAAGAATATTTGTGGTATTTATGAAATAGTGCCTTGTATAAAAGATACAGATACTTCATTAGAAAATATATGTGAGTTAGCTAAATCTTTGATTAAAGTAGACACTACATTTAAAGTAGTAACAAATAGAAGTGATAAAAGTTATCCTATTCCAAGTATGGAATTAAGTAGAAAAGTTGGAGCATACTTACTAAAAAATGTAAATAATTTAAGTGTTGATGTTCATAATCCAAAAGTATTTGTAAATATAGAATTAAGAAAAGAAGGAGTTTATATTTATACTGAAGGATTTAAAGGTATGGGAGGATATCCTACTGGAACACTTGGTAAAGCCTTATTAATGTTAAGTGGTGGAATAGATAGTGTAGTTGCAGGATATCTTACAATGAAAAGGGGAGTAAAGTTAGACTTTATTTACTTTGAGAGTTTACCACATACTAGTTTAGAAGCAAGAGAAAAGGTTATTAGTCTTGCTAAGATATTAAAGAAGTTTGGTAATACAGGTAAACTATATGTTATATCATTTACTGAAATTCAAGAGAACATATATAAAGAATTAGATCCAACTTATATGATTACTATAATGAGAAGAATGATGTATCGTATAGCGGAAAGAGTAGCTAAATATACTAATTCAAATGCTATTATAAATGGAGAGAGTATAGGACAAGTAGCAAGTCAAACATTAACGAGTATAAAAGTAGTTAATGATGTTACTAATTATCCTATAATTAGACCACTTGCATCATTTGATAAATTAGAAATAATAGAAATAGCAAAGAAGATAGGTAGTTATGATATAAGTATATTACCATATGAAGATTGTTGTACAATATTTGTACCACCTCATCCTGTTATTAATCCTAATTTAGATTACGCAAGAGAATTAGAAAGTAAGTTAGATATGAATATGATAAATAATGCTTTACATAATATACTTACAATTAAATTAAATGATGAAGTAAAAGAAGATGATTATCTATAAAAAATACAGTTCGATTTGAACTGTATTTTAAATTGCTCTCATTTTATCTTTGTCCTTAAAAGGATTCTTTTTATCTATTTTATCTGTAAATAATATACCATCTAAATGATCTATTTCATGTTGAAATGCAACAGCAAACTCTTCACGAACTCTTTCTTCCTTATAATTACCAGAAGCATCATAAAATCCAACAGTAACCCTAGCGTGTCTTGGTACAATACCTTCTACTTCACGATTAACACTTAAACATCCTTCTCCTTCTTCAACATAAACTAATTCTTTAGAATAAGATAGAATCTTAGGATTAATTACAGTATATTCTATAAAATCTCCTTCTTCGGTTTTATATGAAATAATAAATATTCTCTTAAGTTCTCCTAACTGTGGAAAAGCAAGCCCCATACCAGGTCTTAAATCTAACTCTTCAGCTTTTTCTTCATCTTGACTTAATCTTAAATATTCATAAGCTTCATCTATAAGTTTTAAATCATTATCAGTTAAAGGAAATGTAGCTTCCTTACTAACTTTATGTAAAATTTTATTTTTTTCATCTAATATATCTGTTGTTTTAAGCATATAATTCACCCCTTAAACGTGAATATTGTACTAAAAAAAACACAAAAAATCAATAGAATACATTAAATTCCACATAAATATAAAAGAGAAAGACACGCTTTCTCTTTTACTAGTTATTATTATAGTTTAGGAAACCTGCACCAAATACAACTACAAGTAAGATAAATAAAACTAATATAATTGCAGCACCATAACCATATCCGTTTCCATATCCATAATTACCATATCCATAACTAGGACAACATTGATTCATTCCATAATTGTTTCCATATCCACCACTATATCCATAATAATACATAAATTACCCTCCTTTATATCTATAATAATTTATGACTAACTTTACTTTTTGACATTATTAATACCTAAAAAATATTTAATTATTTAAAATATTGTGTTATCATATTAATAGATAGGGTATGAAGAAAATAAGTATATTTAGTAAAATTGATAAACCGTTACTTATAATGAGTATATTATATAGTGTAGTTGGTCTTATAATGGTGCTTTCTGCTTCAAGCGTAAGTGCTGTTTTAAAGTATGATTTAAGTACTTATTATTTCTTTATTAGACAATTTATATTTGTGGTTATAAGTTATCTTATTGGGTTTGTTTTTGTACTCAATATACCTATAAAAAAATATAAAAAATTTCTACCATTATTTTTAATTGGATTGCTTTTAGTACTAATATACTTAATAGTATATGGAGATATGGTAAATGAAGCAAAATCTTGGATAGACTTAGGATTCTTTAGTTTACAACCTAGTGAATTTGCTAAAACAATATTAATAATATACATGGGAATATTTTATGGAGAAATGAATAAAAAGAATAGTAAATTTTCAGTATTTATACCACTTGCTTATTCAATAATAGTATTCTTTTTAGTAGCTTTACAACCAGATTTAGGTACTGCTTTAATAATCGCAGGTATAGTTTTTTTGACATTTTTGAGTATACCTTTTGAAGGTAATCAGTTAATTAAAACAATAAAAATAATATCAGGAACACTAGCAGTAGTAGGTTTAGTATTTATAGTAACAGGTTCTAACTTTCTAACTGATATGCAAAAGAGTAGATTAACATTTAAAAATCCATGCACAAGATATACTGAAGAAACTGGTTATCAAGTATGTAATGGTTTTATAGCAATAAATAATGGTGGACTTTTTGGAAAAGGATTAGGGAATTCTACTCAAAAATATTTATATTTGCCAGAAGCACATACAGACTTTATATTTCCAATAATGGTAGAAGAATTAGGCCTACTATTTAGTATAGCATTTATATTAGGATATTTGATTATACTTTATAGAATTGTAAAAATAGCTAAACAAAGTGCTAACTTAAGAAATTCAATTATATGTTATGGAATAGCAATATATATATTATTACACTTAATAGTTAATTTCTGTGGAATACTTGCATTAATACCTTTAACAGGTGTACCAGTTCCATTCTTAAGTTATGGTGGGTCTTTCACTATGAACCTAATATTATGTATATTTATAGTCGAAAGAATATGTGTAGAAGATAAAATAACTAAAAATAAAATAGAAATATCTAAGTTATAAAAAGTCCGAATGTGACCGAATGTGTCTGAATGTGTCTGAATAGTATTGAAAATATTAACAATATTTGATAAAATATAAATAAGTGAAAGAGGTGAATATAAATGTTTGTAGAAGATGAGTACACAGAATTAAAACAAGAATTAACCAAAGATATAAAAAAAGAAATAATTGCATTTGCAAATACTAACGGTGGAAAAATTTATATCGGAGTAGATGATAATGGAAATGTAGTTGGATTAAAAAACATAAAAGAAGATGTAGAAGCATTAAGTAGCATGATTAAAGAAGGGATAACAACAGATTTGACCTTATATACTAAAATTTCACAAGAAAAAATAAGCAACAAAAATATTATAAGACTTGATATAATGGATGCACCAAATAAACCTTATTATCTTACTGAAAAAGGAATTAAACCATCTGGTGTATATTTGAGATTAGGTAACACAAGCATTCCGGCTAGTGAAGAAATAATTAAAAAGATGATTAATGAAAGTCAAAACAATTCTTTTGAAACTATAATTTCTAAAACCCAAAATTTAACATTTGATTATACAAAATCTGTATTTGAAAAACACAATATTGAATTAAACAAAAGTAAAATGAAAACATTAAATATAATTAATTTAAAAAATGAATATACAAATCTAGGATTATTGTTATCTGATGAATGTCCATTTTCAATAAAATGTGCTATATTTAATGGAAAAAATAAACTTGAATTTAGAGATAGAAGAGAATTTGAAGGTTCAATACTAAAACAAGTAAATGATACATTTGAATTTTTAGAATTAATTAATAAAACTAAAGGAGAAATAGTTGGATTAGAAAGAATTGATACAAGAGATTATCCTATTTTTGCACTTAGAGAATCATTACTTAATGCTATTATACATAGAGATTATAATTATACTGGTAGTATACTAATTTCAGTATTTGATGATAGAATTGAAATAACAAGTCTTGGAGGATTAGTAAAAGGACTTGAAATAAATGATATATATTCTGGAATTTCAGAAACAAGAAACTCTAATTTATCTAACATATTTTATAGATTAAAGTATGTTGAAAGCTTTGGGACTGGTATAGGTAGGATAATTGAATCGTATGAAGGATTTAGCAAAAAACCTGAATTTCTAATAACAGAAAATACTTTTAAAACAGTACTTTATAATGTAAATTATAAAGATAATATTGAAGAAAATAAAAATGATATGGATGAAGAAGAAACAATAGTTGATTATTTAAAAAGTAATAAAAGAATTAATAGAAAAACAATAGAAGAAATTTCAAATGTTTCTTCAACTAAAGCAAAAAATATATTATCAGAAATGGTAAAAAATAATGTATTAAATGTTAAAGGAAATGGTAAAAATACCTATTACACTTTAAAATAGGAGGTAAATTATGTTTGATATAAGTGAATTAAATAACGATACAAAAGAAAAGTTAGATATTGATTTAACAATAGATTTTCCAGAAGATAAATTAAATGGAACAGAAATAAAAAAATTAGAAAATATTAAAGTAAAAGGTAGTATTACTAGAATAGAAAATAGTGTATACCATTTAACTATACATATTACTGGTAAAATGGGATTATTATGTGCTAGAAGTTTAGAAAATGTTGACTATCCTTTAGATATATTTGTTGATAAAAATATAGGAGAAGTAGAAAATGATGAAGAAATTCAAGTAATTTATCAAAATTCTCTTGATATTTTTGCAATTGTGTGGGAAAATATAGTACTGGAAGTTCCCCTTCGTGTTGTAAAAAAAGATGCAAGTTTTATAAGTGAAGGAAATGGATGGAGCTTAACAGATGAAGATGAATTAAAAGAAACTAATTCACCTTTCAGTGAATTAAAAAGTATGTTAGATATGGAGGGAAAATAAATGAAATTAGAATTACAATTATTTGCAGTACCTGCAAGACGTGTAAGTAAAACAGCTAAAAGAGCTCGTAGAACACACTTAAAGAAAGAAGCTCCTACTGTTACAACTTGTAAAAATTGTGGTGCTACATTAGCACCTCATCGTGCTTGTCCTAATTGTGGTAGTTACAAAGGTAAAGAAGTAATTAAAGTTAACAAAGAAGAAAAGTAGTTTTTCTTCTTTTAATTTGACAAATTTTTTAAAAACATAAATATATAATAAAATTGGTGATAAAATGAACTATAAAAAAATAATTATTCCAATAATATTATCTTTATGTTTTTTCTTATTAATTTATAAAAATTATAAAAATAAAAAAGTAGAATATAAGGAAATATATATTCTTCAAATAGGAGCTTATAAAAATTATGATAATATAATAAATAAAACTAAATATTTAGATAATTATTTAATATATGAAGAGAATAATTTATATAAGATATTTGTAGGAGTTACTTTAAATAATAATACTTATAATAAATTAGAATCTTTTTATGAAAATGATTCTACATTTAAAAAGGTTATTAAAATAAATAATGAAAAATATATTGATAATTTAAAAAAATATGATACTTTAATTAATGAAACTAATGATAAAGAAGTATTGAATACTATTATAAAAAAAGAGTTAAGAGAATTAGAAGATGTATTGAAATAGTTAGTTTTTTATGATATTATTTATTTAGAATAGAGGTAAACATATGACAAAAGAAAAAAAGTATATTATTTATGGCATAGTAGTAATTATGATTGTTGTGATTGGAACAACATTAGCTTATTTTGCTGCTAAGATTGTGGGTGATACTAAGCCAATTAGTGTAACAACGGCTAATTTAAGAATAATTTTTAATAATGGAGATGGTACAATTACAGGTACTGATTTGGAACCTGGTGGTTATGATGAAACTAAAACTTTTAGTATTCAGAATGATTCAGATAGAGAATATAAATATAATATAATAATTAAAGATTTAGTAAATACATTTGTAACTGAAGGATATCTTGTTTATAAGATAACTAATACATCAAATAATGGTGGGTATTCTATGACTGAATTTAAGGATATACCTAAATCTTCATCTGCAAGAGATGCTGTTTTAGCGTATAGCATTTCTATACCAGCTGGAGTAACTCAAGAATATTCAATTCAAATTAAATATTTAAATGATGCTGATGTTAATCAATCAGAAGATATGGAAAAAGAAGTTACTGGTAAGTTATTTATAACAGAAGGGACAGATGCTCCAATACCACTTATGACAGCAATACTAAGAGATAATCCAACAGTAAGTGAAAGAACAGACTTCAGTGTAACAAATACAGCGAATACAACAGGAACAATATATAAAACAAATAAAACAGAAGATGGTAGTGACGTATACTACTATTCAGGAAATACATCAAAAAACTGGGTGAAATTTGCTGGATTCTATTGGAGAATAATTCGTACAAATGAAGATAAAAGTGTAAGACTACTTTATGCTGGTACAACTCACGATACTACAACCGGATATATTGAAACATCAGCATATAATAGTACATATAATAATCCGATGTATGTGGGATATATGTATGGAACAAGTGGTTCATTAGAAAATAATAGAACTAATACAAATGATAGTACAATAAAAACGGTAATTGATAAGTGGTATGAAGATAATCTACTTACTAATTATGATAAATATATAAGTAAAGATGCACTATATTGTAATGATAGAAGTACTCAAAACAATTCATACTCAACAAGTAGTAGGTTCTCTTATGGTGCTTCTACAAGGTTAGATACAAATAAAACACCAACATACAAATGTGGAGGAGATGGAAATGGAGGATTATTTGAAAGTGCACAAGCAGTTGCAGATAAGTTTAGTGCAAGTACTAGTGGTGGAGGAAATGGACAACTTACATATCCAATAGCACTTATGACTGCGGATGAAGTTGCATTTGCTGGTGGATTAAAATTTACTTCTTTAAATAGTCCATATGCATGGTATTACACAAATAGTCAAGGAGAATCAATAATAGGCGATAATTGGTGGTGGTCTTTGTCTCCTATTGTCTGGGATGGCTCTGGTGCTCTCGTGTGGATTGTCTATGGTTCTGTCAGTCCTGGCCGCTTGGGCGGCTACAACGTTCAGGGTGGCTATGGGGTGCGCCCTTCAGTTTCTCTGGCCTCTTGCGTCGGTATAAAGTCAGGTAATGGAACACCCGAGAGTGCGTATGAAATAGATGAAAGCAGTTGTAGTTAACTTTTCCTCTGTTTTCTCTTAAGTCTACGAAAAATCGCTTGTGATTAAATGTGATTAAAACACTTAGTGCTTTAATATATATATAGGGAATAGGCTGTAAGAATATTGTCTCTAGGTCTTTGTCTCCTAATGACTGGAATGACTCTAATGCTAACGTGTGGGATGTTGGTGGTTCTGACGATCCTGACTACTTGAACGACGACTACGTTCAGGATGGCCTTGGGGTGCGCCCTGCAATTTCTCTATCATCATGTGTTAAAGTGTTTGGAACAGGAACTCCAGATGATCCGTATGTAGTTGAATATGATAATAGTTGTAACTAATAGTTCTTGCGATTAATTAAGTTATGGTTTAGAATAATAGGAAAGCATTTTAGATGCTTTCTTTGTAAGTGGAGGTAAATTATGGATTTAAAGTTTAAAGTATTAAAGAAAAGTGAAAGAAATATGGCTAGATTGGGTGAATTTGAAACTAAGTGGGGAGTAAGTAAAACGCCTATGTTTATGCCAGTAGGGACACTCGCTAATGTTAAGTTATTAACGCCGGAAGAGTTAAGAGATGCACATGCTAATGTTGTTTTGTCTAACACTTATCATTTATGGCTTAGACCTGGTGAA
Source organism: uncultured Bacilli bacterium (assembly GCA_934096075.1). Classification (GTDB taxonomy): domain Bacteria; phylum Bacillota_I; class Bacilli_A; order RF39; family UBA660; genus CAKOLN01. The sequence continues at coordinate 199,024 of CAKOLN010000001.1, forward strand.
GATATAGTTAAAGAAGCTGGTGGTTTACATTCATTTATGAATTATAAAACTGGACCAATGCTTACTGATAGTGGTGGATTTCAGGTATTTAGTTTAGCTAAGAAAAAAGATATTAAAGAAGAAGGAGTATATTTTAAAAGTCATATAGATGGTTCTAATTTATTCCTAAGTCCTGAAAAGAGTATTGAAATACAAAATAAATTAGGTGCTGATATCATAATGAGTTTTGATGAATGTCCACCATACCCAGCAACTTATGATTATATGAAAAATAGCATTGAAAGAACTCTTAGATGGGCTAAGAGAGGTAAAGACGTACATAACAATCCTGAACAAGCTTTATTTGGAATAGTTCAAGGTGGAGAATATGAAGATCTTAGAAGAGAAAGTGCTTTAAGAACTGTTGAAATTGGATTTGATGGATATAGTATTGGAGGAGCTGCAGTTGGCGAAACTAAAGAAACTCAGTATAAGGAAGTAGAATACGCTACTAAATATTTACCTGAAGATAAAGTGAGATATTTAATGGGTGTAGGAGATCCAATTGACTTAATTGAAGGTGTTATAAGAGGTGTAGATATTTTTGACTGCGTAGCGCCTACTCGTATTGCAAGACACGGAAATGCTTATACAAGAAATGGTAAAATTAATTTAAGAAATCAAAAGTATAAAAGAGATTTTACACCAATTGAAAGTGAATGTGATTGCTATACATGTAAAAACTTTACTAAAGCATATATAAGGCATTTAGTAGTATCTGAAGAGATGTTAGGTGGAAGATTACTTTCAATACATAACATAAGATTTTTAACTAAGTTAATGGAAGATATAAGAAAAAATATAGAAAGTGATACTTTAGAAGAATTTAGAGATGATTTCTATAATAAGTATTATAATAAGTAGGAGTTTTAAATGAATAAGAAGAGGTTATGTTTAATTATTACAGGAGTAGGTATTCTATTAATAATAATCTTTAGTGTTATATTTGCAATTATGGATGAAGGAGAAAGTAAAGAAATTAAATATCTCAAAAAGAATTTAGTTTCTATAGCTCTAAAGTGTATTAAAGATAATAATTGTGAAAAGAAATCTATTACATTAAATGAATTAAATAGTAAAGGTTATTTAGATGACAAAACTTTAAAAGAACTAGATGGATATAGTTTAGATAGCATTATAAGTTATCCAGTTAGAGAAATAAATTTAATAAAGAATGAAAAGTAAAGACACGAGTCTTTACTTTTTGAAATTAATACCAAACATTCCACCAAGAGATGAACTGAGAAGTAGTATAACAAAATATATAAGTGATTTAACTTCTGGAAAGCTTTTGAATATCATTGCTAATATTAATATTAAAATAATATTAAATATACCAACAAGTAATCCACTCAAATAACCTCTTTTTTCACTACTTTTACCTATGATAAAGCCATTAAACATAAATAATCCTACAATGTAAATAAAACTAATTATTGATACTGTTTTATAACCTATAATATTAAAGTGAGCAAGTGTAGTAATAATTAGAAGATAAATAATAAGAGACAACATAAAATATGCCATACCCATTAAAAACTTTTTATATTTCATAATTCCCCCTAATTAAATATATTTTATGTTTAAAAATTTATGATTAAATACATAATAAATATAGGTGATATAATGCATTTAGGAACAGTTTTATTTAGAACAGTATTCTTCTATATATTTATTTTAGTAATTTATAGATTAATGGGTAAAAGAGAAGTAGGACAATTGTCTATACAAGACTTAGTAGTAAGTATTTTAATAGCTGAAATGGTAGCTATAAGTATAGAAAACTTTAAAGATTCATTATGGATGACTATTTTGCCAATACTATTATTAGTATTACTAGAAATAGGTGCCGCTTATATATCAATGAAATGTAATAGAATTAGAACTATTATTGAAGGAAAACCAGTATTAATCATTAATAAAGGCATAATAAATTATAAAGAAATGGTTAAACAAAGATATACATTAGATGATTTACTTTTAGAATTAAGAACTAATGGAATAAAAAATCTAGAAGAAGTAGAATATGCAGTATTAGAAAATAATGGTAAGTTAAATATATTTAAATATAATTTTCTTAAAATAAAAAGTGAAAATCCTTTTCCATTAATTATAGATGGTAGAATAGAAAAGAGTACTTTAAAATACATTAATAAAGATATTAAATGGTTAGAAGAATTAATTAAGAATGAAAATACTAATATTAGTGAAGTATTCTATGCATTTTATAAAAATAATCGAGCTTATATAATTAAAAAGAGTGATGTTAAACAAAAGAGTTAATATTTTAAAGCTCCTTTTAAAAACTTATAATCCATAAATGAACTTATAATTAAATTAACTATTATAGATATAATAAGACCATAAATACCTATTTTAAATATAGATAAAACTCCAATTAAAATTAATTTAATAATACTACTAATAATCGTAGTAAACATTGCTTCTTTACTTCTATCTATTGCTTGAAGTGCATTATTAATAGGTGTATTTATAAAATAAAGTAAGAAGAAAGGCGCTAGTATTCTTATGTAATTACTACCTAATGTAGTATTATAAATTAACTTTAAGAAATATTTTGGTATACAAAATATTAAACTAGTAGAAACTAATCCTATTAAAAGAGATAAACTAACTATTTGTTTAACTCTTTTTTTACACATATCATAATCTTTAATAGAATAATATTTAGATAATTCTGGTATTAAAGATGTACTTATACTCATAGTAAAAAATTGAGGTAATAGTAATAGTGATAAACTGTATCCATTAAGTATTCCATATTCTCTTATTATAAATTTAGGTGAATAGCCAACATTAGTTAAAACACTTGTTAATATAATAGGTTCTAAAAAATGAGCAATACATCCAATGATTTTACTACTTGTCATAGGAATACTTATACCTAATATTTCTTTTACTTCATTTTTTTGTAATTTAATATCTTCACGACTTATACTAACTCCTTTAGGTAAACCAAGTAACATAACAACTATACTAGATAATTCACTTAGCATATTAACTAAAATTATAACTGATACTGTAAGCACTAAGCTTTTATTTAAACATATAGGAATTAACCAAAGTAAAATAGCTATTCTAATTATTTGTTCAACTATATTTGATAATATATATATACCCATTCTTTGTTTACCCCAATAATATCCTTTAATAATACTGGACATGCCAATAAATGGCAGAACAAATCCAATAGAAAGCAAAGGATAATAAAGTCTTGGTTCATGTAAAAATCTATATGAAAGAGGTCTTGCAATTAAGAAGATTATAATAAATGTTAAGATATTAAGTAATAGTGATATTGGAATAATAGAAAATATTGCTTTTTTACTACTTCTATTAGGAATACTTACTATTTTACTAATTGCTGTTGGAAAACTAAATGTTGCTATAGTAATAAATAAACCAAAAGTAGGAGTAATTAATGAATAAAGTTCAACACCTTCAATACCTATCATTCTAGTAACAATAATTTTTAAAATAAAACCTAAAAACTTGGAGAAAAACCCTCCAGTTAATAAAATAACTGTGCCTATTACAAATTTGTTATTTAAATATTTCTTTATCATAATAAAATTTATGATATAATGCTTTACTTTATGAAAAAAATATAGTACAATATTTTCTACGTTCAAGGAGGAAATATGAAAGATTATAGTACTGTGGACAATGATTTTGTTTTTATAACTAATTATTCTGTTCAAAATGAAGATATTAATATTAATTATGCAAATGGGGATAAAAGAATAGTACCTTATACTGAGAGAAATATAGAAATAATTGAAAATAGAATGGCTGAACAAGTTCAATACGCTTTAGGAAAGAAAGAAACATCTAGATATTTATATTTAAGTTTAGGTATATCTGGGATTGCTTTTTTAACTGCAGTTAATTTGTTTTTGAATAATCAATTATCACCAACTTTATTATGGACAATAAATGGTGGACTTACTGCGATGACTGGATTTTCATTTACTACTTATGGTATTAAAAAGAGTAAGATTGAAGAGTTAAAAAAGTTGAAATATTTTTTGGAAAATAGAATAAGACTAAATAAAAGTATAAAAGAGCCTAATATTTCAGCTGGGTTATCAAATAAAAAACAAGAATTTATTAATAAAACTGAAGGAAACGTTTTTAGTTTTGAAACTATTGATAAATTTAGTTATAATGATATGTTGGTAATAAATGATAATATAAAAAGAGAAGAGTCTCTAGATTTTGATTATCCTACATTATCTAAAACAAAATAAAGGGGTTTATGAGAATATGATTGAGAATAATGAAAATTTTAAAGAATTTGTTAGTGAAGTAACTAGTACTTTAAGTAGAAATAGTATTCCATTTAATTCATGGAAAAAGTTAACTTCTTTATATTTTGAATTAATGAAAAGAACTGAGTTAGATGTTACTTATTTAAACAAATTTAAATATAGTTTATTTGTGGCTTCTGTACATACAGTAGGTGAAACAGAAGTTAAAGAACATGAACTTATACTAAGTAATTTATTGGATTTTAAATATAGTGTTAAATTAGATGAAGTTAACAAGTATATATTACTAATTAAATCTAGAGTTGAATCATTAGTAAATTATTCAAAAAGAAAAGTAATTACTGTAGATGAGTGGTTAAAATTATATGATGATTTTATAAGTACTTATCAATCTTTGATTGATGTTGAAGTGATGGAAGCTCATGTTGTTTTAAAAGAATATTCAAATGTTTTAAAAGCAATAAGAGTTAGTAAAATTAATAATATAGATGAAATGAATTATAGTTATAGAATGCAACAATTAAAGGCTATATAATAACGAGTAAAATGAATTTTTACTTGTTTATTTTATTTATTACAAGTATAATAAAGCATAGGAAGTGAGTTTTATGATACAAAAACCTAAGGGAACATTAGATTATATTAATAAAGATGGATATATGTATAACTATCTATATAATTATACTATGAATTTTATGCATGCTTACAATTATGATTTTATTAAAACACCAACTTTTGAAAGTACTGATTTATTTTATAGAGGTGTAGGAAAAACTACTGATGTTGTAAATAAAGAAACATATGATTTCGTAGATAAGGGCGATAGAAAAATGACTTTAAGACCAGAATTTACTGCTGGTGTTGTAAGAAGTTATATTGAGAATAAAATGTATACAGATGAAGTAAAAAAATTATATTATTATGGAAGTGCTTTTAGATATGAAAGACCACAAAGTGGAAGACTTAGAGAATTTACACAAATGGGAGTAGAAGTATTCGGAGTTAAGAATCCTAATATGGATGCTGAAGTAATAAGTTTAGCTTATAAGTATCTAAGTGGATTAGGCATAGAAAATTTACATGTAGTATTAAATACTCTTGGAGATAATGAATCAAGAAATAATTATAATAAAGTTATCAAAGAATATTTAGAAAAAGATAAAGATAATTTATGTGAGATATGTAAAGAAAGATTAAATAAAAATCCATTAAGAATATTAGATTGCAAATATGATAGTGAAAGAGAATATATTAAGAATGCTCCAAAGACAGTTGATTATTTAAATGAAGAGAGTAAATCTTATTATGAAGCAGTTAAATCTTCTTTAGATTTATTAGATATTCCTTATGTAGAAGATCCTACATTAGTAAGAGGACTTGATTATTACACACATACAGTTTTTGAAATTAAAAGTGATTTAGACTTTTTAGGTAAAGCAAACACTATTTGCGCAGGTGGTAGATATGATAATTTAGTTAAAACTTTAGGTGGCCCTGATACACCTGGTATTGGTTTTGCTGCTGGTATAGAAAGAATAATGACTATTATGAATGAACTAGAAACATATATACCTCAGGAAAAATTGGATATATTTATAATGAATTTAGAAGATAGTGGTTATGCTTATCAAGTATTAGATGACTTAAGGAGTAGTGGATACTCTTGTGAAATAGATTACACTGGTAAAAGTATGAAAGGTATGTGGAAACTAGTTGATAAATATAATCCAAATTATGTTTTAATAATTGGTGAAGATGAAGTAAAGGGTAATTATATAACAGTAAAAGATAATACTACAAAAGAGAGTATTCAAGTTAAGTCTAATGAATTAATGGAATACTTAGATATGAATTTTTAATTAAAGGGGAGTTTTGGTTATGAAAATAGATAAAGAATTGTCATTAGCATTTTTATTGGAAGAAGTATATTATGATGATTTAGGTTTTCCAATTTATATAGCAACTAAACCTTTAATAGGTTATACTGATGAAAAAAGGACATTATTTGTTGAAAGAAGTTCATCACAAAGTTTTATTAATTTGGAAACTGCTTATCATGATAAATTACCTGAAGGTTTTGGTTTAGTAGTACCTATAAAAAAATTATTAAAAGTACACAAAACTCTTAATATAAATGATGCTGTATTAAAATCATGGCTTGAAATAGAAAAGTATATCTATTATTTTTCTAAGGATGGTTTACAATTTAGATGTTGTACTAAAGAAACTTTTGAGGAAAAATTTAAAAAAGAAGCACCTCTTTTATTAACAGAAGAAGTAAATGCATTAAATAAATCCTTGATAGATGGTAAAATATCATCTGATACTTATTATGGTGCTTTATATAGTAATGAATATAGCAGTAGAATTTCAAATGACGAAAAAGAAGAACCAAAAGTAGATAAATCAATTCCTAGTATAAAAGAAACTATGGAAAAGATGAAACTTAGAATAATTAGTCAGGATGAATCAGTTAAAAAAATAGTTACTTCAATATATAGAAGTTTAATATTCGGAAGAGATAAATTTAAAAGTAATATATTATTATATGGACCAACTGGAGTGGGGAAGACGGCTATTGTGAAATCGCTTGGAGAGATATTAAATATTCCAGTTGTTAGAGAAGATATGACTAGATTTACTGAAACTGGATATGTGGGTAAAAGTGTTGATGATATTTTAGTAGATTTATATACAAATGCTAATCTTGATAAAGAATTAGCTGAAAATTCAATACTCTTTTTAGATGAAATTGATAAGAAAGTTAATAATGGTACTGATAAAAGTTTTAACAAAGCTGATGTACTTAAAAGTTTGCTTACAATTATTGAAGGTGGAAAATATGATATAGAGGTGGATAAAAACAATATAATATCGTTTGATACATCGAAATTAATTGTTATAGTTGGCGGTGCTTTTAGTGATTTATACAATGAAGTTAAAGATACAAGAAATATAGGTTTTAATTCTAAAACTGTAACTGAAGAAACTGTAGATATAAAGAAAATAGAAAAATATGGTATGCCAAGTGAGTTTATTGGAAGACTTAGTTTAATAACAAGATTAAATAGTCTAAAACATGAAGACCTTGTAAAAATATTAAAGAAAAGTGAATTAAGTTCTTTGAAAAAATATTCAGAATCATTTATGAAACTAGGTATAAATGTTAATATAGAGGAATCTTTATATGATAAAATAGCTAGAAAAGCTGAAATGTATCAAAAGGGTGCTAGAGTTCTTAATTTAGTTATAGATGAAATGTTTGAAAATGTATTTTTTGATATAATAAGTGAAGGCACTGAAAATGTTAGTGAGGTTATTTTAGGAAATAATATATTAACTGATAATAATGATTTTAAATTAGTTAAAAAGAAATAAGGTGTTGTATGGAAGAAACTAAAGAAATAGAAAGAAGTATAATAAAAAGATTTAGAAAGGAAATATTTAGACCATTTGTTAAAGCAATTAATGAATTTAATTTAATTGAAGAAAATGATAAAATTGCTGTATGTATAAGTGGTGGTAAGGATTCTTTCTTACTTGCAAAGTGTTTAGAAGAATTAAAAAGACACGGTAAAATACATTTTGATTTAGAATTCATATTAATGGATCCAGGATATCATAAGGAAGATTTAAATTTAATAAAAGAAAATGCTAAGAAGTTAAATTTGGATATAAAGTATTTTGATTATGATATATTTGATCAAATAAAAAATGCACCTAGTCCTTGTTATTTATGTGCTAGAAAAAGAAGGGGAGCATTATATAATAAAGCACAGGAGCTTGGATGTAATAAAATAGCTTTAGGACATCATTTTGATGATGTAGTGGAAACTATACTTATGAGTATGATATTTAATGGAGAATTTAAAACTATGATGCCAATATTAGATTCTACTAATTTTAAAGGTATGAAATTAATAAGACCACTTTACTTTGTGAAAGAATGTGATATAATAAGTTTCACTAAATTTAATAAATTAGAATTCATTAATTGTGCTTGTGATGTAACTAGAAAAAGTACTGGCATGAGAAAAGAAATGAAAAACTTAATAAATGATTTAAAAACTTATTATGAAAAAGCTGATATAAATATAATGAATTCTACATTTAATGTAAATTTAAATACTATAATTAGTTATAAAGGAGAAAAAGAAAATGACTGAAAGATGTAATTTGGACTTACCTAAGAATACAAAGGGAATGATTTTATCTACCGAAGATAAGATTATGAGTATACTATTTAGAGAAAAATCTTGTACTAAAGGAGAACTTAAAAGACAAAGTGGAGTGGAATTTCCAGTGGTTTTATTAACTTTAGAAAAGATGAGTTTAAAAGGATATGTAGTTGAAAGAAATTATGAAAATCAACCTACTTACTATTTAACTGGTGCTGGTGTCTACGAATTAGAGTATAGATTTAATAGAGATTATTTTTTAGGACTACATTTTGGATTAGAAAAAATTGGATATGATAGAAATAATGTTGAAAGATTCCTAAAAAACAGGTTTTATAATTTCTATATTGCAGGAGAATGGAATGAAACAACACTACCATATCAATACAAAAATTGGTGTGAAAGCAATAATATAGAATTATATTCACAACAAGAAAATACTTTAAGATTAAAGTAAAAATATTAAAGAAGTTTGCAGTATACTGTAAGCTTTTTTGTTTAAAGATAAAAAAGTTAATAAAAGCTGTAACAGCGTATAAAAAGATATGGTAAGTCTACTTAAAATAGTTATCAAAAAATAGATATATACAGATAATTTACAATTTATATATTAACTAATAGACTTTATTATTTTAATTTGTTATAATTAAGTTACCAAGATGAGGTGTCTTAAATAAACCGACAAATAAGTAATTTGGAGACCTAATTAGTTAATGGTGTTGAAAACTTCTTAAGAAGGATCCTAAAATTGACTATGTGGACTACCACCTCGCGAGTAGCGAGTTTTATTTATTCACTTTACTTGGTTTTATTGTGGAGAGAAATATGAATTTAAATAGATTGGAATTATTAATTGGAAAAGAAAATTTAGAAAAGATTAAAAATTTAAAGATACTTATAGTTGGATTAGGTGGAGTAGGTGGATATACTTTTGAAACACTTGTTAGATCTGGAATAGAAAACATTACAATAGTGGATTTTGATAAAGTAGATGAAACAAATTTAAATAGACAAATTTTAACTAATTCAAGCAATATAGGTAAATATAAAACTGATGTTGCTTTAGAAAGAGCTTTATTAATAAATAAAAATGTTAAAATAACTAAATTAAATATATTTTTAAATGAAGATAATATAGATGAGTTAGATATTAGTCAATATGATTATATTGTAGATGCATGTGATTCTTTAGATACTAAGGAACTTTTAATAAATTACTCATATAAATATAAAGTTAAATTAATAAGCTCAATGGGTACTGCTAAAAAGATGGATGCAAGTAAATTAGAGGTAATAACTCTTAATAAAACTAGTTATGATGCATTAGCAAAATTACTTAGGAAAAGGATAAATAAAAAAATTCAAAATAAAGTTGTGGTAGTATCTAGTACTGAAAAGCCAAAAGATATAAAGGCTTTAGGAAGTAATAGTTATGTACCAGCTATGTCTGGAATATTGATGACTAGCTATATAATAAATGGTGCGTTAAAATAGTCAAAACCTCTTGAATAACAATAAATGATTTGATAAAATAAAAATGTAAAAAATAAAGGAGCAAACGAAACTATGAAAGAATTAATTCTCTTTGAATTAAGTACCAAACTTGGTACGAATTTCGGGGGGGGTTATTACT
>CAKOLN010000002.1 GCA_934096075.1 uncultured Bacilli bacterium
CTAACTGTATTTCCACTTATTGTTTCTTCTCCTCCTAAACTACTTATTTCTATTCCATACATTAAGTTTCCTATTCTCAAATCAGTTACTTTATATTCATTTGTTATTATTTTAAATGATGCATAACTTAATGATAATACCATTATTAATAGAAATGTTATTGTATAGAATATACCTGTTTTTGTTTTTATAAATTTCATACCTTTACCTCTTTTCTCACACACGAAAAAATCCATAGACTTGTGCCTATGAATTTAATGTAAAACAAAAACTATGAGAGTTAGTTAGTAATAACCCCCCCCGAAATTCGTACCAAGTTTGGTACTTAATTCAAAGAGAATTAATTCCTTCATAGTTTCGTTTGCTCCTTTATTTTTTACATTTTAATTTTATCAAATCATCCGTTGTTATTCAAGAGGTTTTGGTGAAAAATTTATCAACAGTTACATCCAATGCTTTACTTATTTTATATAGTGTATATACACTTATTCCTTGTATTATATTTTTACTTTCAAGTGATCCCAAAAGTGGAGTTGATACTCCAATTAGTTTGGATAATTCTTTTTGTGTAAGTCCTTTTATTTTTCTATATTTTTGTATATTACTGCCAATTGTCATCTTTAGTTCTTCATTTGTCATATTTAATTTCCTATTACTATTGGATCATCATATGTTCCACTTCCACTTACGTAGTACACACTAGACTTGAGATACAAGACTGGGCGAACTTCATTGGCATAGCATATGTTGTAGTTGGTTTGATCGCCATTCTCGTTCGTATTGCCACTATCATACACCACCCATGATTTGTTGCTAGTACGTCTAGAAATTGTCCATTCATCTTCTCCTTTTCTCAACCAGTTCTTTCCAGCACATGTTAGCCCGTTACCTTCACCTCCACCTGCTAAACTGCCATAAGCAGCAAGGGATATCGTCCTTGCACAATCACTAGTTTGTACTGCATAACCATAGTCACTTGCATACATTAATCCTATATGTCCAGTATTACTTGTTGTTGTTTTTATATCATTTGTATATGTTGTTGGTGCATTACTTATTGATGAGTATGCTGTTGAATACCATTTTACTTCTTGTATCATTTTTCTTGCATAATCACTTCTTATTCCTGTCTTACTAAATGAACAATCTATTGGTGCAGACCCATAATAACTTGAACAATATGTTCCATTTGATTTATTTGTATAATCTACTCCTGTATAATATGATCCTCCACTTGTTTGATTTAATAATTTGTATAATGTTGATGCTCCCCACGAATTTACTGTATTAGATGTGTTATACACTAGTCCTCCTATACTCTCATTTCTTATTATCTTTACTAGATTTCCTGACTGGCCATGAACTGTACTACCAAATACTCCTATTATTCTCCATAATTCACCATTATATAGTACATAGTTATTTGGATTTGTTCCCTCATATCTATAGCCATTTTCATTTACTACTTTACCATTTCCTACCGTTTGATTATTTAAACTTATTACATAGTTATTTAATGTAGTTTTATTTGAAGTAGTAAATTCTATAATACAACTATAATCTTTTTCAACATCAGTTAAATCTATTCCCCATTCTGTATAATTCCATACTCCAGTTGCATTAGTACACTTAACTGTTACATCATAATTACCACTTGATGGCATTGTGTTAACTTTCTGCCCATCAACAGTTATTGCATATAATTCTTTTTCTTCTTTAGTGACCAAATATAATATAACACTAGTTATTATTAATATTAATACACCTATTATTATTTTCTTCATTTAATTGTGTTTTCCTTTCATTTGTTTATATTAATTTCCTATCACTATTGGATCATCATATGTTCCACTTCCATTTACATAGTAAATACTAGATTTAAGATATAAAACTGGACGTACCCCAAGACCACCGATACTAGTGCCTTCTTTCAGGTCACCTTTTTCTTTCAGATTCCATGAATAATAATCAGACCTAGAAATTGTTCGCTCATTTTTTCCTAAAAATAACCAGTTCTTTCCAGCGCATGTTAGTCCATAGTATGAATCTAACGATTTTGTTCTTGCACAATCGCTTGCTTGTACTGCATAACCATAATCACTTGGATACATTAATCCTATATAACCATTATCACTTCTTGTAGTTTTTATATCATTTGTATATGTTGTTGGTGCATTACTTATTGATGAGTATGCTGTTGAATACCATTTTACTTCTTGTATCATTTTTCTTGCATAATCACTTCTTATTCCTGTCTTACTAAATGAACAATCTATTGGTGCAGACCCATAATAACTTGAACAATATGTTCCATTTGATTTATTTGTATAATCTACTCCTGTATAATATGATCCTCCACTTGTTTGATTTAATAATTTGTATAATGTTGATGCTCCCCACGAATTTACTGTATTAGATGTGTTATACACTAGTCCTCCTATACTCTCATTTCTTATTATCTTTACTAGATTTCCTGACTGGCCATGAACTGTACTACCAAATACTCCTATTATTCTCCATAATTCACCATTATATAGTACATAGTTATTTGGATTTGTTCCCTCATATCTATAGCCATTTTCATTTACTACTTTACCATTTCCTACCGTTTGATTATTTAAACTTATTACATAGTTATTTAAGTATTGAATAGTATTTGATGAAGTAAATCCTAAATCACAATTAGCATTTTCTCCTATATTTCTTACTTCATATACACCTTTTGCATAATTAAATCTAGCACTTGCATTAGTACAGTTATTAGTGAATGTAATTTGTTTTGTGTTAAATTTAATTTGATTTTGACTTTTTGTAAATTGACTTTGTAAACTACCTAGTGTTTCAGAGTACTGTCCAGCTAAATCAGGTTTTGGTACATATACTTGAGATAACCTTGTATAACCACTTGGAGGGGTTAAATCACTTGTATGAGTGTATCCTCCAGTTACATGAAATTGTACTGTCATGTTACTAGTTGCTTCAATTATCACTGTTATTGTTTTAGAATATGTTTCATTATTATATCCATTAACCGATCCTGTAGGTAAGTATTCTGTACTTTTTACATAATAAACATTACCTGTTCCACTTGTTATTTTATAATCTAATCCATAATTAGAATCAATTTGATTTAAACTTGTTATTTTAACTAAAATAGTAGAAGTATTACCACTAGTTAATGTTACCGATGTACCACTTATTGTTTCACTTCCTCCAGTAGATGTTATATCTATTCCATACATTAAATTACTAATTCTTAAGTCAGCGGCTTTATATCCGTTTGTTATTGTTTTAAATGATGCATAACTTAATGATAATACCATTATTAATAGAAATGTTATTGTATAGAATATACCTGTTTTTGTTTTTATAAATTTCATACCTTTACCTCTTTTCTCACACACGAAAAAATCCATAGACTTGTGCCTATGAATTTAATGTAAAACAAAAACTATGAGAGTTAGTTAGTAATAACCCCCCCCGAAATTCGTACCAAGTTTGGTACTTAACTCAAAGAGAATTAGTTCTTTCATAGTTTCATTTGCTCCTTTATTTTTTACATTTTAATTTTATCAAAAAAAGTAGTTTATTTCAACTACTTCAGTTAATTAATTTAATTCTTCTTCTATTTCTTTCAAAGTGCTTAAATATTTAGTATTTTCCCCATCTTCAACTTTCATTAGAGCATAGTCTTTTATACTAAGTTCACTTGAATCACTAGCATCTTCATTGTCTTCTTCACCTATTATGTTTTTATTAAATGAATCATTTAAATCAACTATATAGACAGGTAAATAATCATCATTCTCTTCATATTTAGCTATTATACTACTTATATAAATATAACTACTATCTTTAGTATCAATAAATAATACATAATATTCATCTTCATCTCTATCAAATACAGTACCACTAGTTATATTTGTATAACTTATACTTGGTGTTTTTGTTTCTGGTTTATTGTATCCTTCATCAAATAATCCTTTTTTTTGAGCTAGTAATGTAAATAGATATACTATTCCTAAGCATCCTAAAATTATTATAACAGAAATTAAAAATGTCTTTATGTTATTTTCTTCAGTAGATATGCTTTTATCTTTTCTTATTCTTTTTGTCTTTTGTCTTTTTGCCATATTATCAACCTCATATTAATGATACCACATTATTGTATGTTTTAAAAGAATTATTAATTATTTTTACAAAAATATAAATTAAAAAAACGGAATAATCCGTTATTTTGTTAAAGCAACTGTAGCTGTACTTGAAGCAATTTGTAGTAATTCTTCATTGGATAAAGACTCTCCTATAATATAATATTCTTTACCATTACTACTCCAATTTAAACTAGTTTCAGTAAGTACACCTACTACTGGACCATATTGTACAACTTCACCACTAACTAATGTTGTTTCATGTTTATCTTTAGATTTAGCAACTTCCTCCACTAGTATAAATGGTTTTACACCTGTATATGAAAGAATAACTCTTTCATTGTTACCATCTTTATCAATTACCTCTTCTCCACTATATGTTGTACCACTTGGTAAATACATAGGATAAACAATATCATCTAAACTAGCTGTAGTTTCAGTTTCTTTATTACAGTTATCACAAACACTAGATTTTAGTGCGAAAAAATCTTTTTCATAATTTGTTTTAGTATCTATTTTTGTTATAACCATTTTTATTTGTGTTACACCTTTACTATTTTTAACTTCTACTGTTTTAGGCAAGTATTCTTTGTCTAATGTAACAACTTGTTCTTTTAAGTCACTATTATTTGGATAATTAACTTTACTTTTAATTATGTATGTTTCTTTTTTTACAGTAGTATTTCTATCAGAGTCATTAAGTATATCATTAAGTATAGTTTCTAAAATATAAGATTGACTACTGTTAGTAGGCCATTCACTTTGAAATTTAAAGCTTTTATTAAGTGAAGGTGTCACTACATAAACTCCATCTTCATTTTTTAGTATAATTTGTTCATGACTATTTTCTTTGTTTACTAAAGATACTTTGTAATAGTTACCTTTCTTATAAGTAACATCTACTGTATAGTTATATTTATCTTCATTATTAAGTATTTGCATATCTCCAGTTAGATGATAATTCTTTATAGATGTTATCTTATTTTCAAATTCTTTAACTACATCTTCTTCTTTCTTTTTACCACATCCTACAAGTAATAGTAAAGAAAATAATAAAATTAATATTTTTTTCAAAATAACCCTCCCCTTTAATTATTTCTACTTAAGTATACTCTTTTATTAAGTCATTATTCCTAATATGAATAATTTTTTAAAAATTGATTAAACTAATTAACATAAGGAGGAATTATGCAAACATTACAAAAAATAGCATTAGGCTTGGTAATAATAGGTGCATTAAACTGGGGATTAGTTGGATTATTCAGTTTTAACCTAGTTGAAGCATTGTTTGGTGTAGATACTCTATTTACAAAAGTAGTTTATACATTTGTAGGTTTAGCAGGTATTATTAATATTGGTTTATTAATTACACCTTTTGAAAATACAGCCAGAAAGTAATCCTCAAAGCCTAGGCAAAATAAAAGAATGTGATTTTTTCACATTCTATTTATTTGTTACTATAATATTTACGCTTTTTACTTTACTTGTATAAGTAAGTTTTAAGTCGGTACCAGTTACATATACAGGAACTGAATATGTACCAGGCTCAGTAATTTCTTTTAAATCTATGTAAGCTTTTATATTGGTTGTTTCTAAACTATCTAGTAAACTTTTAACACCTTTTACAGTTACTGTTACATTTGCATCATTTTGGCTAGCACCTTGTGCAATAAATTTAGGATCTAAATTTTCGGTTTCTATACTTACATTATCAAAATCTTTACTTGTTTCTTGTTCCATAGTTACAGTTATTGTTACTGAAGTATCACTTATGCTTCTACTTCCTGCAGGTTTATTTATTACTTTTTGATATACTTTATCTTCACTTAAGTTAGTAACATCTATTTCTACTTCAATAAAGTTAAGTTCATTTAATATTGATTCATCTGCATAAACTGTTACATTAGTTACACTACTTGTTATACTTCCGATTGCTGATCCACTTCTAACTTCACCTTTAGGTACTACTTTTAGTGGTACTGTTTTACTTGGACTCGTTATAGTTACAGTCGCAGTTACTGTACCAGGTACTATTTCAATGTCTTTCATTTCTTTACCTGTTTCATCATAAGCAACAAGTTTAACTCCTTCTAATGTATATGTACCACTTTCTTTAGCATTAAGTGCATTCACATCAACAATTGCTTTTACATTAGCTACAGTTTCAAGTTTTTCTTTATAACTTTTTATTATTACATCATTTTTATCTAATAAAACATTACTTACTACTAGTGTTTCACTTAATTTATCTGTATTTATTACATCTATACTTACACTTCTAGTTTCACTAACTTTAGGATAAATAACTACTGTTAAACTACTAGGATCTAATTTATAGTTCAATGTATTTATTGGTTTATTATATTCTAATTTTACTTTATGAGTTCCGACATCATAGTTAGTTAAATCTAAGCTAACTTCATGATCTCCTCTTTGTTCAGCTAAGTATAAGTCTCCACTTCTACCCATTAATATTATATCTACAGTATCAGGTAAACCTTCTATTACATAAGCTTCTTCATTAAATAATACATTTACTTTTTGATTTTTAAGTACAACTGCTTTTGTATTATTAATTCCTATTACTTTTTTATCTACTGCTATGAAGAATATTAATGCTATAAATAATGATAAATATAATAGTACAGTAGGTTTATTTAGTATTTTATCTATTAATCCACTTTTAAATGATAATTTATCTTTAATAAAATATGCTACTTTACTAAAAGGAGTAATTAGTATTGTATCTAATACCTTATATATTCCCTTAAAGAATTTAACTATAATGTTATTTTTCTCCGTCTTTTTCAAGAGAATCCACCTCCTCTTCATTATTTAGTTTTTCATCAGCATCAAAGAAAGTTTCTTTTTTTGGTTGTAATCCTTCAATTAATAACATTCTTGCATCATCCAATGTTAAATTATAATTTAATTCATTATCCATTGCGATAGATACTCTTCCTGTTTCTTCACTTACACATATACTAATTGCATCACTTACTTCTGCAATTCCTAAACATGCACGATGTCTGGTACCTAATCTTTTAGAGATTGTTGTATTCATACTTGTTGGAAGTACACTACCTGCACATGTTATTCTATCTCCTTGAATTATTACTGCACCATCATGAAGTGGATTATTAGGGAAGAATATACTTATTAATAATTCACTGCTTAAATCTGCATATAATTTGTGGGCTTGTTCTATATATTGATTTAAACTGTAGTCTCTTTCAACAACTATTAAAGCACCTATTCTATTTCTTTTTAAGTATTCAACTGCTTGCATAATTTCATAAACAACTTTTTCTCTTTCGTCTACAGTTAAAACTTTATGTCTACCTAATAATTGGCTTCTTCCTAAATTTTCTAAAACATTTCTAATTTCTGGTTGAAATATTACTATTAAAGCTAATGGAGCCCATTCTATTACATATTCAAGTAATACACCCACTGTATTTAGATTTAACCAATCACTTAGTAATTTAAGTAGTATTACTATCAATATTCCTTTAAAAATTAATGTTAATTTAATATTCTTTTTAATATATTTAAGTAAATAGTATATAACAAACCATAATATTGCTACATCTAAAACTTTAGTAAATATATTAAATGCTTGTGACAAATTCATAATGTCCCTCCTAATATCTAAGATTATTATAATATAAAAAAGATATATTTACTATATCTTTTTACTTTACTAGTGTTAACTTTACATCTATTTTATATCTTCAAATATATTTAAAGTTTCTATATTTTCATTATTGTTAGTTGGAATTTCTTCTATTACTGGATTATTATTTATCCCAGTATTTGTATTTGTTGTATTAGTATTCATTTCAGTTTTTGGTATTTCATTCACTACTGGTTGTTCATTAACAACTGGATTACTATAAAACTCAATTGGAGTTTTATCCTCTTCTTTAAGTGGAATGTCATTTATTTCCATTGTGTCTTCCATAGTTGTAGTTTCTTCTATTTTTGGAATTTCATTATTTGTTGGCTCTACAGGTGTTTCTTCAACTGTAGGTGTAATATCTTGGCTTGCTTCATTAAGTGGAGCTGCCCCTTCCATATTAACAGTATCTCCTGTTATTACTGGTTCATTAGGTAAGTTACTTGTTTCAAT
Source organism: uncultured Bacilli bacterium (assembly GCA_934096075.1). GTDB lineage: Bacteria > Bacillota_I > Bacilli_A > RF39 > UBA660 > CAKOLN01. The sequence continues at coordinate 8,284 of CAKOLN010000002.1, forward strand.
ACTTTCTCCTTTAAATGTATTTTTATCTTTCTTTTTAGATTCTACAATAAATCCTATTAATGCAAAACATAAAACTCCTGCGGCTACAAAAAACCAAATATAATAATCAGCTAAAAAATTTATCACACTTTCCATTTCATATCCTCCTTAATATATTATTATTTTATCAAACAATAATATTTTTTTCAATATCATTTTATTCATCTATTTCAGTATTATGACTAATTATATCCAAATATTTATTATCTGGTTCTATTTGAATCCAAGTATTTCCATCATTAAGTTTAATTTCTTCTTCTGTATTTGCATAGTAATATCTAGTTTGAGATGCTCTTGTATCTTTTTTCCATGTTATTGGTATAGCATATCCATTAGTAATATAATACCCTTCTCCACTACCTATATTTTCTAATTTTTGTCTTCCATAATTGTCATAACTATAATTTTCTATTTTATAAGTAATTATATTTTTAGCTGTATATTGTTCATTAGTAATACTATCAACATGAGGTGTATCAGACATATACCTTAAATATACTTTATTTGTTTCATCATACTTGTAGCTAGTTGTATGATAGCTAGAATAAGGGATAATAACCTCATCTGCTTTAATGGCATTTTCTTTATCATTAAAGTTTATTTCATCTATACTATAGTTAAGTAAGTTTCTTTTATTAGTAGTAGTTTTTATATTAAGATTATTTATTCCTTCATTAATCATACTCATTTTAGTGAATCCAGTATGTTCATATGCCTTATCTAAACTTTTATCTCTAAAAAAATATTTGCCCTCATAATCCATTCCATCAATATGGTCTATTCCTAGAGAATTTATATCATTGTATGCATCATTACTTCCACCCCAGTGAATGTATATTGCATCATTTTCTAAAACGTAATCTAAAAAATATGGTCTACTACTTCTAACTGATCCTATTTTTTCAACATCTTTTTGGTCTTTAAATAAAGCCATTATTCTAGTAATTCCACCTTCAGCGATTATTTCATAATTAATATATGACTTATCTAATCCTGCATGTGGCCAAGCTTGATGATTATTATTTATCATAACTGCGATTGGTCTACTTTTACTTGTTTCATCTATTATTTTTAATTTTTTTTCTTCTTTAATGTCATTATTATTAGTATCATTATTTTTCATAAAATATTTAACTCCACATGCACCTAGTCCTATTACTAATAATATTGATAAAAAAATTAAGATTTTTTTCATAAAACACCTACCTTAATATAAGTATACTAGTTTTATTAATCTTAATAAATATTATTTGTTTTACTTAACACATTTATTGTAAAGTATTATTACTTTTTATTTTATCTATTTTTATGGTGTATCCAAATGGTTCAAGCATTTTTATTAAAGTTCTTACATTTGGTACTTTGTATTTACTTTCTAAAACTGCGATCATTTCTCTACATATACCACTGTTTTCACTCATTTCCATCTGAGTCATTCCTAGTTCTTTTCTTAAACTTATGAATTCATCAACTAATTGATTAATTAATTCATTAACTTCTTTTGTATTATCTTTTTTAGTCATAGTTTCTCCAATATTAAAGTACTTTTTTTTCTTGTTTTTGTTTCATTTACTTTTGATAAATATTCTTTATAATTTTCCTCTTGTTTTTTTCTTATTTCTTCATAAGTTTTATTCATTTCTTCTGTTTCTTTATTATTATATTTTAAAACTACTCCATCACTTAATCTAGTGATTTTATAATCACTTTTAGGATTTAAGAGATAACTTTCTAATTCTATTCTAGTAGGTACTTTATCAAAAAATTCAATTAAGTATTTTTCTTCATTTATACCTTTCTTGTGGTAATTATTATCTCCTGTTTGTCTTCCATTAGAATAAATAAATCTATGTACTGCATTTTCACAATTAATGCAATCTTTTACACTGCATAATCCAAAATAATCATAATTAACACAATTATTTTTAACTTCTGTTTTAATTTTTAGAACTCCTTCATTTTCTTTCATAAAATTCTCCTTTAAATTATATTATAAATCATTAAAATTATTTGTAAAGAAAAATAATCCATTCGGATTACTTTAAATTTTATTACATCTTACTGTTACTCTTTTTAAACCATCTTTAGTACAAGTATATATAGTTAAATCAAAATCACTTTCTATCATTTCTTTTACATCAGTTGATGATAATGTTTCAATTAATTCAACTTGATAAGTATACTTATTATTATTTACATCTGTTATAGTTATTGTATCCCCTTTTTTTAATTTATATAGATTTCCAAAGTGAGACTTATATGAGTGCCCACATATTACTAAATTATTATTTAATATAGAACCATAGTATACGGATGGTGCTTTATTTAATGATGCATATGAATATTCTTTAGTAACTGGTAAGTTTAATTCTAAACTTGGTATACTTAAATATCCAATATATTGAGTACCATCTATATCAATAGTATCATTAGTTTTATTTTCTTTGGTTTCTTCTAATATTATTTTCATTGCCTCATTACTTTTTCTTTTAGAATATATTTCTTCCCATTCAAAATATACGCCAAGTAGTAAAGCTATTATTATAAGAATTATACCAACTATTAAAAATCTTTTAGCAGTTTTGTTCATCTTTTATTTTACTATATACTATTGAAATAACTATAAATATTATACCTAAACTACCAATTAATTCTACTAGCCATGGCATATTACCTGTTTGTACTAAACTTGTTGTATTAGTTACTATAAATGAATTATCTTCTTTTTGATAAGTAACTGTATATCCTTTTGGTACATTTATTTCTTTAACAGAATACATATCACTTTTTTCAATATCTTTCCAAGTATATTCCCAATTATTAGAACTATTTAATTTAATTCTATCAATTACTTCATTATCTTTAGATAATTCTATTTCAATATATTCAGGTAAGTTCGCTATTGAATTTATATTAGTAGTTGTAGTATTCCATACTTTTTTTACATTTATGTCTATTACTCTTATTATATCTGTTTTAGGCTTAGAAGTTATATCATAAGTCCATTTATTATTTATAACTCTTGGTATCATAACTAAATATGGAGATATAACGCTATAACCTTCTACTTTATTTGTTTGTTTAACTAAATATAAACCTAAATCTAAATCTTCAAATTTAACTTTACCATTTACAGTAGTTAAACTCACTCCTTTAACAGAATCATTCATGCATTTATTTATTTCTTCACTAATATTATCAGTATCTAATTCTTTTAAAGATACATTACAATTAGATAATTCATTAACATATTCAAATGCTAAGTTATAATTTTCTTCAGTAGCATTAGCAACTTTATAGATAGTTATTTCAGCACCATCTATTTTAGTATTTTCTTGTTTTTCTAATAAAGTTATTTCAATGCTACCTTTTTTGTCAAAATCTACTGTATTAGCATAAAGTTTAGTATTAAACATAAATAACATTAATAATAAAATACTTAATTTTTTCATACTTTGCCTCCTTTGGCTTTTCCATTTGGATAAATAAACTCTTCGTATTTTTTAATATTTACTTTCTTAACTGGTTTTATTAATAAGATAATCATAAGTAATAGTATTATTGGTAAAGAAACTAAAGGTATTACTATGAGTTTATTTATTTTAAATGCTTCAGTTGTGATGTAAGTTTTTTTGATAGGTCCTTCTATTCTTTTACCCCTTACTAATAATCTATGAGTATTTATTCCATAAGGTGTACAGGTAAGAAGAGTTATATAATCTTCATCACTATTTATTTTTAATTCACTTCTATCTGATGGTTTTACTATTGTAATTTTATCTATTTCATAGGTTAATGTTTCATCTAAAACAGTTATTTTAAATGTATCACCTATGTCTAATTTATCTAAGTCTGTGAATAATTTAGAAGACGGAAGACCTCTGTGGGCTGACAATACACTATGAGTTCCTAATCCACCAATTGGTAGTGATGAACCTTCTAAATGTCCTACACTTGAATTTAACACTTCATTGCTAGTACCATGATATATAGGTAATTCTATTTTTATTTTATCTATAGTTATGTATCCTATCATACCATCATTATTAACATTTAATAATTCTTTATAATTAGTTAAAGTATCATAAGTTAGTAATGGCTCTTTTAAACTAGCTAATTTTTCATTATATTCCTGTGCATCACTTTTTAATTTATCAAAATCTATTTTATCAGCTTCATTCAATATATTTTCATAATTATATATTGTCTTTACTTGCATTTTTTCATTGTAGTAATTACTTAATGTAGGATATAAAAGCGTTAAAAGTCCTATGAAAAAAAATAATGTCATAATAATAGTTGTTTTACGCTTTTTCATAATACATTTACCACCTTTTCCCCTTTATTATTTTATATTTAGGAAGAGAATTAACTCTTCCTAAACTATAAATCATTGCTGACTATATTTATTATTATATATTTTCTTTATAAGCTCTTAATTTAGTTACTAGTAATAGACCAAAACCTAATACTAAGATTGAACCAAATGTTACAAATAAAGCTGTTCCAGTACTACCAGTTTCTGGTAATTCTTTACCTGTGTAGTTTACTACATCAATACTTGTTCTTTCAAAAGTATTATTAGCACTTATTTTAGTTACAATAACTTTTACTCTGCTAGTTAATTTATTGAAACCAACAGGCGCAACTACTTCTTCTAAGTAATAAGTATCAGCATCTAGTCCTTCAATTATAGCTTTACCAGCTTTAATTGTTACACCAGTTTCACCTTCAACAGCTACACGATAAGTATTAGATGCTTCATCTTTTAATACAACTTTAACTTCTTTACCATCTGCATCATATAATTTGAATTCAGCACCACTTAATTCATTTTTATCTTTATCAGTTTTTACTAATTCAAATACATAAGCATAAGTAGTTGTTTTCTTTTCATCTGTTGTTCCATCATTCCAAGTTAATTTAGTCTTGTTATCGTTTCCAGCACCTTCAATTACAGCTTTTTCATTTAAAACAGCTGAATATTTGATTACAATATTTGTACCTATAGGTTGTTTTGCAATAAATTCATCTTTGAATGTTAATACAAATGTATAACCTGTTGTTGTAGTACTTATTGTGTAATTAGAAGCATCAACTTTATCAGTTCCAATATATGCTTCGATTGAATTTGCATTTAAAGTTAAACCATTACTCATTATATCGTATACAACATAACTAGTATATCCAGCACCAACTGTTACAGTTGTTTGGAATTCTACAGTATCTCCGATTTGAGCATCGTTTACTGAACCAAATTCACTAGTTGAGTCTTCTTTAACTTCTTTTTTAATATCAGGCTTAACAGTATTCTTTTCATTTACAACACCATTTGGATCAGTTGTATCTAAATGTAATAATGCACCAACTGAAGATTTTACTAGGTAATAACCTAAATCTAAATTTTCAAATTTTACTGTAGTAGTTGTAGCAACTTTACTAGCAGTAGCTGTTATATTATTGTCTTCTGCATATTTCTTTGCTTCTTTAGTGAAATCTACTACACTAGCATTTTCTTTCCATACATAGTATGTAGCACCATTTTCATTTTTTGCTTCTAGATATTTACCACCAAGATTAGCATCTTCAACAAATGCTTTCCAAGTAGCATTAGCGCGATAAATATAATGATTATTTGCTTTATCGTATGTTTCTAGATCTAATATTCTATAAATAGAATATGTTTCACCAACTATTGCTTTATTAACTGTAATAGTACCAGTTCCTGCAGCATTTACTCTTAATACTTGTGTGAATGATACAACTAATAAGAATAAAACGCTTAATAATTTTTTAATGTTTTTCATATATTTCCTTCCTTTATTTTTAATGCTTTAATAGTCAGCCTTTTCTTCTAAAGCATTTTTTATTATATAAATAACAGGAGTCACCATTAATAATGAACCTATTATTAACAAAATTAACATTCCAGCACTTCCAGTCGCTGGTAACTGATACCCTGATATATTAGTAAATAATATATTGACATCATTATTAAGGGTAATCTCTTCTGTACTATTTGAATAAATTACTTTTGAAGAGTTTATCTTATATTTAACAATAAATCCTTCAGAATCTAATTCTTTAATAGTAAACTTCATTCCATAAGGTAAACCTTTTATAGTTATTTCATCTTTATCTTTTAAACTAATTTCTAATTTACCATCTATAAATTCTACTTCTTCCTCTTTGTTATTAATAGTTGCGATAAATTTTTCATTTATATTTTCATCTTTATATTTAGCATTTATTTCAAATTTAAAGAATTTATTATAACTTACTCCTTCAACTACTTTTTCAATAGTTAAGTTCTTAGTTTTATGATTATTTATTATTTCTTTATCTTTAAAGTCAGGAGTTGTATTTCCGTAAGATACTTCGAATTTGTATTCTGTTTCATCCAAGTCATGATATTCATCTGTTTTTATTTCATGAAGTATGTATTTATGACCAGAAGGTATTTTATCAAATGTTACTTTACCTTCACTATTAGATGTACTAGTCATTGAGAAGTCATCACTTATATGTTTTCTTTCATTCATACATTCACAAGTTGGATCGTGTTTTATTTCAAATTCAACTCCACTAAGTGGTTTATTTAAATAACTTGATAATTTGTTAAATTCTATTTTTCCTAAATGACCTTTTACTTGTGGTATTGGAAATTCAAGTTTTCCGTCTCTAGATTTATTGTTCTCTTTAACAGTATAATTTAATGTAGTAATACCATTTGTTTTATAAGCTTTGTTTTCAGCAAACTCTTCTAATTCAGTCTTCAACCTTACTCTATATTTTAAAGTATAAACGTAAGTATCGCCTTTTTTAATAGGCGTTGATTTTTTTAAATCCCAGTTTAATTTATCTGTTTTTAAATCAAATGAAGCTTTATTTGGATATTTACTTGATGGAACTACTTCATCAGAAAGAATATCTTTTTCTCCATACATACCTACAAATTCAATTGTTTTAGGTTGAGTGCTAGAATTCATTGGATCTTCTGTAACCCAAGTTGCTTCTGATAAAATCATTATTTGTTTAAAAATGTCTTCAAAAGCATTACTTATTCCTCCGGTGCTTTCAACATCATAATAATAACCCGAACCAATGCTATTTTTTAGCCAATTTCTATAACTATCTGCACTTTGAGCTGAACCAATTTCGTATGTCTCAGATGTTCTATCTACAACTGACCATTTTTTTCCATTGGTCTGATTTATAAATCTTTGAATTGTCTGTCCACCGATTCCAACTCCAACAGAGTATATACCAATTCCACTTGCTTTAACCTCTGTTGCTTTTTCTCTTGCTTTAATTGCTGATTGATCACTATAACTTGTTCCATATGGAAGGCTTGCTTTTTTTACACTGTCGTAAAATCCGCCTTCAGTATAAGGATTATATCCTGTATAACCGTCTTTTATATATGTTGTTGGAAAACCATCAGATAAGAATACAATATACTTTTTACTAGCCGAAGATTTATCTAGCATATCTTTTGCCATTTGCAGACCAGCTTCTATGTTTGTAAATCTTTCTGTATATCTTGAACCGTTTGGATCAGTTCCTTTCATTTCATCATTTATTTTTTTTCCTATATCTTCTTTAAGTTGTTTTTTATTACTATTATCACAATTACCCAATTTAATAATTTCATGAGCACTTGTGTTGAAAGCGACAAATCCAAGTTTTCTATCTATGTTTTTATTTTCTTCTGAACGATTTGCAAACAAATCAATAAATTCATCGCTTGCCTTTCTAGCTTCTTTTAACCTAGTTGAATCGCCTAATGTTTCTGTCATAGTATTTGATATATCCATAACAATTACAACGGCCAAATCTGGATCAACAGCTTTTTGTTTAGTTTGAACTTCTAAAACGATATCAAAATAATTTTCTAAGTCTGATGAGTATATATTTTTACTTATTTTAATACCATCAGATTTAACTTCCTTGCTACCTCCATCTTCTACTATTTGACTTTTATTAGTTAAAGCAAATAGATTAATAAATGGATTCAAACAAGTTAAAAGTAACATCAACATACTTGTAATTTTTTTAATCTTTTTCATAAAATCCCCCTGAAAAATATTATTTATTATTTATTTATCTTTATTTTTTTAATAGGCCAGATACGAATAACAACTTTCCCTATTACATCATCACTTTTTATTTGCCCTATTTCTTCATTCCTAGAATCAGTTAGTATATCTCTTTCATCACTTAAAACATATACACTTTTTTCTCCTACTTGTATAGGAAATTCTTCATCAGTTTCCCCTTTTATAAATTCTTTTACATAACTTTCTTCTAACTTATTACCATTAACATACACATATCCATCTTGGTCTATATTTATCCAATCACCTGATACCCCTATTACTCTTTTTACTAATATTTTATTTCCATGATAGAAAGCAATAACATCTCCATTTTTAATTTTATTAGTTTTAAAAGTAAGTGCTATGTCATTATCATTTAAAAGTGGTTTCATACTTGAATCAGTAATTTCAATAACTGGCATTAATAAAGACGCTACTATAACTGCTACTGCTAATATAATGATTAACACATAAATAGAACTTTTTAATAAATTACCAAAACTATGTTTATAGTTTTCTCTATGTATCTCATTTTCTATAGTTTCAATTTCTATATCTTTATAAGTTAGTTTCTTTTTATCTTTTTTCTTAAATAATCCCCTTATTTTATTCATTATTTATCCTTTTTTGTAGTTGCTTTCTTAGTCGTTGTTTTCTTTGCTGTTGCTGTTTTACTTTTTGCTTTAGGACTAACTTTAACTACTACTTTAGAACTTTCTGTAACCCCATTCATCAACTTCTTATATTTTTCTTCTAAAGCCTCTTCTTTTTTCTTACATTTTTCTTCAGTTTCAGCTAATATTTTCTTCTTTTCCTCTAAAGCTTCCTTTTTAATAGTGTTTTCCAATTTCTTACAATTTTCTTTAACATTTGTAAAATATTGATCTATAGCTTCTTGTGCATCTGCAAATATATTATTTAATTTTAATGAAGCTTCAGCAATTGAACCCGATTCTTTAATTTTGACTTTTTTATTTTCTAACTCTTTAGTTACTTTTTCTAACTCTGTTTCAAGTTCTTTTATTCTTTTAGCTTGCTCAAGCATTATTTCTAGTAACTCTTTTCGTTTTATTTTCTTTAAATCTTTCTTATCCATAAATCCCCCTTGAATAAAATTGAATTCAAAATAAATCTCAATCATTTTTTGTAAGTCTATATATTATCACAATTTTTAATTTTGTCAATTAAAATTTGCCTGTTAATACCATTTTATGTGAAAAAATTAATAAATTTCTTATTTTAAAAGAGTATTTATTAATTTAGTTATTTTATTTACAGAATTGTTTTTTTCATGTTTTTTTAATTTGCATTTTAATTTATTTAGTAAGTTTTCATTAGATAATAATAAATTTACTTCTTTTACAAGCTTATCTGGATTTTTAGCAATTGTGCCATATCCACTTAACTTTACAAATAGTGCATTATATATTTCTTGTCCTCCGTTACCTGGAATTAAAATCATAGGTTTTTCCATTTCAATACATTCGGTTATACTTATTCCACCAGGCTTAGTTATAACAAAGTCACTTATATTTAATAAATTGTTTACTTCATTAGAAAAGCCCAAAACTTTTACATTTTTATAGCTATTTAGTTCTATAAAATTTTCACATTTAATTTTTAATTTATCATTTTTTCCACATACAAAAATTATATTAGCATCAAATTCATTTTTTACTAATCTTTTAAAATAACTATAAGAAAAATCACTTCCTATGGAACCACCTGCGAAGAAAAGTATTGTCTTTTTGCCATTGTTTACTTTATACTTATTTTTGATTAAATCTTTATTTAAAACATTTGAAAATTCAAAGGATAAAGGTATTCCATAAGGATATATTTTATCTTTACTTATACCCTTTTTAATTAAGGAATCTTTTACTAAATTATTACTAACTATCAAAGCATCTATATTATTGATGTCTTTTTCCCATAATTCATGAGATACGTAATCTGTAATTATACTTATTAATTTAGAATTTATTAGTTTTTTATCTTTATACTGTGATGACATAGTTATACCAAAAAAATGTGTACATAAAATTATGTCTGGATTAAAATTAACTATTTCTTCTTTTAATTTTTTATTGTTAAGTATGCTTTTAGTAATTGGTTTATATGGTAAAGTAGTTACTTTGTGGTTAAAAAATTTGTATAATGTATTAAATATTAAATTTCCTTTGTGTTTAAAATTTGATTCAAATAGATTTTTACTTATTTTACCTAGAATATTATCATAATCAAGTATATCTATTATTTTAACATTATAATCATTTTTTAAGCTTTCATATAGGTAATTTGCTACTGTTTTATGTCCCGAACCATAAGTAGCATAAATAATTAATATTTTTTTATTCATAAGCACCACTCTTTAAATTATATTCATTTACATAATTTATACGAATTTAATTAGAAAAAGTTGGTTAATTATTCCAATTATTTTCTAATTTCGATTATGTCTGTTTTTTTAAGTAACCAGTCAATAATGAAGAGTTATCATCATATTCTTTAAAATTATTTAATACTTGTTTTTCATCATAGTTAGCATAACAATATTTAAAAAAATGCTTGCATGAATTATAAGCACCTATATCAACCATTTCTACGCAATTACACTTTTGTTCCTTTCTAGCTTTCCAATTCTTATATTTTTTCAGTTAGAATATTGGATCATATCTAATACTTAGATTATCTATTCCTATAATATCAGATAGTTTTTTTACTACATTTATAATTTCAGTTTTATTTTATTTAACATAGGTATTGGATTTTTAGTACAAAATAATATTAAATCTACATCATTAAAATAAATTCTACTCACTAAATCTTGGTTAAATGGATTTCTTACATCATTATCTTACTCTTTTATTTGATTTTATTACTTCACTTTTAGTAGGCATGATTAAAGCTATTAAAAAATATAATAAAATTCCTGTTCCGAAACAAAAAACTAATATTAACCAAATAATTCTTACTAAAGTCACATCAACATCAAAATATAATGCAAGTCCAGCACACACTCCACATATCTTTTTTCCTTCTTCTACTCTATATAACTTCTTTTTCATAAGTCCTCCTTATATTTCAATTATATTTACTTCATTACCATGTTCTTTTATTATATTAATTAAATCTTTCGTTTTTAACCACACTGTAGCATCATTCTTAAGTGGGTGTACTCCAATAATGCCTTTTCCTTCTAGAAAATAATTATCAATATATACACTAACTTTTCTATCATTATCATTTAGTATACCAAGTAATGAAACTGATCCTGCGGTTAATCCTAATATTTCTTTTAAGTCATTTTCTCTGGCAAAACTCAGGTGTCTTGTATCATATTTATTTTTAAATTCTTTTATATCAATTTTCTTATCACTTTTTACACTTATTAAATAATATTTGCTTTTTTTATCATCAGTTAGAAAAACATTTTTAGCATCACTTTTAGGATACTTTAAATTAATATTTTTTAATTCATTCATATTAAACACTGGTTTATGTTCTTCTATTAAATACCATATGTTTTTACTTTTTATAAATTCATAAATATTTTCTTTTGTCATGTCAAAATTATATCACTGTTTAATATAAAAATAAAGAGTACCCGTTGAGATACTCTTCAATCTTAAATTTGACATATTTTATTAGTAGCATATCTTATTATATAAGATCCAACTCTTCTACCAATATCATAAATGGAAGTAATTCCTCTTACAACTGCAGATAGAAACGATGCACTAACGCCACCTGTTATTTCTTTAAGTTCGTTTTCTTTCATATTTCCTCCTTCTTTATTTTTTATTGTCCACATTTCATTGGATTAATTATGCCATCTAGTAGGCCTAAAATAAATGTTACTGCACTTCCTATTAATGACCAAACACCCCATGATACACCACCATAGATTTCTTTCAATTCTGTATTATTCATTTTTACTCCTTTCTTCTAGATTAAATTTTTCTAAAAATAATTCTTGAATTTCTTTTTTATGAGTTACATATATTAATGTATTATTATTGAAATATTTATTAATATTACTAATTATTTTCTTTTCTATATCAATATCTACTTCACTTAATGCTTCATCTATAATTATGTAATTACTTTTTTTTAATAAAGCTCTAGCAAGAATTATTCTCTGTCTTTCTCCTCCACTTAAATTAAATCCACCTTCTTCAATTAAAAAATCATCATTAGTTCTAACACACTTTAATTCACAAATGTCTATTATATTTTCATAATCTTTATCACTTATATTTCTTCCAAGAACTATATTATTTTTAAAAGTATCTGTAAATATTTTTTCATTTTGTCCAATATATACAAAAGAATTATTAATTACATTATTTGGTAAATCTTTGTAATCACAATTATTAATTGTAATACTACCTTTGTAATTGCTTAAATATTTAAGTAATATTTTAACAAGAGTTGATTTTCCACTTCCACTTTTACCACTTAAAAGAATTTTATTACCAAACTTAATATTTAAATCAACATTACTTAGAACGTCTTTATCGCTATAAGAATAGTTTAAATTCTTTATTATAATATCACCATCAATCATCTCATTTGTATTATCATTATCTTTAATACTAAATAAATTATTTATCTTTTCTAAGTTTCTTAAATTATATTTTATTGAAACGTCTTTATCTAAAATTTCTTTAATTAAACCTATAAAGTAACTTACTATCATATATATAAATATTAGATCACTTATATTTATTTTAAATTCCAATACATTAAACATACCTATTGTTAAAAATATAATTATTCCTATATCATTTATAATATTTTTTAAAGTTTGTTGACAATTAAGGTTATAACTTAAACTTTTATTTATATTACACATTTTTAAATAAGAGTTATTTAATTTATTTAATACAATATCTTTTATATTAAGATTTTTAATACTTTCTAGGCCTTCAATATTTTCAATTAATCCATTGTTATAAAAACCTTTATTTTCTTGGAACAACCTAATCTTGAGATCTATACTGTTTCTAAATAATTTAACTATTAAATAATATAAACTTATTATTAAAATACTTATTAAAGTTAATTTATAATTAAAGAATAACATAATAAGAAATGAAATAATAATTAATAGAAGATTTAAAGAAGTATTTAATATAATATCTGACAATATTTCTCTTAAACTATCTAAGTCATTAATTCTACTTATAATTTCTCCAGTAGTTTTATTTTTGTGAAATGAATACGGAAGGTTAAAAATTTTTCTAAGGACTTTATTATTAATAAAAATTTCCAAATTATAATTTGTTCTTATAATTAATTTATTTCTGAAATAGCTGAATATATTTTTTATTAATATAAATAAACTAAAGACATAAAATAAATTAATAAAATATTTTTTATCTAAATTATTACTAGAAATAATAATTTTATAATAATATGTATTTAATAAACTAAATATAAATGTTATTAAAGAAGATATGAAAAGCAATAATAATGTTTTTTTGTCTTTTAAAATATTAACTAGTATTTCTTTTAAAAGTTTATTACTAACTTCTTCTTTAGGTAATTCTTTATTTTTTTTGAAGAATATTAAGGTACCTAAATAAATTTCTTTAAATTCGTTTAAGTTAGTTTTTATAAAACCAATACTTGGATCCATATAAAGAATATTATTTCTTTTTATATCAATTTTATAAATAACTACAAAGTGAAACATATTATTCTTTTTAACATGCGCTATAACTGGAAAATCAGATATATAGTTTTTTAAATTATTGAGAGTAACTTTTTTACCATATGCATTAAATCCAATTTCTTTAACACCCATAATTATGTCATAGGCATTTGTTCCATATTTAGTTGTATTAATAATTTGTTTAATAGTTTCCATATTTATATAGCCACCATAAAACCTAATAATAGATGAAACACATGCAGCAGCGCAATCATTTTTATCTTCATTTAACACTACAAGTTTATTAGTCATTTTTATCCCTCCTATATGCTTTATAAGACATAATAGTGGTATTCTCTTTTATTTTTTTATTTTACACGAAATTTTACGCATACTTTTTGTCTAATTTTTATCAATATTAATTTTTGTATTGTAAAGTTATTTTGGAGTATATTTTATAAAAAAGTGGTGAAAATATAAAAATAGAATACTTTTTTTATATAAACACTTGAAAAATACAAAAAAATATTGTATACTTTAGTAGTTCTTACGAGTTGGTTCCGTAGCTCAGCAGGATAGAGCAACGGCCTTCTAAGCCGTCGGTCGGACGTTCGAATCGTCTCGGAATCACCATTAAAAAAATTAACTCTAGCAAATCTAGAGTTTTTTTATTTGAAAGTTAGTATTTCTTTATCATCCACATAAAATACAACTTCACTTACATCATCATAGTTATCAATAACACTTTTTCCAATTGTATATACTACTTCTTCTAATATATTATTATTATAAATACTATCAAATATTTTATCATTAAATGTTAGATTCATAACATTTTTTTCTTTTTCATATTTTTTTAACTTAGCATCATTATTTAAATAACTGCTTAAATTACTTTGGTAAAGTATACTACTTTTCAATTCATTAACTATTACCGTGACTTTTTCTTCTTTTGAATTACTTACTTTAGTAACAGGTACATAATAATTCATGTCATCATTACTTGCATTGTAATAAACCGTTGTTTTTGTAAGGCCATAAAAATTATTTATATCATAATTTTTATTTATACCATAACTTCTATCTAAAACTTCAGGTAACAATTTATTAGAGTTTGGTAATCTTTCAAGAAGTTTTCCTTCAACATTAATAACTACTTTTTTTATATTTTCTTCACCAGTTAAAGTATATATTATTGCTTCAATCATTTTTTCTTCAAGTATACTACTTACACTTAATATATCTTTAGAAAAATCTACTGTCACCTTATCCTCTTCTATTTTTAATGATAAGATTTTAGTTCCACTAGGGATAATTGCTTTGAAATTTTTAGGAACCTTATTTG
The DNA here is from genome assembly GCA_934096075.1 of uncultured Bacilli bacterium. Taxonomy (GTDB): domain Bacteria; phylum Bacillota_I; class Bacilli_A; order RF39; family UBA660; genus CAKOLN01. The sequence goes on from CAKOLN010000002.1 coordinate 23,426, forward strand.
TAGAAGTACTATCATTTGTAATAATACTTAATTTTTCTATTAATTTTTCTTCTAGTCCTTTATTATCTACATGAGAATCAATTTCGCTTACATAACTATTATTATCAAGTAAATAAACCTTAACTAAATTTTCTTCATCTACATAATTAATACTTCTATTAACTTTTACATTCTTAGTAGGAAATACATATAAAATTCCTATAACAAATAAGGCACTTGTAGTTATTAAAATTTTTCTTAAACCCATCTTTTTTAACATAGATATCTTCACCTAAAAAATAATATGTTATAAATTTAAAAAAATGACTAAACTTAGTCATCTTCTAAATCAAGTTCACCCATTTTAAGCAATTCAACAACAGCTTGAGTTCTTCCCTTAACTTCTAATTTTTGCATAGCATTAGATATATGATTTCTAACTGTTTTTTCACTGATGCCTAACTCTTCTGCAATATCTAAAGTACTATAATTTTTTATTAAAAGTAAGAAAACCTCTTTTTCTCTTTCGGTTAATATACTTTTATTCATAAACACCACCTTAACATATTTCTTACTAATTTATTTTATGTATGTTTATGAAATAAGTGATTTATTATTCGAATTGAATGGTTATATACATTTTTTCTTTGTATTCTTCTTGTAGACTTCTCATAATACTATTTGCTAAGGATGCATCATGTTCTTTTGAATTAATTACTACCTTAATATTATCATTATTAATTTCAATGTAGCTTTTAATTCCAAATTTATCTAATATTTTCGTTTCAAGTTCACTTTCTTTAGTAACATTCAAATTTAAAACTTTCAATTCTTCAAAAGCTTTATTTTTTTCATCAGTAGTTGATTCAGCATCAGTAAGTACCTTTTCTAATTTATCTATTTCTAAACTTACTTGTTCATCTCTATTGGCACGCATTGCGATTAAAGAATCATTTTCTGAAACTGTCACTTCCACTTCTTTTTCTTTTTCTTCTCCTTTAACATTAGTTTTTAATAATTCATTAGGCATAGTAACATAGTATACTCCTAGAACTAAAACTAAACTTAAAAGTGTTAAAAACCACATACTTTGTTTATTCATCTTATAACCCTCCTAGGAATATATATGACAAATAAACTAATTTATTCTAATTTTAATTTATTATTATTACTTATTTGAAAAAATTCTACTAACCCATAAATATTTTTATTAAATTCATGTGAATAATACATTTCTTTTATTTGTTCTAAATCTACATTTTTGCTTATTTTAGTTATTCCATTATTCGTAATATTCACGAAATATAAAGTATAATCATTATTTATTTTTCTAATTATAAATCCCTTTGTATTTAAGATTTCATCATTATTTTTTAAGAAAGCTGTTATGTTTATTACTAAATTTTGTGTCATTACAAACTCACCAGTAGTACCCGTCACACTTTTAATATTTTTCTTTATTTTATCTAATTTGTCTAAGGCATTTTCGTATTTTCCTAATAATGTTTCATCTTCTTCAGTTTCTTCATCTAAATCTAAATTTTCTAATTCTTCTTCATCATAATCTTCATATTCATCTTCAAGTGATTTAGAACCAAAATCCACAAAATAATCATCTAAATCTTCAAATTTATATACCTCACCAAATAATATTTTTTCTCCACAATATAAAGAATCTAATTTACTCATAACACCTATTTTTTTACAATTATTAATATAATCTTTATTATCTTGAAAATTTAATCTACATTTTCTTGCATTTTCAAGTGGTATGTTAAAAAAGTCAGAAAAATCTTTATCTAATTCAGTATCATAATTTTTATTAATTTGTTTATGAGTTTTGTCATATTTAATAATATTATATTTATATTCGTAATAAAAGCCTTCATCATTTACTCTTTCTGTTCCAACTTTCCATTTAGTTTCATTCCTTAAAAATTCAATTTCAATACATATTACTTTACTAATAGTTTTTTCATCACTTACCATAAGAGTAACTTTATAGTTATCTTTTTTTTGAATTGTGAATCCAATTATTTTTCCACTATCCATATTTTCTACATAATCAATATTTAAAATTATGTCATTCATTGTAAATGGATAAGCATTTTCATAGTTTTTACCAACTTTAGAATATAATTCTTCACTTAGGTCGATTCTATAATGTGATTTTACTCCTTTAATTAATCTAAAATAATGTTTTAATATTTCTTTAAAACTTGGATTATTTTTAATATTCATATCAATATTAGATAATATTTCTTTTGTTATTTTTTCTAATTCCATGATTACCCCCATAAATATTAATTTTATTATAATATATTTTAATACCTTTTTACAATCTTTGGTTAAGATAATTCTAATTTTCTACCTTTTTTAATTTCAAAAAAATCTTCTAGTCCTTCAATATCTTTGTTAAGCTCGTAAGAATAAAATAATTCTTGTGCTTCGGCTAGTGTTATTTCTCTATTTATATTTGTCATTTCTTCGTTTGTAACAGTTATATAGTACAATTTAAACTTATTATCAAGTTTTCTTAGAACAAATCCATTAGTATAAAGTGTATTATCATTTAAGTCTATGTAGCTAGCTATGTTAACTATTAGATTTCGTGACATTGTAAATTCTCCTTTATTTCCAATTGTTTTTTTAAAATTACTCCTAATTATATTGTTTCTTCTAATTGGTTCACTTACTTCATACTCTAAACCATCTAATGTTTCATCTTCATTTTCAAAATCATTATTCTCGTCATCAAAGTCATTTTCTAGTAATTCTTCTGTTGTACCATCTATGTCAAAAAAAGTTCTTGTGTCTACAAAATAGTTAGTTAGATCATTATATTTAAATACTTCACCAAATGCTATTTCTTTTGAACAATATGATTTGTCTAATTCTTTCATAGCTCCTAATTTTTTACATTTATCTAAATAATCTGCATATTGTCTAAAGTTTTCTCTGTATTTTCTACAATATTTTATTGGAATATTAAATATTTCAGAAAATTCTTTGTCCAGTTCATCATCAAAAGTATTAGGTATTAATTTATGATTTTTATCATACTTAAATTTTCTTCTTTCATAATCAGAATAAAATCCATTTGGGTCTGTTGTGTCTTTACTTATTCTCCATGTTGTGTCCTGAGGTGTAAATCTTACATTTACCATTTTAACACTTATTACTCTTTCTCCATTTTCTTCTGATAAAGTTACTCTGTAATTTTCTTGGTTTTTTTCAATAGTAAATTCAATAAATTTTGGATAAGTTTTATCTTTACATTCTATATAAAGTAACCGATTATCGTCTCTACTTTTTGTTATATTTTTACTTAAATCTTTTATTTCATCATAAATTTCTTTTGATATATTTATCCTATAGTTATACATTTTGTCATTTGTTAATTCAAAAAATTTAGATAGAATTGCTTTATAACTAGGATTATTTTTGATATTAAGATTTAATTTATTTAATATATTAATGATTAATTCTTTAAATTCCATATTTTTCCTCCAAATTGCAGTATCATATTATAATACATTTTATTACGTAAAAAAAGCATAAATTTGATTTTATGCTCTTGATGAATATTTTCCATCACTAGTAGTTAGTATTATTTCTTCACCTTCACTAATGAATAAAGGTACTTTAACTGTATAACCTGTTTCAATAGTAGCATCTTTCATCGCACCACTTGTTGTATTTCCTTTAACAGCTTGCTCAGTTTCTATAACTTTATAACTAACTTTTTCTGGTAAGTTAATTCCAATTACTTCTCCTTCATAACTTACTATTTCAACAACTAATCCTTCTTTTAAGAATTTAATATAGTCTTCTAACATACTTTTATTAATTTCTAATTGTTCATAAGTGTTGTTATCCATGAATACATAAGTATCTCCAGAATTATATAAATAAGATAAGGCTTTTTTTTGAACATTGGCCTTTTCTAGTTTAATTCCAGCGTTGAAAGTAATTTCTTGTGTAGACATTGTTCTTAAGTTCTTTAACTTAGTTTTAACGAATGCACTACCTTTACCTGGTTTTACATGTTGGAACTCAACTACTTGATATATATTACCTTCATAACTAATAGTCATTCCATTTTTAATATCATTTACATTAAACATTATTAATCAGCCTTTCTTTCTTTATGAACTGTTGTTTTATTACATCTAGTACAATGTTTTTTGATTTCTAATTTACCTTCAGTATTCTTTTTGTTTTTACTAGTTAAGTAATTAATTTCTTTACAAACTGTACATTGAAGTGCAACGCCTTCTCTATTTTCTTTTTTAGCCATTATATTCTGCCTCCTTTTTTAACAAGTAGATTATAACAAATATTTTTGATGTTTACAAGCAAATTAGTTTATTTTTATTGATTTTAAGAAAATTTTATGGTATAAGTATAGATACAAGAGATGTAGTCTTGCTGACGTGACAGTGGGGGTGCATCTCTTTTTTATTTTCTTTTATATACTTTATATATTTTATTTTTCTTAATTATTATTTTATTTGTAAATAAAACATCTGGTCTTTTATATAATCTATTTAATTTATTTGTTATTTCATTAAAATCAAGTTTAGATTTTGATAAATCTAATATAAAATTATTGCTTTGTTTATTTTTTCCATACACTGCATGATATAATGCTTGATTACTACTACTGGTTATTGTTTTTAAATCCCATTTTTCTTTATTCATCATATAATCTGGTGTTTTGATTTTTTTTGGATAATTTACTTTTGGCACTAATCTTACTTCATAGCCAAATGTTTGACTTAACCAAAAAGCAATATTTAATTCGTCCCTACTATGGTCAATCTGTACATTTTTTCCATCTACAATATATATACTTTTATCATGAACATAAAAATATTGTAACCTTACATTGAATATAATTTCATTATTTTTAAAATTAGCAGTAATATCAATATAATTTACAGTGTCTTGTAGCACTTTATTCACAAATGTATTCTTCACCTCCAGTCCGTTAAAAATATAAAAAAATATTGAATTTTAAACCTGATTGTGGTATAAATATAAGCACAAGGGTTGCCTTCGTGCTGACGTGACAGTGCGGACACAACTCTTTTTTATTTTCTTTTATATACTTTGTATATTTTATTTTTCTTTATTATTATTTTATTTACGAATAAAACATCGGGCCTTTTATATAATCTATTTAATTGATTAATTATTTCATTAAAATCAAGTTTAGACTTTGATAAATCTAATATAAAATTATTACTTTGTTTATTTTTTCCATACACTGCATGATATAATGCTTGATTACTACTACTGGTTATTGTTTTTAAATCCCATTTTTCTTTATTAATGATGAAGTCAGGTGTACTTATATAATCTGGAAAGTTTATTTTAGGTACTAATATTACTTCGTAACCAAATACCTGATTAATCCAATAAGCAATATTTAACTCTTCTCTAGAATAATCAAATTTTACATGTTTACCATCAACGATATATACACTTTTATCATGAACATAAAAATGTTGTAACCTTACATCATAAGTAATTTCACCATTTTTAAAATTAGCAGTAATATCAATATAGTTGGCAGTGTTTTTTAACACTTTATTCACAAATGTATTCTTCACCTCCAGTCTGTTAAAGGATAAACTTATATTAACATAATTAAGAAAGTATAACAAGCAAAATATTAAAAAAATACAAAAAATAAAAAAATACAAAAATACAAAAAACTATTGAATTTTAAACCGAGTTATGGTATAAATATAAATACAAGAGATGTAGTCTTGCTGACGTGACAGTGGGGTTACATCTCTTTTTTTAATCAAAAAACTATTGTCTTTTGTGTAAATTTATGGTATAAATATAAATACAAGAGATGTAGTCTTGCTGAAGTACCAGCGGGGGTGCATCTCTTTTTTCAATCAAAAAACTATTGCCTTTTATGTAAATTTATGGTATAAATATTAGCACAAGGGATGTAATCCTGCTGAAGTACCAGCGGGGTTACATCTCTTTTTATTTTTATTAATTTATGTTAAAATACTAATCGAGGTGAAATAAATTATGAAAACAGTTTTAGTAACTGGATCTAGTAGTGGTCTTGGAAAAAGCATAATAGAAAAATATGCTAGTAATGGTTATAATACAATAATTACCTATTTAACTCATGAAAATGAAGCATTAGAATTTAATGAATATATAAAAAATAAATACAAAGTTAAAAGTATATGTGTTAAATTAGATATTAGTGAAGAAGATGATATACAAAATTTATATGAGTTGATACTTAATGAATTTAGTAAAATTGATGTTTTAGTTAATAATGCTAGTATTTGTAATGATACTTTATTTGAAGATAAAACTAAAGATAACTTTATGAAAATAATTGAAGTGAACCTTGTCGGAACTTTTTTAATGAGTAAAACTTTTGGTAAACTTATGTATAACAATAAAAATGGTTCAATTATCAATATAAGTAGTAATAATGGTATTGATTCATATTATTCAGAATCACTAGATTATGATGCATCTAAAGCAGGTGTAATAAATTTAAGTCATAATTTAGCTAATGTTTTTTCTCCATATGTAAGGGTTAATACGATATGTCCAGGATGGATTGAAACTCCTATGAATGAAAATATGAATGAAGAATTTAAAAATAAAGAAATCAATAAAATTTTACTTAAAAGGTTTGCTAGTCCAGAAGAAATATCTAATTTAGTTTATTTTTTATCAAGTGATGAAGCAAGTTATATAAATGATAGTGTTATTAAAATAGATGGTGGTAAAGTATGTTAAAATTTAAAGATGAGTATATTAATCTAGTAAATGAAAAAGAAAGAGAACTAACTAATATATTTAATGAAATTAATGATAATGAACTATATTTTAGTAAAAAAGTATTAGATGCATTTCATAAGAATAATTTAAATGAAAGTGATTTAGTTGGCACTACGGGATATGGGTATAATGATATTGGAAGAGATAAAATAGAAAGTATTTATAGTTCAATATTTGGTAGTGAAGATGCTTTAGTTAGAAGAGAATTTATAAGTGGTAGTCATGCGATTAGTACATGTTTATTTGGTATTTTAAGACCTAATGATACATTTTTATCTATAAGTGGTACTCCATACGATACTATGCATGAAGTAATTGGTATTAGAGATAATTCCAGTTCATTAAAAAGTTTTGGTATTAATTATAAAGAAATAGATTTAATTAATAATGATTTCAATTATGAAGAGATTAAAAACAATTTAGATAATATTAAAATGATATATATTCAAAGATCTAAAGGATATTCTACTAGAGAAAGTATTAATATTGATAAGTTAGCTAAAGTAATAAAATTAATTAAAGATATTAATAAAGATATTATAGTGTTTGTAGATAATTGTTATTGTGAATTTGTTGAAAGAAAAAGTCCAATTGAAGTTGGAGCAGATGTATGTGTTGGTTCTTTAATCAAGAATTTAGGTGCAGGTATATGTACTAATGGTGCTTATGTTGTTGGAAGGAAAGATTTGATTCATTTGATAAGTGAAAGATTAACTTTACCAGGTGAAGGAAAAGAACCAGGGCCTTCCTTAGATGCTAATAAAATGTTTTTAATGGGTATTTATTTAGCACCTAGTGTTGTTGCTTCTAGTTTAAAGATTAATTACTTAATATGTAATGTTATGGAAAGTTTAGGTTATAAAGTTAAACCTAGTTTAAATGAAAAAAGATGTGATATTGTGTTAAGTTTATATTTAGAAAATGAAAATAATTTAATTAAGTTTTCTAAGTTGTTACAAGAAAGTGGTGCGATTAATTCTAATGTTACACCTATTCCATCAGATATGCCTGGTTATGATTCTAAAATAATAATGGCTAGTCCTTCATTTACTCAAGGATCATCTATAGAATTATCTTGTGATGCACCATTAAGAAAACCATATATACTTTATATTCAAGGTGGTTTAACTTATCAATATGGAAAGTTAGCTTTAATAAATATTATAAGTAATTTAAAAGAAACTGATTAGTTTTTAATTCTAATCAGTTTTTATCTTTCATAATTATTATAAGAACACTCTTCCATGTCTTTTAAATATTCATATGTTTTATTACTTCCATTATACTTAAATAATTTAATATTTTCTCCATGAACTACTAAATAATCACTATATTTTTCTTCAATATAATAATCAAAGCATTTATCTATATCATCTTCTCCAATCATAAATATATATGGTTCTAAACGAGTATGATCAAAAGTATCATTACTAAATGTACCATCTGAGTCATCTATATACGCGATTAAATTACCACGATTATCTATCATATTTAATCTATTTGTATTAGAGTCTCTTTCTTTATATATAATAACATTATCAATAGGATTATCAAAATATGATATATATTTATCTGAATCAAATAGAATATTCCCTTTCATATCAAATAAAGTTAATTTTTGGTATCCCTGAGAATGAATAAAATCCTTATGACATAAAATACTATAATTATCACTATATAAATAGTTATATGTACATGATGTATAATTTTTATCTAATAATGTAAAATTTTCTCCATTAAAGAAACCAAATTTAAAACTTGAAGTTTCTTCCTTTTTCTCAATTTTAATTAGTTTACCATCAGTATAAGAAAAATCATTACTATATCCATTATCAAATACAATACGATTATTACCAGTTATAAAATCATAATATACTTCATTATTATCTAAATTAATATATAGATTTAATCCATATATAGAAACTCCATATGCATTTTTTTCTTTTTCATTTTTATCTATATATGAATAACCAAGTAATGGATTTGACCATCCATCATCAAAATCTTTTAGTTCTTCTGTTTCTAAAATAAATTCTTTTTTATAAACATCATATAAGTAATATCTTTTATTTTTATATAAAAGTACTTTATTATCACTATATACACCACTTACTATAGAATAACCTCTTTCTATACCTAAATCATGTTCTTCACAATTATATACACTTGGATTATCTTTAGAATAATCATAATTTGTAAACCATTTTAATTTTAAGTCATCTCCCATATGATAAAAAGTTTCTTTATAATTACATTTATAAACAATACCCTTTTCAACTAAAGAAACAACTTGATCTTCAACTTTAAATAGTTTACCTTCTTTATTTTTAAAATATATATCATAAAATTTAACATTTAAATCTTTATTTTCATCTGTAACTTTATATATTAAATCTATACCACTTTGTACAACTACAACATTTTTTAGGTTTAACATATACTTATTCTTTTTCTTTTTATAACTAGCTACATAACCATCATAAAAATCTTCTTTAATAAATTCTAATCCTTCACTAGACTTTACTTTAAATTCAACATAAACATATCCATCATTACTAGAAAATTCCCATCCTGGTCCTACTTTAATTTCTTCTCCATTTGAATAGTTTTTAGTAAAGTTTTCTGTTCCAACACCAAAATAGCCTTTGTATTCTTTATAATCTTTATATTCTTTATTTTCTTCATATAAAAATTTATAGTAAACACCATAGCCTAAGGCACTTATAGATATAACACATAATAAAATTAATAATACTTTTTTCATCAATAATCCCTTTTCCTATCTTATAATTTATTATACATTAAGATTAATATTATGACAAGAAACAACTATTGAATTGTCTTTTTAAACTTCTTCGAATTGACTATTATAAAGCGTACTATAGAATCCATTCTTTTTAAGTAATTCATCATGAGTACCTTGTTCTACTATATTTCCGTCTTTTAATACTAGTATTAAATCGGCATTTTTAATTGTAGATAATCTATGTGCAATGATGAATGATGTTTTATTTTTCATTAGTTCATCCATTGCTTTTTGTATTAATATTTCTGTTCTTGTATCTACACTACTAGTTGCTTCATCAAGTATTAGTATTTTAGGATTAGCAAGTATTGCTCTTGCGATAGTAAGTAATTGTTTTTGACCACCACTTATGTTGTCTGTATCTTCATTTAAAATCATGTTGTATCCATCAGGTAAAGTTTGAATAAAGTGATGTACATGTGCCATTTTCGCTGCATCTATTACTTCCCTATCTGTTGCATCTAACCTACCATATCTTAAGTTCTCCATTATTGTACCACTAAATAACCATGTATCTTGAAGTACCATACCAAATTGTTTTCTTAATTCTCCTCTGTCAACATTTTTTATGTTAACACCATCAACTAGTATTTCACCACTATTGGTGTCATAGAATCTCATAAGTAATTTTACTAAAGTTGTTTTACCTGCTCCAGTAGGTCCCACTATTGCTATCTTTTTACCACTTGTAACATGAGTACTAAAGTTATTTATAATTATTTTATCATCATATCCAAAAGTAACATTTTTAAATACTACATTTCCTCTTACATTTTTAAGTTCTACTTTATTTTTAATAGGTTCTTCTTCTTTTTCATTTAAAAATTCAAATACTCTTTCACAAGCTGCGACCATACCTTGTAATTCAGTCATTATACTTGCTAGATTTGCAATTGGATTAGTAAAATTCTTAGTATATGTTATGAATGATTGTATATTACCAACTGTTATTTTTCCTTCAATAACATATATTCCACCCATTATAGCAACAACTACATAACCTAAATTACCAACTAATTTCATAATTGGATGCATAAGTCCACCTAAGAAATTACTTTTCCAAGCTGATTCACATAACTCATTGGTACTTTCTTCAAAATCTTTCATCATTTTATTTTCTGCATTAAATGATTTTATTATGTTTTGTCCACTCAACATTTCTTCTACTTTACCATTAACAATAGCTAGTCTATCTTGTTGATTAACAAAGTGATGTTGACTCTTCTTCATTATGGTACTTGTTATTATTAAAGATATTGGTAGTATTACTAAAGTAACAATTGTCATAGTAAAGTTAATAGAAAACATCATTATAAGTATTCCTATTACCATAACTATACAAGTTATTAATTCAGTAGCACTTCTATTTAAATTCATACTTATTGTATCTATATCATTAGTTACTAAAGATAATACTTCACCATGAGTCTTTTTATCAAAGTATTTAAGTGGTAATTTATTTACTTTTTTATCAACTTTACTTCTTAAATCTTTGGCATATTTTTGACTTATTTTTGCCATTATAATACCTTGTAAATAATTGAATAATGCACTTATAATATAAAGGATTAATATTGTTAAAAGTATTTTATGTAATTTAGTGAAATCTATTCCACCTATTCCTTGTATTTTTTTTATTATTCCACTATATAATTCAGTAGTAGCATTACCTAATATTTTAGGTCCAACTATAGTGAATAAAGTACCTAATATTGATAATATTGTTATAACTATTATATGTACATAGTAAGGCTTTAAACTTTTTATTAATGTTTTCATTGTACCTTTAAAGTCTTTTGCTTTATCTGTATTTTGTGGTCTTGGCATTTTATTCACCTCCTAATTGACTTATTTTTATTTCTTTATATATAGGACAAGATTTAAGTAACTCTTCATGAGTACCCATTCCTACTATTTCACCATTATCTAAAACTATTATATTATCAGCATGCATTACAGAACTAATTCTTTGCGCTACTACAAATACTATTTTATCTTTAGTTATTTTATTTAGTTCTTTTCTAAGTTCTGCATCAGTTTTATAGTCTAGTGCTGAAAATGAATCATCAAATACATAAATTTTAGGATCTTTACAAATTGCTCTTGCAATGGATAGTCTTTGTCTTTGACCACCACTTACATTAGTACCACCTTGGCTTATTTCTCTATCAAGTCCATCTTTATCTTCATTAATAAATTCTAATGCTTGGCTTATTTTAGCTGAAGCAAGTGCTTTTTCTCTATCAGGTTTATTAAGTCCAAATGTTATATTAGATAATATAGTACCACTAAATAAATTACCTTTTTGTGGAACGTATCCAATTAACTCTCTTAAATCTTTTAATTTTACATCTTTTATATTTCTTCCATTTACTAGAATTTCCCCACTAGTAACATCATAGAATCTAGGTATTAAATTAATTAATGTAGATTTACCACTACCAGTACTACCTATAAATGCTGTAGTTGTTCCTTCAGTCGCCTTAAAGTTAATATTTCTTAGTACATCTTCTGTAGCATCAGGATATCTAAAGTATACATCTCTAAATTCTACTTCATTCTTTTCTCCAAGTTTTAAAGTTTTTTCTTTGTCTTTTATTTTAGATTCAGTATTTAATACTTCACTAACTCTTTTAAGAGAAATAGTTGCTCTTGGAAGCATTATAAGTACCATAGATACCATTAAAAATGACATAATAATCTGCATAGTATATGTTATAAATGCTATCATAGATCCAACTTGCATAGTACCCATATCTATTTTATTAGCACTTACCCATACAATTAATATGCTTACACTATTCATCATAAGTGTTAAAGTAGGTTCCATTATAGCCATAGCTTTATGTATAAATAAACCATTTTTAGTTATATCATCATTAGCTTTTTCAAATCTTTTTTCTTCATATTTTTCATTAGAAAATGCTCTTATTACTGGTATACCTTCTAATATTTCTTTAAATACTAAGTTCATTCTATCTAATAAATCTTGCATTTTTTTAAATTTAGGTACAACTACAAGGAACAATACTAACATAAGAAGTAATACTGCGCATACGGACACTATTACAACCCAAGATATAGGACTACCACTTACTTTAGTAATCGCACCTATTCCCATTATTGGAGCAAAGATTATTATTCTAAATAACATCATTATTAAAGTTTGTATTTGTACTATATCATTAGTACATCTTGTTATTAAACTACTAGTACTAAATTTATTTAATTCTTCAGTTTCAAATGTCATTATCTTCTTCATAACTTTATTTCTTAAATCTTTACCAATGAATGCAGATAATTTACTAGATAAATAAACACTAAGTATTGTTGCTCCCATGGATATTAATGCTACAATTAGCATTTTTCCACCTGTAGAATATATATAATTCATTTGTTTTTCTTCTACATCTATACCTAATTCTTTATAAGTATTTTTTATATAGTTAATATCACTTTGTTCAATGAAACTCTCATTGCCTTCATATTGCTTTTTTAATGAATTTACCATTTCTTTTGTTGGTACACCATTAAATTTATCTATGTTAGCCACTATAGAAATAGGATATAATAAAATACTCTCTAAATCTTTATTTTCTTTTATTAATTTATATTTTCCATCTATTAAATCATAACTATCTTCTAAAATACTCTTTTCTTTATTATCAAGCATATTAGTTATTAAATTATAATCTTTTTTACTTAATACTTCAGGTACAATACTTTCTATACCTCCACTTTGTATACCAGTATCAACTATTTTACTAGTATAACTAGGTAATTCTAATTCTGTATATGCCTGCGCAAATAAAAGAATTAATATAAATAATATTTGTAATTTATATTTACCTATTGTTTTTAATATTTCTTTCATGTTACTTTTTCCTCCCAATTAATACTACTTTCATAAATTTAAAAAGTCAACTTATTACATACTTTTTCACATAAGTTTCATAAATAAATTGACTAATTTAATATTTTATTTAATATGTAATTCATTATATATATTTTATCTTCTGGAATATATATATTAGTTTTATTAGTTTTAAGTAATCCTTCTTTTAGTAAAGGCTTTATGTTAAATACATCTTGTATATTTTCATTATATTTATCAAAGAATTCTTTTACATCTATTCCTTCTAATTTTCTAAGTCCTAACATTACATGATTTTCCATATCTTCTTTTTTTGACATAACAAGTTCATTAAGTCTATAATTATCAGCTAGATATTCGTTAAAACTTCTAGTGTTTTCGTATCTTAATTCACTGATAAATCCATGACTACCTAAACCAAATCCATAGTATTCAGTATTATTCCAATACCCTAAATTATGTTTACTTTCATAGCCTGGCTTAGCAAAGTTACTTACTTCATAGTGATTATAACCTTTACTTTTTAATTTTTTAACTATGTATTTATACATTTTAGCATCTTTATCTTCATCTATAGGTTTTATGTTTTTAACTGCCAGTACCGTATTATTTTCAATTATAAGACTATAAGTACTTATATGATTTACATCTAATTTAAGTATATTATTTATATCACTTTTTAAAACACTTAATGTTTCTATTGGAAGTGCATATATAAGATCAACATTAATATTATTAAAGTATTTTTTTACTAAGTTAATATTATTAAATATTTCTTTCTTATTATGTTTTCTATTTAAAAATAAAAGATTATTTTTATCAAAACTTTCTACTCCTATACTAATTCTATTTACTCCATTATTCTTTAGTATAATTAGTTTTTCTTCAGTTATATCATTTACATTCATTTCAAATGTAAATTCTATGTTATCTTTTCTTTTAAATATTTTAGTAATTTCCATTAGTTTATTTAAATTAGGTATGTTAAGTGTACTAGGTGTTCCTCCACCTATATATATAGTTTTAACTTCGTCTTCATCATAATACTTATTTATTTCTTTTTCTAAATGTTTTAGATATTCACTTGCCCATACATCATTATGTAAAAATTTACAAAAATCACAATAACTACATATACTAGAACAAAAAGGTATATGTATATAAACACTTCTCATATAATCACTCTTCCACAATAATTTTACTATAAAATGCCGGGTTTTACAATTTTTTTATCATTTTTATACATTTTTTTAAAATTTTACTTGCATTATATGAAAAAGTATTATAAAATTAAGAAGGTCTTATGACAAAACGGGCTTGTAGCTCAGTTGGTTAGAGCGTGCGTCTGATAAGCGCAAGGTCGATGGTTCAAGTCCATCCAGGCCCACCATTTAATGGCCGGTTGGTGAAATGGTTAACACACACGCCTTTCACGCGTGCATTCACGGGTTCAAATCCCGTACCGGTCACCAAGTTAAATATTTAATCTCAGAAATGAGATTTTTTTTTACACAAAAAAACAAATGGCTAAGCATTTGTTTCCCATGTGACTGTATCATCTGTAATCATTTTTGCTACTTCTTTACCATCTATTCTGTAAACTCCCATAACTCTCCACATCATTCCAGAGTAATATAAATAGTTGTTAGGATCATCGCAATTTGAATTATTATAGCAATATACACATTCCATATTATCTACCATTTCATCTGTACAATCCAAATCTTCTTTAACTTTATCAATAAGATCTTTATCACCAGTAATTCCTTGTTCACCTTCCCATATTGCTATATAATTATCATTCATAACTTTTACTAATATCTTTTGATTATTTAGACTTTCATCATTTACTGGGTTAATAATACATCCATCTGATGTATTTTCACCTGTACATTTATTAACTCCACTATTAACTTCTTTTTTTACATAATCATCTTTAATTAATTCATATACATAAACATATCCATCTGATGTCCATCCTTTATCCTTAGCATATAATTCTGCAGCAACTAAAATAATATCTTTTTTGCTTTCTAGTAACCTTTCATTAGATTTTTTTCTTATATTAATTATACTAGGAATAGAAATACCAAGTATAATACCAATTATCACTAAGACAACTAAAACTTCACTAATTGTAAACCCTTTTTTATTTTTCATATGTGACCTCCATATCCTAATATAATTATAAATATAGATTGTTTAAAAGTCAAATAAAAAGAGAATCACCTCTTAATTATTTACTTAATTTTAAGGTTACTTCTCTTTCATTACTAAAGTGTCTATAACTAACACCACATATGTCAAATAATCTTTTGGAAGCAATTGTTTCTTCTGAATCTTTATATTTGTCACTTAGGTAAACAACTTCTTTTATACCAGATTGTATTATCTCTTTAGCACACTCATTACATGGAAATAAATCCACATATATTCGAGCACCAAGAAAATCTTTTCTGTTTCCTAAATAATTTAGTATAGCATTTCTTTCAGCATGAACTACAAATAAATATTTAGTATCTAACTTATTTCCTTCTCTTTTCCAAGGAAATCTTTCATCGTTATATCCATTAGGACTTCCATTATACCCAATTGATAAAATTCTATTATCTTTACTTACAATTACTGCTCCTACTTGAGTACTTGGATCTTTACTTCTCATAGCAGTTAATTTAGCAACACACATGAAATATTCATCCCAAGACAAATTGTCTCTTTTTTGACTTTCAAATATTTGATAAATATTTTTCCATCTTTCAAACTCTTCTTTTTCCTGTAAAGTTAAATTGTCTTTCTTGTAAAAATATTTTGTGTAATTTATATCAATATTTTTTCCTAAACTTTCATTTATTTCTACTTTACAATTATTTCTTGATAATGTTTGTATCCACTTAAGTTCTGTTTCTTCGTCACTTGGATTCATTCCATTAACAGGTCTAAACCTTAATAATTTAATTTTGAAATCACTATTTTTAAATAAATTAATCATATTTATTAAATCCAAATCTCTATCATTAATACCTTCTATAAGTGGATATTCAACATTTACTGAATCCTCTCCATATTCACTTTGATATTTTTCTAAAGACTTTAGTGTATCAATAATAGTTGTTTCCACACTTGGCAGTAATCTTTTTCTTAACATATTATTGGATGCTAGTAAATTAATGTTTATTTTTAATGACGCTTTATTTTCTATAACTATTTCTTTAAGTTTATTTAACAATCTTAAATCAGGGACCATTGTATTTAATTCATAAGTAATACTTTCATATCCTAAATTATCCTTAATAAGATTTTCGTGTTTAAATACTTCATCCACTAATTGAAGATTTAATAATGGTTCACCTATTCCATTAAATTTAATTACTAACTTCTTTTTATCAGTTCTTTTTTTATTGATATTTTGCACTTTTAGGCTATCTATTAATGCATTTATGAATTCATTTATCATAATAGGCTCTATCTTGTCAGAAGTTAAATAGCATGTCTTACATCCAAGACAACAAATATAATGGGTAGGTACACATATTATATCTTTATCCTTTTTATTTTGTAATAAAGTCATCTCAATTATTTTATTTTCTTCTTTTTCATATACACATTTTATACTGTTATCAGTAAAATCTTTAAATACACCTATATTTTTCAAAACAAAACCTCCTTAATTTAAATTAACTTAAGTAATTCTCCATAATTTGTATAACTTTATCTCTACCAATTTTAGTGATTTTAGAAAAGTTTACAATGTCATCCCCCATAGCAATATCTATAGTAGAACTGATTAATTTATCTTGTTTATCTCTTCCGCTTTTGTTAACTTTATCATATTTAGTACAAACAACGGTGACTGGTAAGTTATAATACTTAAGAAAATCATACATCATTAAGTCATTTTCTGTTGGTTTATGTCTGTAATCTACCAGTAAAAACACATGTTTTAAATTTGGCCTATTTATAATATATTCTTCAATCATTAGTCCAAACTTTTCTTGTTTTTTGTTACTAACTGCAGCATAACCATAACCTGGTACATCTACTATATAACATAAATTATCAATATTATAAAAGTTAAGTGTTTGAGTTTTACCAGGTTTGCTGCTTGTTCTAGCAAGATTTTTTCTATTTGCCAAAGTATTTATAAAACTACTTTTACCAACATTACTTCTTCCTAAAATTAAAAATTCAGGTAAATTATCTTCAGGATATTGACTTGTTCTAACAGCTACATTTGTTAATTCAACATAATCAAACTTCATTTTACACATCCTTCTCTTTATTATATTCTTTACATAAATTATCTAAGTCACTTATTAAATTTTCTAATTCTTCTTTTGTTTTAATACGAGCTCCACTAGAATAAATGTGTCCACCACCATTGTATCTAGATGCAACTTCATTAATAATTGGTCCACGACTTCTAATATTTACTTTAAATATATCATTTTTAACATCTTTAGTTACAAACATCCATGCAACAAATTCTTCAATATTGCTAAAATCATTGACCATATTTGAAGCACTAGATGCATCAGCATTAAAACTATTTACTATGTCATTTTCTATTATAATATATGCAAATTTATTTTTAGTTACTTTTAAATTTGATGCAATATATCCCATAAGTCTTAACTCACTCATAGGCTTTCTATATATATCATCATATATTTCCTGTAGATTAAATTTATATTTTTTTACTAAATCTCCAACTTTATATAACACCTTTTCATTTGTTGGGTAGAATAAAAATCTATTGGAATCACTTATAATACCTATTAATAATGTCCTTGCAATATGTGCATTTATTTTGAGTTTAGTATTATTTACTAAATCTAAAAGTATTTCACATGTACTAGTGGCTTTTTCATCAATATATTCTAAATATCCAAATTTTTCTACAAAAGGATGATGATCAATCTTAATTATATGCTCAAATTTTTCTAAGTTTAATCCATCTGTTCTAGAGGCATTTGGTAAATCTAGAGTAATTACTAAAGAAGAATTATAGTTAAATTCACTTACTTTATCTAATTTACCAATATACTTAAATTTGGATACACTAGCGCCTATAGAATATACTTCTTTACTAGGAAATGTTAGTTTAATAGTGTCTCTTAAAGCTACTTCACTTGCTACTGCATCAGGATCAGGCCCTATATGTCTTACTATATATATTGTTTTATATTTTCTAATTTCTCCATAAATTTTCTTTAATTCTTCTTTATTCATAACTTCTCTTTTCTATATACATAAATTGTATGTATCTCTTGCTATCATTAATTCTTCATCAGTAGGCACTATATATGCAGGTATTGTTGAATCATCACTTGTAATTAGAGTTTCTACTCCTCTTACATTATTTCTTTCTTCATCAACTTTGACACCTAATACATTTAGTCCATCTAGTACTTCACGTCTAGTTGATATAGAATTTTCTCCTACACCAGCAGTAAATATAATTGCATCGCATCCACCTAATTCTACATAGTATTTTGCAATGTAATCTATTATTCTTCTTACATACATCTTTTGTGCAAGTTCACATCTATGATTACCTTTACTAATTCCTTCTTCTATATCTCTTGAGTCACTACTTACTCCACTAATTCCAAGTAATCCACTTTCCTTATTAAGAATTGTATCCATTTCTTTAGAATTTATTTTTAATTTGTCCATCATATAAGGTACTATAGTGGCATCTATATCTCCACATCTACTTCCCATTATAAGTCCAGCATTTGGAGTTAATCCCATGCTTGTGTTAATGCATTTACCATCTTTAACAGCACTTATAGAAGCACCATTTCCTATATGACATGTAATTAATTTAGTATTATTTCTTCCTAAAATTTCATTCATTCTAGCACTTACATATTTATGACTTGTTCCATGAGCTCCATATCTTCTGATTTTATAATCGTTTGCCCATTCATATGGTAAAGCATACATATATGTTTCTTCTGCCATTGTTTGATGGAATGCAGTATCAAATACTACTGTTTGAACAGCATTAGGCATAACTTCTTGACTAGCTCTGATACCAACTATAGCTGCTGGATTATGTAGAGGCGCTAAGGCACTTAATTCATCTATTTTTGATACAACATCTTCATCTACTACAACTGTTCTATCAAAATAACTTCCTCCTTGAACTATTCTATGTCCTACACCTTTAATTTCATCAAGACTTTTTACTAATCCTAAATCAATTAACTCTTTAATTAATAATTCAAAAGCTACTTTATGAGTAGGTAATTCTACTTCTTTCTTTATCTTTTCTCCATTGAATTTAATAGTATAAAAACTATTATCTATTCCTATTCTTTCAAATACACCGCTTATTAAAGCTATTTCTTCAGGCATTTCATATAGTTGAAACTTTAAACTACTACTACCTGCATTTACACTTAATATTTTCATATATACTCCTTCTTTCATTGATATTATAACAAATTCTTATTGGTTTATCTAGTAGAAAAGAAAAAATAGAAGATAACTTCTATTAATTACATACATATCCTTCTGTTTCATATGATTCACCACACTTTAGATATGCTTTTGCTTCATTACTTGTAAATATAACACATCCAGTACATACTTCATTTTTAAGTGAAATTTCATCAATATATTTATTACTAATTAATGTATTTAAACTCACTTCACCACTATATTTATAATTAGAATCAATTGTAAATGTTCTAGGACATCTTTTACCATCTAATGGATTTTTACAATAGTCTTCTAAATATAATAGACCTGCTTCAGTTAATTCCTGTTCTTGCACTTTCATAGTTCTGTTAGTGCTATCTCCTAATATTTTTATTAAATTAGGTGTTATCAATATTGCTAATATTCCAATTAACGCAATTACAGCAATTATTTCCACCAATGTAAATCCTTTTTTATTCATAAAAACCTCCTAAATTTAACTACAACTATTGTCATAATCCACCACATATGGATCATCAGGTGTTCCTGTTCCAGTTACTTTTACACACGATTTCAAACTTAACACAGGGCGAATAAAAGATTGACTAATTGTTTTTTCTGACCATAATTGTTCATATCCGGATGCTGAAAAAATAATATTATAAACGTTACCACCGTCATAAAAATCATTTGGAGTCATTGTCCAATAGCTCGTGCCAATTAATGCAGATTTGTTTTTGTTTATGTATATATCATTATTTGCAGCAGTATTTAATTCTGCACCAGCAAACATTGTTTCATCTACTGTCATTAAGGCTACTGGACAATAATATTTTTCATTTTCAAAACATTTCAATTGTCCATTTCCTCCACCTTCTGTACTTGCACTAAATTTATCTGCAACTGATTGTGTACTTTCAAATAAGCCTCCATTACCATCTCCTCCACATTTATATGTAGGAGTATGATCTGCAGTTCTTGTCCCTGACGCATAAGAGAATATTTCACTAGTTGAATATATTTCTGATGAGCTCAAACTCCTATCATTACAATATAATGCTGTCACACTTACAAAATCATTATAATTTTTATTATTTTGTTGGTTATTGTTTGGATCATATTTTATAGAAGTATACATAGTAGAAAGATACCAAATATCTATAGATTTTTTCATAGTACTCGAATTTTCATTTGTTCTATTATTTTCAAGCGATCCACTTGTTCCATACATATATCCTACAGATAATGGATCATTTTCAATTTCATTATAGATTGCCTCATGATAAAAATCATTATCAGTTAAAGCAATGGTACTATCAATTTCTTGAAGTCCGGGAATATATGGAGATAAAGATTCTGGACTATTTCCAGCATATAAAAGTCTAATACTTCCATCTTCATTTGTTCTTATGATTCTCCAATACATATAATCTTTTTTATTAAAATAATTTTTTATACTTGTGTCGGATGAATCTGAGTAATCGTCAAGGTTATAATAACCAAATTTTACCCAGTTATTAGTCGTATCACCAGCATAATAATAAACTGTACTTCCATCTTCTGTTTTATCAGTTTGAAATATTGTTCCTGTTGTTTTTTCAGTAAATGCTGTTGAAAAGATAGTTCTTGTTTCTACAGTAGGATTATCTTCTAATATTGCTTGAGTTAACAATCTTGAATTCGTTGTTCCTTCTGTTATATATAACTTTCCAGATAATACTGCATTGTTTAATGAGTCTATACTTTGATTTACATTCTCATCATTTGGATATTGTATTGTTATTGTATAGTTTTGTTTTGATTTAGCTGGTATTACTACATTATTTACCAAATCCGTATCTAATGCACTTGATGATTTTGGCACATCTTCAAAACTTGTCATGTTGTATCCACCATCTGTACTTGTTATTTTGTATTGTAGGTATCCTGTTGTTTTGAATGTATTTACTAAATCTTCTATTACTATGTTATATTTATATTCATTCTTAGTTTTATTTTCTACACTAAATGTTTTAGTTACACTCCATCCTGGTTCTATTTCTGTTCCTTCTATTGCATCTCCATTTGTAAATATTATTCTTAAATCTGAAGTTGAAATAGTTACTCTTTTATTTTCTCCTTCAATTGAAGTTAAAAAGTATGCCAGTGATACTCCTATAAATGTTAGTAATACTAGTGTTATACTTAGTACTAAATATTTCTTATTATTTGCCATATATTTACCCTACTTTCTAGTATTAATTATATAAAAAAAACTACTTGTTTTCAAGTAGTTAATCTAGATAATCTATAACTTCTATATTATCATCAGGTAACTCTTCATCATATTCTTCTGAAGTATTTTCTTCATCACCTTCATCTGACTCTTCATCTTGTTTTTCAACTGGTTTTTCATCTTGCTTATCTTCAGTTGGTTCCTCTTTTACTTCATCTTGCTCTTTGTCATCTTCTTCAATAGAATCATCTACATCTTCATCATCATACATAGATGAATTTATTATACTTTCTCTATCTAGTTCTTCTTCTTTTTCTTCTTTTTTATCTATTAAAGTATTATCTCTATTCCATAAATTAATAATTTCATCTCTTATCACATCAACATTAACATATAAGTATTGTTGCTCATTAGTTAAATTATTAACTCTATTAGAAGCATTTAATCCTTCTATATTATCATTTAGTCTATCAAGTAAATCATTTTCTTTTTGTTCTATTTTATCTTGAGTAATACTTAATAATTTTTCTTCATCATTAAGTCTATCATTTACTTCATTTACTTTAATATCTAAATCTTTTAATTTTTCTTTGTAATTTTCTATATCTAATTCGTATTGTTCCCTTAAATACACTAAATCTGATATCTCATATCTTATAGTATTAATTAAAGTATTATAAACTTTTTCATCATTAGATATACTATTTTCTTTATATAATTTTCTAATTAAACTATTTAGCTTATTAGTTTTACTTTCTATATCTTTGTTAACCTTTTTTAATACATCTTCTACATAGTTTTGTAATGATAGTATTTCTTCTTTTTTTCTATCTATTACTTCTAATTCTCTTTTTAATTCTTCTATTCTACTATTATGATATCCTATTCTTAATACCATAGATTCTTTATTTTCATCACTAAAGTATTTAGTATTATCTAATTTATCTAATGTATTCTTTTTCTTAGTAGAATATTTATCTATTAGTTCAAATATGTTAGTAGGTTTTACTTCTTCATGTGTTTTATCATATTCACTTCTAGCCTTCCTTACTAATGTATCAAAAGTTTCACTTACACTTTCAAAAGTATCATTATTTCTATAAGCATCTAATAGTTTATTTCCTAATATAACTGGATTATTGAATTTTATATTTAAAGAATTTTCTATTATCTCTATTTCTCTATCTATGCTTTCTATAATGTATTTATCTTTAGTATTTTCTTTATCTAAAGATTCTTTTTCTTCTTCAAGATCTTTTTTTCTTTCTTCTAGTGAATCAATATCTTCTTCTAATTTTAAATCATTTAATCTATATCCCGTCTTTTTAACCAATATATTTATTAAATCTTCTAAAGCTCTATAATTCATAATATCACCAATCCAATTCTATTTTATTCTTTTCTTCTTTTACTTCTATATCAACTTTTTCTTCTTTTTTTTCTGTTTTTATTTCCTCTTTTGGAGGTTTAAAATTATTAAATAATTTATTTGCCTTATCTATAAATTTTTCTTCTTTTATTTCTTCTATAGGCTTTTCTTTTTCAGTAACTTTTTCTTCCGTAAAGTCACTTTCACCTTTATTCCATTCTTTAATTAATTCTTCTTTTACTTTATCAACATCTATATAAATAACATCTTTAATATTATTTAAATTATCTATTTCTAGTCTAATTAATTCACTTTTATTTATGTCTTCTATTTTCTCAATATTATTTATATAATCGTTCTCTTCTAGTTTAGTAGAAACTCTATTAAGTTTATTAACATAAGTGTCTTTTTCTTTTTCTAAGTAAGATTTTCTTTCATTAGTTTTCTTTCTGTTATCTCTAACATCTTCTAGTACACTCTCTGTTTTATTAAGTAATTCTTTAAATTTATTTATTTTTTCTATAGTTTTATTATTAGTATTTTCTATGGTTTCAAAGCTTTCATAAGCTACAAAACTTGTTAATGTATTATCTAATACTGAATTTATTTTTTCTAAGTCTTCTTCTAACTTATTTATATATTCTTTAACTTTATTAACTATATTTACATCGTTCTTTTCTGAATCTCTTAATTCATCTAAAGTTTTGTTTAAACTTTCTATTTCTAGATCAAAACTGTTTATTTTATCTTCTAAATATGTTTTATATCTTTTATCCATTTCTTTTTCTTCAGTGGATTCATAAGAATTATTTTCTATTTTATTAGTCAATGAATTATATTCAGTTTCCAATTTATTTAATTTATCATATATGTAACTTAAACTATTAATTGAAGTATTTTTATTAGCAAGATTACCAAGTAATTCTACTCTCATTCTTACTGTTTGAAAACTTTTACCTTCTTTGTAAGCAGTTAATAAGCTTTTTCCAACTATTTCTGCATTATTTTCCCAATTAGCTTGTCTAACTTTTAGATCTTCAATCATCTTACTTAATACTTTTTTATTATTAGAATCTTCTCTTTCTTTTTGTAATTCTCTAATGTTAGTTTTAACTTTTTCTAATTCAACTTCACTATAATTACTTTTGATATTAAAGCCCGCTCTTTTAACAAGAAGACCTATTAAGTTTTCTATTACTTCATAATTAGTATTCATATTAACCACCTATTTTCTATTTTCCTATAGTTATTCTAACATTTTTAATTAATTTTTACAATAAGCATTTACTTAACAATAATTTTACATTATATATACTTCAAAGCATTTACACTATTTTATACAAAAAAAGAAGAATCATTTATTCTTCTAATTGTTTAGTTATTTCTACATTAACATTACTTATGGAATCAAATCTTTTTGTAATTTTATCTGTAGTAATATGGATGTCTCTTACATCTTTACTTACTGTTTCGATATGACTACTTAGTTTATCCCATCTATCTTTATATCTCATAAATTCTTCACCTAGTTTATTAAGTTCAGAATGAATTATACTAGCATACTTATCTCTTTCCATACCCATTAGAACTGACTGTATTATTGTAAGTAAACTCATTAAAGTCGTTGGACTTGCTATATAAATGTGTCTTTCATATGCATAGTTGATTAATGATGTATGATATGCATTTATTTCAGCAAATATTGCTTCTGCTGGTAAAAACATAATTGCTTCACTACTAGTTTCACCACTTATTAAATATTTATTTCCTATCGCATCTATATGTTTTTTAACATCTGCATCAAATAATTTTTCTCTTCTTTTTCTTTCCTCTTCAGTTATACCTTTTTCTAACATATATCTATAATTTTCTAACGGAAATTTAGAATCTATACATATGTTACCTAAAGGATTAGGTGCAAAAACTATAGCATCAGCAATTACTCCAGTGCTAAGAGTATATTGAAGTTTATATACTTTATCATTCTTTTCACCAAATACACTTGATAATATTTGATGTAAATTAACTTCTCCAAATATTCCACGACTCTTTTTATCAGTTAAAACACTTTCTAAACTAACTATATCATTACTTAAACTATCTATCTTTTTTTGAGCTTCATCTATTTTAGCAAGTCTTTCTAATACATTGGCAAATGTTTTATTAGTCTTTTCAAAATTAACATCTAATCTTTCGTTTACTTTATCATTAATTTGGTTAAGTCTTCTCTCTATTCTATCATTCATAACATTAAAATCATTAGTTAAAACTCTAGAAAAGTCCAACTTAAAATCACCTATTTCTTTAACCATATCTGTTTCTATCTTACTTAATGTTAAAGTAATATCACTTTCATTTACTTTTTTAATCTTAGTAATTATAACTATTAATAAAATAATAACAACTACTAAAATACCTATAATTATATATTCCATATTATCATCTTCTTTCTATATAAATTCTATCAAAAAAAACAAATAAAAACTAGCAAACAAATTAAATTTACTAGTTATTTTGTATACTCTTTAATTTATTAATTCTACTCATTAATAATATACATATTTTATTAATTCTTCTATCAGTCATATTAGTAATATATTGATACTTATGTAATAATAAATCAAATTCTTCTACTACACCATCTAATTTAGTTAAGTCATACTTATTAATATCTTTAATTATTTTTATTATATTATCAAAACTCTCTACTTTATAAAAGAATCTTCCTTTACCATTAATTATAAGTTCATCATCTGTATAATCTATAATATTTAGAGATTGTCCATTATCATATATAGGTGCGATAGATAGCCACTTTAAATTATTAACATCTCTTATAATACCAAAATTATTTAAATGTCTATCTTCATTTAATATTAAATAATCTAATAAAAACATATCTTCTAATTTATTTCTACAATCTTTAATACCATTATCTATTAATATTTTGATATATTCTTCATATGCATTTTCTTTATCTTCTGTTTCACTTAATATTTGATGAGCAGTAACTAATTCTGTATTGGTATTAATAAAACATTCACACTTAGACACAACCTTATCATTTACAATATCTAAAGTATAAGTTGTATGTTCAATATTTAATCTATCACATATCATACTTCCTAAGACTTCATTAAATGGTTGCATAACTTCATTTTTATAAGCACCTTTTAAAAGATATCTTTTTTTATTATCGATAATCCAAGTCTTTTTTAATCTACCATCAGTTGTATTATTTGGAGATATTAAACTAATCTTAGTATTACATACTTCATCACTAAAAGTTGCATTAGTAAATTCAGTATCATCAAAATCATGTTCAAAGAAATTAATATCTTTATATTGAATATTTGAGTCAAATGGTTTAATCCAATATTGATCAGATAAAGAAAGTCCAAAAGATTCATCTAATAAATCATATTGAGAATCAATTCCTAACTTAGCAAGTAATAAATCTAAACTATCTCTAAATGTTGGTATTCCTCTTCCTTTAAACCATTCATTAACTACTTTTAGTATATCTTTATCTTTTTTATATTTATTATATATTACTAAAGGAGCATATTCTATATTTTTAATTTCATATATATTTGTAAATGTTTTAATTTCCTCATTAAATTCAGCATCCAAAATATATGTATTTTTATTCATTAAACCAATTCTCATAGTACCTCTTCTCCAATTAAAATTTTATCAAAAAACATAAACAAAAACTAGCAAACAAATTAAATTTACTAGTTATTTTAAATTTAACTTTTTACTAAAAATTAAACTAATTAAGTACATTATTAATACTATTATACCAACTTTAATAAGTATCATAGGATTTTTAATACTTTCAATTAAACTAACTCCTATATAGCCCCAAAAATATACTAATGATATTTTACCAAGTATTAATGCTGATAAATATTTCTTTGTATCTATTTTACATATACCTGCGGCAATATTAACAAGAAAAGCAGGAGTAAAAGGTATCGCTATTAATATTACTAAATTACTAAAACTGATATTTTCTATTATGTTTACTACTTTATTTAGTTTAGGACTATCTTTTATTTTTTTGTATAATTTTTTGCTTACTCCATTTTTAAATATAAAATAAGACATCATACATCCACATATAGTAAAAAACCAACTAATTAAAAAGCCAACTAAATTACCAAAGGTCATAAAATTTAAAGTAATAAATACTGATAATGGTAGTATTGGTATCATTGATTCAAATAATATAAAAACACATCCTAAAAGAGCACCCCAAGTGCCTAAAAGATTTAATAGATTTGTAATTAGTTCATTTAATGCATCCATAATAATCCCTTCTAATACTATTATAATATATTTATATTATTCTTCAACTACATTTACATTATACCCCAAATAAGACAAAACGGTAGATACTCTTTTACTTAATTTACCACTTTTACAGTAAACATAATAATTGTCATATTTATTTAAATATACCCTGTAGTTGTTCATTAGGTCATCATAAGGTATATTATAAGAATTAGGTAAATGATGTATTTGATATTCATACCTATCTTGTAAATCAATTATTTTTATATTTCTTTTATTTCTTAAATTATTATATTTTTCTATATACATAGAAACCACCTATAATAGTTTATTCAATTGATATAAAAATGACTATATTTTAAAAGACAAACTTTATGGTTTGTCTTTAGATTAATTTTTGCTTTTTTGTTTTTCTAATTTTTTAGCATCATCTACTTGTTTTAAACCTAGGTTTATAAAGTATATTATTACTAACCAAGCTAGAATTGAAACTGTTATTTGTACGATTGCATATGGTGCATTTATAGGCATATCCCAAATACCATGAAGTACGATTGGGATTAAACACATTAGTAAAAATCTTTTATCATTAAAGTGTTTTTTGTCTAATTTTTCAAATCCCTTAACATACATTAATGCACCACCTTCAATTGCAGCCCATGCAACATGTCCTCCTGGTGCTAGAAAGCCACGGATTTTGATTATTTGAAGCATTGCTGCATTTCCACCTTGTAAACCGAATTTTAAAATGTACCCGGCTGTTTCAAAGGCTGCGAAACCTGCACCTACGGCAGCGCCTATTAATAGACCATCTAATATATAGTTACTTCTTTTTTCTTTAAATAGAAAGAATGCAACGATTGCAGCTTTAGCAACTTCTTCAATTACACCTACCATTAATGCTCCTGAATAAGTTGTTATATCTGTATTAAAGTCTAATGAGAAGAATAATATTGCAAGTATTAGACTAAGTGCTCCACCTAATAAAAAGTATTTTATAACTTTATAGAATGGAATATTTCTAAATATATTTATTTCAAAAAAGAACATAAGTACAGTTAATGGGACTGCAAATGCGCCTAGCATAATCATAGCTGGTAAAAAGTTTAAATTTCCATAAACAATGTACCCTATTCTTGTTGGTATATACGCAATTATAAAGAATATTAATATTTTAAGATATACCCATGCTTTTGCATTATGTGGATCAATCTCACTTACTTTAGGAGTTGTTGTTTTACCACCACATATAAACACTTCATCTAATTCTTCATCAGTGTGCTTTTTAAATGAATCTTTAAATAAATCCTTAAAAGTTACATAATTTTCAGATTTAGCTCCAGTAATTTTATCTAAATTGTCACTTATTATATTTTGAGTATTTTTCTTTTGTAGTGGAAAGCCACAGCTACTACAAACTTTATCATTTGTGCCTACATCACTACCACATTCAGGACATACTTTATTATCATTTTTATATCCACAGTGTGGACAACTTTTAGCAGTTGAACTTATTTCACTTCCACATTCTTTACATTTAATTAAGGCCATTTTATACCTCCTTTAGTGTTTGAATAATTAATCCTGCAGTATTATTTATTTCATTTGTATTAGTATTTTCTTCTTTAGTTGTTACTAAATACATTTTATTATTTACTAAGAATGCATATCTATTATCAACAATCTTATGACCACTAGAAGTGTACATGTATTGAATTCCATATACATATTTATCACCTACATAATTGGATAGCATATTTATTGTTATAGTAGCATCAGAATATTCTTTTCCAATTTCATTAGTTAAATCATTTAGTATATCTTGAGGATTAGTGTAATTCTTATATTTTTCTATCAATATATAAGGAATTAATGCACCTTGATCATCTATATTTTTACCAACATATATTGTATTAGTTTTATCTACATATGCTTTGTAATCAGTAGGAAATTCAAAGTAAAGACCCCCTTGATTAAATACATAGTTACCATTATTGGTTTGTAGTGTAGGAGTATCATTTTTCTTTCCAGCAGTGCTATTATAAATTAGAAACCCTACAACCACTACTAATAAAATTGGTAAGAATTTTGTGTAATTATTCTTTTTTAATTCATCAAATGTTTTATTTACCGTATTAGAAACACTTTTTTGTTTAAGTTCATAACCACAATGTGGACAAGACTCTGCTTTATCACTAATGTTTTTTTTACATTCTGGGCATTTTATTAAAGCCATTTAAAATCCTCCTTATTCATCATCACCAAAGAAATCATCAAAGAATTCATCGTCAGTAATATTATTATCTACTACTATACTATCAACATCTATGTTAATATTTGGCTTTTCTATTTCTTCTTCAATATCGTCTTGTATATCGTTTGCTTCTTTAGTAAAAGTATCATCTATTTGATTATCATTTTCTTTTGTAGTCTCAACTTTTAACAAATCATTAAATATATCATGACTTTCGTTAACCATATCCTCATTAACAGGTTTAACTTCTTCTTTAGGATTTTCTTCATCAGAATTTTCCACAAATGGATTTAAAGAATCTAATAATTTATTGTCTTCTTCCTCTTTATTAAATTCATTATAATTAAATATATCTTTATCCTCTTCGATTGTATTAGCTTTTTCTTCATTATTTTCTTTCTTAGCTTCTGCTTCTTCTTTTTCTAATTCTGCAATTTTAGCATCTATCTTTTTAAGTAAATCATCAACATCAATATTGCTAGAATAATTTTCATTAGAAAAATCATCAATTGTATCTTCTACTTTAGTTTGTTCAGGTTGCTTTTCATTACTTTCTGTTTTGTTTGTTTCTTCTCCTCTTTTATATTCTTCATATTTTTGATTTATAATTTTTTCAAAGTCATTTTCATCTGGGGCATCTTTACCAGACTTTTGAAGTTTTTCTTTTTCAAGTTTTTCTTCTTCTTCAAGTTTAGCTATTTGTGCATCTATATTTTTTACTAAATCATCAATATTAGATGAAGAATTTTCATTAAACATTCCTTTATTCATAGAAGGCATTCCAAATGGAGGAATAAATGGATTTCCTCCCATTGGATCTGATGAACCAAATTCATCTTTTCTATTTTCATCGACAAACTTTTTAATGTCAAATGTTTCTATTCCAACAGCTTCTCTTGTTGGATAAGCACTTATACTATCTTCAAATCCCCATCCACCTTTTTTTGATTTAAAGATTTCAAAAGATGCAGTATGTTTAGTTTTAAAAGGTTGATTTCTAAATCTTTTGATAATCATTTCAAATTTTTTCATTTGTTGTAAGTCACTAACAGTTACTAATGGTCTTACTGGTGGTTGTGGTTTATCTTTTTCTACCTTAGGTTTTACTTCACCTAAAAGTTTGCTTATTTCTTCTAGTGCAGCATATTCGGTAGTAATTAAATAGAACATATTACCACAGTTACCTTTAATAGTTTCAGCTACTTCTTTACCATACACTTTATTAAGTTGACTAAAGTTTTGAATACCAAAACTAAATCTAATATTTCTTGAACGAGATGCAGTAATCATACTTTCTACATCTTTTAAAGCAGGCATGTTAGCAAATTCATCAAGTATAAAATTAGTTCTAACTTTTAATTTAAGATTTTCTGTTTTTTGTGCTTCGTCGATTAAACATTCATATACTTGTTTAACAAATATAGTTGCTAGTGCGTGATATGTTGTTTTTTCATCGTGTACTTTTAAGAATATTGCTGTTTTTTCATTACCTATTTTTCTTACATCAAAGTCAGTATAACTTAACATTTCAGCTAATTTAGGACGACTTGAGAATATTCTAATCTTTTGTCTAAATGTTGATGTAATACCACCTTTAGTGTCAGCTGGTGCCATAACTGTCGCTGATGCACTTATGTAAGCACTAGAAAGCTCACCTTTAATTTTAAAGTACTCTTTGTCATATTTACTAGCACCACATCTATCTTCACCAAATGTACTCATTGCATTTATACTGTTTAAGTTAACTTCTTTTTCACTTTTAGCATCTTCAAATAAACCAAGTGCAAGTCCAGTAAAGTAGTCAGCTGCACTCTTTTGCCAGAATGGATCATTGTTATTAGCGTCTACTAAGATATTTGTTGCTAAGTCTTCCAAAAGTTCCATTGCTTTATCTTCTTTACCCATTTTATAATATTGGTAAGGTAAAGTTAATGGGTTCCATGCACTACCATGTTCTGGATCACGAAAGTTAACTATTATAACATTATATCCTTTTTCTCTTAACATATTAGCATTATGTTCATAAATTTCACCTTTAGGGTCAGTAATAATCATACTTTCTCCAGCTTTACCTAATATTTTAACCTGTGGGTCTAATATTGTTGCTGTTTTACCTGAACCAGATGCACCTATAATTAAACTATGGTTTTCTCCATCATCAACCCATGCCTCTTTGTCATTTAATATAATTGGAATTCCAGCATGTTCATATGTATCATCTTTAAGAACTATTTTTTTAACGTTGTATGCTTCTTTCATTTCATCTTCTTTCATCCAACGTGCCCATCCAGCTTCATCTTTTTCTTTGGCTTTACCAAATCCAAAACCTTTTTCTCTACTATAAAATTTATCAGATGAACCCATTATGACTGCAAGAAGTGCAAGAATATATAATGTTATAGTAGTTATTAAATATTCTCTTCCAAATGCAGGAAAAGGGTTTAATCCCCAAAACCTATTATAAATAGCAATATACCTTAAATTCATAACTGCAATTGCAACTAAATATAATAGAAATATTGCAAACATTAAAAATATTAACGCATCTTTAGGTTTTGCTGTGAATTTCAATTTCATAAATAATACACCCTCTTTGTCTATAAACTAATTGTATCAAAATTTTAAGAAAAAAAATAGTATTATTAAAGAAAAAAAAGTGGAATTTTCCACTTTACATAGTTTTAAACATTCTAAGTATAGCTAATAGTAATATTATCATTACACCAATACCTGTTGTTGATAACATAACCATTGTTCTTTTTTCCATTCTTTCAAGTCTTTCTTTATATTTTGTTTCACGACTTTTTGCTTGCAAATTAGAGATTGTTCTAGAAAAGACTATTAATTGATCTTGTTTTCTTTCTTGATTACCTAAACCAAGTCTATATAATAATCTCATCATTCTCATTGAATCTCTAACTGGATACCTAATTGCAAATTTCATATATGGATCTATTGTAGAATCACCAGCATTAATGCTTGATATTAATTCTTTTAGTCCCTCTTTAAATATAGGGGGGGCTTGGTCAACACTCTTAGTAATTGCTACTGGAACAGTGTAGTGTTGAATCAGAATCTCCAAACTTTTTAAGTAATATGGTAATAATAAATTTATTTCATGCAAGTGTTTTTTATAATAGCTTTTTAAATTCGAATATCCAGACTTGAATACAATATAAGCAACTACAAAACATACTATTAAATTTAAAAATGTTAAATTTGAAATAAATATTACAACTAATAATAGCAATATGAGTAATCCATCTTTAACTCTTTTTTCAAATAATACTTCTGGATCGACTCCATCACCATATTTTGCTTCAACTAAAAAATCATAGTCGTCTTCTTTTAACAATTTAAATACTTTTTCATTATCTTTTATAAACTTATTGCCATCTATTTTACCTTGAGCAAGTAGCAACACAACAAGTAAGACACCAATAACTGCAATTTCCCACATCATTCGGCACCCACATCCTCGTTATAATATTTTTCTCCGCTTACTAGGAAATAGGTATTAATCAATATTATTGCATGTAACATAAGTCTTACATAGAACAATTGAGTTAATTGAACATAACTATCTCTTCCTAATAAAAATTGAATTACTGCTACTAAGAAGTATAGGGCAACACCAAATGTTAAAAATTGTTTATGGAATGTTTGTCTATCTATTCTATCTCTATAAACATTTTCAACAAGCATATCTATATCTTGAAGCATACCTTCTAGTGCTTCTCCACTATCTTTAGAACCTTCTTTAGTTATTTGTAGGAATAACTGGTGCATATTTCTAATTACATAGAAGTCATATTTACTATTCATGTAATCTATTGCCTCATCAATTGTACTACTACTGTAAGCAATTGATATCATTTCATTAACATCAGCTAATACGGGATCTTCTAATACTCCACTATCTCTTACTCCTTCAAGTGACTTAACAAATGATTGGGTAGTATTGAATTCCATTATTACGTTTGTACTGTATACTTGAATTTGTTCAAATATAAATTCACTATAGACCTTATTACATCTTAAATATGCCAAATAAGGAACAAATAATATAGCTGCAATTACATAAATAATAGATACTATTATACTATAAAAATATGCATATGATATAATCGCTGCAAGTATACCAAATATAGTTACTTGAATAGCATATTGTCTTGGCGTATATTCTTTACCTAACTCTTTTGTTTTTTCTCTTACTACTTTAAAAGAATAAGGCGCATATTTATTATATAGGTCTGATATACTTTTAGATAAATATTTATAAAATTTTTCACCTTGACTTTTTCTAAATAGTACAAGAAATATCAGAATTGCTGCAACAATTATTATTTCTATATACATATTATCACCTCTCTTTATAACTTATTTTAATGTTTCAATCACTGCTTCCTTAATTTCATTACCTTCTCTTACAAAAGTTTCTCTTGGTAAATAAATTCCTTGTGCATCTAAATAGTCAAGTAAATGCTTTGTTGGATTATGATATGATTCATGTCCATCCATTGTTTTAGTATATAAAACATTTGTCTTAGCATTATTATCATCATCTACATAAAATTCACATACCTCAACTATTTCTCTTTGGAATCTACCATATTTTTTTGACATATATCCCTTAACATGTACACCCAAATGGATATATCTATGCATGCCTCTTAAAAATTGGTCAACTTCTTGATTAGATTCAAGTAAGCTATATAAACGCATTGGTATACCACTTGCTTTCTCAGAGTGAATTGTTGACAAAATATTATGTCCACTTGAAATAGAGTTTCTTACTGCAGTAACCGCTTCAGCACTACGAACCTCTGATAATAAAATCCATTTAGGATTTTGTCTCATACAAGTTACAAGTACATCACTATAACTAGCAATATTATTTGTTTTCATAGCAACAATATCTCTATGTGGAAATATTTTATCTAAGTGTAATTCCAAAGTATCTTCTATTGTTATTACTTTTTCATTTTCAGCAATATGACTTGCTAAATATTTAACCAATTCTGTTTTACCACTACCAGTTTCACCACTTACTATTATATTACAGTGACCTTCAACACACTTGAATAGAAAATCATGTATTTGTAAAGATACATAATTTTCACCAAGTAATTTTTCTTTATTTAGTCTTATTTTTGCTGGTGTTTTACGAATAACGCATGCTATTCCATTGGTTGCAATAGAATCATGAACAAAGTTTAAACGTAACTCAGCACTTTCAGCATCTAGAAATGGGTGTGCCATATTGAATGTTTTACCCATTACATTAGAGCATTGGAAAGCAATTTTTTCCATTAAAGCATTATTAATATCTGGTCTTTCTACTCTAAAAACACCTTTAGTTAATGTTTTTAAGTGTATTTGACCTTCATTAGAATATGAGACGTCGGTAATATCATCATTATCCAAAAACTCTTTTAATGGGCCAAAATCAATTTGATCAAATATTGTTCCTTTTTCAGTCATATATGACACCCTTTCTATTTCTTTTTAACAATTTAATTAATTATTCTAATGTTCCAATTCCACCAGGATTAGTATTAGTTCCTTGTTCTGGTAGAATAACTGTCTTACTTAATATAAAGTCTTGTAGGTATTCACTACTTACTACTGTAGCACCTGGTTTTTCACTATAAGATTTATTTCTTGGTACTGGAATAATTTCACCACTTAAATATCCAGCTTTTCTTAGTAATAAATGCATATCTTCAGGTACAGCAAATATTAAGCTAGATGGTGTTCCAAGTTTAGAACTATTTTCAAATACATGGTTACCACTTGAATCCTTAACTGCAAGTACTTCAATACTTTCAATTAATTTACCTAATAATAACTTTCCAGTGTCATCATAAGCAGCATAATATAAATCAATATAGTTTCCAGGGAATATTGAATTACCATAAGTAGTTTCAGTATTAACCTTTAAACTAACTACAGTGTAACCATCAGGAATATCTTCCCAAGCACTATCTGGCATTTGACTCCATTCAACCAAAGTTGATTTGTAGAACAAACTTCCAGAAGGTATAACTGTATTATAATTGGCATATTTTCCAATAATATCATTAACATTAGTTACTGTATTATCAGTTACCATTTTTTTAGGAATTTTAACATATCCAATCATATCTTTTGTTACCTCAGTTCTTGGTTGTATTTCCTCTTTAGCATATGGAACACTTAAAGGTTCAGTTGCTTTTTTTATTCTCCAATTGTAACCAAAGTATAAAACGAATACTATACCTAGTACACATATAATGGTTACAGTATTCTTATTAGTAAAAAACCTTTTCAATCCTATCAATATATTATTCATAACATAACTCCTCCTATTCTTACTATAAATAATTATAAACGAAAACAATATTAAAATCAATTATAAAAGAGAAAATTTTTTATTTTCTCTTTGTTAAAATTTTTTAATTTTAATTATGCCTTTAACTTTACTTTGCTTCAACTATTAATTTAATAGCTGTTCTTTCTTCGCCATCAATTACAATATCACTAAAAGCTGGGGTACACACTAAATTTTTTCCAGTTGGTGCAACATAACCTCTAGCTATTGCTATTGCTTTAATTGCTTGATTTAGAGCTCCTGCACCTATCGCTTGAATTTCAATTCCTTTATTTTGTTCTCTAAATAAGTTTGCAATTGCACCTGCAACTTTTTGTGGTACACTTTTTGATGATACCTTTATTATATCCATTTTATCTTTCCCCCTTAATAAAATATATTAAATAAGCTATTAAGTATGATTAATTTAAACAAAAAATAGTTAATTTTATTTAACTATTTCACATTCATTTGCTTCTACAAATTTATTGTTTTTTAATCTATATAGAATATTACAATGTCCTAATTGATCATAATATTCTTTCGTTAAGATAAATTCTATTTTATTGTCATTAAATATATCTATTACATTACTAACTTTTATAAAGGCACTTTCTAATAATTCTTCTGGATACTCTTCACTAAGTATATTGTATTTACTATTATTTTTATATACTAATATATTAAAAAATTTATCAGTCATAAAACCACTATTTATAAAGTATAAGCTTTCGTTATTTCCATCATTATCAAAATCTAAAGATAAATATTGTATATTATTTTTAGTTAGTGATAACTTTGTTAAATTTGATAATTCATCTATTATATTTGTGTCTTCTAAAGTATTTATTTCATAAGAATATTGTGTAATATCTAAATTTCCTTCGTACATAAGGATTGATTCAGCATTTTTAAATATATTTCTATTTTCTTTATTGAAAGCATACATTTTTGAAGTACTTCCGTCATAAAATAATTTATTACTATTATAATATTTACCATCTATAAATGTATTATATTTTAAATTATTATATGCTGTAAGGTCTTTGGAAACATCTTTACAATTCCATTTCACACAATCAATTATTGAAAAAGGGTATGTAATTAAAGTATAAGTATTTTTTTTATTTATAATTTCTATTATTAAATATATACCTAATATTAGTAATGTTATAAATCCAAGTATAAACATTAAACCTATTTCAAATTTATTATCTTTTTTCATTACATCACCCTTTAAAATATTTTTATTAATTTGTACGAAATTGAAGTATTTCCGTATGTGTCCTTTACTGAAGTACCTCTGCCTGCTGGATCTGACATTAATATATCATCTGCAGTTGTTCCAGTAACATATACCCAGTGTCCATCATTTTTAACACTTATTATTACTTGATATCCTTCATTTAATTTAGATGTTATAAAGGCTCGTTTATTTTCAAATGAACCACTCAGGCTGTCTGCCAAGTATGAATAATTTCCTGCACCAACTGCAGTTCTAAGAGCACAATCATTTCTTAAATCATTTTTTTCAAAGCAATTATTGGCATTTAGTGCTTGAACAAAATTTCCTGGATTAAAATTACTAATTAACAAATTTCCTCCAGAATCTGCAAGAAGTTTTGAATAAGCAGTAATTAAACATCCGGCATCTGCCATTGTTGTTCCTGCACCAAACGGTTGATTTGCCCACGGTTCATTACCACCTTGTCGCCATGAATCCCAAGGTCCTGTGGCAACATAATCAGTACCATTTCCGTCTCCATCATATTTTATATCACAGTCTGCACTTTTAAGCGTATAATTTAAATCTCCATATTGATATTGTAAAAGCTCTATATAGTCTAAGCCAGATAAAGATGAATCAGGGCTTTCATTTTTTAGCCATTTAGCTAGTTTTACATTATCATATTGAGCAGATGCAACTTGACCATTAGAATTTACTAATACTTGTCCGATTGTTTCTTTTACATATTGTCTTAAAGCGGAATTAGCTGGTAATGGTTCTACTTTGTTACATTGACTATTATTTTTTGCAAGTTCACTATCATCAGGTAACATTATAATATTATTTGGATTACTTGCATCATAGCATCTATAACATCCTTTATCAGGATCACAATATGTTTGACGCGTTGTCGAGTTCGCAATTTGTATAACCGATTGACCATCTGTTTTTGTTTTTACACCGTTTGCAAGTAGAAAACTTCTTACCATTACAGCAAATGCTTTTGATGTCGCTTCGGAATTAGTAATAAATTGAGTGCTTTGCCATGGCGTATCACCTGCTTCTGCAAAAACAGTACCCAATGCATATTTTTCAACATCAATTAAATCCATTCCCATTGATGTATTAGGAGTATATTCAAATGCATCAAATTTTATACTAGATGGATACATTAATTCTACTTTCATTCCACTAGAATCTACTGTACCCAATGAGTCATTACTTGATCCATTATTTTCATTATTTTCAAGTTCACTGTAATCACAATCTACTATAAGAGAGCCAGTTTTACCATTTCCTCTCTTGCCTATAAGTTTACCCACATCAGACTCATAACCTAATAAATAGTTTCCGTAGTCTTGTCTGTCGGATATATGTTCAATAAATTTTTCTATTTCTTTGGCAGTTCCATAATCAAAGTCTACACTTTGTGTGGTTGTAAATTCCTCAAGATATCTTGGATATCTTTTGAATATATATCCAGTAGAATAATTATATGTTTTACCATTTGCAAGAGTAAATTCTGCTCCATCATCGCCTTCAACATCTGGATATGCTTTAGTTTTATAAACATCGAGTCCTGGTGGCAATTCACCATAAAACTTTGTGAATTCTTCTTTACACTCATCATCTGTTTCTAAATATGAATTATTTATGTTAATATCTGCTTGATATCCACGATTGCCAAATAGAGGCATTCTGCTACCATCTTTTTCATTCATTTTTGATATTGTATTATATCCAACAGAAACATCATAACCATATCTTAAAAATAATTTATATTTGTCAACATCAACTTTATATGAGTTAGTGATATACCTTCTACATTCCCAAATTTCTGGATCATCTTGAACCTTAATATATTTCCAATAATAATGATTATCATGGTACAAATACTCTTCAATTAATTCTATTATATCTACTCTTGTAAACAATCTACTACCATTTGCTCTTTTATGTCCGAATAATAGGTTTATTGCATCCAAATCACTTGTTACATCTCTTTCTTCCTCGTCTTTTTTATCATTTATTTCCGCATCATTATCAATATAACTTGTAATAAATGGTTCTCCGTTATCTTTATAATTTTGTGTTTCAAACGCATAATAAAACGTATTCATTATGTAGCCTGGTGCAATAGTATTTACTCCCGGCTTCCTTTCATATTCTTCTAGCTTTTTCTTGAAGTATTGCATATATTCGCATGGATCTGATAAGTCTGGAAAACCTAAAAATAATCTAATTTTAGCAAAAAATCCTAGTTTACATTCTATTTTATTTCCATCTTCGTCAGTAGCATTTGCAATAATATCTTCAATTTCTCTTCTAGTCATCCCCTCTTCCAAAACTAATGGCTCATTGTTATATATATAGTCATATTGCTCATCTACACTCGTTGTAGCATCATATGAATATTCACCAGACAAACCAAATTTCATTGATATACTGCTAATCCATAATTGGAAGGGGTCGGATAAAACCGCTGCTATCAAAATAACTGCTATTAATCCTATAAGAGATAAAAATGCAATTAAGGCAATATGTCCAATTGGTGTTGCCAAAAATTTAAGTATTAGTTGCGTTTTTTTTATATTTTCAGCTGTTTTTATGCCTTTATCTACTGCATTTGCAACATCTCCAGTTAGTGAATCACTTTCTTTAGCTTTATTTAATGCATTTCTGCCTATTGCTCCAGCTGCACTTTTAGCTAAATTCTTTGGATTTATCATATCCTTAACTGACTTTTTATCACTTGTTAGTGCATCTTCTTTGGGTAAGCTAGATTGACTTTCTGGTTTTATTTCTCCTTCTGTATCTTTACTTGTTCTTTTTGTATTATTATCTAAATTGTTTTTTTTAGATGTTTCTATTCTTTCTCTTAAAGATTCTTTTTCTAATCTATCATTGTCATTTTGAACGCCAAAAGAGTGCACATTAGGTGCACTGTTGTTAACATTGTTATTACTTAAATTTGTATTCTTTCTTTTGTCATTCATTTATACCACCATTATTTTATTATAGTCCACCACCTGAACCAAATGATTCTAATTCTTCTGGTGTTACTATAACATTAATTCTCATTCTTCTTGAACCACAAACGAATAATGCTTCTCCTTGATTATAACGTTTAATTGATTCTTTTTCTTGATCATTTAAATCTATTAGTTTACTTAAATCATCTACAGCTTGTTTTTTTAGTCCCATTACTAAATAGTAACTTGCATTATCGAATATTGCTTTACCATGGACAATAACTTCAGGACTTGCAAAGTCTGTTGGTTGTTGAGTAATTATGATTGTACCAGTATTATATTTACGACTTCTTCTTTGTACTTGAGCAAGGAATTCTGCCCCTAATGTATTTTTATCAGCTAATAAGGTATGCGCCTCATCAACCATTAAAACAGTATTAGTTGACTTATCCAAACATAATCCCCATGCGTGTTTTAATATATTAAAGAATAAAGCATTTCTTATGTTTGCATCAGTATTCATTAACTCTTTAATGTTAAATACAATAAAGTCACTATCAGGACTTACAGTTGTATGACCGGTAAAGTAGTATCTTAATTCTTTTGTTAATGGTCTTACTTTTAATTCAAGTCTTTCCATTACTTCTCTTTCACGAGTTCTTTCTGTCATTGATAATAATCTACCTTTAATGGTTGCATAAACATCATCAAATGTTGGATAATCGTTACTTGTAAATTTACTAAAATCTGTTTCAGAAGTTATTCTATATCTAGCATATGTATCTTGTAATACTTCACTAAATAATGTTAAAACATCTTCTTCTATATCAGGACTATAATATTTCATAAATGCTTTTAATGATTGCAATGTTCTTGTTAAAATTGTATAACCAAGTCCAGCGGCAATGTCTTCTTCATCTGCATCAACTACTACTTCAAGTGGGTTTATCATTCCATATTTTCCACCTTTACCTAAATCGATAAAGTCTCCACCATAAAGTCTAGTCATATCTTCTAATTCACCTTCTGGGTCAATGGCAACTATTTTATGACCATTTCTTATGTTGGTTCTAAGCATTAATTTTGCGGCTGTTGATTTACCACTACCAGAAGTACCTAGCATAATCATGTTAGCATTATTTCTATTAAATTCTTTTTTTATTTGATACAAGAATTGGTTAAATAAAATTATACCTCCTGAGAAATCTACTCCTAGCAAACAAGATAATCCTGGGTCTTTTATGCTATCAAATACAAATGGATACATCGCAGACATAGTTACACTTGGTATCGGTGTACCTATTCTTTCTTCTATATCATTTGGTGGGAAAATTGGTAAACAACTTTGTAGTATTTTTTCCTGTTCAAATCTTAATACTGTTCCTTTCATTCCCATTGCATCTAAGTAGTTTTTAACTTGTACTTTTTTATTTTCAAGTTCTTCTTGACTATCAGCAAGCACCATTACATGCATTTGAAAGTCAAATATTCTTGCTTGTGTTGCAGTTAATTGACTAATAAATGTTTCAATACTTTCATAGTCTTGTCTAATTCTTTCTTGCACAGTTCTATCATGTTCATCTTTATATTTAACTTTCATATCAGCAATTTCTTTATTTAACATTTTTGTTAACACTGAAAATTGAATAGGAATGTGTTTTATAACAATTTTAATTCCAGAATATTGAGTAAGGTTTGCTAAATATCCTTCATTAATCATTTTAGGATAACTGATTATTGTTAAAAAACAACAATATTTTCCACTTATAACCATATCCCCAGCTCTAAATTCTAGCCCTTTAGGCGCTAATTGACTTTTTAGGTTCATTCAGTAATCACCGTCCCAAATTCTGTTCTATTATTATCATTTAAGAATCCTTCCATTAAAACTCTCAAATCATCATTACTTGTTTGCTTAGCTGTTAATCCACATGTTGCTAATCCGCTTACTAAGTTTTGAATTTTCTTT
Organism: uncultured Bacilli bacterium; assembly: GCA_934096075.1. Lineage (GTDB taxonomy): Bacteria > Bacillota_I > Bacilli_A > RF39 > UBA660 > CAKOLN01. The sequence continues at coordinate 66,006 of CAKOLN010000002.1, forward strand.
TGAATTATTTCTGGTCTTCTTTCTTTGAATATTATGAAATATTCAGTATCAACTACTCCAACTTCTTTACTCATAAACATATTAGCTTTATTTATATCTTGCATTATAAGTTTTTTCATAACTGGAGTTGTAACATTATTATACATAAGTTGCAAAGCACTTAAGTATACATGTATGTCTACTGGACGACCTGAAACCATAATCCAAAATTCATAATCTAATGAGTTGTATAGATTTCTTAAATTATATATAACATTTCTTTGTGTATCATAATCCATGATAAATATATTTTTTGGTTGAATTTTTACACCAGTAACTTGGTATCCATCTTCGGTTTGTATACAGCCATTAAGTATAGACTTAATTGGTAACCAGTTTTCTGCATATTTTTGATCTTTTGGATTAATTTTACTCTTCTCCGTATTCATTTCTTACACACCATCCTTTCCAATAATAAATTCTTCTGCTAAAAGCAAATTTAATTCCATCTTTAGCAAATTCCATAACATTATGATAATGCGCTACTGGAACTACTAAAAGTCCACCAAGACACACTGGAATTAATTTAATTATTGTAGCAGTTAAAGATGAGGCTCCAATAACCAAGAAAAGTATTATTGTAAGTGCCAATCCTACCAAGAAAACTACTAAGTCAATTGGCCTCATAAAATTAAATATCAACTGTCCACTTTTACTGTTAGCAGGTATTAAATACATATTACCCATTTATTCATTCCTCCTTATTTATTTTTATATGCCTTAGCATGTTGGTATCCTATAGATTCTTGTCCTTTTTTTGCAGTTTTTAAATCTTCTTTAGCATTCTTTTCTAAAGTATTAAAATTGGTTGCGAAATTAGTTCCATCCATTTTTTCTTTTGTCATTCTTGTGTAATCAGCATACAATCTTTGTGACTCTGTTAAAGAATCATAATCTCTAATTGGATCTAATACTTTTCCAGATGCGTCCTTAAGTTCTATGTTTCCATTTTTGTCAGTTTGATTTTGTTTTGCAAAATAATTTAAAGCTTCATTTTTATATGCAGTTTCAGCGTCTGTAATATTCTTTCGCAATTGTGCAACAATGTTACCATCTAATTTTTCACCATTTTCAGCCTGTGTATCTAAATATGCTTGGTAATCTGCTTTTGCATTCATAACTCCTATATCCTCATCAATAGTACCTCTCTTTTTCTCGAAAGTATTACCATTAGCATCTGTATACTTAATTTTATCATCAGCATACGCTTTTTCCATTGCTACCCTCATTTTTTCTAGTTGGTCTTTCTTTCTTTGTGCTTGATTTACCTTATTATCCGCTCTTTGCTGATATCCTGTTTTGCTTCTTAACATACCACCCATATATCCAGCAAAACCATCTGCTGTTCTTATATTTTTTCCTAATGTTGCTGCACCAGCTGTTGCAGCAACTGCATTTTTCTTTATTTCTCCCCAGTTTTTTGATCCGGCTCCGTTTACTAGACCTTTTACACCACCCAGTAGAGCACCTCCAGCACCACCTGTTACAGCTCCGGCGACACCTCCACCAATAAGTCCTGCGGTTCCACCTACTATTCCGCTTACTACTTGTCCAAATGATTTAGTACGTCCACCATCTAACTTTAATCCTATTGCATTTTCGAGTAATTTAGGTAGTTCTTTCATACCTTGAAATATTCCTATAACAATAAATACTTTTAAAAATATACTTAAATCACCTTGAACTTCGAGAATTGATTTTGCATTATTTAGAATCAAATATGCCAAAGCAAATGCTATATAAAATGTAAACACCCTTATAAAAACTTGTAAATAGATTGGAATATATGCACTTATGAATTTGCTTAATCTATTTTTTTGTGAGGGATCTATAGATAGTATAATTGGTATTGGTGATATTATCTCCAAAACCAATAATTTAATCATCCTTATCACCAGTTCTATGGTATATGAAATAAAGTAATAAATCAAAAGTATCCCTACTATAAATGGTGCTATTGGAAAGTAGTCATAATGTTTATAATGACAACCTATAGCTGATAATATAGTTGCAGATCCGTCTGCTATTTTACTAACTTTATTTATACACTCAGTACTTGCAGTTTCTTTTTTTGTAAAAAACAATAACCACATGTTGTTTGCGAATTTTTTTGATGAGTTTTTTATGGTTTCATGTTCTTGTTCACCAGTATTTCCATAAACCATTTTTTCTATGACATTGCTTTCAAATACTAATTCTTGAAGTTCACCTAATTTTTGAAAAATAAATGTTGATGTTAATAAAAGAATAATCGCTATAAATGCATTTTTTGCAATATCAATTCCAGTTTTTTCTGCTTGTTTAAGCTTGCTTGGATCTATTAAATAGTTAATCATCATTAGAGAAATTCTAAATAAAGCGTATATTCCACATAAAGCCATTATTCTACTTATTAAAGCACTTACAATTTCAAAACCATTTTCTCCAGATTTTCCAAACATTTGATATGAAACTTTAATCATATCAAAAAAGCCTTCCATAGTTGCCGATACTATTCCATAAATTCCCGCATCTATTAGAATAAATAGTTCTGTGACTAATGGAATTGAAAAGCCGGAAAAAGCTAATCCAATTTTAAATAAATTCATACATTACTCCCTTCTTATCTAATACCACATAATATATCTTTTTGTCCAAGAATGTCACCCATTATATCTATGATTGTTGGCAATAATAAAATTATAATCACAATAATTAACCTTCTAATCGATTTATTTACAGATTCCATTAGCTTGTCTTTACTTGCTGAAGCAGATGATACAAAATCTATGACACCAAATAGTACACATATTACAATACTAGCAACTTTAACTAATGTCCATGCTGACTGTATAAAACTTATTAATTTTTCATCAAGTAAATCTTTACAATAAGCGGGATCTGTACTAATAATAGTTTGTGGAAAAAAATCCACATTTCCATCTACAGTATTGCTTTTTGATGCTTCTGTATAACTTGTTGCATCTTTTCTTTTATCAGTTGAAACCGCTATTTTATTATCTTCATCATACTTATTTATTACTAAATTTTCTGGACAATTTTCTTCACTTAAACCATACGGAAACTTTTTTATTAGTGAATCAACATCATTATTATAAATATCAACTGACATTTGACTAAAAACACTAGCAAAATTTTTTGTAAAATGTAATGCAACATCACTTGTATTTGATTTTTTTAAATATCCACCATTATTTCCATTACAATCTTGGCATGTTACATACACGCTTCCATCCTCATAAGTATCAAATGTCAATGCAATCATTTGGTTGGCTAAATTTTTTGTCTGAAAATCTTCCATTGATGAACCAGTTGCTGATGAAAGAGCTACTTGAACAGTGCAGGACGTCTTTTTATTTTTATTATTATTATCACCAGTTGATACTTTTCCATCATCTGTTGCTCTTTGTAATCTCATGTATGGTTGTGAACCTTGACTTGCAGTAGCGACATGATGAATTGTTACCTTTGTTTTTGAATTATCTTCATAAAATAAGTCTGGGCATTGTTTCATTTTTAGTGTACCATTTACTTCTTCTACAAGTGACGCTTGGTAATCACCATATGTTGTGGATAAGCTTGTTTCATTGCTATCTATTTCAACTGTATAAGTATTATTATTAGACTTAAAAGTACCTTTCCATTGACTAGTTCCATCTAATATTTCTTCTTTATAGCTATATTTTCCCAAAATTTTTTTTGGAGTGTATCTAATTGTGAATATAAAATTATTTTCACTATTAGTATCTCCTCGATAAGTTCTTAGATATGTGCAATCTAAATATTCTACATCTGCATTTAATGTGTAGTTTGAATACTTAAAAGCAATAAAAACAAACAATATCATTAATACTTTTTTCATAAAGTTCCTCATTTCTCATAACTCGTTTTTAATAAGTTATACTCTATTAATATTTTAACTTTTTTACTATCTAAAGTCAATTTAATTTCAAAACAAAAAATAGATATTTATATAAATAAGAATTGATTGGTAAATTAAAGCATAAAAAAAACTCCTAAATTGGAGTTTTTAATTAATAATTAACGTTAAAATATCCTGATGGAACATTTACATTACTATCAATAATTCCACATCCAGCAGCATTTACATCAAATACACATTTAGCACAACTTGTCCAGTTTTCATCTTTTGTAACTAAATTAACAACCATTTTAGTTATAGCTATAATTAAGAAACATAATACTGCAGCTATTATTTTATTAACTAATAATTTTTGTGCTTTTTTAATATCATCATCTTTTTTACCCATTACAGCTTGTGCCATTGTAATCATACCAGATATAATTAATAGTAAAGGTACTACAATTTGAATTCCTATTACAATATATCCAAATATTGTCCATACCATTGCTAATCCATTACAAATATCAAGATTACTCATATCTGCTAATAAATAAAATAAATTCATACTTATCTCTCCTCTTTCTCTATTCTAATTTTATTATATATTTTTTTTAATGTCAATTATTTTAAGCTATTTTACTTAAAAAGTACAGTCTCCTTCACCTGGGTTTAGAAAACAATATGCACATTCTGTCCAATTTCCTTCACCATTTTGAACATCACTTGCTACTAGTGATAGAGCAACATTTGTAATAGTTATAACTAAGAAAACAGCAACTGCGGCAATTATTTTTTTAATTAGTACTTGCTGTGCTTTTTTTATTGCACTAGCATCTTTATTAACCATTGCAGTTAATAGAGATATACTTCCAGTTAAAATTAATAAAACGGGTGTAAGAACATATGCTATTTTTAAAATATATCCAAACAATGTCCATACACTATTTAATTCCTTACACCAGCTTTCAGCATAAATAGGTTGAATACTTAGTAAGCCTATTGTTATTAAAAATAAAATTTTCTTTTTTTTCATTAATTAATCACCCCGTTGTTACATCTCCACTTTTACAGCTTTCATCTGGACTAAATACACATTTTGCACAATCATACCAACCTTCATCCGCCACTAACTTTAAAGAAAGTTTAGTTATTGGTAGTAATAAAAATATAAGTACTGCTGCTATTATTTTTTTTATTAATGTTTGTTCAGCTTTTTTTACTGCGCCACTATCTTTATTTGTCATAGCTTGTAAGAATGTAATTGCTCCTGTCACTATTAAAAGTAAAGGTGTAGCCACATATATAACTTGAAGTATTCTTCCTAATATAAACCATACACTATTAAATTTTGAACACCATCCATTTAAACTGGCTCCAGAGGAACCACTATTTGAACCATTACTGGAATTATTGCTACCTGAAGAAGTATTACTATTTTGATTATTATCATTACTTCCACCAAAACCGCCTCTGTCTCCACTTTCATTGAAATTTCCTCTATTATTGCCACCGAAACCTGTTCTATTTTCACCTAGTGTATTTGAACTATTTTGATATTCTTCAACCTCTTTTTTATATGTTTCATATTCAGATAGAAACTCTAATCTGGATTTTCCATCCATTCCATTTAGTGCCTCTTGTCTTTTTTCTTCGCTCATATTGTGAAACTCTTGAGGTGTAAGTGCATTTAAAGTATTTATAAATAACAGACTAATAACTATAGTGAATATTAAGATTAATTTTTTTTTCATAAGTTATTCACCTACTCTCCAGTAGGTACTTTTTCAATACCGCAATTTGCACCTGATGGATTAAATGCACAGTTAGCACAGCTTGTCCAACCATCTGTTGCTACTAATCCAACTACCATTTTTACTATTGAAACCATTAAGAAAATTACTACTGCTGCAATAATTTTGTTTACTAGTGCACTTTGTGCTTTTTTTATAGCACCTGCATCTTTTTGCATCATAGCATTAATCATAGTAATACTACCTGTTACAATTAATAATAATGGGGTTACAACATATATTACCTGTATAATTATACCAAATATATACCAAACTTGATTAAAGTCTTCACACCAAGCTCCGCCACCAGAACTACTATTATTAGAAGTATTTGGTGTTGTATTACCCTTTTGAGTATCTTCAATTACATCTGGTTTTTGATCTCTGGCTAAAGTTACAGTAATTTTATTTAATTCAATATTAGTATTTTTTATTTCTATTGCATTCAATCTATTAAGAGAAATGAATGATATAAATAAAGTAAAAATTACAATAAAATATCTTTTATACTTCATATACCCTCCTACATTTTAAATATGCCTAATAATTTGTCTTTTGTAGATGTACTACTAGATGTTGAAGCTTGTTTAGTAAATCCTAATTTAGATAATAAACTATCTATTTCTGCATGATAAGCTTCTCTATCATTCATACTTGGTATATTTGCGTAAATTTTACATCTTGCTTCATATTCGAAATCAGGCAATTCACTATTTGTTACATAACTTTGATTTAATATTATTTTATCATTACTATGTTTTTCAAATACCCTTCTATCTCTTTTAATCATCTTATTTAATTTAAGTATAGAAGGTTCTACTAAACATAATACATTATTGCATACATCTGGGTCACTATAATTATTTAGATCAATTAATATAACATTATAGTCTCTTCTTTTCATTATTTCTTTAGGTAAATCCAAACTTGTTGTATGGAACATTTCTTTATCATCGAAGTATGTAAAATCTCTTTTATCAACTTCCATCGCGCATACACTATAATTAGTTTCCAAGTTCTTTTTCATCATGTATATTAGTGTAGTTGCTCCGGCTCCATCTGTCAAGCTTTTTACTCCAATTACTCTAGTTTTTCCACCTAAACTATCATCTGCATAACTACCTTCTAGATTCATATTGTGTATGTGTGCTACATCACGATATGAATTAGGATTTTGCAATAAGTAATTTATTCCATCTATATTTCTCGTAAAGTTATATATTCCCATAGATATTAATTTAGATAAGTAAGCACTGCTAGAGCTCTCTTCACTGTCATCAAGTAATAATATTACTTTTCCCATATCTAAATTAATACTCAATTTTTGTAAATTGTCTAAATTAGTATAATCCTTAATTGCTGTTATATCTAAAATCATTCTATCAAAGTAAAAATTAGTAAATTGCTCTATTAAATCATTTACATCATATACTCCCTCTAATGACTTTATTACTGGAATATCTAAACTTAACAGCATTTCTTTATATTTATTTGCAATTATAACATTCATGTTTTATCCTCCTTGATTAATCCTGTACATTATATATTACTTTTGTTTCTCCTTTAATTGGAATAGTAAATGTTTTCCATATTAAAGGAATTTCAATATTTATAAATGTTGTTACTTTATAGTAAGCACCACCATTTGTCGTAGTTATTTTTCTAACACAATATCCTCCTTCATTGTAATATTTTGTATCTCCACATTTACTACTATCAATTGTTGTAGTAGCTGTTCCAGCATTTCTTAGGTAATAATATACTTTGCATTCTGTTTCTCTACATTCTTTTAATGCATCATCTGAAACTGCTGATATAGTACCATTGTATTTAGAAAATCCTTCATTTTCTTCTATTGTGTTAATTATATAGTTTTTTGTTTTAAATGCCTTTGTATAGTTTATTGAATAGGCTAAATAAGCAGAAAAGAGTACTATAAATAGTACTACAAAGCCTAATAACCATGTTCCTCCGATTGACTCTCTCATTTACAATACTCCTTTTTTAATAACTTATTTTAATTATTAGTTGCTGGGCAACAATACCATGTACTTGTATGTTCATCATTAGAACTTTGTACATCATCTGCATCAATACAACCAGCTGCTTTAGTTTTTGAAGCAGTGTAACTACCATAAGTCTTACAAGTTCTATCAACTATAGTTCTTTGAATCATAGGCCATACAAATGCATAGAATAATGCTGCTACTGCTGCTATTGCGATAACGGTAATAACTGTCATGTTTAATTCACCTGTTGCTTCTTTCATTTATATCCTCCTCCTTACTATTTCTTATTTTATTATACCTTATTTATATATTATTATCAATATTTTATTTTTTAGCAGTTGTTTTTTTTGATTTATTATTTACACTGGTTTTACTTTTAGTTGTTTTCTTTTTAGATTCTTTAATTTGCTTAATTCTATCTTCTTTAATATTATCTAAGTGCTTGTATGGATCTTCATCTAGCAATTTAGCTAAAATAATTTTGAATTTTTTATCTGTAATAAATATTTCAATAAAGTTTTCTATTGATAACGCAAATCCAAATGTTATAAAATAATAAGCTATCATCATTGTCTGTACTGTTATTTCTTTATATAGATTTATTGATGTAAGTAATCCTAAAACACCTATTACAAATGTAATTATAAATTTTATAATCCACATAAAGTTATCTTCTTTTTTTAATTTTGCTATTTTGTAAATACGATTAAATATTTCTAGTAATGAAAATATAGTTAATCCTGTTCCTAAAATTAGTGGTGCATTATTAGCTTTAAATATAAACATAAATGTTGCTGTAATTAAACTTGATAAAGCTAAAATTAATGTTTCATAATCTTTTTCTCTTCTTTTTACAAAATACGCTATTACACCTATACAAGTTAGTATATAAAATAATATTGATATATATAGTACTATTTCAATTAAGCCAAATGATTTATATACCATTACTATAATTCCCATAATCATTATTAATAAACTTAATACTAACTGTGAAACTAAAGTTAAATCCGCATTTTTTAGTGTTTTCTTCACTCTAACCACCTCTATTCTAAGATAATTTTACAAAAAAATACTCTATAAGTCAATGTGTGATTTTATAGAATTTTAATTTATGTTATTAATTTAATTTTTAAAATTATTTTAAGCCATCTTTTACTTTCTGATTAACATTCATAAATTTAATCATTTAACGTGTAGATCTACAACTTTTAATTTAGAAACTTTGAAATATCAACTTGTATATTATTAACTATAAATATTTATTTTATTATTTTCTTTTAAATAATTTTTAGAATATTAAATAACTTTTTTTAGGTTTTGTATTTCTAAATTATCATCTGTTTTAGGCATGTATTTTAAATAATACATATCATCTTGGGATATTTGTGTTTCTTCAATTTGTGTTGATTTTAAACTTTCACTTAAAATTATAGAGTCTAAAAAGAATCTTGAGTTAAATTGACTATTTTTTAAATTTGATTTGTACTCTCCATATTTTAAATTAGCTTCTGAAATTAAACTTATTAACTTTATATTGAATTGGTAATTTTTCTACTTCAAATGGTTTCATATTATCTCTCCTCGATAAAATTTTATGGCAAAAGCAAACAAAAATGCACAGTATTTCCAAAATATTGTGCATTTTTATATTTTTTTGACATTTTTTGCACAGTCGTAGTGCATATTAGTATATACAAACTCAAAAAGTTCGAATAACTATCATTATGGTGCCGAAAGCAGGATTTGAACCCGCGACCTACTGATTACGATTCAGTTGCTCTACCAACTGCGCTATTCCGGCACATCATAAGTATACAATAAATTCAATAATTTTGCATTAAAAAACTCTAACTTTTGTCAGAGTGAATTTACTTTAATGGTGGAGCTGACGAGTATCGAGCTCGTGTCCAAAATATCTACTATACAAGCGTGTACAAGTTTAGTTGGTTTGTTATTTCAAAAAGTATAATGGATTGCCAACGTTCCTATACTTTTCTAAGTTTAGTAATAATTCTTTATTTAACCTAAACAATTAAATAATATAGTCTACTTTTATGAGTCCTAGATCTTTTCTCGTAGACAAAGAAAAGTTAGAACCACCATACATCCTAATAACTAGGCAAAAGCAGGTGCAAAATTATAATCTTTTCCGATTATTTTATTTTTGGATTTATAGTATCCCTACTACTTGCGCTCATACGTACAACTATCTTGTCGAAACATAACAGCCCCATGTACATAAATTATAACAAATTAATGTAATATTTGTCAATTCTTTTGTACTAAATTTATTACAAAGTAAAAAGATACTCAAAATGAATATCTTTACTTTATTACTAAATTAACTATTTTATTAGGAATTACTATTTCTTTTAATATAGTTGCATTTTCTAAGTATTTTTTTACATTTTCCTGCTCTTTAGCAATTTTTAAAACATCTTCATTGCTTGCTTCACTATTTACTAAAATAGTTCCTCTTACTTTACCATTAACTTGAACAGCTATTTTAACTAATTCATCTTTCATTTTATCTTCATTATATTCTGGCCATTCACTTTCACATATTGGTTTACCTAAACTATATTTTTCATTTAGTTCTTCAGTAATGTGTGGTGCGATAGGATTTAACAAAGTTAATAAGATTCTATAATCATCTTTAGTTATAGTATCATTTTTTTCCAAATCATTAGTTAATATCATTAAAGCAGATACAGCAGTATTAAATTTTAAAGTTAAAATATCTTCAGTTACTTTTTTAATAGTTTTATGAACTAAATTTTCATTAGTGTATCCCTCTTTAAGAGATAATCTTTCTCCTAATCTAACAATTCTATCCAAAAATCTTTTACATCCTTTTAATGAATCAGTACTCCAAGCAGCATCTTGTTGATAATCACCTATAAACATCTCATAAACTCTTAATGCATCAGCACCAACTTCATTAATAATATCATCTGGATTAATTACATTACCTTTACTTTTAGACATCTTTTCATTGTTACTTCCAAGTATCATACCATGGCTTACCCTAACATCTATCATTTCTTTATTAGGCACTAGACCAAAGTTATAAAGCATTTGAACCCAGAATCTAGCATATAATAGGTGTCTTGCTGTATGTTCCATTCCACCATTATACCAATTAACTTTATTCCAATATTTCATAGCATCCATACTTGCAAATTCTCTGCCATTATGAGCATCCATAAATCTTAAGAAATACCAACTACTTCCTGCCCATTGAGGCATAGTATCAGTTTCTCTTTTAGCTGGTTTTCCACATTTTGGACAAGTAGTATTAACCCAGTCAGTTATTTTAGCAAGTGGACTTTCTCCATTATCAGTAGGTTCATATTCAGTTACATCTGGTAAGACTAAAGGCAAGTCTGCCTCATTCATTGGTACCCATCCACATTTATCACAATGTATCATTGGAATTGGTTCACCCCAGAATCTTTGTCTACTAAAAATCCAATCTCTCATCTTATAATTATTAGTTTTTCTGGCAATACCTTTTTTAACTAAATATTCAGTTAACTCTTCTTTAGCTTCTTCTACAGTCAAACCACTAAATTCTTCTGAATTAATTAATTTACAATTCTTACCTAAATAATCTTGTTTTTCAAAAGCACATTCAGTTGTACTTCTTCCATCTATAACTTGTATCATAGGTATATTATGAACTTTAGCATATTCAAAATCTCTTTGATCATGACTAGGAACAGCCATTACTGCACCAGTACCATAACTACCTAATACAAAATCTCCTAAATATACTGGAACTTGATGACCATTAACTGGATTTAAAGCTTTTATTCCTTTTAATTCACAACCTGTTTTACCTTTATTTAATTCTGTTCTATCCATGTTTGATTTTTTAGCAGTTTCAGCTATATATTTTTCTACTTCTTCTTTATTTTCAACTCTAGGCATTAATTCTTTAATTAATTTACCATCAGGTGCAATAACAAAGAAAGTAACTCCATATATAGTTTCAATGCAAGTAGTAAAAATACTGAATTTTCCACCACCTACTATATCCACATCAACTTCTACTCCAGTAGATTTACCTATCCAATTAATTTGACCCAGTTTTACTTTATTAGCAAAGTGAGTATCTTCTAAACCAGTAAGTAAATCTTCTGCATAAGAACTCATTTTTAACATCCACTGACTTTTTTCTTTTTGTTCTACTTGACTACCACATCTTTCACATACTCCACCAGCTGCATCCTCATTAGATAATACCATTTTACATTTAGGACACCAGTTTACAGGAATAGTATCTTTGTAAGCCATTCCATTTTTATAAAATTGTAAAAATTGCCATTGAGTCCATTTATAGTATTCAGGATCTGTAGTTGCTATTTCTCTAGTCCAATCAAATCCAAATCCCAATCTTTTCATTTGACTTCTAAAATGATCAATACATTTTTTAGTCACATTCTTTGGATGCGTGTGTGTTTTAATCGCAAATTGTTCTGCAGGTGCACCAAATGCATCAAATCCCATTGGAAATAATACATTATACCCTTGCATTCTCTTCATTCTAGACATTGCATCATGTGCAGTATAACTTCTTACATGCCCAACATGTAATCCATCTCCACTAGGATAAGGAAATTCAACTAAAATATAATAAGGATTCTTACCTTCATTCTTAACTTCAAAAGTATGATGCTCCATCCAATACTTTTGCCATTTCTTTTCAATTTCTTCAAAATTGTACATAATAATACCTCCCATAAAAATAAAAAAACTTTATAACTTAAGGACTAGCTTATGCCAGCGGTACCACCTTAATTCATAAAGATTTATGCAACTTATAGTTATAACGCTTCAAGCGAAGTTTCTCCAAAGCAAGTTCATTAATTATTCTTATTAGTTTACACCAACCACTAATTCTCTTTAAATGAATACTTTAATTACTACTCTTTTTCAACAAAACTTATGTATCAATTATAATAAATAATTTAATTAAATGCAAGATATTTTGCATCATAAGTAATGAAAGTATTTAGTGTTAATTGTCTAGTCATTTTTATCGTAATAGTTATGAAAATAAAAACTTTTATTTTAAAGATTTTTTAAGTACATATCTCTCATTTTATTTTTAGTTATCATTTTAGAACAAATTATTATTTTGATAATTTTATACTAACCAATAAACCAAATATTCATCTTTTACAAGATACCCTGCTAAAAACATAATACCATAAAAACAATTATATGTAAATATTACAAAATTCAATTTTGCACAAACACTTGTATTATTTATGTTTATATGTTATAGTATTAGTTGAAGTATTTAGTACTGAGTGTCTGCCTCATTCTTCTTAAAGAAAGGAGGCTTGATATTATGAAAATAAAAACTTTTATTTTAAAGATTTTTAAATTTATAATAATCATTTTAGAACAAATTATTATTATAATAATTTTACTAAAAAAATGACACTTAAGCTCATAAATTAATTTATGGACTTAAATGTCTAACCCATATATAGGTAGGCATTCAGTTAAACTAAATGCTTCCTTTTTTATTTTATGCAAGTTGTCTTGCTAAATACATAATACCATAAATATTACGTATTTTCAATTATTTAAATAAACCTTTTACTAATTCCCAGAAACTTTTTTTAGTTTCTTCTTTCTTTACTTCAGTTTCTTTAGTTTCCTTCTTTTCTCCATCCACTACTAAAATAAACTTAGTTTCACTATCTTTACTTAAATTCTCACTACTTACTGTATTATAGTTTTCTCCTAATTCTATTAATTTATTTAATCTAGTAACCATAGGATTAACTTGATTATTTACTAAATTTCCTATTACTTTAATACCCTCATTATTATATTTAGTAATACCACTTGATAATTCATTAATTCCATTATCTAAAGTATCTATATTTGTATAAAGTACATTTAATGATTTAGTAAATTCTTTTATTGCTTCATTCTTAATAGTATCAGGTAAAGTATTTAATATACTATCTGTTACCATACTAGCAGTTTCTGTACTTGAATTCATTGTAGAAACAACAGATACTTCTCTTGCAGTTTTAATAGCTACTTTTTCACTTACTTTACTTGCAGTACTACTATTTGATTTAGTTAAAGTGTCTAATACCAAACTTACATTAGCATTATTTATTTTACCACAACTTGTTAATTCATCTATAGTCATAGTATTTTCATCTTTACCCATCTTTTTAGCAGTCATACATACAGTATAATCATTAATCAAATTAGCATTAGTTAAAAACTCAGTGAAAGAATTTTGAATTTCATTAGCAACTAATTCATTAATTTCAGAATTACCTTTCTTAAGTTCTTCTTCAATTAATTTTTCTGCAGTATCACTTATTTCTAATTTCTTTTCATCAGTAAACTGACTATTAACAGTATTAAGTACATTAGCTTTAATCATTTCTTTTTGACTATCACTTAAAGCACTACTATTATTATTACTTAATTCATCTATAGAACTTTTTAAACCACTTTTAATTCTATTAGATCCATCTTTAATCATAGATGCACTTTCATCTATTGTATTCATGTTACCTTCTAATTCATCTACTTTACTTGTTAAATTATTTAACTTATTAAATATATTGGTATCACTACTTATTAAATTAGAACTTACAACACTATACATAGTACTTAATTCAAAGTTAGTTGTATCATAATTAATTTCAATTGTATTTAGATTCTTTAAATCACTCATATTTAGACTTTCATAAAGTCCTGGCATACTTACACCCATTACTACACTTTTAGTACCACTAGATAATACTTTACCATTACTAACAGTTATATTAGAATTATTTTCATTATTAATTATAGTACCCATAGTAACTACAAATGGAGTATATAAATTTTCATATTTACCATTTACATTAACTAAATGAGAATCATTATTAGTATATTTTATTCTTATAGTAACATTACCACTTTTACCTAATAAATCTTTTAAATCAATGCTTTCTCCATCTAATAAATAAGTTATATTCATTTCTATTGGTAAACTATTTTTTAATTTACCTTGATAAAATATATCATTACCAGTAGTATTCCATGTTAAGAAATTACCATCTTTAAAATATTTTTCATTACCATTTAAATTAAATATATCATCTAATTCTGAATAATCATTTATTAAAGTAAGTTTTTCATTATTTATGATATGTTCATTTACATTTATACTACTTACTTTACCATCATAACTAACTTTTGCATATACAGTTTCATTTTTAGTTAAAGCATATGTATTAATTGGATTAACTATTAATAATGTAACTAACCCAATTGCTAATTTTAAATTTTTATTTTTCATTTTATCACCCTTCTTTTTAGTAGTTTTCATAATCAGTTTATCAAATATAAGCAATATACTTGGAAGTACTAATATAGTTATTGCCATACTTATAATAGCTCCACGACTTATTAAAGTACATAATGACCCAACCATATCTATTTTGCTATATAATCCTACTCCAAATGTTGCAGCAAAGAAACATAATCCACTTATAAATATAGATGCTGCATTATAATTAAGTGTTTTTACCATAGCTTCGTTTTTATTAAGTCCTTCACATCTATTATTCAAATATGATGTTGTTAATAATATTGCATAGTCTATAGTAGCCCCCAACTGGATGGTACCTAAAACTATAGGTGCCACGAAAGGTAAAGTTACATTTCCAAAATAAGATATACCCATATTTATAAATATTGCAGTTTCAATCGCAGTTATTAATAAAATTGGTAAACTTAAACTTTTAAGAACTACAGCTATTATAATTAAGATACAAATAATAGATATACCATTTACATTATTAAAATCAGTATTAGATATTTCTACTAAGTCTTTCATTAAAGGTCCTTCACCTGCGACTATTGAATTCTCATCATATCTTTTAACTATTTCATTAACTTTATCAATTTGATTATTTAATTCATCACTTGCTACTTCATAGATTGAATTTACAAGCATTAATTCATATTTATCGTTTTTAAGTGTAGACATTAATTCACTAGGTATCATATCTTCACTTACACCAAGACTGTTTAATTCTTCCATTGAAAGTACAAAGTCAATTCCTTCAACACTCTTTAATTCTTTAGTCATAGAATTAACACTATCAGTAGTCATATCATTACTTAATAATATTATCTCTGGACTTACTATATTAAATTTATCTTTTAGTTCTGTATTAGAACTTATACTTTCTAATGTCTTTGGTAAAGATTCATCCATCTTATAGTAAACACTTACATTTTTATTAGCTAGATATGCAGGTATAAGTATTAATAAGAACATAATAAATATAACTACATGATTTTTTACTACAAAGTTATTTAATTTACTAAATTTTAAATTAATACTTTTATGTTTAGTTTTTTCTATATATTTATCAAATACAAGAAGTAAACTAGGAAATACTGTTAATACAGTTACTACACCGAGTAAGACACCTTTTGCCATTACAAGTCCTAAGTCTTTACCTAAAGTAAGTTTCATACTAATTAATACTAAGAAACCTGCGATGGTAGTTAATGAACTTCCTATAACAGAAGTAAATGTTTCTTTAATAGCCTCTTTCATTGCTTCTTCTTTACTCATTTTATTCTTTTTCTTTTCATATGAATGATATAAGAATATTGAATAGTCAGTTGTGACACCTAGTTGAAGGACAGCTACCAGAGACTCAGTGATATAACTTATTTCTCCAAACATTAAATTAGTACCCAAGTTAAATATAATTGATACTCCAATATTTAGAAGTAGTAATACTGGTACTAAGTATGAATCTAATGTTAATTCAAGGACCAATAAACAAAGAATAACTGCGATTAATACATAAATAGTTATTTCTTTATCAGATAAATTCATGGTATCTAAAACCATTGAACTCATACCACCTACTTTAGTTTTATCACTAATACTTCTTATTTCTCTTACAGCATCAATAGTTTCAGTACTAGAAGTTCCACCTTCATAAGTTACAAATAATAAATCAGTATTATCATCATGTATATGACTTCTTACCTCACTCGGTAATATATCAACTGGAATATTATTACCAAATATATCATAAATACTCATTACTTTATTGACACCATTTACATTAGATATTTTATTTTCTAACTCTAAAATATCTTTACTAGACATATCACTTACTAATACTATTGAATAAGAACCCATATCAAAATCATTAGTAAGAATATTTTGCCCTTTAATAGTTTCTATATCTTCTGGTAAATATACTAGAATATCATAATTTACTTTAGTTAATTTATAACCAATAAAAGATAATACTAAAAGTATAGATGACACTATTAATATTAAATTTTTATTTTTAATTATCTTTTCTGAAAATTTATTCATATTTCTCCCTCCACTAAAGCATTTTATTACTTTACATAGAAAAAAGACATACACATAATTAACTAGATGTATGATAACCAACAAATATATAAATATGTATTAGTATTTATCCAACATTTTAACGGTTATCTTTACTTTTGTACAATAAAATGTATAATATTATCTAGGTGAAAAGAAATGAAAACAGATTTAAGAGTTATTAAAACTAAGAATTTAATTTATAAAGCATTAATAGAATTAATGAAAGAAAAGACTTTTGAAGAGATAAAAGTTAGTGATATTTGTAATAAAGCTATGATTAATAGATCAACTTTTTATGCTCATTATACTGATAAATATGAGTTACTTGTAGATTTTATAAATACAGTTAAAGATGAATTAACTAGCGAACTTAAGAAAAATAATAATAATTTGAATACTGGTGAATATTATATAGAGTTAATAAGATTATTATTAGACCATTTAGATGAGAATAAGGAAATTTATAATGCAATAATGATTAATAATAGAAATAGTATTATGATGGATATATTTTTAAGTGTTGTTAATAAAGATATTATAGATAGAGTTAAGTCTGATAATATTAATTCTAATGTACCAATTAATGTAATAATTAAATTTTATTTAGGTGGTGTTATTAATATAGGATTAGAATGGTTACAAAATAATACTAAATATACTAAAGAAGAAATAGTTGAGTATTTAAGTATACTAATTCCAAAGAGTTTTTAGGAGGACTTATGATATTACCTTATAATGATAATATGTATGAATTTGAAGGTGCTTTTATAGATAGGAATAATCGTGTGTTAAGATTAGGAACTTTAATTCATGAAGGTTTTGCTAGACAAGAAGTTGAGAGATTAAATGAGAATGATAAAGTTCTTTATAATAAATGGATAGAATCTTATTATAAAGGTAATTTATTTACTTCACCTTATTCTTTTGCAAGTGACTTTTTAACTATGGTATTAGGTTATGATAAAATTGAAACTATTTTGTATCATGTAATTAGTACAAGTAGTAATAAACCTTATGAAAGATTTTATAATTATTTATTAATGGGATTCACTATACAAAGATTGCCTAAGTATATTTATAAAAATGGTAAATTTGTTAAACAAAGAATTACATTAAATAATGAAAATGAATATATAGAAGAAATAGAAAATATTAAAAAATTAGTACCACAAAAAGATAGACACATATTTAAAAAGTAGATATAAAACTAATTAATTTTATATCTACTTTCTCTTTCTAAATCTCTTTCTTTTATAGTTTCCCTTTTATCATATAATTTTTTACCTTTACATAATCCTAAAAGTATTTTAACTTTTCCTTTTTTAAAATAGAGTTTAAGTGGTATTAATGTATAATGATTAAGTTCTATTTCTTTATCTAATTTTATAATTTCATGTTTATGTAACAATAACTTTCTTTCTCTTCTTTCATCATGATTAAATATGTTTCCTTCTTTATATTTAGCTATAAACATATTAGTTAAATATACTTCCCCTTTTTTAATTCTACCATAAGAGTCATCCATATTAGCAGAACCTTTTCTTATGCTTTTAATTTCAGTTCCTTTTAGTTCTATACCACATTCTATTTCATCTATTATAAAATAATTAAACTTAGCATTTCTATTTAGTATTTCCATGTTATTTCACCACTTTTTCATAAGAAAATTATAGCATTATATTAATGTCTTATCAATAATTAATTTATATCAAAATCCAACATGTTGCTTGTTAAAGCATCGTATAAATCTTATTTATGTTTAATCATCATTTCCTTAATGACAGTACCCAAACATTTGATAATCTCAATTATCTAATTTATTTTCTTCAGTTATTAACTATGTTTCAGCACCTACTGAATTAAAATATTTAACTATTACTTTTGCTCTGCCACCAAATCCATCTTGACTACATAATGGATATTTCTCATACTTTTGTTCTAATTCCTTTATCATTAATTTCGTTATTTTTTTCAAGTTCTTCATATTCTTGAAATACACTCTAATTTACATACCCACTTCTATATATTACAAGTTTCTAATCTATATTAAAAGTGATTGTTCTTTTAGCAATCACTTTGACTTTTATAAAAATCTATTTTTTCATTTTCTTAAGATTAGCATTTACCGCCATTATCTTTAAAATAAGTTTCTATATATTTCACTAGAATTTTAGCTTTATTAAAATCTTGATCTTTAACAATATTTATTATATATTCACTACCACTAGCATCTATTATATTATCATTTTGATCATACTCTATAAGATATTCGTATTTTTCATTATTAAGGACACAACTTAATTGTACTGTTTGTTCCGTTTTCTCTGTTTTTGATGATTGTCTACTACCAAAAAAGACGCTTAATAAAATTATAGCTACAAACCCAACTATGAATAATATTCCCATTACTTTTAGTATTTTGATTATTAACCCAGCAAGTTTTTCAGTGTTACTCACTTTTTCAACTAGCACTGGTTTAATATCATTATTTAATAATTCATCAATACTAACATTTAATGCTTTAGATAATAATTTTAACTGCTCTGGATTTGGTGAAGTTTCGCCAAGTTCCCAATTTGATATTGTTTGTCTAGTTACATCAACTTTTTCTGCTAATTGTTCTTGTGAAAGTTTACAATCTTTTCTTAATTTTAAAATATTATCTCCTAATTTCATTTTATCTCTCCTCTCACTTACAATTATATATGTATTGATATTTGCATTCTACCAAATGTCTTTGGAATTTTGTCAAAGAGTTTTAACATTTATTAAACATTTTAATTTTTTTACTAATTTTACTATAAAACACCCTATAACAATTCCTAAAAAATTCATTACTAAATCATCTATATCAAAACTTCTACCAACTAGTAATTGCAAAACTTCTATAGTAAAAGGTATTAAAATAGCATATTTAAACATATTCTTTCTATTAATATTTTTTAAACATAATGGTAACAATATCCCCATAGGAATAAACATTAAGAGGTTTGCTAACATCATTGCTTTTACCCAGCTACCTAAAGTATACTCTCCAATAATTATTTTATATATTGTTGGAATAAAATTATATGAAAACTCAAATATTCCTTCAAATGGATTTTCATTAAAATTATAAAATATATTATGCCAAATGGTATTCCAAAAATTTCTAGGAACTAATACTAAATTAAATAATCCTACTATATAACATATAAATATTAAATATAAAATTTCTTTTTTATAATTAATATTCCTATTATTTTTCTTTAATTTTAAAAATCTAAATATTATATATAATAGTCCTACTAATAAAGTAATTGGTATAACTTGTACAAACTGATTTATTACTGAATTGCCTGTAAATAATTCTTTCATAGATTTTCCTTTTTAATGTTTTTATTTCCTTCTCTATTTTTTTATTTGATACTTTATTTATTATTATATAACCAATTATGGATAAAATTATTTCTATTATAAATGTTCCATTCCCAAAACCATATAATTTTATACTATCATATACAATTAATACAATAGCTCCAATAATAAATAGGCATCTAAATAATTTCGTTTTTCTCACGCTATAAAATATATTTCCAATTATCGCTGTTATAAATAACATTATAATCCAAAACCATACTATTTTTGAATAATAATAACCTATTACATACTTTGAATATAAATAGTATGATACAAGCATTGATCCCATAAATGATAAGTAATATAAATTAAATAACTTTCTTGTTTTTGACAAACATAAAATCAAAGTTGTAATAAAAAACCAAAAGAATATACTAGAAGATAATATTCCAAAATAATGAGAAAAAATGCCTATTATAATTCCAAATGTTATCATTAAAAGTATTTTTAATTTGTTTTTCATATTATTCTCTTAACAATTTACAGAATATTCTCATTTTATTTATTACTTTTTATTTCATTAACTAAGTCTTTAATTGTATATTTAATATTTCTTGTTTGGTAATCTAAATCTTTTTTTGCTTTAGCATTTGTAAAGTTAGAATTGGCATTTAATGTATACAATGAATACCTAGTAAATAATGGTGTTTTTTTTCTAAGTCTATAATATAATTCAAATAAGGGAGCAATATTTTTAACCATGTTTATTGAAACAACTTTTTTTATTGATTTAGCTTTTCCATACTCACAAACCAAATCAGCTATTTTTTTAATAGTTACATATTCACCTGATAAAATATATCCTTCTCCTTTTTTACCTTTAGTACATGCATTAATAACACCTCTTGCAACATCTCTTACATCAACAAAGTCATACCCACCCTCAGTTACTAAAGGAACTTTTTCATTTAAGATTTTTTTTATTAAAACTGTCATATTAGTATTGGTAAAATCATTTACTCCTAGTAAGCCTGACGGGAAAACAACGCAAGCATTTAAATCATTGTTTTTAACTTCATTAAATACATATCTTGTCGTTTCAGCTTTAGTCCTTGCATATAAACCAACAATTTTATCTGGATCAAAACTTGTATTTTCATCCATTACCTTATGATTTAATTTTTCTTCTATTGCATGTACACTACTAACATAGATTAGTTTAGCATTTATTTCTTTGGTTTTTTGAATAATGTTTTTAGTACCTTCGACATTAACTTGATATACTCTTTCATTATATTTGCTATCAAGGTATACTATTGAAGCACAATGAATAACATAGATATTCGCTTTTTCTTTAATCTTTTGCTCTATATTAAATATATCTTCTAATGTTTCTAGTTTCGTTACATCACCATAGAATTTTTCGCATTTAAGTCCTTTTAGAGCATCTGTTTTATCATTAGGTAGAATTAATGCTCTTATTTCGTTGTTATTATCTTTTTCAAGTAATCTTACAATATTGTTACCGAGAAAGCCATTTGCTCCTGTTATTATATAAATATTTTTCATGTTTTTCACCTCTATTTTTTCAAATTTATCAATTGATATTATAACTATTATTAATACGTACTCCATTAATGTTTAATTTTTATTATTTAAAATATCTATTCCTATCTTTCACAACATATTATAAACTCGTTCTATCTCAATTCAATTTTATCACATTTTCGCTTATTTTTCTATTGATTTCGGTTAATTTATAGATAATTTCTAACTATAATTTTTATTATTCACTCTAATTCAGTGTTCGCGTATATTGGCTTATTTCTGTATTCTATTTTATAAACATTTTCCATATTAAAATCTTCTCTTCTTATAAATAAATCTTCAAAATCATCTCTATCTTTACCACTCATTGAATATTGTGATATATAAGAACTATTCCAGCTATGTTCTGTTGCTGCATATCAATTTTAAAAAGAGATTATATAGGATAAATCATTCATAGTTATATAATCTTTATTTCCCCTTTTATACCCAATATCTTATAAATATCATAACTTTTATCACACGATTCTTCTTTTCCTTTGTCATAAAAACAGTCCATTTATTCATATACATATACAATAAAAATATATCATTTTGCATAATTTTATTTATGCTTTGATTTTGTTATTAAACAATGACATAATAATTGCTCCAAAACTATTACCCAAAATCATAAACAGCATTGATATAGCAGATTTAAATGACCAAGCTTTTGCTAGTGAAATATAGTACATATTAGCAATACAGTGTTCAAAACCACACAAAATAAATACAACTACACATATAAATATAGATAAATATTTTATTATAGAGTCTTCTCCTTTTTTAAAATTATTAACAGCTATATACATAAGATTTCCACAAAATACAGATAATATGAATATACTTAAATAATTATCACTAATTTTAATTATAGCCATTTCTCTTGCTCTAATACTTATATTAGCAATTCTTGTATTTAGTATCAATAATGCTGTAATGATTGTTCCTAATAAATTACCTAACAAAGTAAATATAAGAGTTTTTAAATACCCTAATTTATTTTCTAGTATATAACCTATCATTCCTGTATATAAGTTCATTTTGTAAACACATATTGTAAGAAGCCCTATTGCAAAAAGTATAGCTCCAACTACTTGGTTTGAAACACTTAAATAAATTGTTCCTCCAATTCCTATCATTATTCCAGCATATATTCCTTTTAATAAAATGCTTACATTCTCTTTTATATTTTCTTTTCTAATTTTTATCATTATCCACCACCTTATATTTAAAATAAAAAGGTATGTTAGAACCTATTTTTGAATCTCACACACCTTGTTTTCTATTATACTTTTTTTAGAATCTATAATTCGTTGATTACTAGAACCTCTAAACGGAACATCATAACTTTTTAATTCTAGTATAAATGGTCCATCTACTAATACATCTATATTTAAAAGTAATTCTTTTAAATTTGCTTCTTTATTAGCTCTTATTAAAAGTTCTTCCATCTTGTAGCCGGTATAGCACCATACATTCAAACCTAAGCTTTGACAATATTTTGCAATTTCTAGACAAGCATCAATCTGGATTAATGGTTCTCCTCCTGATAGAGTTACTCCTGTTTGAAAACTCACATTTCTTATTTTTTCACAGACTTCCTTGACATCAACCAAAAAACCTTTTTCTACGTTCCATGTTTCTGGATTATGGCATCCTTTACAATGGTGAGGACAACCTTGCATCCATATAACAGTTCTTATCCCTTCTCCATCAACAATGCTTTCTTCAGTTAAGTTAGCAGCAAGTCTTATTTGCATATTTTTTCTTATTTAAAATTCCATCAGTTGTATGTTTTACTCTATCTCTTTCTTCAGCTTTTTTGCCATTATTAAATCTTTCAACAGTACCAACTAAATATCCTGTGATTCTTCTAATTCTATCAAAACCTACTCCGTCTCCAATTTTCTTTTCAGCTCTTTCTTCTTTCATTTAAATATCCTCCTTTTTACTATTATTTACAAATTGTACAACCTAATTTTTTAAGTTTTTCAACACTAACACCTTCATTAGCTCTTCTACCACATTTAGGGCAAACATCTTTAATAACGCCAACATATCCACATATAGGATCCCTATCTACTGGGTGATTAATTGCGCCATATCCAAAGTTATTTTCTTTCATTAATCTAACAATACTTTCAAAAGCGTCTATATTAGTTGTTACATCTCCATCTAATTCAATATAACTAATATGGCCTGCATTTGTTAAGGCATGATATGGGCCCTCAATCTTAATTTTATTTGCTATAGAAATATTATAATATACTGGAACATGGAAAGAATTAGTATAATATTCTCTATCAGTTACTCCTTTTATTTTTCCATAAATTGCTCTATCTATATTAACAAATCTACCAGAAAGTCCCTCAGCTGGAGTTGCTAAACAAGTAAAGTTTAAATTGTATTCACGAGAAAATTCATCACATTTTTCTCTCATAAATTTAATTATTTTAAAACCTAGTTTTTGACTTTCTTCACTTTCACCATGATGTTTTCCTGTCAATGCTTTTAATGTCTCAGCAAGACCAATAAATCCTATTGATAAAGTACCATGTTTTAGTACTTTTCTAAGTCTGTCTGTATCTTTTAATTTATCTGAATCAATCCATACACCTTGTTTCAATAAAAATGGAAAATTATATATTCTTTTATTGCATTGAATTTCAAATCTTTCTAATAATTGATGTTTTACTAATTCCATTAAAGATTCTAATTCATTAAAGAAACCTTTTATATCCGCTTTATCCCTTCCATTAACAATACCATATTTAATGCCAAGTCTAGGTAGGTTAATTGATGTAAATGATAAATTGCCACGCCCCGGAGTTACTGCTTTATCATCATCCACTACATTTCCAATAACCCTTGTACGGCACCCCATATATGCTACTTCTGTATTATAGTCTCCTTTATAATATTGCTTATTAAATGGTGAATCCATAAATGAGAAGTTAGGGAATAGTCTTTTAGAAGACACTTCGCAAGCTAATCTAAATAGATCGTAGTTTGGATCTTCTTTATTATAGCTTACACCTTCTTTTAATTTAAAAATTGATATTGGAAAAATTGGTGTTTCTCCATTTCCTAATCCTGCATCTACCGCTAATAAATAGTTTTTCATAACCATTCTACCTTCTGGTGAAGTATCTGTTCCAAAGTTAATAGATGAAAATGGAACTTGTGCTCCTGCTCTTGAATGCATTGTATTTAAATTATGAACAAAGGCCTCCATTGCTTGATATGTTGCTTTATTAGTATTATCATAAGCAATATCATACGCTGTTTTAAAAGCTCTTTTTACTTCTTCGCTTTCTTTAGCACACTCATCCATATAACTAATATCGAATACAATACTATCTAACTTATCTATTTTTTCGTGAATCTTATTTACATTTAAAAATCTTTCAAATCCAACAAACATTGTTATTTCATGTATTGCTGCTTTATATTGTTTCTTAAATGTTTTTAAAACACCTGGTGCCATATAATAATCAAATGCTGGTATACTTTGTCCTCCATGTTGATCATTTTGATTTGCTTGAATTGCTATCGCTGCAAGAGCTGAATAACTTCTAATATCTTGTGGTTCTCTTAAATGTCCATGTCCTGTATCAAATCCATTTTTAAATAACTTAGAAATGTCTATTTGTGTACAAGTAGTTGTTCCCATTGCTAAGAAATCCATATCGTGAATGTGTATATCACCATCAGCATGAGCATCAGCATATTTTTTCTTCATAAGATATGCAGTAGCAAAGTCTTTTGAAATAGATGAACCAAAATGTAACATTGTTCCCATAGCCGAATTTCCATCAATATTTGCATTCTCTCTTTTGGCGTCCTCTTCTGCTGCACTTTTTAATCCTAATCCTTCTAGAGTTTTCAAAAATTTGTGCATCCTTTTTTCATCTGCAAACAACTCTCTTGATTGATTTCTTCTTTCTCGGTATTCTTTAAAAGATTTATATACATCTTTATAACCACATTTATTTAATGATTCTTCTATTAAATCTTGAATTTGCTCAACTTTAATTTTTTCTGAACCTTTATACTCTTTATTTATTTTGTTAATAACATGTTGGTATACCTTTTGAACATCTTTTGAAGTATATACTGGTTCATCATCTAAAATAATACTATCAAAACCTTTTTTTATTGCAAGTGCTACTTTTGTCCCATCAAAATCAACTTTTTTTCCATCTCTTTTAACGACTTTTATTACATCTATAAGTTCTTCAGTACTAACCATTTTTTTCATCTCCCTTCTTTTAATCATACTAATTGACGTCTTCTATGATTAACTTAATTATATCTTCTGAATTCGAAAAAATCAACATTAAAAATAAAATTTATTTTTATTTTTTACATTTTTTGTAAAATTAGTTTTTTTGATTTTTTCAATTTTTTAACAAAAAAATAAAACAACATTTTATTTAAAAATATTGTTTTGTCCTTATTTTATAAGTGTTTAAGAACTTTTTGTATAAATTTTATTTTTTATTTTTTATTCAAAAAAACGACTTTTTAACAAAATCATTTTTTCTATTTTTCTATTTTTTTGATATTTTTTGAATATTCGCGTTACTTTCTTTAAATAAACCTTTCCCAATGTTCTTTTGCTGATTTTGATACACAATTATAATATTTATGAAGTTGATCATTTATTAATTTTGCTTTTTTATTTATTGGTGTACCATCATTATAATATGGTCTTGTTGATGTTCTACTCATCATATCCGAGAACAAAACTGCTCTATCCTCTAAATAACTTTGCCTTGAATAAGAAGATAAGAAATATGCATCATTTGGATTTGAAAAATTATAATCATAAGTGCTATCATTAGAGCCATAACTAAATCCTTCTGGATTATAGGATTTCATTATTTCTGCTAAGTTTAATGTTGGATCTTTTTGTCTCATATAAATATCAATATAGTGCATTAACTCATGGTGAAGTGTATATTCAAATAAATTAGTACCAGCTGTTCCAATAGTTACTGTAATATTACTTTGGTTCCTTCCATCTGTCATCCCAGAATGGCCACCATCTATTTTATTTACCATATAGATTCTAAGAGATACATTATTATCTTTCATTTCTTTAAAGAAACCATTTGGGTATTTTTTTAACGTAGATTCAACTTCTTTCAAATACTTATTTATCTCATTATCATCATATAGTTTTTCAGTATTTATAGATCCACCAATTAAGTAATTTCCATTCTCATCCTTATATACGATTTTAACTAAATATTTATTTTCTAATTTTTTTCTATATTCATCATTTATTTCAGCTTGTGTTTTAGGTTCGGGTTTGGGTTCTGGTATTGGTTCTGACTCTTTTGGAGGATTAGGTTTATTTTCCTCTGGTTTTGGTTTTGTTGTTCCTCCGTTTTGACCATTACTTTCATTATTGTTTTCTTTATTATTAGTATTGTTATTTTTATTTACATTATTGTTTTGATTTGAATTATTTTTATTGTTATTAGTTTTATTATCCTTTTTATTTGATTTTTCTTTTTCTGATTGCTCTTCTTTTTTATTTTCTTCTTTATTATCTGTAACTTGTTCTTCTTTTTCAAGTGGTTCTTTACTTATTTCTTTTTTAATATAATCTATTTTAAATATATCTAAATCTGATATTTTAACTCTTCCTTCTTTTAAAGCAGTTGTAATATTTTCACTAAAATGATTTGGACTATAATTTACTTTTATGTATTCACTTTTCATACAACTTAAAAAATAAATATATTCATCATCCCTGTATATTTCCTCTAGGGCTTCAGCACATGTAAAATCTTTAATATTCTTACTTTCATCTATTATTTCAAAAGTTGTTTCTTTTAAAGGACAAGAATATTTTTCCCATTTTAAAACTGTTTTTCTTTTTTCACCTATACAATTATAAGTATAGGTAATTACTCCTTTGTCTTTATAATAAAGTGCCCCTCCATTAAAGTATTCTCTTATTTTCAATACTGGGCTATTTTGAAATATGAGTGCTTGTGATATATCAATAATGATTAAAATAATTATTGAGAATACTGCTATTAATATATATTTTTTATACTTATTCCACATATTACACCTCAATCTAAATAAATATCCTTTGTTTTATTTCATCCATTAATTTTCTATTATAAGAAATTATAAATAAAATTAGTCCTATAATTGTTATTGGTAATACAGCATATATTGACCAATTAATAATAATTTTCTCATATTTAAACATATCAACACACATCTCTATTGTTAAAAGAATTACTGATATAAATGAAAATGCAACAGAGAATCTTCTTAATAAATTATATTTTTTCTTACTTAATACAAATGCACAAAGTACGATATAAATCCAAATTATAAATATAAATGGACAAACTAAATAATAAAACCAATGTAATCCGTTATTTAAATATGCTATTACATATATTAATGTTTCAGTTGCAAATAAATCAATTATTAATGGGATGAATTTATTTTTAAATAATATAAATGATAGTTTAGAATCCAAAAACAAAATAGATACAATTACATAAATACTCCATGTAATATTTCCTGTAAATATCAAATCACATAAAACTGTAATAATGGCTGCACATATTAATACAACTGTTATTAACTCACACAAGTATTTTTTATTTATTCCTTTATGTTTTTCAACTACTTGACTATATGCTGGAGTAAACTTATCTTTTAAGTTATTTGGATTTATTACTTTTGTATTACACAAAGGACAAACTTTTTCAGATTGTTTTAATTTAACTCCACAATTAACACAATAACTCATCATAACCTCCTATTACTTTCTATTAAAACTGGTACTCCCATTTCAACTAATGTAGTAAATAATATTCGTTCAAATTCAGCTTCTTTTATTTTTCTAGTTATAGTTATATATAAATTACCATTATATCCAACCACTGCTGATGATGCGGGCTTTCCTCTTGATTTTCCTATTGCAATTCCCATTTCTAAAACATATTTTTCTACTTCTTTTGGTAATACAATATTACCTAAATTAGATAAAGTATTAGAACAATATCTATCCCCCATCATTTTTTCAGTAAATGACATTATATGTTTTTTTATAAACATTGGTAAGAGTCTTATAAAATAATTTCTTGCTATTTTTACATTAGCGCTTATTTTAGCGTTCAACATTTTTTCAGTCAAGTTAAGTTCCAGAGTGTTTTTAACTATCTTTATTATTTCTTCTAAAGAGTAATTACCATATATAGTATCTATCCCGACATTTACATAAGAAGAAAAATTTCTCATTGTATTACTTTCATAATAATTTCTTAAATTAACTGGTATAGATATTTTTATTGGTTTATTATTCTTTTTATGTTCTCTATTATATAATTCTTGTATAGAAAGAATGTATAATGATGCTAGTAAACAAGTTATAGTGCAGTTATATTTTTTAGTTATTTTTTTAATATCATCTATTTTAATAATACCAGTAATAACATTTAAATCATTATTACTAATAAGAGTTCCTTTATAATGGTATGCTGGTTTTTCATGAACTAACTTTCCAACTTTTCTAGCATACTTTTTAAAGTCATCACTATATTCTTCTCTACTAACTTTTGCATTTGGATTTAAAACATAATTATTATATGTAATTTTTGTATTATATTTTAATTTAATATATTCTCCTACTAATGTAGATATAAATATAATTGCTCCAGTACCATCGGTTAAGGCGTGAAAAAATTCAACTGCAATTCTATTTTCATAATATCTAACTCTAAATAGATAATTTCTATGATTTTTAAATTTTATTCTAAACATAGGATTATTATAATCTTGCTCTATTATGGGGTTATCTTTTATTCTTTTAAAATAACACCAAAAAAGTCCTTGCTTTAACTTATATTTAAATGTTGGAAATCTATCTATTACATTGTTTAATGCACATTGTAAAACATCTTTATCTATTTTATCTTTTAAAGTCATACTAACACGAAACATAGCAGCATATTTTCTTGATAATGTTGACGGATATATAGTTGCCGCATTGTCTAGTTTTAACCAATTTGGTGTTTTTTCTTTCATTTTAAGCATCTCCCCATATTCTTACAATAAAAGAAAGCATTACTTATATAGTATCAGAAATGCTGTTTTCTCTTATATTATTTAACGTGAACCTCACACGATTTAATATCGCGTGCTTCTAATATCACTATTAGAATTTTCTCCATTTAATAATACTATTATTAATGTAAAGAGACATAAACTCGGATAGTTCCTACCCTATATATAATTAATTAGATAAGTAATAATTCTATTCCTTTATCTAGTATATTGTTCGCAGCATTATAATCTCTATCATGTACACTATCGCATCTAGGACACTGCCAAGATCTTATACTATAGTCTTTTATTTTTTTATTTTGATAACCACAGTTATTACATAACTGACTAGATGGATAATATCTACCAACCTTTATTAATTTTCTTCCATACCATTTTGCTTTATATTCTAACATATTAATAAACTTAGATATAGATATATCTCCAAGTACTTTGGCTATATTCTTATTTTGAAACATTTCTTTAACATTTAAATCTTCTACTACTATAACTTGGTTTTCGTTTATAATACTAGTACTTAATTTATGTAAGAAATCATTTCTAACATTATTACATTTATCATATAGTTTATTAATCTTATTTTCTATTTTCTTATAATTATTACTGCCTTTCTTTTTTAAAGAAAGACTTTTTTGTAATCTACCTATTTTATCATAAGTATTCATTAATTCTTTAGGAGCATTATATATATTATTAGAACTATCATGAACAAAATTACTAACTCCCATATCTATTCCTACTATATAACTATTAGTTTCTAACTTTTTAATTTCTTTTCTAACTAATATCATTACTTTATATTTATTATTACTATATTTTTTTATTGTAGCATTAATAATAGTACCTTCTACTTTTCTATGAACTTTAGCGAGTACTTTACCTAATTTAGGTAATTTAATGTAATTATCTAATACTTCTATATTATTATTAGTATAATTAGTTTGATAAGATTCTCCCTTATTTTTCTTTTTAAATCTAGGATTACCACCTAATTTGTTTATATATCTTTTATAAGCATTATCTAAATTATAAATAGTATTAGTAATAGCAAACTTATCCACTTCTTTAAGCCAAGGATATTCTACTTTTAGCTCTCTATTACAGGTATTATTATTTGTATACTTTGAACTATAGCCATTATTATTAGAATAGTCTAAAAAATAATTATAGATAAATCTACAACATCCAAAAGTTTTAGCAATTAAAACAATTTGCTCTTCATTAGGATAAATTCTAAAACTATAAGTATACTCCATAAATAACACCTACTTCCCCTGATTAGAAATATATTCTTTAATATTATCTTCTAGTGTATCACTAACAGTAGCAACAAAATAAGAAGGATTCCACATATGTCCACCATATAATTCTTTTTTTAATTCTGGATATAATTTAAATAATAGTCTTGCACTTGTACCTTTTAATCTTTTTACGATAGTAGGTATATAATGCTGAGGCTTACAACTAATTAACAAGTGAATATGGTCTAAATCTGTATTAATTTCTATTATTTTAAAATCCATTTCTTGAGATAATGATATAATTATTTGAAAAAGTGAATCTTTTACACTATCGGTTATTATTTTTTTACGATATTTAGTACAAAATACTATATGGTACTCTATACCATATACATATCCTCTTCCTTTGGAAATAATCATACCATATGTAATCATAAAAATAAATACTTTTAGAAACAAAAAAAGAAAAATCTAACTCACGAATTAATTCACGAGAGTGCGATTTTTAGTTCTTCAAATTCTACTGCTGAATATACTATTTCAGTATTTTCACTTGCATTTTCCTCAATAAATGATTTAACAATTCTGTATTTTCCCTTTGTCAAAGATTCTCTAAACATTCCGTCTATTTCAGTTGTAATTGTTTCCTCACCCTTAATCACATGAAGAATTAAGTTAAATGATGGTTCTTCTGTCCATTTTACTTCATACCACTTACCATCTTTTTCCATTTCTACATAAAAATCTTCTTCATACTCATAGGTTTTCTTAGTCATATTTTTGATAATCAATTTAATTTTGTTATTCATCATATCTTCTGACTTCATTTCGTCATTTTTTATTTCCATCATTATTTTGTTGTTTGTAACATTATATTTTGACATTTCACCAATAGTATAGACTTTAGATAAATACATCATTATATCTTCATATTCTTTTTTACTTAATTTGAATATTCCATTGTATGGTTGTTCAAGATAATACATATCATCTTTCATATAAATATTCATTATATTTTTTTCATCATCACCTATAATGAAAGAAATTTTTGTAAGTTTTTTAACATCTTTTGGTGTATCTGTTACACTTTTTTTCATAGACTTTTTATTTTCTATTATTTTGTATATTTTTTCTATTTCTTTTTTATCGCTAATAGTAACAACTCTATTATCTTCCTTTATTAAAACTTCTTCAACTTCTCCCATTTTAGGAAGATTAATTTTTTTATTATTTGATAGAACATATACTACCCCACACATTATAGCTGCAAGTGCTATTATAACAATAAGTTTAATTATTTCTTTTTTTTCAATTTTCATTTTTTTCCTCCTATTTAGTTATTTTTTTTAAAAACTGTTATTTTTTCATATCCACCTAAATCAATAACATTTTTAAAACCATTTTTGTTTAATTTAATCATTGCATTGTGGCTTCTTCTTCCACTTCTACAATAAACAAAAATATATTTGTTTTTGTCAAGTTTATTAAGATTTTTTTCTAGTTCTTCTTCTGGAATATTTATTGCATCAACCAAATGACCCGAATCAAATTCTTCTTTAGTTCTAACATCTACAATAGTGTAGTTGTTTTCAGTAATTATTTTTTTGATGTTTTCCTCTTTTGTATCTTTAGACCACTGCCAAACATTTCCCTTAAACATTGTTTTAAAAGTCTTTTTAGAAATTGTGTATTGGACTAGATCCTCTGACATTTGATTAAGATCATATTCATATCTAACAGTAAAACCTAAACTGTGTATTTCTTCAATATATATATTTTTGTTATTGCTCTTTATTTCTTCAACTTTTAATTTAACAAGTGGCTTATCATACAAATTAATTTCTAACCTTATACATTCCTCAACAAAGAATACCAGAAATGCGAATACTATTATTATAAAAATTAGTAGTATTCTATAAATAAACTTCACATATTTCCTCCTTTCTTTTCTTGCAATATATCCTCTTGTTATATATATAATACCACATTTTTTCCGTTTTCGGTAGATTTTTTTATTTTTTTCTCTCACTTTACAAAAAAACAAGCCATTTTTGACTTGTTTATAAGTATTTAATTTATTTTATCTTTTAAGTCTGTGCTAAGTTTAAAGTTTACTGATTTTGAATCATTAATTTTTATTTTTTCACCAGTTAATACAATTACCTTTATATCTTTTCTTATTTTTTTACTACTTTTAAAACTTCTTCCCCACTACCATTATTTGAGTAAGTATTATTTGTAATAATTACATTATATTTATTTGGATTTTCCATAAACTCTTGAATTAATGCTTCACAACTGTGAACAATAGTTGTTTTGCATCCAATACTTTCTAAGACGGAATTTGAAATAATTGCCATTTGCTCATAATAATCACCGAGTAGCACTGACACTTTTTTACTCGGTTTATACTTATGCAAGTTATCAATTTTTTCTTTACTTTTTTCATGTACTATTTTATTATAAAAATACGAACTGATTTTATTCTCATTATATTTATTATTACTTGAAACAATTTCGTTTTGATTCATAGTTATCCCCACATTTTGTACCAAAAGTTGGATCTTTAAATAGTTGTTTAAAAGCTAAAAGCATAAGATCTGATACAAGAAATATTATACTTTTTTACCAAAAATGTCAATCGATTTCAATAAATTTACTAAAATTTGTCAAGACATTTGAACTATTTTTTTGCATACAAAAACAACTTTTTCACATTTATCAAACACATGTTTCTATTCTTTAAGTCCGTTTCTTTTTCCAGGGAAAACAACCTTTTTAGAAAATATATTTTATTCTAAAATATTCCCAATTTTTTCTACCCTTTTTCATTCCCTACGAAAAATTGGTATTTTCTAAAAAGTTATCAAGTATCACAACTTTCGGGATTTTTATCTTACACCCAAAATATTCTTCACACTTCTCAATTGGAGTATAATCACACTTCCACCTTTTTCTATTATTGTATTCTTCTAAAAATTTATCTACATAGTAACATAATGAATCATTATCTACAATATCATCCCAACCTAAACACTCCCTCTCAATCGTCCAGTGAAATGACTCGACATCACTCTGAGCTGTACAATGTCCAGGTATTATCGTTTTATGTTCCTTAAAGTTCTCATTCACAAATAAAGTAACAATACTTTTTTTATTCTCACCACAATATGGACCATGACGTTTACGATTAGTATTCTCTGAACCATTGTCCGTCTGCACGGTAATAGTTTTTAGATCTAAAGCAGGAATACTTTTAAAAAATAAGTACAGAATATTTTTTAAAAATATAGCATTGTTAGTTACACTTTTCTCACTGCCATATGCGACAATAACAAAACCTGTGGATACATCTCGAAAAGTGAACTCATACTTCGCGAGATTATTATCTCTAAAGTATGGCTTTAAATTCGGAATATCTGTAAGATATTTAACATCAATCTGCACACGTTCAAATGGTTTAAGTTTCCTTTTCCAGGAAACATCGCCACCATTTGTTTTTCCTTTCTTCCTATTTTTCTTTTTACCTAATTCTTCATTAACATATCTATTACAAGTAACGTAAGACACTTCATCACTCAACTGAAGTGTCTTATATATTTTAGTGGATGTAATACAACACTTTTTATTCTTTTTCTCTTTAGTTAAATCTTTTATCTTTTTTATCACATCATCAGAAGCTTTTTTAGGACTACTATGTGGTCTTTTAGACATATCATATAATCCAGCTCTACCTGATTTCAAATATCTTCTACGCCATCTTTTTATCGTATTCCTAGATGTACGATAAAACTTGGCTGTTTTATTTATTCCCAAATCATAACTAAGCTTCACAATTTCTTCTCTTTTATCAACAATATAATCAATATTTTTAGAGTTGTGATATATTTCTACATAACTAACTATCTGCATAAACTCCTCCTGGTGCTTTATTATAATTTATTAGCTATTAAAATGGAAGAACAAAATTATATCACAAAAACCCACTATGTAAGAAAAGCAAGATGCTTTCAAAAACAAGAGAAAAATTAAAATTTTTCTCTTGACATAGTGGGTTTTTATGATGAGTTAAAATCGCTCCCCTTTTAATAATTAAAATTGTTGCAAATTGCAAAATCTGAACAACATCCATATAAACAGATTTCAATTTTGAATATTTCGAGATAAAATTTAAATCTTTAAACAAACATTTTAAAAATTTTTTTATTTTCTTGAGATTATACAAATGACTAACAAACCTTTACAAAAATTAATATTGACACCAGGAACCCAAAGACATGATTAAGAAGATACACGCGAAAAAATACCAGAGCATACAAAGAAGTGTTAATCTAAAATTTCTTGAAGAAATTTTAGTATTTTCGGTGTATTGACATTATGTGCTATTAAAAAATCTGTTCAATAGAACAGAAAGGTTGGTGAAAGTCCATGAATAAGTTTACTATCATAGGTAACATAGTTTTTCTATCAGATGATCTTTGTACTGATTTATATGGTCGTAAAGACCATATTATAGAGGTACGTACAAAGGTTAAAGAGAACGAAAAACTAAAAACTAATTTTTACATAATACACTTAGACATTAAGAACTTCCTATTGATTAAGAAACATCTAAAGAACGGTGATACTATTGCAATTAGCGGTAGAATCGAGAGCGTTATACCCTTTAGTAATATATTAATCGCCGAAAAAATTAGTTTTCTAACAAGTAGAACAGATTAAATCTGTTCTATTGATTTCAATATTATAACACATATGTCAATACCAAGGCAAGACCGAAAATGATTATATCGGGGAATGCTCTTAACTGTATCTTCTCGCTGAAGAAACAATATCATGTCTTTGCCTAGTGTAAATATTAATTTTTGATAAAACATTTGCCTGTCAATTGATTAATAATGGGAAAATAAAAAAATAAATTTTATAAAAACATTTGTCTAGGATTTAAATTAAAAAAAGATGGAATCTCTTCCATCAAAATTGACAATTTTAATTACTTCCATTTTTAACTACTAAAAACTCTTTTACTGAATCTACATATGATTCTATTTCATCTAAAGTAAAGACATTTAATCCTTTACTAACTCTATATTCATTTATATACTGAAGTTCTTTACTTGTAAGTTTTTCAGCACCAGTCATAAACAAATTATATAAATATCTACTTGATAACTCATCTTTTGTTATATCAGGTAAATCAGCAATAAAAACACAGAAATTACTAAATGAAACTGATTTATCAATCCATTGTTTTTTCTTAGTTATTGAATACTCAATCGGGCGATTCTGGAAAGGAATCTTCTTACAATTATCTAAGAAATCAGACCACCATTTTTGATATGACCATCTAGATCTAGTTTTATCAGTCGCACTTCTAACACGAAATGAAATATAATTATTAATGATACTTTTTACATAATCATTAAACGACTCACAATCTATATGAAGATCTACTGTAGCAATACAATTTACTTTATCACTAAAATAAAGATAGTGATTAACTATAGCTAATGCTTTATCATTACGAAATCTAGTTTCAAAACGATTCCAATGAGTAATTGATTCATCAACTAATATAGAGTTACATCTACGTTCTTTCAATTTATCATAAAATGTAAATTGTATATCTGAAGCACGAGATCCAAACTGAATTGTATGACCAATATTATCAAGAGATATTAAATCTTCTTTTTTAATTTGAATACTACTTCTAAATCTAGTAACAACTTCTACATTTCTAATACAATCAGCGACACGATCTAAAGTCCAATATTCGCCAGTATAATCATCAAAGCTTACGTCTATTCTAGTATAATGAGGTCTAAAATCTTTTAACTTATAAAATAACTCATCATATGATAAACCTAAATCTTCGAACTCACGACATGCTGTACCAGAAAGAAGAATATGTACTCCAAACTCAGGATGTTCATCATTGCCAAGAATTTTAATATTCTTATAACTATAACAAAATGTATAAGGACGAATAGGAGTTTCAACATTAAATAAAACTCTAGTTCTATCTATTCTAAACAAATACCAAAAAATATCATAATAATCATTAAATCTAACATTATCTGAAGATCCTTGAAATATATCTTCTATTTTTCTTTGAAAAAACTCATCTACATTTTCAATATCTTTTGACTTAAAAGGGAATATTGTAACCTGGATCCAGTCAAAAAGTAAAAATTGCCTTAAAATAGGACCACTTGCATTTACTACCCCCCTATTAGTGAGGGGGGCTACATGCAGAGAATTTAACTCTGTTTTCATTTTTTTAACCTCCAATAGCAACGATTGTTCGCACGTGGTACGTGCGTACAATCTAACTTATTTATCTTTAACCATATCAAAATTATTTTTAATATCATCAAGCGTTAAATTTAAAGTAGAATAAGGAATACTCTCGAAATAATTTTCTTCTTCAACTAATGCTTTCATATACTTAGTATCATAACTTTTAAATATTTTTTTATATTTAAATATTCTTATCTTATTTTCAAAATCATACATACATTCTTCTTTTTTTACTTTCGTACTTTTACCATAATCTTCAAAATTATAATAAATACTATATTTAAATAAACATATACCTATAAAAGGGATCTTTATAAATTTCTTTATCTTATAAAATTCATCACAAAGTACTCTAACTTGTTTAACTAATCTAGACGGGTGCTGACATATTACATAAATATCTTTTATTCCAAAGTGTCTATGAAACTGAAAAGTCTTTTGAATCTTTCTAGGAAAATTTTTATATTCTAAGGAATCACATACTGCATGGAACTCATCAAAAATATATACACTATCAGGAATATGTCTTTTATAAGTATTAAAATCCATTATAGATACTTTTCTTGAGTATACATTACGATCAACATAATTAACTTTTCTCTGTAAATTACCATTTTCATCATAAACTCTTACAACATGTTTTTTATATTTCTTTCTCTTACTAAAATAATTAGATAACTGAATAGGGTAATTACTAAAAACATTATTAATTCTTCTATTTTTCTTAAATAAATTCTCTCTTTTAAATTTCTTTTTAGCTAAATAAGTAGCAAATAATGTCTTGCCAGATCCAGGAACTCCACCAATAAAAACGACACTCATGAAACAACATCATCCTTATCAATAAACTCTATATTAAATTCTTTTAATTCGTCTTTAAAAATCTTCTTACATCTTTTTTTATCATACTTTATTAAAATACGATTTATATCTGAATAATATAAAGCATAAAATAAATCAGTATTTGACTTAATCTCAAACTTTATTATCAAATAATGAAATATAAGCATAAGAACTGAAACAACAATAAAACCAAATATACTCATTTCTTACCTCCTTTCTTTAACTTTTTAACTTCTTTTTCTAAATTCTCAACTTTATTTATTAAACATATAACTTCATAAATTTTATAACCAATATAAAATAAAAATATTCCAATAAATAAAAGAGTATAAAAACAACCTAAAGTATAAACCACATAATTTAACCAACCAGGAAAACCAAAATCTTTAACATAATCAACAAAATTCAACATATACATATATCATCACTCTCCTTAAAACTTAAATATCATACTTATACCTTTATAAACTAATTTTATAAATATATATATTGATAAACCTATAATTCCTAAAAACAAAATATTAAATCCCAATACAATCACCACTTTCTGAAAATCTGTAAAACTTTCTAAATCATAATTACTTAAAATATTAAATTCTTTTATATCTTCAAAATCATAAAATAAATAAAAATCTCTATCATCTAACTTTATCTCTTTAACCTGATATTTATCTACTTCTAACCATTCATAAGTATTTTCTAAAGGTGTTGTACTAATATGAGCAAAAATATAATCAATAAACTCATACAACTCAGGATGACCTGAAAACATATCATCAGAATATTTTCGAGTAAAAACTATATCGTAATCATAAACTGAATTTAATTTATTTAAAGTAACAACATTATTTACATTTATGTAAACATACGAATAAGAACCAACTTGTTTATAACTTAAAATAAATCGACCATTAGTATAATCAATAAAAAATCCAAATGGATTACCCACATCACTAAATATGTTTCCTTTACAATAATAATAATCACTACAATTAGATAAGTTTTTCCAAACATCTTGTTCCATCAAATTATCAGGTATAGCATTATAAAATGTTTTACCATTCATATTATCGCCAATTTGTAGAGGTGTAACTTCTCCAATAACTTCCTTAACAACATAATACTTATCATCTTTAATATAAACTTTATTCATAATATCTTTAGTTGGTTCAGGTAAAGTATCAACTTGTACTTGTTCCCAATCATAGTATGTATCAGCTGATAAAAATCCAGGCACAAAAAGTAATAATCCTAATATTATAATTGCATATATATAAGCAATCTTTTTCATAATTTTGTTGCTTCACCTGTCTTTCTATTAACTTTATACCTAACATGGGTATAAACTCCATCTCCATGAGATGTACTCTTTGTCATATGATAATAATTTGCTTTTTCTTTCTTGTTTTCTGCATTTCTAAATGTTGTAATTCCATAACTAATACCATCTCCAAAATGAGGAACTACAAAACCAAATAAACTAAATATTGCTATTAGTAATAAACCTCCAAAAATGAAATGAGTTAAACTTAAATCTCCATATATTTTCCACTCCATAGAGCGAGTGATAAAATCACTAATTAAATTAAATATAAATTGTAATACTTCTTTCATTATCTCAACTTCCTTATTTCATTACGGACAAATATAAAGAAAGAATAAACAACAAGAAAGAACAAGAAAGCCAATAAAACTGCAAAAATATCATAAAGAAATGACATACTAGGAGATAATTCTCCTATAATCTTAACAGACAAATCTCTAAAACTTTCTATAGCTAAAAAATACATAAAATACACTTCCTTTCGTAAAGTTTAATGTAAAATTATCATTAAACTAATCTTTTATTTATATTATTTTGATAAAATCTTCTTAGAAAGAAGGATTAAATATGAAATTTATAATAATTTTAATAATTATATTAATAACATTAGGAACTATAAACGCACTATTAAAAAACAAAATTAATAAAGAAGAAACAAGTGAAATGAATACAAAAGAATATTACTTATACAATATAAATAAAAATATAAACATTATTAAAAATATTTTATTAATACCAACTATAATAACAATTATTGTAACAATATTAGGAATATTAATAGCAACAAATATAATTAACATTAAAACAAATCAAAAATTTAGATTAATACAAATATCAGGTAGTTAAGAATGTATAGCTTTATAAATAATAACAACAAATGAAATGGTAACAACAGATATTAAAATAGCACCAAGATTAGAAGGTAAACTAGAAAAAATATCAACACAATAATCAAAAAATTCAATAATAAAACTAAATAAATAGTATAAACCTTGAAAAACTTTTTTTATTATATCAGTAATGAAAAAAGTTACTTCAGTAATACCAGACAATATATACATACTCACACCTCCTAAGAAATAAATCTTATAAAAATATAAATCATTGAAATAATAAACAAAACAATTAAAAATGATTGAACAACAATAGGTAAAGAATAAAAGAAACTAGAAACCAAAGATAATAATTCAATAGATGAATTAACAAAAACTTTAATATTACTAAATGCATTTGAAAATAAAGAGCTTAATAAAGAAGTGTTATTTGTATAATCAATATCAATAGAATTTAAAAAAATTTCTAATTCACTATTTGGCAATCGAATAGATGGATAATTGCCATTATCATCAGGATCACAATTATAACAAGATAATTTAGCTTCATCATCATTACTCATACTATACCATTCAAAATCTTTCAATTTATACCAAACAGAGGGATAACTAGAATAATAAAAATTATAAGCTTCAGCTAAAATATTAGATTCATAATATAACAAAACACTAGGATTTTCTAAATTAGAAAAATCTAAAGTAAAAGAACATAACTCTTTTCCGGTTTTATCACAATTTACGGCAAAGGTACTCTTTTTTAAAGATAATTCATCATTTTCAAGATAAGTTATAATCAAACCACCTTGATAATAAATAACAGAAGAATTTTTATTAACATCACCCACATATTTTAAAATATTTTTTCTTAAATAATAACTAAAAGTAAAAGTACCATAGCCACCATTAAAAGGTGGTTTTAATTTATCTTTATAATTAATAACATTACTAAATGATTGAATACCAGTAGTACCTCCACTAAAAGCATAAAATTTAAAATAATCCAATTTATAATCAGAAAAATAATTATCACGCAAAATAACAAATTCATCATTATTTTTTATACGATTAATAATATAATTAGGATTAATAGAATTATCACCATAAGAAACATTATAATTAATACTAAAATTACTATCAAAGAAAAAATTATAAAAAGTAGGATTAACATAATAACCATCAGATGATGATAAAATTACAGAAGGTCGATATAATGAAGTTCCAGTAAAACCAATTGAACTTAAAATATCATCATATGAAACGGATTTAAAAGTTACATATGAAACACCATTATAACTTAACTTAAATTTATAAACAAATGTTGAATCATTTGATGGATTTTTTAAAGAAAAAGTTTTTATACTTTCAAAATCATTATAAACAATAGGACTATCATAAAAAATTAAATATAAAGAAGTATAACCATCTATAGCACTATAGAGATAACTAATTGTATAATAATCCTTAACAACAGCTTCATTAGGTAAAGATGTCAATAAAATACTATACAACTTCAAAGAATTATCAAATAAATACTTTAAACTAGAATAATTATAAAAATCAGAATCAGATTTTACAGAAACATTATAATAATCATAATAAACATTAAAACGAGCAGAACTATTACGAGATAAACAATAATCAGTGTATATTTGATAACCCAAAAAATTAGTAATATGATGATCATCACATCCACGATTACCAAATATAACAGGAGAAGAATTATTTATAAATAATTGAGTATTAGCACTTACTCCAAAAGAAAAAATGAAAAAACTACAAATTGCAAATAAACAATAGTAAATTTTTTTCATTTTTTATCATCTCCCTTTATAAGTTCCTAAATGGATCAGTTTCTTCTTTTACTGATTCAATTTTTTTATCAAATACTTCATAAACCTGTGACTCTTGTTTCTTAAACAAGAATATTAAAAATCCACCTAGACTTAAATTTAATGCAAAACTTAAGCCTAATAAAAAATATACAAAACTACTCATTTCTCATCTTCCTTATCTCTACATAATAACCAAAACAATCTTCATCAGTTTTTACAACTAACACTATCTTTATATCATCACTTTCAAAATTCTTTTTCATAAAATAAAATAACCCTAAATCATAATCTGATACTTTACATATATCTATTACTTCATATTTCATTCATCATTAAACATATATATATTAACATTTTTATTCATTCTAAACTCCTTAAACTATTTAAACTTTTTAATTATTACTCTTGTACTTGTTTTTAAAACTTTTTCTTTATATTCTTTACTTCAATTGATTTCATTTTTTCTAAAATAAATCTATATGCATTAACAACTGATTCATCAGAATAATTCAAACACTCATAACTGCTAATTAAAGTTCGAAGATCATCTTTTAATCTTTCCCAATTTTCCAATTGAACCAAATACTTAATTTGTAAATCATAAATTTCTTTTTCCATAAAATAACACTCTCCTTAAACTATTTAAACTTTTTAATTATTACTTTCGTACTTGTTTTTAAAACTTTTTCTTTTAACTTATCTTTTATCAAATCATAATAAACTATTAATTGAACTAAATTAAATAAAAATATAAATATTATCATTAAATAAATTATTATCATAATTTAAAAAACTATGTAATTACATGCTCCCCTTTCTCAACTATCTTACAAGTGAGAAAATCATTTTGAAGAATCTTACAACAACATATGCTAATGTAATACCAATTGGAATTAATAGTAATGGTTGACTCATTACTAAGTTAACTAATGTACCAATTTGGTCCATTAACCAAGTAAATACTTCTTTTAAAGTAGTAAGTACTGATGTCACTGTTGGTTGTGAAGCTACTTCATCAGCAAGATATAACATAGTTCTCCTTTCATTTAAATGATTCCGAGGAACCAAAATTAATTTATTATAAGGGCTCTAGTAATAAAGAAGGTTAAAGTTTAAGTTCATAACAGAAGAACAAAAGGTCCAAATAGACTAAAGCCCTAATAACCATTTTTATAGTATAGTAATCTTTTTAATTTTTGGTTTACCTGTTAAAGAATTTTCTGTATCAACTTTTACTTTAACTGGAAACGTAATATCTTTTTTACTATCTATTTGCTTTTGTAGATCTGCTTTTATTTCTTGATTAATCCAAAGTATATCAGCTGAATAACCATAATTTGGAAGTTCTAATTCTTTTGATCCTAAAAAGCATACTTTAGCACCATCGATTACTTCGCCCGTATCATCATTTTTAAAATAAACAGGTTTGAAAAAACATAAATTATAATCCATAACAAATCTCCTCTCCGACCATATAACACAAAAAAATAGATATTTACCTCATGGTCTATATCTATTTTAAAACTTCATTTCAATAAATTTACTATCGATTTCAGTAAATTTTATATCAATACTTTAAATATTTTTCTCGTTTTCAGAAAAAATTATTGAAATCAAGAGATTTTTTTATTATTTTTTTGATATAATTACATATAGACAAAGGAGGCCATAATATGTCTTTTACGCAGGCAATAATCAATAGAATACTTGAACTATGTGAAAAGAACCATATTACTCCAAATAAGTTATCAGAACTTTCCACTGTACCGGTAGCAACACTATTTGCGTTACTAAATGATAAAGTAGAAAATCCTAGTTCCAGAAACATATATAAAATGTGTAAGGTTTTTGGGATAACTATGGCAGAGTTTTATGATACTGATATATTTAATCAAATGAATTTTACGAAATAATTATTTATATCGCAACCAAAATGGTTGTTTTCTTTTTACATAATTTTTTATTAAAATAAATAGTTTATTACAAAAAAAAGATAGTGGAACTACCCACTTTCTATGTAAAGAATAACTAAAGAAGAGCAAAACATTTTTCTTGAAACAATTGTAAGAAATTGCACCACAAATATTAGTTTTATTTGAATTATAAGCAAAATTTACTTGTGAATAATGATATAGATTACCTTTAAAATTTTTTTCTGTTCTACTAATTCATTTTTTATCTTTTCTATATTCATTTTAACTCACCATCTTTATAATTTTTCTATAAGCATAAAATCTACATGTCTAGTCTCTTTAT
This sequence comes from uncultured Bacilli bacterium, assembly GCA_934096075.1. Lineage (GTDB taxonomy): Bacteria > Bacillota_I > Bacilli_A > RF39 > UBA660 > CAKOLN01. The sequence continues at coordinate 110,782 of CAKOLN010000002.1, forward strand.
TAGCGGCTATACATCTAACCTTAATTTTATCTCCCATAGTTAAAGCTATTTGTTTCTTTCTATTTGTATAAAATAGTTTATTATCACTTAAAGTATAATAATCATTTATAGTATCTAAACTTACAAATCCTTCAATATAATTAGTTGTTTCTACAAAGAAACCTTTCTCAAGTAAATCACTTACTCTTGCTTCATATTCTTCTCCTATATGATTTTCCATATATTCAGCAATTTTCATATCATTTACTTGATATTCACATTCATCGCTTCTTCTTTCAGTCATACTTATATGATCACATGCTTCACTTAATCCACTAGTAATCTTATCTAAAGTTACACCCATATTCCATTTAAATATAACTATCTTTATCATATAATGTAATAATAAATCTGAGAATCTTCTAATTGGACTTGTTTCATGAGTATATTTTTTACTACCTAAACCAAAATGTCCAATATTTTCAGTTGAATAAATAGCCTTTTGCATACTTCTAAGTAGTTTTCTATTTAATAATTCTTCATCTTTAACACCCTTTAAACTAACTAATATATTTTGTATATCTTTATTATTGATATTAGAATAATCAAATTTACCTTTTACTTGATAACCTAAAGTACTTACAAAATTCATAAATTCTTCTATTTTCTTAGGACTTGGTTTACCATGTATTCTGTATATTCCATAATTACATTCTTTAGTTAATAATTCAATAGATGTTTCATTACTAGCTATCATAAAGTCTTCAATTAATCTTTCACCTAAACCATCTTTAAATTTCTTTATTTCAATTAATTTACCATTTTCGTCAACTATAAGTTTAATTTCATCACTAATAAACTCTATCTCACCACGTTCTTTTTTTCTTTTCTTAAGTATTTTAGATAATTCTAACATATCAAGAAGAATGCTTTCAAATTCTTCATAACCTTCTACATGTCCCCCATCTAAAATAGTGTTTACATCATCATAATTCATTTTCTTTCTAGATTTAATTATACTAGGATATATACTTTTTTTAATAAAGTTTCCATTCTTATCTATTTCCATTTCTGTAGTTACTGCACATCTTAATACATTTGGATTTAAAGAACATATTCCATTAGAAAGTTCAACTGGTAACATAGGTTCTACTTTATCTGCCATATATGTAGAGTTACCTTTATTATAGGCATCATTAAACAATGCACTTCCAAATTTAACATAGTTAGTTACATCTGCGATAGATACTCTTAATAAATAGTTTCCATTATTTAGTATTTCTAAACTAATGGCATCATCTATATCTTTAGTATCTTTTCCATCTATAGTAAATATTATTTTATCTGTTAAGTCTACTCTTCCTTTATAATCACTTTCTAGTACTTCCATAGGTAAAGATTTAACTTCATTTTTAGTTTCTTCACTAAATCCTACAGGTACTCCTAATTCAGCCATTATTTTTAAAGTATCTATATCAGGGCTATTTTTATGTCCTACTTTTTCTACTACTTTAACATATATATTATCTTTATCTTCTTTAACACTTTTTACTTTAACAATTTCTCCATCTACTACAGGTAAATCTTTATTTTCTAGTAATACTACATTCAAGGGATATTCTTTTAACATCTTTATGTACGTTATACCATTTTCTTCTATTATCTCTCCAAGTGGTAAATTTCTTTCTATTATTCTTTTTATTCTTGCTTCTAATTTACCAAATCTTTTAAATGTTTCACATAGACATATATCTCCATCATTGGCATCCATCATATTCTTTTTATCTATAAATATATCTCCAGTACTTAAAAGTAACCATCCATTCCCACTTTGTACTCTTTCTATAGGTGCTTTAATGTATTCATTAGTTACTATTTTAAATGTATTCTTTTTACAAGATACTATTTCTCCCTCATTAACTAATTCATATAAAACATCTAGTACACTTTTTAAATCTTCTGTACTATATACTTTTTTAAGCTTTTTTACTATGTCTATAGGATCCATTTTTCTTCCATTTTCTTTTTTTAATATATTTAATATTTCTTCTTTCATACTATGTTCACCTAAGTTAATTTTATCAAAAATAAAAGGATAAGTCTACACTTACCCAAATAACTATATACTTAAGTATAATGAAATTGCTATAAATAAAAATCCTAATACATAAGTTAATCTAGTTATAAATTTTTCTGCTCCTCTTTCTTTCATTTGTCCCATTAACAAGTTATTTCCACCTGTTATTATTTGACCTGCATCACTTGCTTTGTTACTTTGAAGTAACACAAGCGCTATTAAAAGAACAGCTATAATTATTAATACTATTTCCATTTTTCATCCCTCATGTAATATTTTAATATATTTCGGAGTTAATTGCAACTGTTTTCGTAGTCAATCTCATAAGGACTTTCAGGTGTTCCATAGCCTGACTTTATGCCGACACAAGAGGCCAGAGAAACTGAAGGGCGCACCCCAAAGCCATACTGAACGTTGTCGTTGTACAAGCCACCAGGAAAGTCAGAACCAGAGACATACCACACGCTAGCACTAGAGCCACTCCAGTCAAGAGGAGACAAAGACCACCACCAATTATTGCCTGTGATTGATTCTCCTTGACTATTTGTATAATACCATGTATATGGACTTGATAATTTTTGTACACCTACTCCTCCAGCAAAAGATAATTCATCAGCGGTCATTAACGCTATAGGATATTTTAGTTGTCCATTTCCTCCACTTGCTGTACTTGCACTAAACTTGTCAGCTAAAGCTTGTGCACTTTCAAATAATCCACCGTTACCATTTCCTCCACATTTGTATGTTGAAGTTTCATTTGTATGTAATCTTATATAGCTACTATAATTAAAAACATTTGATGTAGAATAATTATTATCTGGAACGCTTCTATCATTACAATATATTGCATCTTTACTTATATATTTATCATAATTAGTAAACAAATTATTTTCATACCATTTATCTATTACTGTTTTTATTGTACTATCATTTGTATTAGTTCTGTTGTTTGCTAATGAGCCACTTGTTCCATACATATATCCCACATACATTGGATCATCATCAGAACTATTATATGCTGATGTTCCAATATATCCGGTTGTAGTATCGTGACTTGTACCAGCATAAAGTAGTCTTACACTTTTATCTTCATTTGTTCTTATTATTTTCCAATAGAATCCAGCAAATTTCACCCAGTTTTTTGATGTATTTCCTGAATAATAATACACTGTACTTCCATCTTCTGTTTTATTTGTTTGATATATTGTTCCTGTGGTATTTGCTGTATTTGTTACACTAAAGTCTGTTCTTTCACTTATTGTTGGATTATCTCTTAATATTACTTCACTCAATGTCGGATAAGTTCCTTCATTTATATACAATTTACCTGTTACTACTGCATCTAGAAGTGAATCTATACTTTGATCTACATTTTCATCATTTTTATATTGTATTGTTATTGTATAGTTTTGTGTTGATTTGGCTGGTATTGAAACACTATATGCTAGTACTGTATTTGTTGCAATTGATGATTTTGGTACATCTTTGAAATCATCCATGTTATATCCACCATCAGTACTTGTTATTTTATATTGAAAGTATCCTGTTGTTTTGAATGTATTTACTAAATCTTCTATTACTATGTTGTATTTATATTCATTCTTAGTTTTATTTTCTACACTAAATGATTTAGTTACACTCCATCCTGGTTCTATTTCTGTCCCTTCTATTGCATCTCCATTTGTAAATATTACTCTTAAATCAGCTGTATTAATTGTAATATTTTTTCTATCTCCTTCTATTGTTGTTAAGAAGTATGCTAATGATACTCCTACAAATGTTAATACTACTAATGTTATACCTAGTACTAAATATTTCTTTTCCTTCATCTTTTCCATCCTTTCTTTTTTGAGCACGAAAAAATTCATAGACTTTTACCTATGAATTTAATGTAAAACAAAAACTATGAGAGTTAGTTAGTAATAACCCCCCCCGAAATTCGTACCAAGTTTGGTACTTGATTCAAAGAGAATTAGTTCTTTCATAGTTTCGTTTGCTCCTTTATTTTTTACATTTTTATTTTATCAAATCATCTGTTGTTATTCAAGAGTTATTCATTATCATTTGTAATTTCTTTAAATTTTATTTTTATTCTTTGAATGGTATTTTCTACACTCCTTAAATTTTTATCCAATATAGATGCTATTTCTTTATTATTTTTTCCTTCAATTTTCAATATATATACTTTTAATTCAAAGTCTGTCAAACTACTTTTTAATAATTCATTATCTTCTTCATCTATAAGTTTTGATATAGGTGTACTTTCATCTGTTTCTAATTTATCATATAAATTTCTATCATCTTCTTCATCTAATAAACTATCTAAAGATACAGCATTATTTAAAGTAAAATGTTTTAATCTTTTATTAGCCTTTATTAAATCTAATAACTTTCTATCTATTACTAAGTTAGCATAAGTTTTAAATGATGCATCTTTTTGTTCATCATATGTTTTAATTGCTTCAAATAAACCGATTAATCCTTCTTGATATAAGTCTTTAATATCTAAGCCTATTAAATAAGCATCTTTTTTATATTTTAAAAGAATTCCAATAATAGTTGATCTATACTTTTCAATTAAGTTTTCTAGTGCTTCTTCATTGTTTTCTTTTATTAGTTCTAATAGTTCAATATCTTCCATATTTACCTCGATTTTACTACTTCATATATCATTATACCTGCGGCTACAGAAGCATTTAAACTATTTACTTTTCCTTTAAGTGGGATGCTTGCGATTACATCACAACTTCTTCTTACTATTTCTTTTAAACCATTACCTTCACTACCTATAACTAAAGCAACTTTTCCATTATAGTCTATATCATTATAATTAGTACCATTAGCATCTGTTCCAATTACCCAATAATTTAATTCTTTTAGTCTATCAATAGTATTTCTTAAATTACTTACTTCTACTATTTTCATATTAGTTAAAGCTCCACTACTTGTTTTCATCACTATTGGTGTTATTTCAACACTTCTTTTATTAGGTATAATTATATAATCTACTCCTGCACATTCACTAGTTCTTATAATAGCTCCAAAGTTTCTAGGGTCTTCTATATGATCTAATATAACTATAAAATTACTATTTATATCATTTTTTATTTCATCAAATGTGTGATACTTATAATCTTCTAAATCAATTATTATTCCTTGATGTAATTCTTTAGTCATCTTATCCATTTCCCTATTAGTTTTAATGATAGGTTTAATATGTTTTTTATTTATTAAATTTATAAGTTCTTCATTATTAAAATTATCAACTAAATATATATTTTTTATATTATAATTACTATTTAATATTTCTCTAGCAACATTTTTACCATATACTTGCATTTGATCAACTCCTAATGAATTAATTATACTAAAAAAAAACTAGGAAAACTAGTTTTCTTCTATACTTTCAATATATTTTTTAGCTAATGTTGCGGCTTCTGCTCCTTCACCACATGCAGTTATGATTTGATACAATTCTTTTTTTATTATATCACCACATGCATATAAGCCTGGTATTACAGTTTTAACTCCATCAGTTTCAATGTAACCTGTATCTGTTAATATATTTAGATTACTTAAATATTCTGTACTTGGTTGATAACCAATATAACTAAATATACCATCTACTATAAATTCTTTATTAGTAAATTCTAATTTGTATTGATTATCTAACTCTTCTATATCAACAAGTGATTCATGTTCATATATTTCAATATTGTTTCTTTTCTTTGCCTCTTCTACTAACTCATCATCAGCTTTCACTTCATTTCTAGTTACTATATATAGTTTACTAGCAAAGTCACTTAGATATATTCCTTCTTCAAAAGCAGAATTTCCTCCACCTATACATAATACTACTTTATTTTTATATAAAGGTGCATCACATACTGAACATCTACTTATTTTTAAATCTTTTAATTTATCTTCTAAATCAATTTTTTTAGGTTGTCTTCCACCTGCTAGAATAACTGTTTTAGATTCATAATTTGATTTATTAGTTTTGATTAAGAATCTATCTTTTTCTCTTTTTATTTTAGTTACTTCTTCTATTTTATATTCTACTCCATTGTTTTTACAATGTTCAAACATTTTATAAGATAGTTCTGGTCCAGTAATGTTATCAAAACCTAAATAGTTATCAACTAAATTAGTTATGTTTATTAATCCCCCTGGTGCTTTTTTTTCTAATATTAAAGTTTTTAATCCGCTTCTTTTAGCATAAACCCCCGCACTCATTCCACCTGGGCCCATACCTACAATTATTACATCATACATAATTTTTCCTCCTTAAAAATGTACTACTTCTATTTTTTCTTTAGAATTATACATTTCTTCTAGTTTTGGTTTTCCTGTTTGAATTAGGAATATTACAAGTCCTACTATAAATAATACTACACTTACTATCTGCGCTACTTTGAAATAACCCAACATTAGTGAATCTGTTCTAAAACTTTCAATTACAAATCTTCCAACACTATACCACATTAAGTAAAATGATACTTGATATCCTATTCTTGTATATTTAAGATGTCTTATTACTATTAATATTATTACTCCTAGTAAACACCATAGAGATTCATAGAAAAATGTTGGTGTATAATATACTCCATCTATATACATACCTTGTATTATAAAGTCAGGTATTTTTAAGCTTTGTAATTTTTGAAGTGTTGTAGAAACACCATAGGCTTCTTGATTAAAGAAATTACCCCATCTACCAAGTGCTTGGCTAAATAATAAACATGGAGATATTATATCTAACATTATAAGTGAAGATACTTTATATTTTTTACAATATAATATTAGTGTTAAGCCACCTAGAATTATACCGCCATGAATGGCTAATCCACCTTCCCATATTTTGAATATTTCACCTATGTGCTTACTGTAGTAACTCCAATTAAATATGCAATAATAAAGTCTAGCACCTAATATTCCAAATATAATCGTCCAAAATAATAAGTTAGTTATAAAATCTTTAGATATTTTAAATTTGTTACTTTCTATATTTATGAATATATAACTAATCAATATTCCTATTAGAATTAGTACACTATACCATTTAATATCATAACCAAATAATGTAAACGCTATTGGATTCATATTTAACCTCTTTTATAACCTTCTACTATTATTTTTTGTAATATACTAGTAACTATACTTATAAATATTGCTATAAAGAATGGTAATATCCAACCTTCAACTACAAATGATTTACCCATTATTAAACTAGCAAGTTTTAATATTATTACATTTACTATTGGATATAATAGTCCTAAACTCATAATAGTTACAGGTAATGTAAAGTAAATAAGTATTGGTTTTACAAATGCATTTAATAAACTTATTACAAGACTTGTTACTAAAGCATAAAATATGTTTTCTACATAAAATCCTTTAAATATAGATGAAGCAATCATAAGTGTTATTGCACTTACAAATAATTCTAATATAAATATTACCAAATCACTTTTAGGATTGTTAGGTACTACCTCTTTTTTATTAATATATATTTTACTCATTTCCTATCACCTACTTTATTGTATCATATATTAAATAAAAAATGTTAATAATTTAACATTTTTCAAATAATTTATCTACAGTTACATTTAATACTTTACTTATTTTATATAAAGTATATGTACTTATTCCTTGACACAAATTAGGACTTTCAAGTGCACCAATTAAAGGAGTAGCAATATGAACTGATTTAGCTAGTTCTTTTTGTGTAAATCCTTTCATTTTTCTATATTTTTTTATATTACTACCAATTGTCATCTTTAACTCTTCATTTGTCATATTTAATTTCCTATTACTATTGGATCATCATATGTTCCACTTCCACTTACGTAGTACACACTAGACTTGAGATACAAGACTGGTCGCACTATGTGTCCCATTTGAATGCCATCACCATCCAGACCACCGTGATTTTCTACAGTCTTTGAACTGTTATCACTTGTTCTAGAAATTGTCCATTCCTCTTCTCCTAGTCTTAACCAATTTTTTCCTGCACATGTTAGTCCTGTTGTACTTCCATCATATGAAGATAATGCTGTTGTCCTCGCACAATCACTTGCTTGTACAGCATAGCCATAGTCACTTGCATACATAAGTCCTATATATCCAGTACTTTTTGTCGTAGTTGTTATATCGTTTAAATACGCATCGTATGGTTGTATACCTGGAACTGCATATGCTGTTGAATACCAACTTGCTTCTTGTATCATTCCTCTTGCATAATCACTTCTTATTCCTGTCTTACTAAATGAACAATCTATTGGCGTATACCCATAATAACTTGAACAATATGTTCCACTTGATTTATTTGCATAATCCACTCCTGTATAATATGATCCTCCACTTGTTTGATTTAATAATTTGTATAATGTTGATGCTCCCCATGAAGTTAAACTACTAGTAAGCGTATAATATACTAGTCCTCCTATACTCTCATTTCTTATTATCTTTACTAGATTTCCTGACTGGCCATGAACTGTACTACCAAATACTCCTATTATTCTCCATAATTCACCATTATATAGTACATAGTTATTTGGATTTGTTCCCTCATATCTATAGCCATTTTCATTTACTACTTTACCATTTCCTACCGTTTGATTATTTAAACTTATTACATAGTTATTTAATGTAGTTTTATTTGAAGTAGTAAATTCTATAATACAACTATAATCTTTTTCAACATCAGTTAAATCTATTCCCCATTCTGTATAATTCCATACTCCAGTTGCATTAGTACACTTAACTGTTACATCATAATTACCACTTGATGGCATTGTGTTAACTTTCTGCCCATCAACAGTTATTGCGTATAATTCTTTTTCTTCTTTAGGGACCAAATATAATATAACACTAGTTATTATTAATATTAATACACCTATTATTATTTTCTTCATTTAATTGTATTTTCCTTTCATTTGTTTATATTAATTTCCTATCACTATTGGATCATCATATGTTCCACTTCCACTTACGTAATACACACTAGACTTGAGATACAAGACTGGTCGCACTATGTGTCCCATTTGAATGCCATCACCATCCAGACCACCGTGATTTTCTACAGTCTTTGAACTGTTATCACTTGTTCTAGAAATTGTCCATTCCTCTTCTCCTAGTCTTAACCAATTTTTTCCTGCACATGTTAGTCCTGTTGTACTTCCATCATATGAAGATAATGCTGTTGTCCTCGCACAATCACTTGCTTGTACAGCATAGCCATAGTCACTTGCATACATAAGTCCTATATATCCAGTACTTTTTGTCGTAGTTGTTATATCGTTTAAATACGCATCGTATGGTTGTATACCTGGAACTGCATATGCTGTTGAATACCAACTTGCTTCTTGTATCATTCCTCTTGCATAATCACTTCTTATTCCTGTCTTACTAAATGAACAATCTATTGGCGTATACCCATAATAACTTGAACAATATGTTCCACTTGATTTATTTGCATAATCCACTCCTGTATAATATGATCCTCCACTTGTTTGATTTAATAATTTGTATAATGTTGATGCTCCCCATGAAGTTAAACTACTAGTAAGCGTATAATATACTAGTCCTCCTATACTCTCATTTCTTATTATCTTTACTAGATTTCCTGACTGGCCATGAACTGTACTACCAAATACTCCTATTATTCTCCATAATTCACCATTATATAGTACATAGTTATTTGGATTTGTTCCCTCATATCTATAGCCATTTTCATTTACTACTTTACCATTTCCTACCGTTTGATTATTTAAACTTATTACATAGTTATTTAAGTATTGAATAGTATTTGATGAAGTAAATCCTAAATCACAATTAGCATTTTCTCCTATATTTCTTACTTCATATACACCTTTTGCATAATTAAATCTAGCACTTGCATTAGTACAGTTATTAGTGAATGTAATTTGTTTTGTGTTAAATTTAATTTGATTTTGACTTTTTGTAAATTGACTTTGTAAACTACCTAGTGTTTCAGAGTACTGTCCAGCTAAATCAGGTTTTGGTACATATACTTGAGATAACCTTGTATAACCACTTGGAGGGGTTAAATCACTTGTATGAGTGTATCCTCCAGTTACATGAAATTGTACTGTCATGTTACTAGTTGCTTCAATTATCACTGTTATTGTTTTAGAATATGTTTCATTATTATATCCATTAACCGATCCTGTAGGTAAGTATTCTGTACTTTTTACATAATAAACATTACCTGTTCCACTTGTTATTTTATAATCTAATCCATAATTAGAATCAATTTGATTTAAACTTGTTATTTTAACTAAAATAGTAGAAGTATTACCACTAGTTAATGTTACCGATGTACCACTTATTGTTTCACTTCCTCCAGTAGATGTTATATCTATTCCATACATTAAATTACTAATTCTTAAGTCAGCGGCTTTATATCCGTTTGTTATTGTTTTAAATGATGCATAACTTAATGATAATACCATTATTAATAGAAATGTTATTGTATAGAATATACCTGTTTTTGTTTTTATAAATTTCATACCTTTACCTCTTTTCTCACACACGAAAAAATCCATAGACTTGTGCCTATGAATTTAATGTAAAACAAAAACTATGAGAGTTAGTTAGTAATAACCCCCCCCATAACAAACTATTGTTTTGATATGAAAGAAATTATTTAATTTCATAGTTTCGTTTGCTCCTTTATTTTTTACATTTTTATTTTATCAAATCATTAGCTTTTATTCAAGAGATTTTGGTGATTATTCGCAACTACCTTCATAATCTATTTCATATGGACTTTCTGGGGTTCCAATACCTGATAAAACCTTAGCACAATTATTTAATGATAAAACCGGCCTTACTGCTCCATTGTATGACACATTCTTGTTATCAGTTAAATATGCCATGTTTCCAGAAACTCCAATAATTGTCCACACACTTGCTCGAATATAATTGTCTATATTATAAATTGAAGGAGACATGGTGTGCATATAAAAATCGTTAATCAAAACATTTTCTTTTCTATTTAAAACATACCAGGCATATGGTTCTTCTAGCTTAGTATTGCTTACTCCACCTGCGAATGCAATTTCATCAGTTGTCATTATTGCTATAGGGTATGTTAGTCGTCCGTTTCCTCCACCTGTTGTGCTTACACTAAACTTATCTGCAATTGCTTGTGTACTTTCAAATAATCCTCCATTATCATTTCCACCACATTTATACGTTGGCACTGGTATATGATTATTTTCTCTGCTAAGTCTAATGTATGATCCAAAATTAAAATCATTTGATATTGAATAATTTGTATTACTTCTATCATTACAATATATTGCTGTTTTACTTACGTATTTATCATAATTAGCTAATAAATTATTTTTATACCATTTATCAATAAATGCTTTTATTGTACTATCATTTATATTAGTTCTGTTATTTACTAATGAACCAGTATTTCCATACATATATCCCGTATAATTAGGATCACTATTGTTTGCGTTGTACTCAGAAATACCAATATAACCTGTAGTTGTATTATAATCTGTTCCTGAATATAATAGTCTTACACTTCCATCTTCATTTGTTCTTATTATTCTCCAATATATATCATTTGTTTTTGTAGTACCAGATGTTGCTTTATCCGTTTTCAATGTTCCAGAAATACTTTTGCACTGTGCCTCAGTAAGACCCACAATATATCGATAATTTATTCCTAATCCAAGAAGGCCCTTGCAAACATTGGTCGAAGAACATTCTTCACTAGTTCTTACCTTTCTATAACTTTCAACATTTGTATTTTCATCTAATTCTGCATACCATACTTGTGAATTTCTTTCTGTATTTTTATCATAATAAGTACACTCTGTTTCTATTTCTTTGCCAAACTTCACCCAGTTATTTGTTGTATTCCCTGAATAGTAATATACTGTACTTCCGTCTTCTGTTTTATTTGTTTGATATATTGTTCCAGTTGTGTTAGCTACATTAGTTACACTAAAATCTGTTCTTTCACTTACTGTTGGATTATCTCTTAGCATGGCATATGTAAGTGATGGATTACTTCCTTCGGATATGTATAATTTACCACTTAGTTCTGATTCCATGTCATCTGATTGGTCTACATTTTCATCATTTAGATATTGTATTGTTATTGTGTAGTTTTGAGTAACTCCTTCAGCTATTGATATACTGTATGCTAGTACAGTATCTTGAGCTTTTGATGACTTTGGTACATCCTCAAAACTTGTCATATTATATCCACTATCTGTACTTGTTATTTTGTATTGTAAATATCCTGTTGTTTTGAATGTATTTATTAAATCTTTTATTACTATATTATATTTATATGTACTATTAGATTTATTTTCTACACTAAATGTTTTTGTCATACTCCAGTTATCTTCCGCTACTACATTTTCTCCTGTTATAGCATCTCCATTATTAAATATTATCCTTAAATCTTTTGTATTTACTGATATATCTTTTTCTTTTCCTACTATTTGTGTTGCAAAGTATGCTAATGATATTCCTATTAATGATATTAATACTACTCCTATTCCATACAATGCATATTTCTTTTCTTTCATCTTTTTTCTTCCCTTCTTCGAGCACGAAAAAATCCATAGACTTGTGCCTATGAATTTAATGTAAAACAAAAACTATGAGAGTTAGTTAGTAATAACCCCCCCCGAAATTCGTACCAAGTTTGGTACTTAACTCAAAGAGAATTAGTTCTTTCATAGTTTCGTTTGCTCCTTTATTTTTTACATTTTTATTTTATCAAATCATTTGTTTTTATTCAATAGGTTATAGAAAAAAGTTATAGAAGAGGTTTTAAATATTCCCCTGTATAACTTTCTTTTACTTTGCATATTTGTTCTGGAGTACCAGTGGCTACTATATTTCCTCCCAAGTCTCCACCTTCTGGACCTAAGTCAATTATATAGTCAGCTACTTTTATTATATCTAGGTTATGTTCAATAACTATTACTGTATCTCCATTATCAACTATTCTATTTAATATTTCTAATAATTTCTTTATATCATCAGTATGTAATCCAGTTGAAGGTTCATCTAATATGTATACACTTTTTCCAGTAGGTTTTTTTTGCAATTCTTTAGCTAATTTTACGCGACCTGCTTCACCGCCAGACAATGTTACTGCATTTTGTCCTAGTTTTACATAACCTAAACCTACATCATGCATTGTATCAAGTATTCTTTTAACTTTTGGAACACTTTCAAATATATCTCTTGCTTCATCAACTCTTAAATCAAGTACATCTGCGATATTAAGACCTTTAAATTTTACATTTAGTGTTTCTTTATTATATCTTTTACCATGACATACATCACAAGGAACAAATACATCTGGTAAGAAATGCATTTCTATTTTTTTAACTCCATCACCATTACAAGCTTCACATCTACCACCTTTTACATTAAATGAGAATCTTGATTTATCATATCCTCTTATTTTTGCTTCTTTAGTTTCTGTAAATACATCTCTAATAAGATCAAATACACCTACATAAGTAGCCGGATTACTTCTTGGAGTTCTACCAATTGGATCTTGACTTATAAATACTACTTTATCTACATCATCTATTCCTTTGATTGATTTATAAATACCAGGTTTATCTTTACTTTTATATATAGTTGATGCTAGTTTTTTATATAATATTTCATTTACTAAACTAGATTTACCACTTCCACTTACACCAGTTACTACTGTAAGAGTACCCTTAGGAAATTTAACATTTATGTTTTTTAAGTTATGTTCTTTAGCACCTTTTATTTCTATATATTCTCCATTACCTTTTCTTCTCTTTTTTGGTACTTCTATTTTTAATTTACCACTTAGATATTTACCAGTTAATGAATTTTCATTTTTCATTACTTCTTCAGGTGTACCTTTGGCTACAACATAACCACCTTCACTACCTGCGACTGGTCCAATATCAATTAAGTAATCACTTGCTAGCATTGTATCAGTATCATGTTCTACTACTATTAGGGTATTTCCTAAATCTCTCATTTCTTTTAATGAATTAATTAGTTTATTATTATCTCTTTGATGTAATCCAATACTTGGTTCATCTAATACATATAGTATTCCAGATAATTTACTACCTATTTGAGTAGCAAGTCTTATTCTTTGACTTTCTCCACCTGATAAAGTACCTGCACTTCTACTTAATGTTAAATAATCTAACCCTACATTTTGTAAGAACTCTAGTCTTTCATTTATTTCTTTAAGTATTAAGTGAGAAATTTCTTCTTCTGTTTTATTAAGTTTCAACTTCTTAAAGAATTCTATTAAATCTCTAATACTATAATTAGTTATTTCATATATATTTTTTCCACCAACGAATACATTTAATATTGGCTCACTTAGTCTTGCTCCATGACATGTAGGACAACTTAATTCAGTCATATAACTTTCTATCCATTCTCTTATACTTGGACTATTAGTTTCCATATATCTTCTTTCTAAATTAGTTATTATTCCTTCAAAGTAATCATGACTTTTTAATACACTTCCACTTCTTGTTTCTACTTTAAAATCTATTTTATCTTTAGAACCATAAAAAATTGTATCATGTTCAAATTTCGTCAAGTCTTTGACAGGTTTATGTAAATCAATATTATAGTATTCACTAACACTATTAAGTTTTTTAAAATAGATACTTAGTGTTTCTCCACTTTGAAAAGAAGCTACTGCACCTTCCATAATACTTATGTTTTTATTTGGTATTAATAAGTCTTCATCTATTTTTAATTTTACTCCTAACCCCTTACAATCTGGACATGCTCCATAGGGACTATTAAATGAAAACATTCTAGGTTCTAGATCATCTAAACTATAATCACATTCTGGACAAGCATATTTTTCACTCATTAGAATTTCTTTATCTCCAATTACATTTATTAATACTTTTCCATTAGCCATTTTAGTACTTAATTCAATTGCTTCAAATAATCTACTTCTAGATTTTTCATTAACCACTATTCTATCGATTACTACTTCAATAGTATTTTTAATATTTTTTTCTAATATTATTTCTTCACTTAAACTTCTAACTTCTCCATCTACTCTTACACGACTAAATCCATCTTTTCTTAAATCATCTAATAGCTCTTTATGAGTACCTTTTTCTCCCTTAACAACAGGACTTAATACTTCAATTTTAGTTCCTTCAGGGTATTCAAAAACTTTATTAACCATTTCTTCTATTGATTGACTTTTAATAGGTTTCTTATGTTTAGGACACATAGGAGTTCCTATTCTTGCGAATAAAAGTCTTAAGTAATCATATATTTCTGTTACTGTACCCACTGTACTTCTAGGATTTTTATTAGTTGTTTTTTGGTCAATACTTATACTTGGACTTAACCCTTCAATTGAATCAACATCTGGTTTTTCCATATTACCTAAAAATTGTCTAGCATATGCACTTAAAGATTCTACATATCTCCTTTGTCCTTCTTTATATATAGTATCAAACGCTAAACTAGATTTACCACTTCCACTTACACCAGTCATTACTACTAATTTATTTTTAGGTATTTCTATATCAATATTTTTTAAATTATTTTCTCTTGCTCCCTTTATTACTATTTTATCCATAGTACACCTCTTATTACTTAATATTATCTTTTTTATTACTTTTATACAAAGCAAATATATATTATCAAACAATCGTTTATAAATCAAGATGTTTTTTTAATTTTTTATAAAAAAAGAAAAGAATTATTTCTTTTCCATTTTCTTTGCTAAAATTGCATTTATTTTTCCACAACATTCTTTTCCTTCTTTACAATATAAATCAGTTTCACAACTAGGTCCTAATAAGCTTGCATAAAGTTCTGCATCGCTTAATTCTTGTACATTTTTATGCATTTCATTAGCAATATATCTTATTTCCCATTGTGCTTTATTGCATTCTCTTAAAGATAATATATGTTTTAAAGCTTTACCATTTATTGTAGTTTCAACATTAACCATATTTCCAAATAAAGTAAAGTAAACTAAATCTTCTTCTCTAATGTTATAATCATTTTTAAAATGTTGATACATCTTTTCATTATCTATAAATATTTGAATATATTTACTAATACATTTATCTTTTATTTTTGGAGGAATTTTATATTGTAATAAATCAATATTTGGAGAAAAATCTGGTGTAATCAAGTCATGCATTCTATGTCTTGTTAAGTGAGGTAATATTGCTAAACTAATTGGTACTTGAAATGTAAAATTCACTTGTGTTAGTTCTAACTTATCTCTAGAATTTCCTATTGCTTTCATTATTTTTTTTCTTGTTTCTTTATCTAAATTTCTTGCGATGTTAAGTGCTTTTACATAATCAAATTGATATCTTCTCATTATAGCACTTGCGATTATTTTGTTATCAATATCATAAGTAGATGCTGTTAATACTGTTTTATTTAATATTTTATATGTTTTATTTGTTATATGATCATCCAAAATATTTTGTACATCATCTTCTAAATTTTCATTTTCTTTAGATATTATATCACTAACATAAGGTACTCTTTCTTTACATATTTCATTTAATTTAGTACCAAATTCTTTTAGTTCACCTATTTTACTATATTTAGTTTTTGTTAACTTAATAATTAAATCTTTTAGAGTGTGTGCGTCCATTCCCATAATAATATTACTATTAAATGAATAAGGTAATACGAATCTAGCATCTTCTTTTGGTATTCCTAGTTCTAATAATTCACCATATCTTTTAAATAATCCTTCTGTATAGTTTTTATATTCTTCTTGAATTACTTCATTATTTTTTAAAACATTTCCATTTTCATCATGAAAAGTTGGAACATAATACCCAACATTACTAAAATCTACTTCTCTTCTAGATTTAATTGTAAAACTAGATAATCTTTCTTCTATTATAGTTTGCTCGATTAAAGGGCTAACATCTTTGATTAAAAATAAGCAGTAGTCATGATCTGTAATAGATTCATGTCCCATGTTTACTACACGATTAACATATTTTAAGTTTTGTTCTAATGTTTTTTCTTCACTTAATTTTAAAACTTCAAATACATCCCCAGGAAATCTAGATATTCTACCTGCTAGAGAAGCATTTCGGATTCTTGCTTCTTTTTCTAAATATTTAACTTTTTCTATAAGTGTATCTACTTTATTATTGTCAATACCACTATTTTTTAATTCATCACCTAATTTATTATAATCAAGTGCTCCTAATAATTCTATCTTCATTTTACCCACCTTCCGTCTAATATGATTATACATTACCAAATAAAAATACAATGTTGCAATTGCAACATTGATATATAATTTACAAATAATCTTCTTTTACTTCATTATCTATATATTTACTAATTTCTTCATCACTTACTTCATCATCAATTATATCATAATCTTCATATTCATCTTCCATAGTTTGTATCATTACTTTTGCATCTCCAATTATTTCGATACCTAGTTCTTTCTCTATTTCATATTTTATTAAATTATCTTTAGAACTTACATCAATTACAGTAGGATTTTTTAAACTATTAATTATTATTTCACTATCATTAGTTAGAGTACTATTTTCTTTTAAATGTACATTTACAAGTTCTGTATAACTTATTTTTCTTGCTTCTACACTAGTTTTAGTGTTATTGTCATAACTATACCATATATTAACATCAAAACTCCCATTTATTCTAACTCTTCCATTATCATTACTTCCGTTCATTGTATGATTTATAACCCAGCAACCAAGTACTGTATCTATTTTATCAGTTGTTCTAAGTTCATAAGTATTTCTAAATGTTTTTTTACCTTTACCAATAACGGCTTTAGTAACTATTTCTTTATACATAAAACACCACCTAGTACTAATATATGACAAATACCCAAAAAAGGAACCTATTTTATATAAGTTCCATTTAAACTAAAGCTTTTTGCTTCATCAATTTTTACATTAACTATTTTATTAGTTATATCTTCATCACTTATTATATTTACTAATTTCATATTTTCTGTATATCCAGCATATTTAGTATTATCTTTATCACTTTTACCTGTTACTAAACATTTTTGTATAGTTCCAACCATTGCTTGATTTCTCATATTACTATAGCTATTTACTACTTCATTTAGTTTGTGCAATCTTTCATTTTTAACTTCCATTGGTGTATTATCTTCTAACATAGATGCTGGTGTATTTTCTCTAGGACTATATATGAATGTAAATGCCCCGTCAAATTTACAAGTGTTTACCACATCTAGAGTTTCATTAAAGTCTTCTTCTGTTTCTCCAGGAAATCCTACGATTATATCAGTAGTTACACTTACTCCCTTTATAGTGTTTCTTATTTTATTATATAGATTTAAATATTCTTCTTTTGTATATCTTCTTCCCATAAGTTTAAGTATTCTATCACTACCAGATTGAATTGGTAAATGAACATAAGGCATTACATTATCGCATTCACTTATCGCAGTTATCATTTCATCAGTAAAATCCCATGGATGACTTGTTACAAATCTAATTCTTTCTATACCTGTCTTACTTACATCTCTTAGTAAATTAGCTAGGTTGTAGTCTTCATATAAGTCTTTTCCATATGCATTAACATTTTGTCCTAATAAAGTTACTTCTTTATATCCATCTTTCTTAAGTTTTTCTACTTCTTTTATGATACTCTCTTTTCTTCTACTTCTTTGAGTTCCTCTTGTATAAGGTACTATACAATAAGTACAGAATTTATCACATCCTAGTATTATATCTACCCATGCAGATACTTTACTATCTCTTTTGGCAGGAATATTTTCTATTACATCTCCAGTTTTACTAAATACTTCAATATTTTGTTTACCAGTTTTAATTCTTTCATTTATTACTTTTATCATTTGATTAAGATTATGAGTTCCAAATACAAAGTCTACATATTTATATTTACTCATAATTTCTTTTACTACACTTTCTTCTTGTGCCATACATCCACATATACCCATTAATAAGTCTGGTTTAGTTTCTTTCATCTTTTTAATTAATCCCATAAAACCAAAGACTTTATCATGAGCATTTTCTCTTATTGCACATGTATTAAGTATTATTAAATCAGCATCATTCATATCACTTGCTTCAGTCATTCCAGATTCAGTTAAAACACCTTTTACTCTTTCTCCATCATGCTCGTTCATTTGACATCCGTAAGTTCTTACATAATATTTTTTTCCAACTAGACTTTTATCTAATTCTACTTCTTCATAATCATATATACAAAATTCATTATTATTTCTTTTTTTAGCTTCTAACATATTTGGTAAATTCATTTATATCACTTCCTTTAATACAAAGATATTTTAACATAAATTAAATGAAAAAAGAAGAGTTAAATCTTCTTAATATCTAGTATATCACTTATAAGTATTTTCTCATTATTTAATGTTAATAGGCTATCATTATTTCTGGCAATTAATGTACACTCTTTATCTCCATCTATAGTAGTTATTATAACATTTACTTTATATATAAATGAATTACTATTAAAGATATCATTTATTTTTTTCTTAATAATAATTGGTTTCATGTTATCATTAGTTAATTCTAAATTAGTTTTTAAATTATCTTCTTTTGAATAGTATTGTTCAACATTATTTTTTATTACTCCTGTGTTATTATTTCTAAATACTTTAGGTAAACTCATATGTGTTTCCTCCTAGTAAAATGTATTCGAATTAATTATTTTTTATTCATGTATATTTTATTTAAATTCTTGGTTAATATTACCAATTTCATTATATTGAAACACAAACAAAAATATGATATTATTTATTTAAGGAGATGAACCAGGTATGGAAGAAAGAAATATTTTATGTATAGATTTAAAAAGTTTTTTTGCATCTGTGGAATGCGTTGATAGGAGGTTAGATCCATTTACCACTCCACTCATTGTAGCAGACCCATCTAGAAAAGGCGGTGCGATTACACTAGCGGTTACTCCTTATATGAAGTCTCTTGGTGTTCCTAGTCGTGGAAGAGTTTTTGAAATTCCTAAAAATATTAAATATATAACAGCTAAACCAAGAATGAGTTTATATGTTCAAAAAAGTAAAGAAGTTATTAATACATTTTTAGATTTTGTAAGTAAAGAAGATATGCATGTTTATTCAATTGACGAGTCATTTTTGGATGTAACAGACTACTTAAAACTATATAAAATGGATGATGTTACTTTAGCAAAAACTATTATGAATGAGATTACTAAAAGAACAGGACTTACTTCAACTTGTGGAATTGGTCCTAATTTACTTTTAGCAAAAGTTGCTCTTGATATTGAAAGCAAACATTCTCCTAACTTTATTGCAAAATGGACATACGATGATATTAAGACAAAACTTTGGAATATTGAACCACTTGATGAAATGTGGGGAATTGGTAGTAAAACTATGAAGAAATTAAATGACTTAGGCATTAAAAAAGTTGGTGATATAAATAAGTATCCTAAAACTTTTTATAAAAAAAGATTTGGAATACTTGGTGAAGAACTTTGGGAACATGCGAATGGGATTGATTATAGTAATATTAAAACTCAAAATTATATAGTTAAAAATAAAAGCTATGGATTAAGTCAAATTTTATATAAAGATTATACTACACTTAATGTTACATTAATAATTAGAGAAATGGTTAGTAAAGTCACTAAAAGATTAAGATTAAATAAAAAAGTATGTGGTGTTGTTGGATTTGGAATTGGATATTCTAGGAGTATTGGTGGTGGATTTTATCATTCATGTAAACTTAGTGAATCAACAAATAATGAAGAAAGAATACTAGAAGTATGCATGAGTATTTTTAATAATTATGTAGAAGATTTACCAATTAGAAAAGTAGGTATATCTTTAGGTAAAATTGAGAATAATAATTATAAACAATTAAATTTATTTGAAACCAATGAAGAAAATCAAAAAAATGATGAATTAAATAAAGTAATAGATCTAGTAGCAAGTAAATTTGGAGAAAACTCTATACTCAAAGCAAATAGTTTATATGATTACAGCACTATTAAAAAAAGAAATAATACTTTAGGTGGTCATAGTAAGTAAGGTGATATTATGCGAGGTATGATTAAATGGAAACCTTTTAATACTTTATTAAATAATAGAGATATAAATGAAATTATAATGATTAGAAATAAAGTTGAAAAACCAATTATCATGGAAGATAGGATTACTGAAATAGATAATTTACTTAAAGTTGCTATAAAAGAAAATAAAGAAATAAAGGTTAAATACTTTGATAAAGGAGAACTCAAATATATTAATGGTAATATTAGAAATATAAACACAATAGAAAAATATATCCTTATAAATAGTATAAGAATATATTTTAAAAACCTCATAAAAGTTGATATTATAAATTAGATTTATTAATTATCATATTATCATAATAATCTATTAACTCATTATTTTCTTTAAATATAGTATCTATATCAAGTTTTCTTATAATTTTATGTCCTAACTTTTCAAAAGAATCTTTTTTACCTACAATAATTAATGAAGTATCAATTAAATATATATCATTATTGTAATGTAATTCTAAATACCAATGTCCTCCATAACTAGAACCAGCAGTTCCCTTGAAATAATCGTTGACGCATTCCACTGCTTCACTATAAATTCCAAATTTATCTAAAAGAAACAATAATTCAAAAACACATCTTTTACATCTACCTTCATTCAAGTTTAAATGAAATAAATCTTTAAATGCATATGGTTCATTATTTATCCAAATAGATGATCTATCTCTTAATATAAAATTATTTAAGTTATCATCAAATTCAAATATATCTTTTTGTTCTAAAAGTTCATTAAATATATTTTGAAATTCTTTATTTTTATCTAATAGTTCTAACCTAAATCTGTTTTCCATATGATTCTTCCATTCTATCTTCATTTTCTCTAAATAATTTAGAATCTATAATTTGAAAATTATTTTCTTCATTGAGAAGAACAATTCCATCTCTAAAATTAATCCTATCTAATATAAAGTCAGGAATATTAATCGAATAACTTTCATCTAATTTAAATTCTACTGAATTAGCTTTTAGAATTCTTAACTTTTTTAATTTTTCTGTCCTACTTTGATTTAGTCCAACATTATTTAACTTTTCAATTGGAATAACTAATATAGTGTTTTTGCTTATGCAAGTTAATAACATATTTGGTTTTATATATTTTCTTAATTCTTCTGGTACAAACATATTTCCATTGTTATCAATATGTATTTTTATTTTCTCTTTAGACATTTTTATCACCTAATTCTATTCAAATTTTACTATGTTTATAACTTTTTTTCAAGTTTTTGAAGAAATTTATTAAAAATGTATTGACTATTACATCGATTTTGTGGTACACTTTCTATGCTTGATTAATTCAAGTGCCTACCATTGGGGAATTAGCTCAGTTGGCTAGAGCACCTGCCTTGCACGCAGGGGGTCGCGGGTTCAAGTCCCACATTCTCCACCAATTAGTAATTTAAGTCCTTATTTAAGGACTTTTTTATTTATATATTTGTTTATTTAGGTACTATTTTTCAATAATTTAGAAATTAAAATATGAATAGTAAATTATTAATACTTAAAAAATCTAGAAGTTCTTTCTCTAGATTTTATTTAAATATTTCACTAAATATACTAAAAGCTAATTTTAAAGCATCGTGTCTAATTCTTGAATCTTCAACAATAAAATAATCATCTTCTATTAAAGTTACATCTTTAAGATTATCATAATCTATTTTTACTAAATCTTTTTGTTCTTCGTTTTGATATTTATCTAATATCATTTTATCAATTAATTTATTATTAACTAACACTTTATCTATTTTTTTATTACCTAAATAACTATTTAGTAATTTAACATGATCACTTACACTAAATCCATCTGTTTCACCTGGTTGTGTCATCATATTACAAACATACATTACTTTTGCATTTGAATTATCAATAGCATCTATAATTTCTTTATTAATTAAATTTGGAATAATACTCGTATATATGCTTCCCATACTTAACACTATTATATTAGCTTCTCTTATTTCTTTAATAGCAAGTGGTGTGATAATTGGAGTTTCTTCATAAAATACTTTTTTTATTTTTTTACCTGATGCAGTTATTTCAGTTTCTCCTTTTACTATACTGTCATCTGTCATTTTAGCCATTAAGGTTACATTATCTTCGGTTAATGGCACAACTTTACCTTTTAAATTAAACACTTTAGACAAGGCTTCAATACCATCACTTAAGTTACCTGTAATTTCTTTAGTTGCAGTTAAAATCAAGTTACCAACTGTATGTCCATTTAAATCACTTGTAGTATGAAATCTATAATTAAATAACTTTTCCACTAATGGTTCTGTTTCTGATAAACTTATTAACACTCTTCTTATATCTCCAACTGCTGGAGTATTAAATTCTTCTCTTAATTTTCCAGTTGAACTTCCATTATCAGATACACTAACAATTGCTGTTATATCTAATGGAAATTTCTTTAAACCAGATAATAGTACAGATAAACCTGTACCACCACCTAATACTACTACTTTGTTATTCATAATTCCCCCTTAGTAAATTTACTTATTTAGATAATAAGCATAATACTCATCAAACGTTATATTTTCTTCATGTATTTTCCTTGCTATATCTGTCCCAACATATCTAAATCTCCACATATCTGTTTCAAAACCAGTTATATCACTAGTATTTTCTGGATATCTTAATATAAATCCATATCTATAACTATTTTTTAATAACCAATCATTTTCATCATATTGTTTTCCTTCTTCAATTTCTTTATTATATGGTTTAATAACTACACTTAATCCAGTTTGATATTCAGAATGTCCTGCTCTTGCAGCTAATCTATCAGCATTATCTTCTCCACTAGAACTTTCAATATCATTATATGCTTCTTCTTGATCAGCATAACTTCTATATCCCTGACTAACTACTAATGTATATCCAGCATCTTTAGCATCACTTAACATATTAATTAAATCATCATAAATACTTTCACTTACATATTTTCCAGAATAAGCATAAGAACTTGATACCAACTTTAAATCACTAGGTTCATAATCACTACCCAACTTATAAAACTTATTAACTAGCATTTTTTCTCCTTTTGATATATCAGTATCCACTATTTTACTATACCATCCAGTATCGGCATTTATATTAACTATTCCCACTACTTTTGAAGGTTTAGTACTAGAATTTTTACTATAATAATCCAAATATCTATCTAAATTTTTATATAGAAAATATTTTTCATTTATAAATTTTGTAAGATTACTTTTATACTTCGAATTTAATAAATCATTAATTTTATCATTATCAAAAGTATCTTTTATAACTTTTATTTCATTGGTACTATAGCCTACTTCTCCTAACTTATATTCTATAGTTTTCTTTAATTTAGACTCATCAACTAATTTTTTAATTCCTACTATTCCTAGTATAACTACTAAAACTATTGCTCCAATAAATGCTCCTAATTTTTTTACATTTAATTTCTTTTTAACCATCTTTATTCTCCTTTTATATTTATATTATAACCAAATTTTACTAATTCTACAATAGAAAAAAAGTTATTGAATACACAACAACTTTAATATTGAATTCCCCACATCACAATATGTTTTGCTTTATCACCACATACAACACATTTTTCATCATGAACTTCCTCATTTTCTAATATACATCTAGACTTACATCCTTTAATTTCTTTCATTTTTAGTTCACAATCTAAGTTTCCACACCAAGGCGCTTTTATAAATCCTGGATGAGTATTTAAAATATTTTCTACTTCAGTTAAATTACTAGCTGTAAATGTTAAACTATTCATTCTTTCTTTAGCTTTTTCAAACAAGTTATTTTGAATTTCATTAAATAATTCATTTAATTTATCAAGTATATTTTCATTTAAATTAATTGTGATTTTTTCACTAGTATCTCTTCTTACAAAAGTAATTTGATTATTTTCTAAATCTCTTTTTCCAATTTCAATACGAACTGGTATACCATTTACTTCTGCTTCAGCAAATTTGAATCCTGGAGTTTTATCAGTATTATCAGTGTAATAACTAATGTTATTTTCTTTTAATAGACTTTCTATCATATTTGTAGTATTTATTACATTTTCATCATTTCCAATAGGTATTATAGCCACTTTAGTAGGCGCAATTTTAGGTGGAAGAACTAATCCACGATCATCACCATGTACCATAATTAAAGCACCAATCATTCTATTTGAAGTACCCCATGATGTTTGATAACAATATTCATACTCATTATTTTTATTTAGAAATTTAATGTCATAAGCTTTACTAAATTTTTGTCCAAAATAATGGCTTGTTCCACTTTGAAGACATATTCCATTATGCATAAGTGCTTCAATAGTTAATGTATATTCTGCTCCTGCAAATTTTTCTTTTTCTGTTTTCTTTCCACATATTACTGGTACTGCTAAATATTCTTCAAAGAATTTTTTGTATACATTAAGCATATCTCTAGTTTCTTTTTCTGCTTCTTCACTAGTTGAGTGTACTGTATGTCCTTCTTGCCAAAAAAATTCTCTACTTCTTAAGAATGGTCTAGTTTCTTTTTCCCATCTAACAACACTACACCATTGATTATATTTAATTGGTAAATCTTTATATGACTTAACTATTTCGCTATAGTAATCACTAAATAAAGTTTCACTAGTTGGACGCACACACAATCTTTCTTCAAGTGTTTTAGATCCACCCTGTGTAACCCACGCTACTTCAGGTGCAAAACCATTTACTAATTCACTTTCCTTATTTAGTAATCCTTCTGGTATAAACATAGGTAATTTAACATTTTTATGTCCTGTTTCTTTGAATAGTTTATCCATATTTTCTACTATATTATCCCAAAGTGCACATCCATTAGGTTCAAGTATAACACACCCTTTTACATTTGAATATCTCGCTAATCTTGAAGCAGATACTACATCAGTATACCAATCTGCAAAATTCTCTTCTCTACTAGTTATTTTATTATTTTTCATTTTACACCTCTCAAAATAAAAAGAATGACACTAAGGAGCGAATAACCGCGGTGCCATCCTAATTTTAACTTTATTAAATAACGGTTTAATTCCGGAAATACTTTTATATTTCACTTAAAGGGTAGGAAAATTTAATACTTATGTTAGTTTCCATCAACCACTAACTTTCTATAATAAGTGTTTTAAATTTATTCCCTTATCTTCGCTTTCTATTAAAATTTTAACATTATTAATTTTATAATTCAACTACTTTTTATAAGTTAATACATAATCTTTAAAATCAGTTTTGCCATCATATCTAACACTCTCAACTTCTGTTAATTCAAATTCTTCTTTATTTATAAATTTCATTTCATTTTTCTTTTCTATAGACCAAATGTAATCTGCTTGAATTTTTCCATTGTTTTTTAAATTTTTCTTAAATCTTTTTAACATTTCAAGAAATTCTTCATTACTCATGCTCAAATATGTATATATATTTGAAAATAACATTATATCAAAAGATCCGATGTCATGCATATTTAATTGTTCTAGATATTCAGTTTTAATTATTGGTGGATCTGTTAATTTTAAAATAGTCTGAAGTCTATAATAATTCTTTTTATCCAAATATGGAATTACTCTGCCAGTATTATAATTAATTGGATGACTATTTAATGATAAAGGAAATAATATAGATATGTTATGTTCATAAACTCTATCAAAGTAAAACTTAACATCATTTGGAAGAAACTTTCTTATTTTTTTATAATACTTTTCATTTTTTACTTTTTGATTAATAAAATAATCGTAGAATTCTTCGTAAGATAGATTTTTAATAGAATAATATTTGAGTAAGAAATATAATTTTGATATTTCATTTTTGTCAAACAAAACAGTTCTTTTAGCACCAAATAGTAAACTTGAAAAATACTGATCTCCACTTCCTATTACAGATAATACATCGGCATCTTTAAATTCAAATAGTTTTTGGTAACTACTTAAATTTTCATTTGTAAATCTATAGGTTCTTTCGTATGTCATATTATCTTTTCCTCATTTTCTTTAATGTACCATTTAAGAAAAATGGATATTTTTCAAAATCATAAGAATTAATTTTGTTTATATAATGTTCTGTGGGATATTTAGAAAATCTATGGTAAATATTATTACTAATAGAATATATTTCATATAATTCAACCTTTTCTGTAGTATTTCCTAATCTGTTTATAATGGAATATAGTATTGCTTCTCCCCTTTGAATTCTTATCGTACCCTCGATAGTTCTATTTTCATGGTTAATACCATCTGAAATTGTATAGCTTCCATTAAATTCAACATACATCCCACTTTTTTGTAGTGATTTAAAGGTAATATTGTTTAAAATTCCTTTGCTTTTTCTATTACTTATTTTTAACGGAGTGTCATCAAACTCTTTACTATTTAATATTAGATTGATAAAAAAAGCTATTTGTCCATCATTTAATTTGTATTGTCCTGTTGAATAAAATCTTTGCTCAAATAAAATCTTATCATCATTATTCATAATATCATATCCCCCTTTTTCGAATTAGTATTGTAGCATAATTTTGTACTTTTTTCAATAGTGTTTGTTTAATTTATAAACCAAAAAGAATTGTAACTAAATAAAACCTAAAAAAATAAAACCTCGTAAATACGAGGTAAATAAACATAATGGTCGGGAAGACAGGATTTGAACCTGCAACCACCTGGTCCCAAACCAGGTGCTCTACCAAGTTGAGCCACTTCCCGATAACTGGTGTCCCCAAGAGGAGTCGAACCCCTAACCTTTTGATCCGTAGTCAAACGCTCTATCCAGTTGAGCTATGAGGACATATCGTGTCCTAACATAATTTATAAGAAAGCCCAGTAGGCAAACTTTAAAGATGGTGGCTTCAGTTGGAATCGAACCAACGACACCAAGATTTTCAGTCTTGTGCTCTGCCAACTGAGCTATGAA
>CAKOLN010000003.1 GCA_934096075.1 uncultured Bacilli bacterium
GGAACATTGGTTATTTCTTCTTACTTTATTTACCTTCGCACTATGTTTCACGTGGAACATTGGTTATTTCTTCTTACAAATTAAAGTTGATAATTACTAATAAATAATATTAATAACTTATAAAAAAAGAATAAAATTTAATTTATTCTTTTTCATCATTAACGTTTTCAATTTCATCTTCGCTATTTTGATTAACTATAGATATAGAAGCAACTGCATTATTATCTTTAATATTAATTAACTTAACACCTTTTGTAACTCTTCCCATTTGAGAAATATTGTTAATATCTAATCTTATAATAATTCCATTGTTAGTAATTATCATTAAATCTTTATTTTCTTCAACAGACTTAAATCCAACAATCTTTCCATTCTTATCAGAAATGTTGATAGTTTTAACTCCTTTGCTTCCACGTTTAGTTTCACGATACTCACTTAATGGAGTTTTCTTACCATATCCTTTTTCTGTTACTACTAAGATATTTAAATCATCAGTTGCTACCTCTGTACCAACGCATGTATCATCGTTTAAAGTAATACCTTTTACACCAGAAGCTGTTCTTCCCATAACTCTAATATCGTTTTCATTAAATCTTACCATTCTACCCATTGAAGAACACATTAAGATTGTATCATCTCCATGAGTCTTCTTAACAGAATTCAATTCATCATTGTCTCGTAATGAAATAGCTATTTTACCATTAGTTCTAATATTATCAAACTCACTTATTAAAGTACGTTTAACAATACCGTTTTTAGTTCCAAATAATAAATATTTATAATCATTATTATTTTCAAGTTTAACAACAGCGCTTATTTTTTCATCCTTTTCTAAAGGCATCAAGTTGACTATAGGTAAACCTTTAGATGTTCTAGAAAATTCTGGAATCTCATAACCTTTCATTCTGTAAACTCTTCCTTTATTACTAAAGAATAATAAATAATCATGTGTTGATAAGTTAATCATGTGTTCTACAAAATCTTCTTCATTAGTAGTCATTCCTTTAATTCCAACACCACCACGATTTTGTGATTTATAAGTATTTGAATTAACTCTCTTAATATAATTTTTATTAGTTAATGTTATAATTAAATCCTCTTCAGGTATTAAACTTTCATCTTCTATATAATCAATTGCAGTCATATCAATCTTAGTTCTTCTATCATCAGAATATCTATTCTTAATATCAAGCATTTCTTTCTTAATTATATCAAGAACTTTTTGTTCACTAGCTAAAATTGACCTTAATTCATCAATTAACTTTAACAATTCATTTAATTCTTCCTCTATTTTACCTCTTTCTAATCCAGTTAACCTCTTTAATTTCAATTCAAGAATGTTTTCAGCTTGTATTTCAGTTAACCCAAAACGCTTAATTAATGCATTTTTAGCCTCTTCATCCTCATTTGAATTTCTTATTATACTTATAACCTCATCTATATGATCTAAAGCTATTTTATATCCCTCTAAAATATGTACTCTGTTTTCTGACTTAGTTAAATCAAACTTAGTTCTTCTATAAATAACTTCCTTTTGATGATCAATATATTTACTAATAATACTCTTTAAAGGTAAAGTTTTAGGAGTTAATCCATCTAACATTAAGAATATTATTCCAAAATTAATTTGAAATTGTGTATGTTTATATAAATTATTTAAAATTACTTGAGCATTGGCATCTTTTTTTAGTGTAATAGTAATTTTTACACCATTTTTTAAATCTGTATGATAATCTGTAATACCTTCTATAGTTTTATTATGTACAAGTTCTGCAACTTTATTTTTAAGTTCCATTGTATTTACACCATAAGGTACTTCAGTAATAACAATAGTAGGATGCCCTTTAACTTCTTCAATTGTAGCTTTACTTCGTATAGTAATTGAACCACGACCTGTTTCATATGCTTGTTTAATGCCAGAATTACCTAAAATTACACCACCTGTAGGAAAATCAGGTCCTTTTATATATTGCATCAATCCCAAAGTATCTATATCAGGATTATCAATGTAAGCAATACAACCATCTATAACTTCACCTAAATTATGAGGTGGAATATTAGTCGCCATACCAACAGCAATACCCATTGATCCATTAACTAAAATATTAGGAAATCTAGATGGTAAAACTTTTGGTTCTCTTTTTGTAACATCAAAGTTATCTTCCATATCAACCGTATTTTTATTAATATCCCTCAATAACTCTAAACTTATTTTAGAAAGTCTAGATTCAGTATAACGATAAGCAGCAGCTCCATCGCCTTCAATATTACCAAAGTTACCATGCCCATCAACTAAAATATATCTTTGATTAAAATCTTGAGCCAATCTAACCATAGCTTCATAAACTGAAGAATCACCATGTGGATGATAATGTCCTATTACATAACCAACAGTAGTTGCACACTTTTTATGAGGTTTATCAGGAGTATAACCACATTCAAACATTGACCATAAAATTCTTCTATGAACAGGCTTTAGTCCATCTCTTAAATCTGGTAAAGCACGAGCCTTAATTACACTCATTGAATAATCCAAAAACGAATTTTCTACTTCACTAACAATATTATTTACAGATAATTTATCTCTTTCATGAAATTCTCCACCATAATAAGATGCATCTTCAGAAATATCTTCATCTTTATTATCATCATTTTGATTATTTTCATTTGTTGTCTCAGAATTTTCAGCATCTTCTTGTGCTCTATCTAATAATTCATTTAATTCATCTCTCATAAACCACACCTCCTAAATATCCAAGTTTTGTACAAAGCCAGCATTTTCTTCAATAAACTTTCTTCTAGGTTCAACTTCTTCACCCATTAATTTAGTGAATACTTGGTCAGCTAACATTGCATCATCAACTGTAATCTTTCTTAAAATTCTCTTATTAATATCCATTGTTGTCTCATTTAACTCTTCAGCATCCATTTCTCCAAGACCTTTCATACGAGCAACTTCCGCTCTTGCTCTTACATTATCAGGTAAAGATGCTAAATATCTATCTTTCTCATTCTCATCAAGGCAATATTTTCTTGTTTTACCATGCATTACCCTAAATAAAGGAGGTTGTGCGGCATAAACATGTCCTTGTTCAATAATTGGTTTAAAATATCTATAAAACAAGGTTAATAAAAGTACCCTAATATGTGCACCATCGACATCGGCATCGGTCATAATTATAATTTTATGATATCTTAACTTTTCTATATCAAAATCTTGACCTATACCAGTTCCGAATGCAGTAATAATTGTCTTAATTTCTTCATTGCCTAAAGCCCTATCAAGTCTTGTCTTTTCAACATTTAAAATTTTACCTCTTAACGGAAGTATAGCTTGTGTCATAGAATCTCTTCCTTCTTTTGCACTACCACCGGCACTATCTCCCTCGACTATAAATATCTCACTTTCGCTAGGATCTTTACTTTTACAATCTGACAACTTACCAAAAAAATTTGTTATTGTTAAATCTGTTTTTCTAGTAGCTTCTCTAGCTTTCTTCGCTGCATTTCTTGCACGACTAGCAAGCATTGCCTTTTCAACTATTGTTTTTGCTTCTGCAGGGTTTTCCATTAAATATCTATCAAATCCCTCTGCAAAGATGTTATCTGCAATTTTTCTAACTTCAGAATTACCAAGTCTACCTTTAGTTTGACCTTCGAATTGTGGATTAGGATGTTTACAAGAAATAATCATGGTTAAACCTTCTTTAACATCATCACCAGTTAAGCTTTCATCTTTTTCTTTTAACATCTTACTTTTTCTAGCATAATTATTAATAATTCTTGTTAAAGCACGTCTAACTCCTTCCTCATGTGTTCCTCCATCATGGGTATTAATATTATTAACAAATGAGTAAATATTGTCATTATAACTTGTATTATATTGCATTGCAACTTCAAGAAAAATATCATCTTGTGTTCCCTCCAAGTGAATAACTGTATTAGTTAAAGGTGTTTTGTTTTTATTTAAAAATTTAACATATTCACTTATTCCACCTTCATATAGGAATTTTTCACCTTGAGTATCCTCATCATCTCTATCATCTCTTAAAGTTAACTGTAATCCTCGGTTCAAGAAAGCCAATTCTCTAACTCTAACTTTTAAAATATCATAATCATAAATTTCTGTATCAAATATATCAGCATCAGGCTTAAAAGTAACAGTTGTACCCGTTCTATTAGGTTCACAATCACCAATAACAGTTAATGGTTGAACAGTTTTTCCTCCATTTTTAAATTTACATTCATATATTTTAGAATCTTTATAAACTCTAACAGTTACACTACTAGATAAAGCATTAACTACACTAGCACCAACACCATGTAAGCCACCACTAACTTTGTAGCCTCCACCACCAAATTTACCACCTGCATGAAGAACAGTATAAACAGTTTCTACGGTTGAAATGCCAGTTTTTGGATGTATACCAACTGGAATACCACGGCCATCATCTTTAACAGTTATAGAATTATCTTTATTAATAACTATTTCTATATTTTTACAATAACCAGCCAATGCCTCATCAATTGAGTTATCAACAATTTCCCATACCAAATGATGTAATCCTTTTACATCAGTAGTACCTATATACATTCCTGGTCTTTTTCTTACAGCTTCAAGTCCTTCAAGAACTTGAATATCTCCCTCATTGTAATCATTCATTTTTATTACCTCCACCTAAATCAATAATTTTTGCTTTTTTTACAATTTTTGGATTAACATTATTTATATCTGTTGTAGTTATAAAAATTTGTATATTTTTGTTTAAATTATTTAAAACCAAATTTTGATTTACAACATCTAATTCACTAAACAAATCATCTAAAAGTAAAATTGGTTCTTCATAATAATCATTTATAAGCACATTTAATTCTGCTAATTTTAGACACAAAAGTATTATTTTTTGAATACCCTGTGAACTAAATTCCTTTGCATTTTCACCATTATGCATAAATATAAAATCATCTCTATGAACACCTGATTTTGTCATACCCAAATTAATTTCATTCATTCTATTCTTTTTCAAATATTTAATAATATCTTTTTCACTTTTATCAAGAAAATTACTTTCATATTTAATATAAATATCATCATTAGATTTAAACTTTTTAAAAATTTTCTTAATATACTTATTCAATTTATCTATGTATTCTCTTCTTTCTTCACATATTTCTTTACCAATTTGAGCTAATTTAATATCAAGAATATCTAAATACCTTTCATCCATATTAGAATTTATATACATTTTTTTAAGATAATCATTTTTATTCTTAATAAGTATATTATAATTATTAACAAGTTTAATATAACCTTTATTAATTTGTGAAAGTGAAATATTTAAATAAGTTCTTCTAGTACTAGGAGCATCTTTTATTATTTTAATTTCATCTGGAGAAAATAGTATAACCTTATACTGTGATATAAAATCACTTATTCTTTTCTTTAAAGTACCATTAATTTTAGTTTTCTTTCCACCTTGTGTTAACAAATACTCTAATTTTTTTATATTTTTTCCAGTTGAAAGTTCTATTTTAACCTTGCTAAATAGTTCATTTTTTTTCATTATCACATAATCATCATTACCTTTAAATGATCTTGCCAAACTGCATAAATATATACTTTCTAAAATTGTAGTTTTACCAACACCATTATTTCCAATAATGATATTTAGATCATCAATCCGATCCAACTTAAATTTACCATAATTTCTAAAATTAGTAAGTTCTATTTTTGTGATATGCATTTTAAACCCTCTTTTGTCAAATATAAGAAAAATAATAGGTATATAAATACTCCTATACCTATTACTAATTATATCACAAATATGCCCTAAAACCTAGAATATTTTGATTTTTTTATGATATTCTATTATAAAATGATGCACATAATCGAGCCGCTTTTAAATATTGATTATTAAAACTATAAAAACTAACGGGGATTTCCATTTTATAGCCATTATTAAATCGAATTATCGTACTGGATTTTTTTTGTGCAGGAAAATATTCTAGTATATTATTAAAAGATATCCAAATAGTATCTCCACGAGTGGGAGATTTAACAGGGAAAAATACAAGTTTAGAAGACTCTTCAATAAGTACAGGGGTTTTGTACAATGCTTTGGTAATTTTTTTACTGCCTTCTAATCTTGACTTATAACTAACTCCAAAATAATCGCAACTATGTTCAATAACCTTAAATGACGGGGTATTTAAATTATACTGTCTTCTAGTTTCTATTACCTTACATCTACTGCCATCAGTCATAGGAATTAATGCAAGAGTTCTTTCATTTACCTCATAATTCATTTTTTTCCTCCTTTCAAACTCTGTATTATAGCACACAAAAATGTCGAAATTTGTCGATTTATGTCGATAAAAGTAAAAAAGTTGCAAAAAAATATCAATTTCAACTAAATTGATATTTTTTCTATTTTAATAAGTTTTTATAGGTAATATTAACTGTAATAAATCACCATTATCATTTTCTTTAATTATTATTGGTTTAATATCTCCATTAAAATATAATGTTACATCATTTGCAGTAAAACTTTTTAATGCTTCCATCATATATTTTGCACTAAAACTAATTTTTATATCTCCACCTTTAATAACATCAATATTCATAACTTCTTCTATTTTACCAATTTCTGGACTACTAGAAGTCATTATTAACTTATTACCTCTAGTTTCTAAAGAAACAATATTTTTATCTTTTGCTTGTGCTAAAATTGAAGTTCTATCCATTACACTATAAAATTCATTTAAATTAACTTTATATATAATTTCAAAATCATTAGGTACTAGAGTATCAGTATTAGGATATGTTCCATTTAATAAACTAGATTGAAATAAAATATCATTATATTTAAACAATACTTTGTTTGAAAAAGCATATAATTCTATTTGATCATCTTCATTTTCAATTAATTTTATAAATTCATTTATATTTCTAGCTGGGATAACTAAATTAACATTTTCTTCTGTTAATGAGTTGAATTTAACATACTTCTTAGCTAATCTATATGAGTCAGTCGCTACACATTCCAAACTATTTCCAATTATTTTTAAATTTATACCTGTTAATAAAGGTTTACTTTCTTGTTGAGAAGTTGCAAATACAGTTTGATTAACTATATCTTTAAAATTACCCGCAGTTAATTTAATTGGGTCATTACCTATTTCTATATTAGTATTAGGAAATTCTCTATAATCAAAACAATTTAAATTAT
Source organism: uncultured Bacilli bacterium (assembly GCA_934096075.1). Classification (GTDB taxonomy): domain Bacteria; phylum Bacillota_I; class Bacilli_A; order RF39; family UBA660; genus CAKOLN01. Next base: position 7,230 of record CAKOLN010000003.1, read on the forward strand.
ACTTACTTGTTGGTGTTGATATAATTGCTTTTCCACCATCTATTTCTTCAATATCAATATCTTCTGCAGGTAATTTTCTAATAATGTCTAGAATAAATCTTCCATAAATAACTAAATTTCCTTCTTCTTTAATATCTTTAATTTTGCTCTTATCAATAAAAGCCTTTATTGTTATTTCATTATCAGTAGCAGTTAAAGATAAACCTTCACTAGTTAATTCAAATAAAATACCATTTATAATAGGAATTATATTTCTATTTGATAAAGCCCTTCCTACATAATTTAAATTTTCTAATAATACATCTTTATTAATTCTTAATTTCATATTTTCCTCCATTCATTTTTTTAATATAATTTAATATTATTATTAAAGTGGATAATGTGGATAACATGTATAGTTACCATATTTAAGCCACTTTTTGACATTTTTTATACTGTGAATAACCACAAATAATTAACATTTTATTCACTCATCTTTACAATTATTTCTGAAATAGCCTTTTCTAAATCAGGATATTTCTTAATATCTTCACTTATTTTATCATAAGCGTGGATAACTGTCGAATGATCTCTTCCACCAAATTCTAATCCAATGCGTGGATAAGTTTCATCAGTCTTAGTTCTACATAAATACATTGCTATCATTCTTGCATTAGCTATTTCTTTACTTCGTCTTTTACCTTTTAAATCATCTACTGTTAAATTAAAGTAACTAGCAGTAACAGACATAATCTTTTTAATAGAGTTATCCACATATACCATACCACCATTAGTATATTCAACTAAAGCATCTAAAGTATTTTCTAAGGTTAATTTATTTATATTCCAAATCGCGGAATAAGCACACAACCGAGTAATTGCTCCTTCAAGATTTCTAACATCTGTTCCACAATTTGAAGCTATATAATCTATTATATCATCAGATAACTCAATCATTAAATCTCCACTTTTAATTTTATTTTTAATAATTTTGACCTTTAAATCATAATCTGGAACACTTATTATTGCTTTAAGTCCCCAATTAAATCGAGTTTTAAGCCTATCAGCAAACATCTTTAAGTCATCAACACTTCTATCTGAACAAATTATTATTTGTTTATCTTTATAATATAGATTATTAAAAGTATTAGTAAATTCCTGTTGAGTTGCATTAGCGCTTCCTAAAAACTGAATATCATCTATCATCAAAACATCTATGTCCCTGTACTTATTTTTAAATAAATCTATATAGTTAAGGTTATCTTCTTTATTACCACTATCTTTAGTGATATTAATAAATTCATTCATAAACTCATCAGTTGTTGTATATAACACTTTCAAATTAGAATTAGCTAAAATATAGTTTCCTATTGCATGCATTAAATGAGTCTTACCAAGTCCACTTTTACCATATAAGAATAATGGATTATAAAGTTTTCCAGGATTCTGCGCTACCGATAAGCAACTACTAAATGCAAACCTATTTGAATCTCCTACAACAAAGTTGTCAAAAGTGTACTTAGGATTTAGATTAGTTTTTTTAGTTTCAACAAAATCAAGTATTTTTTTCTCATCTTCATTGTTAATAATATCGTTAGTTAAAGGTACTTTTTCTTGATATTCACCATCTAAACATATTATTACATTGTGAACAACTCCAGTAATTTCTTGAAAGGCATCTTCAATTTCATCTAAATAATTTTCTTTTATATGGTTCTTTTGCACGGCATATGGAGTAATAAGAACTATATCATTATCGTTAATTGTTAATAGTTTTAAATCTTTAAACCAAGCATTATAAGATGCAACACTTATTTTTTTATTAAGTCTTTCAATAAATTGTTGCCATATTTTATCTTTATCCATATACTCACCTCACAATAGAACTTATCCACTTTAATTTTAACCCCTTTTATTCTATTTTTAAAGTAAAAAGTTAAAAATAATGTTATCAACAATGGTTATTCACATACTTATCAACAACTTTATCTTTATTTTATGGACAATTAACAAGTTATTAACACTATCCACAATTTTTATTATCCACATGTTTATAACTGTTATCCACAACTATGTGAATAAGTGAATAATTTAATTGACAAATAATATTCTATAGTTTATAATCTACTATGTCAAGGAAAAAAAGTTGGGAGGAAGCAAGAAATGAAAAAAACACCTGTTGTACAAAAGAAAAATACAAAAGCAAAAAAACAAGGATTTTTGTCAAGAAGTGCTAATATATTAAAAAGCAGAAGACAAAAAGGTAGAAAAAATTTAATTACAAAGTAAACTACTAATAAAAAAGTAGTTTTTTTGTTTTCATTATTATATAATAATGTTAAGAAATTTAATCAAGAGGTGAAAAAATGAATAAGCAATATATAATAAGGAAAAATGAAGAAATAGAAAATATTGTAAAATCTGGAAGAAAAACAGTAAGCAAATATTTTATTATATATAATAAGGATGATACAAATTTATACAACAGATATTGTATAAGTGTAAGCAAAAAATTAGGACATGCCTATTTAAGAAACAAAATAAAAAGAAGAATAAAAGATATCCTTATGAAAAATAAAATGGACTTAGGCAAAAAGTATGTTATAATAATTAGGAAAGAAGCAGTTACCGCTTCATATGAAGAAATAAAAAAAGATTTAATTTCACAAATAAAAGGAGAAACAAATGAAAAAAACAAACAATAGTAAAAAAGTATTATTAATATTAATGATGTCAGTTATGTTATTAACTGGATGTACAAAAAGTTTCAAAGATGAAAAAACAAATAAAGTTTATACGGAAAATATACTTTGTAAGCCAACAGATTCTAAGTCACTAGAAGCCTATGAAGCAAATGAAAATGTTAATTTAAAAGATTTACCCGAATGTAAAAATTTTAAAGTAACATCTGGTAAATATGAAGGATTATGGACAAATATATTTGTAAAACCACTAGCATGGGTAATAATTAAAGTAGGAATTTTGGTAAAAAATTATGGTCTATCAATAATTATATTAGGTATATTGCTTAGATTATTAGTTTTACCCTTAACTAAACAAACTTTAGATATGTCAGAAAATATGAAGAAGGCAAACCCAGAATTACAAAGATTAGAAAAAAAATATGGCAATCCACAAGATCAAGAAACAATGTTAAAGAAAAATCAAGAAATGTTAATGATTTATAAAAAATATAATATTAAACCTTTCTCTGGATGCTTAGTTTCACTAATACAATTGCCATTATTCTTCGCTTTCTTAGAAGCAATACAAAGAATACCTGCGATTCTTGAAGAAAAGATTTTATGGTTCGACCTTGGAACTACACCATGGGCAGCAATATCTAGTGGAAAATATTATTATTTAGTTATAGTTATTTTAATAAGTGTTGCAACATATTTCTCATTTAAAAATACTTCAGCACCTTCAGTAAATGAAGATCAAATAAAACAAACACAAATGATGACAAAAATGATGTGTGTATTCATTACAATAATGTCATTCTCATTAAATGTAGGAATAGGACTTTATTGGTTCTCAACTAGTGCATTTGCAATTTTGCAAAACTATATATTAAAAAAATTAAGAAAATAGTAAGGAAGTGAAAAAATGGAAAAATATGTTTATAAAGGAAAAAATAAAGATGATGTTTTAAAAATAGCATTAGAAGAATTAAATTTAAAAGAAAATGAAATATCATATAAAGTTACTGAAGAAAAAGGTGGTTTATTTTCAGGAAAAAAATATATTATAGAAATAGTGAAAATAGAAGATGTAGCAAATTATGGTAAAGAACTTTTACAAGATTTACTAGATGCTTACAAAATTGAAGGAAACATCGAAAAGAAAATCAGAGAAACTGGAATAACTTATCACATTCATTCAAATAACAATGGATTATTAATTGGTAAAAATGGAAAAATATTGACTTCAATTCAAACATTTATAAAACAAAGTATAAATTCAAAATTAGGAATATTTGTTAACATAATTATTGATGTTGAAGATTATAAAGAAAAACAAAATTACTTTCTAGAAAAAAAAGTTAAAAGGATTGCAAGAGATGTAGCATTATCAAAATCATCTGTTAAACTTGATCCAATGAATTCTTATGAAAGAAGAATAGTTCACAATGCACTTTCTAAATTTGAATATATAACAAGTGAAAGTGAAGGAGAAGAACCAAATAGATGTGTTGTTATTAAGTATAAAGAAAAACAAAAATAGAACTACTTAACTGTAGTTTTTTTGTACTTAATATTTCCCGGGAAATAATTGTTTGACATCTTATTAACAATTAAATAACATCTTATTTATAAATAAAATATTTATGTAGTAAGAAAAATACAATTTACAATTAAATAATAAAGTGGTATAATCACACACGAAAGAAGGAATTTAAATGGAAGATACAATAACAGCAATTGCAACAGCTTCAGGAGTAAGCGCAATTAATATAATAAAAGTAAGTGGAAAAGAATCAATTGAAATAGTAAATAAAATTTTTAAAGGACATGATTTAACTGTCTCAAATACATATACTATTCACTATGGCTACATTGAATACAATAACGAAAAAATTGACGAAGTTTTAGTATCAGTATTTAAATCCCCAAAAACTTATACAGGAGAAGATGTTGTTGAAATAAATTGTCACGGTGGATTAGCGACAACAAATAAAATATTAGAAATTCTATTAACATCTGGATGTAGGCTAGCTGAACCTGGTGAATTTATCAAAAGAGCATTTTTAAATGGCAAAAAAGATTTAATTGAAGTTGAAGCTGTAGAAGATATAATAAATGCTAAAACAGAAAAAGCTAGAAAAATGAGTATGAATGGTGTGTCAGGAATACTAACAGATATGATAAAAAATTTAAAAGAAAAAATATTAAGTATAATTGCTAACATAGAAGTAAACATTGATTATCCAGAATATGAGGATGCTATTGAAATCACAAATAATATACTAAAAGAAAATATAAATGAGATCGAAACAAGTTTAAACAAAATACTTAAAGAATCAGAAAAAGGTAAACTAATTAAAAATGGAATAAAAGTTGGAATAATAGGAAAACCAAATGTTGGTAAAAGTAGTCTATTAAATAGACTTTTAGACGAAGAAAAAGCAATAGTAACTGACATAGAAGGAACTACAAGAGATATAGTTGAAGGAACAATATATATAAACGGAATTCCTTTATATTTGATAGACACCGCAGGTATAAGAAAAACAGATAATATTGTTGAACAAATTGGTGTACAAAAAAGTGAAAAAATTATAGAAGAAGCAGACTTAATAATAGCTATATTCGATGGAAGTAAAGAAATTACCGAAGAAGATTATGAAATATTAGATAAAATTAATTCAAAAAAAGTATTAGTTATTATAAATAAGCAAGATTTGAACACAAAGATAGATTTAAGCAAATTTGAAAAATACAATATTATAAAATGTTCTGTAAAAAACAATCAAAACATAGAAAAAATATATGAAGAAATAAATAAAATGTTTAATTTAAATGAACTAGAAACTAATGATTTAACATATATATCTAATGCTAGACAAATATCTTTAGTAAAAAAATCATTAGAAATAATAAAAGAAATCAAAAAACAAAATGAAAATCAAACTCCAGTAGATTTAATTCAAATTGATTTACAAAATTTATGGGAAACATTAGGAGAAATAATTGGAGATTCATATAAAGAAGAATTATTAGATGAAATATTTAGTAAATTCTGTTTAGGAAAATAGGAGGCAAAAAATGTACGAAGTAATTGTTATTGGAGGTGGACATGCTGGTTGTGAAGCATCACTTGCTACTGCTAGAATGGGGCATAAAACATTATTAATAACAGGTAACATAAAAAATATTGCTGATATGCCTTGTAATCCATCAATTGGAGGTTCAGCAAAAGGAATTGTCGTAAGAGAAATAGATGCTTTAGGCGGAGAGATGGGAATAAACGCCGACAAATCTCACTTGCAAATAAAAATGCTTAATAGCAAAAAAGGACCTGGAGTTCGCAGTTTAAGATGTCAAGCAGACAAAACAACATACCCAGAAAACATGCTAAAAACATTACAATCAACAGAAAATCTAACCATAAAAGAAGAATTAGTTAAAAGTATAATAGTTGAAAACAACGAAATTAAAGGTATAACAACAGAAAATAATGAAAATATATATTCAAAAAAAGTCATAATTACAACTGGAACTTACCTTAATGCAGATATACTAAGAGGACATAACAAAGCAAAGGGTGGCCCACATGGAGAAAAGCCATCATTATATTTAAGTCAAAGTATGCAAGACAATGGTCTTACAATGAGAAGACTAAAAACAGGAACACCACCAAGAGTATTAAAAAGCACCATAAACTACGATGAGTGTTCTATAGAAGGAGGAGATAAAGAATTATTAAGTTTTAGTAATTTTTATAAACCTAACTACTCTATTGAAAATCAAATACCTTGCTACTTAACTTACACAAATAAAACAACGCATCAAATAATTTTGGACAATTTAGACAAATGTGCTCTTTATAGTGGATTAATAGTAGGAATTGGCCCAAGATATTGTCCTTCAGTAGAAGATAAAATAGTTAAATTTAGAGATAAAGACAGACATCAAATATTCTTAGAACCAGAAAGAAAAAATGGTGATGAAATTTATGTAGGTGGATTCTCAACCACTATGCCAGAAAATCTACAAGAAGAATTAATACATTCAATGGAAGGATTACATAATGCAAAAATCACAAAATATGGTTATGCTATAGAATATGATGCAATATACTCTACTGAATTAAAAATGACTTTAGAAACAAAAAAAATAAAAGGACTATATACAGCTGGTCAAATAAACGGAACAAGTGGATATGAAGAAGCAGCCGCACAAGGACTTATCGCTGGAATAAATGCAGGACTTGCATTAGAAAACAAAGAACCACTAATTTTAAAAAGAAATGAAGCATACATAGGTGTTTTAATTGATGACTTAATAAATAAAGGTATAACAGAACCCTATAGATTACTAACTAGTCGTGCTGAATTCAGATTATTGCTAAGACATGATAATGCAGATATAAGACTAACTGAAATAGGAAGAAAAGTTGGATTAATAAATGATGAAAAATATAATATCTTTACTCAAAAATTAAAAGACATAGAAATACTAAAAGAAAAATTACATTCAATAATGATAGATACTAAACATAATGATTATCTTATAGAACTAGGATCAAGTCCATTAACAGAATCAAAATCCGTTTATGAATTATTAAAGCGTCCAGAATTAACTATAGAAAATTTAGAAAAAATTATTTCTAAACCAATACTTAATGAAATGAAAAATTTAACATACTATGATGAAGCAAAAGAACAAGTTGAAATAAGTATAAAATATAAAGGTTACATCGACAAAACAGAAAAAGAAGTAGAAAAAATGTTAAATTTAGAAAAGAAAAAAATACCGGAAGATATTGATTATGAAAAAGTAAGAAACATAGCAACAGAGGCAAGACAAAAATTAGAACAAGTAAAACCGCTTACAATTGGTCAAGCAACTCGTATAAGTGGAGTTAATCCAGCAGATATAACAATGTTATTAGTTTATTTAAAAAAGGAATATCCCAATGAATAAAGAAGAATTTATAAAAGAATTAAAAAAAATAAATATAGATATATCAAATAATCAATTAGAACAATTAGATAAATTTAAAGAATTACTAAAAGAATATAATCAAAAATTTAATCTAACAACAATAATTAAAGATAATGACATATATTTAAAACATTTCTATGATTCTCTATATTTAATGACAACTAAAGAGTTTAAAAATTTATCTAGCATATTAGACATTGGTGTAGGTGCAGGATTTCCAAGTATACCACTAGCTATACTAAATGAAGATAAAGATTTTACATTAATTGAAAGTAGTCAAAAAAAGTGCAACTTTATCAATATAGTAAAAGAAAAGTTATCACTTTCAAATATTACAATAATAAATAAACGCGCCGAAGATTTTACAAGACTTAATAGAGAAAAATTTGATTTAGCAACTTCAAGAGCCGTTTCTCATCTAAAAAATTTAAGTGAATTAGAAATTCCAGCATTAAAAACAAATGGTTATTTCATTCCAATGAAAGCAGAATATGAAAAAGAACTGGAAGAAAGTAAAGAAATATTATCAAAACTAAAATCAAAAATAATCAACAAATACGAATACTTTTTACCAATAGAAAATTCAAAAAGAAGTATCTTAGTAATTCAAAAGTTGGAAAAAACAAATACTTTATATCCAAGAGAATATTCAAAGATAATAAAAGAAACAAAGAATATCAAATAAAATGATGTTCTTTTTTAATTACAATTTCTATAAAACACTTGAAAAAAGTCGAAAAATAATATAAAATTAAATAAGAATAAGATAAAGGGGCTGAAATAATGAATAGAGAAAATGAAATTTACAATATTAGAATTGATGAAATCATACCAAACAGATTTCAACCAAGACTAGAATTTAATGAGAAAGAATTAGATAATCTAGCAGAGAGCATTAAACTACATGGCATAATACAACCATTAGTTTTAAGGCGTGTTGGAGATAAGTATGAAATCATTGCTGGTGAAAGAAGATACAAAGCATCAGTAAAAGCAGGTCTTCAAACAGTACCAGCTATTGTAATGAATATAGATGATAAGCAAAGTGCAGAAGTTGCTGTAGTAGAAAATTTACAAAGAAAAAATTTAACTGCTATAGAAGAAGCACAATCCTATAAAAAAATACTTGATATGGGATACCTTACACAAGAACAATTAGCACAAAGAATGGGTGTATCTCAACCAACAATTGCAAATAAATTAAGACTATTATCATTAACTATTCAGGTAAAAGAAGCTCTTTTAAAAAATCAAATATCAGAAAGACATGCTAGAAGTTTATTACTATTAACAGATGCTAATATGCAAATAAATATGCTAAATAGAATTATTAATGAAAGATTAACAGTAAGGCAAACTGATGAAGAAATAGCAAAACTACTTGGAAAATCCATTCCAACTAGTCAACCAACACAACCAATTTTAGAAAAATCAGAATCAGTAATGCCAGAAGAAAAAATAGAAACTTTAGATACAACACCAGTTCCAGAATCACCTTCAAGTACACCAACAGCATTTGATGTTGATACAAATAAAATAAGAAATGAGGCAGAAAATATAATACCAACTCATAAGGAAGCTGATATAAGCATGTTACTAAGAACAGAAAGTCAAGAAAAATCTGCACAAGCAGAAAATAAAACTGCATCACTAGAAGATCAAAAAACAAATTTAGATATGGGAAATATTGTCGGAACAAACAAAATGTCAATCAATCCTTTTGAAGAAGTAGAAACGGAAACACTTGACTTTGACATTCCAAATAAACAAGTTCAACCTATAGAAACAGATTACAATACATCAACAAATAGTTTAATAGAAGAATTTAAAAAACAACAAGAACCACCGGTTCAACCACAACCTGAACCTTCTATGCCAGAAACAAAGAGTATAAGTACTGCAATAAACAAAGCAAGAAATGAAGTAAGAGAAATAGAAGATTTAGGATTTGATGTAGAAACAGAAGAATTTGATTTTGAAGATATGTATCAAATAATAATAAAAATAAAAAAAGATTAACTCCTATTTAAGGAGTTTTTTCTTTCATAAAAATATTATTTTTACTTGTTTCATTGTAATTAGGTTCAGTTCCTTTAATAAAATAAAGTAAATCTTTAGTTGACAAATCAGTAGTGCTTCCACTAATAGGATTAACAAAAGTTCCAGTTACGCCATTTGGAATACTATACCAATTATCATCTTTTCCATTTAAATAAGCCTCAATTGACCTAGCCCATATTTTTTTAGTAATTTTAGAAGAAATATCGTCCACACTTTTATTATCATCAAAACCATTCCATACCATTACCAACGCATCTGGATTATATCCCACTACCCAAAAATCAGTCGCAGTACTTCCTGATTTAACAGCATATTTTTTACTTAACATCCCACTAATACTTAACATAGTTGGAGAAGTATAATCAATATAATCATAATTGTATGTATTACTCATCATTTCATTTAAAATAAAAGTCATTCTTTTATCTAAAACTTGCTCTTCTTCATAATTATTTTCATATAAAACATTACCATCTAAATCAGTAACTTTTTTAATAAAAACAGGTCTATTCTTAATTCCTTCATTAGCCAAAGTATTAAATGCATTGGAATAATCTAACATACTAATTTCAGTAGTACCTAAACTTAGAGAAACATTGCTCGACAAACTTGTATTAATTCCCATTCTCTTACCCACATTTTTTAAATTTTTAGGGCCTAAAAACAAATTAGTTTTAACTGCATAAATATTATCAGAAAGAGCAATAGCTTCAGCCATTGTGATCTCTTTATTAGCGTAGTTGTCTGCATAATTGCTTGGTGTATATGTTTGATTCTTATCAATAACAAATGTAGTTTTTTCACTCATAAAAGTTGAAACGGGTGTCATACCATTTTCTAAAGCTGAATAATAAAGAATAGGTTTAAAAGTTGAACCAACCTGCCTTTTAGCTTGAGTAACCCTATTAAATTCACTTTCATTATAGTTTTTTCCACCCACTAATGCAACAACATTACCAGTCTTTGGTTCTCTTACCATAACCCCTACCTGCAAATCTCCACTATCCTTCATTTCTTCTTCTATTATATTATCTATATTCTTTTGAGTTTCTATATCTAAATTCGTATAAATCTTAATTCCCCCTACTTCGATTAATGATTTAGGAATTTCACTAATACTCTCCAACTCTTCCAACACTGCATCCTTATAATATAAAGAACTAACGACATAATTATTAGCTTTAACTCCATAGAAACTTAATTCTTCATTATATGCTTTATCTCTTTCTTCTTTATTTATATAGCCATTATTTAACATACTATCTAAAACAACTTTCTGTCTTTTTTTTGCATTATCATAATAATATTTAGGATTATAATATGTTGGATTCTTAGGTATTCCCACTATAATACTAGCTTCAGCTAAACTTAAATCACTAGCATGTTTATTAAAATAATACAAACTAGCATCTTCTATTCCGTAATTTCCAGAACCAAAATTAATTGTATTCAAATATCCTTCTAAAATTTCATCTTTCGTATAATGTACTTCAAGTTCAAAAGTTAAATATGCTTCATCTATCTTTCTTTCCCATGTTTTATCAAAAGACAAAAATAAATTTTTAATATATTGCTGACTAATAGTTGAAGCACCTTGGTCTAAATTTCCAGTCTTAATATCGTGATATAATGCTTTAGCAATTCTTAAAAAATCAAATCCATTATGACTATAAAAATTTTTATCTTCAGTAGCAACAATCCCTTCAATAGCGTATTTACTAATCTTATCTAAACTAACCCAGTTTGTATTAGAACTATTCGAATAAAACTCATTCTCATCCTTATCATACATAACAATTCTATTAGCGCTTCTAATATCTATTTTAGGTGTAATATAAGCATACAAATAAAATCCCATAAGCACTATGAAAGAAACAATAACTACAAAAGTGAATATTTTCCAAGCCATATACAATTTTTTCATATTAATATTATTTGATAAAAATTTAAAAATATAAGCAAAAACCATGATTAATATGTAAATTTTATGAATATAATAAAAAAGATTAATAAAATGACTTGATTTTATACAAAATATAAGTATAATTTTATTGGAAAAGCGATGGTGAAAAAAATGAAATTAAAAACAATAACTGAAGAAGAAATAGAAACTATGTCATTTGATGACTTAGCATATGTAATCTTAAAAGAAAAAGGAAAAAAGATGAAGATTAGTGAAATCTTCCAAATTATATGTGAATTGCAAAATTTAGGTGAATCAGCATATGAATCACAAATAGCAGATTTTTTTACATTACTTGCAACTGAAAAAAGATTTATTCAACTAGACAAGGGATTCTGGGATTTAAGGGAAAATCATACATCTAAAATTGATTTAGATGAAGTAGAAGATGATGAAGATGATGTAGAAGAAACAGAAGAAGAAATTCCAGTAACTACTGATGAAACAGATGACATGTTTATTGATGAAACAAAAGAATCAGATGATGATGAAGTAGAAGATGAATACAAAGACTTAGTAGTAGTTGATGAAGAAAATGAAGCTGACCTTTAGCTTACTATTTTAAATATAATTATGTTAAAATAGAAATGAAAGGTGAAAAAATGAAAGAAAGATTAGAATTAATAGAAGAAAGATATAATTATTTGACTGAAGAATTAATGAAACCAGAAGTCTTTAATGATTTCAAAAAAATGAAAGAATTAAATAAAGAAAAAAGTTCATTAGAAGAAACAGTAAATGTTTCGAAAAAATATACTCAAGTTCTTGAAGATTTAGAAGCAGCACATGAAATGACACATGATCCTGAACTAGCAGATTTTGCACATGAAGAAATAGAAAGATTGAATGGAGAAAAAAAAGAACTAGAAGATAAAATAACAATTTTATTACTACCAAAAGATCCAAATGATGACAAAAATGTTATTATGGAAATAAGAGGAGCAGCTGGTGGTGATGAAGGAAACATATTCGCAGGAGATTTATTTAGAATGTATTCTAAATATGCTGAAAAAATGGGATGGAAATTAGAAATAACTAATGAGGTTCCAGGAGAATCAGGTGGTTATGCAGGAATAGAATTTATGCTATCAGGTGATAATGTTTATTCAAAATTAAAATTTGAAAGTGGTTCACACCGTGTTCAAAGAGTACCAGCAACAGAATCTCAAGGAAGAGTTCATACTTCTACTGCGACAGTCCTAGTAATGCCTGAAGCAGAAGATGTTGAAGTAGAATTAAATGAAAAAGACTTAAAAATAGATGTATGTCGTTCATCAGGCGCTGGGGGACAATGTGTAAATACTACTGACTCAGCTGTAAGAGTAACTCATATACCTACAGGTTTAATGGTTTATTGTCAAGTTGAAAGAAGTCAAATAAAAAATAAAGAAAAAGCATTAACAATATTAAAATCCAGATTATATGATTTAAAACTAAAAGAACAAGAAGAAAAACTAGGAGCTGATAGAAAAACTAAAATAGGAACAGGAGATCGTTCTGAAAAAATAAGGACATATAACTATCCACAAAATAGATTAACTGACCATAGAATAAACTTTACTATAATGCACTTAGATAAAGTAATGGAAGGTAATTTAGATGAAGTAATAGAAGCTCTAATAACTGAAGACCAAAAATTGAAAATGGGTATACAAGATGAAAAATAATATTTCCAAAAGAGAAATAGAAGAATTAAAAAGTATTAATGCTTATACAGAAGAAAACATAAAAAAATTAGAAAATAACTACCCGGTACAATATCTTATCGGGTATGTTAACTTTTATGGGTTAAAAATTAAAATAAATGAATCAACTTTAATACCAAGATATGAAACAGAATATCTAGTAGAAAAAACAATAAAATACATAAATAACTTTAAAATGATTTGTCCTAAAATACTAGACTTATGTACAGGATCTGGCGCTATAGGTCTTACTTTAAAACATGAAATACCATGTTCAGTAACTTTATCAGACATATCTACTGATGCACTAAAAGTAGCAACACAAAATTCAAAAGAATTAAATTTAGATGTTAATATAATAGAAAGTGATTTATTAAATAACATAAAAAAAGAGGAATACGATGTAATAATAAGTAATCCACCGTATGTAATGACCAATGAAATACTACCAGAAAGTGTATTATATGAACCAAAACTAGCACTATATAGTGGTTCAAAAGGTACTGATCACATAGAAAAAATATTTAGCAATATAAAACCATACATGAAAGAAAAGTCTTTATTAGCACTTGAAATAAATGAAAAAAGTGAAAAAGATTTAACAAAACTAATTAATGAATACTTTAATGAAGAATACACCTATAGTTTTGAAAAAGATCTTGCAGGTAAAACAAGATATTTATTTGTATTTAAAAATTTGAATAAAAACTAATTAAAGGCACCAATATACTTACGAAAGGTTGGTGTTTTATTATAAAAAAAATACTATTAATCATACTAGCGCTTATAACAATATTTGAATTAAAAAATCACACAAATGAATATGTTATCATACCAAAGGAATCTATAAGATTTAGAATCATACCCAACAGTAACACATTAGAAGACATAACAATGAAAGAAAAAGTAAAAACCGAAATAACGGATGTAATTTCAAACATAGAAACAACAACAGACATCAAAGAAACTAGAAAAAAGATAACAGAAAGCATACCAACAATAGAAAATAAAATAAATAATTTATTTGAAAAAGAAAACTATAATCAAACATTTAAAATAAATTATGGAATTAATCACTTTCCAGAAAAAATATATAAAAATGTGAAATATCAAGAAGGAGACTATGAATCAATGGTTATAGAAATTGGCGAAGCTAAAGGAGACAACTATTGGTGTGTGCTATTTCCTCCACTATGTATGATAGATGCAGAAGAATCAGACGATGTAGAATACTCTTTCTTTATAAGTGAAATAATTAATAAATACTTTAAATAGAATAATATTTAATAATCTTAATATACTTTACTAGGTGACTTATGGAAATAATAACATTAATAATTATAGGACTATCACTTAGTATAGATGCATTTAGTCTTTCCTTGGCCTATGGCTTACTAAATATACCAAAAAAAACTATAATATCTACGTCTATAACAGTAGGTATTTTTCACTTTATAATGCCTATTTTAGGAATGCTACTAGGTAACATCATAACCGATACACTTAATCTTGATAGTAAATATATCTTACTAACAATTTTAATTTTAATACTAATAGAAATGATAAAATCATTAAAAGAAGAAAACAAGGAACATGAGCTCAACATCATAAACATATTAATATTTGCATTTTTGGTATCATTTGATTCCTTCACACTAGGTATAGGAATAAAATATATAACAAGTAACATATTTCTTGCATCTATAGTTTTTATGATACTATCTTCTCTATTTACTTTTTTAGGATTCATACTAGGTAAATACTTAACTAAAAAAGCAACCTATAAAATAAAACTAATAGGAATTATACTTTTACTAGTAGTAATAATGTACTTTTTGTGTAAATAAATGTTAAATCAATTGACTTTTACAATCAATAAGTCTTATAGTAGAATTAGATAACTTTAAGGAGGAAACTATGCCTAAACTTAAAATACAAGGTGGAAACACCCTAAGTGGAACGATTGAAATAAGCGGTGCAAAAAATAGTGCTGTTGCATTATTACCAGCTGCCTTACTATGCAAAACACATAGTAAAATTTTAAAAGTACCAAAAATAAGAGATATAGAATATCTTTTAAAAATAATCGAAGTTTTAAATTGTACATATGAAATTAAAGAAAATGAAATTGAAATAAATACTACAAATTTAAAAAATGCACCAATTCCAGAAAATCTATCAGAACAAATGAGAGCATCTTATTATTTCATGGGAACCCTACTAGCAAGATTTAAACATGTAGAAATATCCTTTCCGGGAGGATGCAATATTGGAGCAAGACCAATAGATCAACACATAAAAGGATTTGAAGCATTAGGAGCCCATGTAGAAATAAAGAAAAATAAATACACTATAACCGCAGAAAAACTAATTGGAACAAGAATATATCTTGACTTTGCTTCTGTAGGTGCAACTATAAATCTAATGCTTGCTTCTTCATGCGCCGAGGGAGAAACTATAATTGAAAATGCTGCTCGTGAACCAGAAATAGTAAATGTAGCTTCATTCCTAATATCAATGGGTGTAAAAATAACTGGAGCCGGTACAAGTACAATAATAATTGAAGGTAACAAAAACTTAGATAACGGAATAACTGAAGTATTCCCTGACAGAATAGAAGCTGCCACATATGTAATCCTTGGTTCATTAATTGGAGAAAATTTAAAAATAACAGGACTAATAAAAGATCATATAAATGCTGTCTTAATAAAACTAAAAGATACTGGAGTAAATTTAATAGAAAGCGATAATGAAGTAATAGTATCAAAATGTAATAATCTAAAATCAACTAACTTAAAAACTCAAGTATATCCAGGATTTCCAACTGATGCACAACAACCATTTACTGTATTATTAACTCAAGCAGAAGGAATAAGCAAAATAACAGAAACAATATATGAATCAAGATTTGTAAGCGCCGGTTTATTAAATGAAATGGGAGCAAATACAAATGCTGTTGAAAATGTATTGACAATAACAGGTCCAACAAAATTAAAAGGAGCAAACCTAACAATACCAGACTTAAGAGGCGGAGCAGCCCTTCTACTGGGTGGTTTAATAGCCGAAGGAACAACTATACTAGACAACATATCTCTAATACTTAGAGGCTATGAAGATGTTGTAGAAAAACTTCAAAAAGTTGGTGCTAAAATTGAAATAATCGAGTAAAATATTATGAGGAAACCAATATGAAAAAGAAAATACTCATAATATTTTTTCTTACCCTAATACCACTATACTTAATTTATAGATTTAATCATAAAGAAACATATATTTACTTAGCTATAGGAGATGAACTCGCTAAAGGACACACACCTTTCAATACTTATGGAGAAAGTTACACAGACTATTTATTTACTTATTTAAAAACAAAAAATACAAATGCTGAAATAAATAAAAAATACATAGATGAAGATATGAGAATAACTGACTTGATAAAATCACTAAAAAATATAGAAGAAAACTCATTAACTCAAGATATAAAAAAGTCTGATATAATAACAATATCAATAGGTAGTGAAGAAATATTTAACAAATTAAAAACCAACTACACAATATATAAAACCAATCCAACTTTATTTAATAAATACATAGACACTTTATTTATAAATCTAACTGAATTACTAAAAGAAATGACAAAATATACAAATAAACCAATTTACATAATAGGATACTATAGCCCAATAGAAATAACTGAAGAAAACAACACTTTAATAAAAAGTATGTTTAACTACATAGATTTAAAATTTAAAGAACTAGAAAATATATATAATATAAAATACATAAATATATATGAAGGATTTAAAAACAATAAAACCTACTTACCTAACATAAATCACACATTTCCATCACTAGAAGGATACAATTACATTTCAAATGAAATAATAAAAAAACTAGAGAGTTAACTTTTTAAATAACTCTCTATTAATTTATCTAAATCCCCATCAAGTACACCATTAACATTACTTGTTTCATAATTAGTTCTTAAATCTTTTACTAGACTATAAGGACACATTACATAATTTCTTATTTGACTACCAAAATTAACATCCATAATACTACCCTTCAAATCGTTAATTTTCTTATCTAAACTTTCTTTTTCTAACAAATATAACTTACTTTTTAAAATATCCATAGCCTTTTCTTTATTCTTAATTTGACTTCTTTCATTTTGACAAGTAACAACAATACCTGTAGGAAGATGAGTAATTCTAACCGCTGAATCTGTTGTATTAACACTTTGTCCACCAGCTCCACTACTTCTATAAACATCAATTTTTAAATCTTCCTCTTTAATTTCTATATTAATATTAGAATTAATCTCAGGAGTAACTAAAACAGATGCAAAAGAAGTATGCCTTCTTTTATTAGAATCAAAAGGACTAATTCTAACTAAACGATGAACACCAGTTTCACCTTTAAGTAAACCAAAAGCATTTAAGTGTTTAACCAAAATCAAGCAACCTTTAATTCCTACTTCCTCTCCTTCTTGTTCACTTAATATTTCATACTTAAATCCTTTTTTATCAAAATATCTTAAATACATTCTTTTAATCATATTAGCCCAGTCATTACTCTCAGTACCACCTGCACCACTATGAATTTCAACTAAAGCATTATTTTTGTCATACTCACCACTAAGTAAAACATCAATTTTTAAATTTTCTAAATTTTTATTAATACTTTCTAAATCGCTTTCTATAATAACTAAATCTTCATTAGATAAACCCATTTCTAAAAGTTCCAAATCATCACTAATCATTTTCAAAGTACTATTATATACTTCCAAACTACTTTTTAAACTAGATAACTCACTAAGAATTTCACTACTATTAGAATTACTCCAAAAGTTTTCATCATTAGTAATTTTATCAAGTTCCTCTATTCTATTAATTTTATTATCTAAGTCAAAGTGACCCCCTAAAAGATTCTAATTCACTTAATAACTTTTCTAATTCTAACTTAATTGTCTTTTCTTCCATACACTTCCCCTACACTTTCATTATTGACTAAAAATGCATTAGCTTCATCAGTATCTAAATGTAATTCTAATTTAAAATTGTCTTTAATCCTAATCTTAACATTCTCTAAAATACCAGCTCTTTCACCATCTATTTTAACACTAACTACATCTCCATTTTTGTATCCTAACTCAGTAGCTTCTTTAGTTCCCATATGAATATGTCTATGTGCTAAAATACAACAATTATCTACTTTTACACTACCCATTTCACTTTCTAAAACAACACTCTCAGAATTATCTAAATCCCCACTAATTCTAACTGGAGGATTAATTCCTAATTTATAAGCATCAGTTCTTGATATCTCAACTTGAGTTCTATCTCTTAAAGGCCCAATAATTCTAACATCAGATAATACTCCTTTATTGGTTTTAATACTCACAGTCAAAGTAGATGCAAACTCTCCTTCCTGACTTAAATTTCTTAAAACACTTAACTCAGTACTACCAAACAATTCATCAAAATCCTTTTTACATAAATGAATATGTCTATTACTTACCCCAATCTTTATTTTCATAAAACACCTCTAATTAATTATAACATATATTTTTTAATAATTCATATACTATAACGAGGTGAAAATTAAATGAATGGTAGTTACTACAAAAGCCCATTATTTCCAAACGAACCAATCTATGAAAGAGATACTGCAGTACCTAACCAAAATAATGACTTACCAATGGAACAAAGTTACATAGAAAATATACTAAGACTTAATAAAGGAAGAAAAGCAACAATATATGTAAGTTTTCCTGATTCCATAAATTGGAAAGATAAAATATTTACTGGAATAATTGAACAAGCAGGAAGAGATCATATCATATTAAGTGATCCTGAAACTGGAAAATGGTATATGATATTAATGATATACTTAGATTATGTTGAGTTCCAAGATAAAATAAACTACAAATAAGGTATCTTAAATGATACTTTTTATTTTGAAGAACTAAAAATCGCACTCTTGTGAATTAATTCGTGAGTTAGATTTTTCCTTTTTTGTTTCTAAAAGTATTTATTTTTATGCTTACATATGGTATGATTGTTATGGTGGTAATATGATTATTTCCAAAGGAAGAGGATATGTATATGGTATAGAGTACCATATAGTATTTTGTACTAAATATCGTAAAAAAATAATAACCGATAGTGTAAAAGATTCACTTTTTCAAATAATTATATCATTATCTCAAGAAATGGATTTTAAAATAATAGAAATTAATACAGATTTAGACCATATTCACTTGTTAATTAGTTGTAAGCCTCAGCATTATATACCTACTATCGTAAAAAGATTAAAAGGTACAAGTGCAAGACTATTATTTAAATTATATCCAGAATTAAAAAAAGAATTATATGGTGGACATATGTGGAATCCTTCTTATTTTGTTGCTACTGTTAGTGATACACTAGAAGATAATATTAAAGAATATATTTCTAATCAGGGGAAGTAGGTGTTATTTATGGAGTATACTTATAGTTTTAGAATTTATCCTAATGAAGAGCAAATTGTTTTAATTGCTAAAACTTTTGGATGTTGTAGATTTATCTATAATTATTTTTTAGACTATTCTAATAATAATGGCTATAGTTCAAAGTATACAAATAATAATACCTGTAATAGAGAGCTAAAAGTAGAATATCCTTGGCTTAAAGAAGTGGATAAGTTTGCTATTACTAATACTATTTATAATTTAGATAATGCTTATAAAAGATATATAAACAAATTAGGTGGTAATCCTAGATTTAAAAAGAAAAATAAGGGAGAATCTTATCAAACTAATTATACTAATAATAATATAGAAGTATTAGATAATTACATTAAATTACCTAAATTAGGTAAAGTACTCGCTAAAGTTCATAGAAAAGTAGAAGGTACTATTATTAATGCTACAATAAAAAAATATAGTAATAATAAATATAAAGTAATGATATTAGTTAGAAAAGAAATTAAAAAGTTAGAAACTAATAGTTATATAGTAGGAATAGATATGGGAGTTAGTAATTTTGTTCATGATAGTTCTAATAATATATATAATGCTCCTAAAGAATTAATGAATACTTATGATAAAATAGGTAGATTACAAAAAAGTCTTTCTTTAAAAAAGAAAGGCAGTAATAATTATAAGAAAATAGAAAATAAGATTAATAAACTATATGATAAATGTAATAATGTTAGAAATGATTTCTTACATAAATTAAGTACTAGTATTATAAACGAAAACCAAGTTATAGTAGTAGAAGATTTAAATGTTAAAGAAATGTTTCAAAATAAGAATATAGCCAAAGTACTTGGAGATATATCTATATCTAAGTTTATTAATATGTTAGAATATAAAGCAAAATGGTATGGAAGAAAATTAATAAAGGTTGGTAGATATTATCCATCTAGTCAGTTATGTAATAACTGTGGTTATCAAAATAAAAAAATAAAAGACTATAGTATAAGATCTTGGCAGTGTCCTAGATGCGATAGTGTACATGATAGAGATTATAATGCTGCGAACAATATACTAGATAAAGGAATAGAATTATTACTTATCTAATTAATTATATATAGGGTAGGAACTATCCGAGTTTATGTCTCTTTACATTAATAATAGTATTATTAAATGGAGAAAATTCTAATAGTGATATTAGAAGCATGCGATATTAAATCGTGTGAGGTTCACAATAAATGTAAACTAACAATATTTGTTAATTCAATGAATTCAATTATGTGATACAATACTATTATGAAGAAGTTTTTTAAAAGTTTAATAATATTTATTTTAATGTGCCCTTTAATAACAAAAGCATTTGAAATTGAAGGATTATATTCTAAAAATGTCTTAGTCTACAATTTAGATGAAGATAAGATTTTATATAATGTAAAAAGTGAAGATAAAATTAGCATAGCAAGTCTTACAAAAATAATGACTACAATAGTCGCTATAGAAAATATTGAAAATTTAGATGAAACCATAACTATAACTTCTAAAATGTTAGATGACATTCCATATGATGCATCAACCGCAGGATTAGAAGTTGGAGATAAGGTAACTTATAAAGATTTGTTATATGCAAGTCTTATACCTTCTGGAGCTGATGCAACTCAATCATTGGCAGTTTCGATCTCAGGTTCAGTATCTAAATTTGTAGAACTTATGAATAATAAAGCAAAAAGCTTAAATATGAAAAACACTCACTTCGTTAATACTACAGGACTAGATGCAGAAGGACATTATTCAACACTAGAAGACATACTTATTTTAATAAAATATGCCTTAAAAAATGAAACATTTAAATCAGTATTTGAAACAAAATCATACACAACTACAAACAATATTAAACTTAAATCAACATTAGATTATTATAATAGAGATTTTAATTACAACATATCTTATGTATTAGGATCAAAAACAGGTTTTACTGATGATGCAGGCCTATGCCTATTAACTTTATCAAATGTAGATGACACAAATATCATTACAATAACAGCTAATGCACCCTATTCTTATGGTAACTCTAAAAACATGATGGACCTAAACACAATAAAAACATCATTAGATAAATCATTTGAAAAAGCAACACTCATAACTGAAAACGAGCAACTAATAGTATTAAATACGAAATATGCTAAAGAAAAAGAAATAAAAATAACATCTCCTTCCGAAATAACTAAATATGTAGAAAAACCTTTCAATAAAGATAAAATAAAAACTGAATATACTGGAGAAAAAATAATATCATACAAAACAGAAAAAGGTACTAAACTTGGAGAAATAAAAATAAGTTATAATGATGAATTAGTAGATATAATTGAAGTTAAATTAGATAAAGATTTACACTTTAGTTTATGGGTATTTATTAAAGATAATATATTGCTAATCACTATAGTAATCATAGTATTTCTAATGCTTCTATTAATAATTAGAAAATCTAAAAAGAAAAGAAAGAGACTAAGAAAAATGAGACGATAAGTCTCTTTTATTATACTAAAACATATGATATAATTAATTTGAGACAAACTTAAAAGAGAAAAAATATAAAGAAAGGAGTGAAAGAAATGATTGATTTTTCTACTTCAATTGAAGAATTAAATAGTTATAAGGGATCAGAAAAAAAGAAAACCTTAATTTACAATGGAAAAAAATATTTAGTAAAATTTCCAGATCCAATAAGAGAAAAAAATAAAACAATTTCATATATAAATAATGCTTTTTCAGAATATGTAGGAAGCAATATCTTTAAATTACTAGGATTTGAAACTCAAAATACATTACTAGGTATTTATAAGTACAATAATAAAGACAAAGTAGTATGTGCTTGTGAAGACTTTACTGACAGTAACCACGAATTGTATGAATTTGAAAATCTTGCACTAAGTACTAATCCCGATAAAAAAATTCAAACTGAATTAAATGACATAATGGAAGTTATTAATTGGTTGACTAATTCAAAAGATATTAAATTGTATATAAATGATAATATAAAAGAAAAGTTTTGGAATATGTTTATCATAGACTGCTTAATTGGAAATACCGACAGACATAATGGCAACTGGGGATTATTGGTAAACACTAAAACTAAGGAAGCAAGTTTTTCACCAATATATGACTGTAGTTCTTGTTTAAATCCAATGTTAGATGATGAGGAATTATCTAAAATAGATGAAATAGAGTTAAAAAATTTAGCAATTAATTCATATTCATGTCTTAAAGAAAATGGAAAAAAGATAAATTACATCACTTTCATAAAAAATGCAAAAAACGAAGACTGCAATAAAGCTTTATTAAGAGTATTTAAAAAAATTAACATAGAAGAAATTAATGACTTTATAGATAGTATAAAAGGAATATCAAAAACAAGAAAAAACTTTTATAAAAACATAATTAATTATAGATATAATATATTAAATAAAATACATAAGAAAATAGTTAATTCAAGATATAAAGTAATTAGGGAATCTTATGATAAAATAAACATTGATAGAAAAGAAAGAGACTAAGAAAAATGAGACGTTAAGTCTCTTTTATTATGTCTAATTCTATCAAATTTCAAAAAAATTCTAGTAATTTCCCCTATTTATGTGCTATTATATATATACTAGCGGAGTATTGACTTAAAATTGTACCAAATCTTTCACAATTTGCAAATGCATAAAATTGTGATATAATATACTGACGGAGGATTTTATGAAGATAATATTACTAGAAAATGTAAAAGGAACTGGAAAAAAAGATGAAATAAAAGAAGTTAAAGATGGCTTTGGAAATTTCCTTATAAAATCAAAAAAAGCAGTTTCTTATTCAGAAAAAAGTAAAGAGGTTCTAAAAACTCAATTAGAAAACAAAAAAGAAGAAGAAGACAGAATATATAAAGAAGCCTTAGAATTAAAAAGTAAGTTAGAAAAAACAAAACTAACTTTTAAAGTAAAAACTGGGGCTCAAGATAGAGTTTTTGGTAGTATAAGTTCTAAACAAATAAGTGAAGAATTAAAAAAGAAAAACCTTAATGTAGACAAAAAAATAATAGATGCAGAAAACATAAATTCTCTAGGAATGCATTTAGTTAAAATAAAATTACATAAAAAAGTAACTGCCGAATTAAATGTAGAATTAAAAGGTGGTGAATAAATGGCAAGAAAAGAACCACAAAGTATTGAAGCAGAAATAAATGCTTTAGGATGTGCGTTCTTAAGTAAAAGTGCTTTAGACAAAGTATGTGAAGAATTAACCATGCCTATGTTTTACCTAGACGGTCATAAAAAAATATTTGAAGCATTATTAAATTTAAGAAGTACAGACACTGCAGTAGATATAACAACTGTAACTAATGAATTAGAAAGAACTAAATCACTTAGTTCAGTAGGCGGAATAGACTATTTAACTGAAATAGTAAATTCAGTCGCAACACCTGCTAACTTAGAATACTACATAAAAATAATATTTGAAAAATACGTATTAAGATGTCTAATAGAAGAATCAACTAAAATAATAGATGAATGCTATGATGAATCAGAAGATTTAAATTCTATAGTTGAAGATGCAGAAAAAAGAATTCTTGGAGTAAATAGTGATAGAATGATTAAAGATATCAAACCTATTCAAGAAGTCTTAGTAAAAGCACAACAAGAAATAGAATCACTATCTAAAAATGGTGCAGACATAACAGGTGTACCTAGTGGATTTAAAGACTTAGATAGAAGAACAGCTGGATTTCATGGCAATGAATTAATTATCTTAGCTGGTCGTCCAGGAATGGGTAAAAGTGCCCTTGCTATAAACATGGCAACACATATGACAATAAATGCAAAAAAGTCAGTAGCCTTATTTAACCTAGAAATGGGAGCAACTCAAATAGTAAACAGAATGTTCTCATCCATTGGACAAATAGATGGACAAAAACTAAGAACTGGTAGACTAGATCATATGGACTGGAAAAAATTTAACGAAGCATTAAGTCTACTAGCAGATACTAAGTTTTTTATAGATGATACACCAGGAATAACAGTCGCAGAAATAAGAAGCAAATGTAGAAAATTAAAAAATAGTGATAAAGGTCTAGACTGTATAATAATAGACTACCTACAACTAATAAGCAGTTCAAATAAGTACTCTGGACAAAGAACTAATGAGGTAAGTGAAATATCAAGAGACTTAAAAAAACTAGCAATGGAGTTAGAAGTGCCAGTAATCGCCCTTGCACAACTATCTCGTGGTGTGGAACAAAGAGAAGACAAACGACCTTTAATGAGTGACTTAAAAGAAAGTGGCTCAATAGAACAAGATGCAGATATTGTAATGTTCATTTATTGTGATGACTATTACAAATTCAAATCAAAAGAAAGACCTGCACTATCACCAACAGAACTAATAATTTCTAAACACAGAAGTGGTAGTACTGGTACAGTAGATTTAATTTTTGAAAGAGAACATGCTAATTTCAAAAATTATCTAAGAAGTGAGGAAAAAGAAAATGAATAAGAAAAGTATATATTGGAGCTCAGTATTTGTAATCATACTAACTAGCCTAATATTTATACTTGGAACAGATAGAAAAAGTTATGATGAAAACCCTGAAACTGTTTATCAAGTATATCTAAACGGTCAAACAATAGGTGTCATCAAAAGTGAAGATGCCCTATATGACTTAATAGATAAAGAACAAAAAAATCTTAAAAAAGAATACAAAGTAAATAAAATATATGCTCCAATCGGACTAGAAGTAACTAAATTAGTAACATATGATAGTGAACTAGACGATGTAAAAGAAGTTTATAATAAAATAAAAGATGAAGAACCATTTACTGTAAAAGGTTATGAAGTAACAATAACACATGATGAAAATAACATAGAAAAAATAAATGTACTAGATAAAAAGGACTTTGATACAGCAGTAGAAAATACAATAAAAGCTTTCGTAGATGAAACTGAATATGAAAAATACTTAAATGAAACTCAAGATGAAATAATAACAACAGGTTCAACTATAGAAAATATAAATATAAAAGAAAATATAACTATAAAAGAAAAATATCTAAGTACAGAAGACAAAATATATAGAGACGCAAATGAATTAAGTAGATACATGTTATTTGGTACTGATGAAACTCAAGGAACACACATAGTAACCGCAGGAGAAACAATTAAACAAATTGCTGACGAATATGAACTATCAGTAAAAGAATTCTTAATAGTTAACCCTGAAATAGTAAGTGAAAATGCATTATTATTTAACGGACAAGAAGTTAATGTAGGACTAGTAAAACCAATAATAAGTATTGTAGTAGAAAATAATCTAGTTGAAGATAAAACAGTACCATATCAAAGTCAAACGAAATATGATAATAAATATGTGGTTGGTACAACATGGACAGAACAAACTGGACAAAATGGTATCAGTAGAGTTGAATACTATACAGAAACAATAAATGGTGTAATAACTCAAGTAATACCATTAAGTACAGAAGTAATTAAACCAGTAGTAGATGAAGTAATAGTAAAAGGTGGTCTATCTATAAACTATGTAGGTGACACAGGTGCTTGGTATTGGCCAACAATAAGACCATATGTAATAACTTCATACTTTGGATGGAGAACAGACCCAATATCTGGAGAACATACATATCACCGTGGAATAGATATTTCCGGTACAGGTTATGGTTCACCAATATATGCTGCTCAATCAGGTACAATCACTAGAATTGGATGGGCTGGAGACATGGGTAATTACATTTACATAGATCACGGAAAAGGATTCCAAACAATCTACATGCATTTAAGTGGTTTTGCAGATGGAATGAGAAGTGGAGTTGCAGTAACTAAAGGAGAATTAATTGCATATATGGGAAGTACTGGATATTCAACTGGTACACACTTAGACTTCCGTATAATGGCGAATGGTGTTTACATAGACCCACTAGGAGTAAAATATAACTAATGAAAATCCATATACTAGGAAGTGGATCTAAAGGAAACTCTACATTTATAGATTTAGGAAACAAAAAAATCTTAATAGATGTAGGGTTTTCCTATAAACATATAAAAGAACAACTATCTAAAATAAACATAGATCCTAAAGAAATAGATGCTGTTCTAATAACCCATGACCATTCAGATCACACATATGGACTACCTGTATTTATAAACAAAGTTAACCCATTATTATATATAACTCCAGAAGTAGAAGAAGTAATACTGAAAACACCTTACGAAAAAAGTATCTATTTAGGTGATGAATTATATATAGATGACGCTATGATAAAAGTAATACCTACATCTCATGATGCATTAACATCAAATGGTTTTCTAATAGAAAAAAATAATGAATCTCTAGTATACATAACAGATACTGGTTACATAAATCAAAGATACTTTAAATTCCTACAAAACAAAACATACTACATAATAGAAAGCAACCATGATACCGAAAGATTAATAAAAGGAAGGTATCCAGAATATTTACAAAGAAGAATACTTAGTGATAAAGGACACCTATCTAATGAATTATGTGCAGGTTATCTATCTAGATTTATCGGACCAAATACAAAAAAAGTTGTACTAGCACACTTATCAGAAGAAAATAATACAATAGATTTAGCTTTAAACACAACTGAGTCAGTACTTAAAGAAAATAATATAAGTTTTTCAAACATAACATGTGCAAGTCAAACAGAATTAACCGAGGTAACTAATGATTAAAATAATATGTATAGGTAAAATAAAAGAAAAATATCTAACAGATTTAATAAACGATTATCAAAAAAGAATAAACAAATATCATAAATTAGAAATAATTGAACTAAAAGATTCCAACATAAATAATGAGAAAGAAGAAATACTTAAACATATAAAAACTTCTGATTACATTATATCAATGTGTATAGAAGGCAAGTTATTAACAACTTTAGAATTAAAAGATAAAATAGAAAGTCTTATGCTAAATGGTAACTCAAATATAACATTTATAATAGGTGGTTCTGATGGAATACATGATGAAATAAAAAGACTAAGCAATGAATTAATATCTTTCTCAAAACTAACATTTCCTCATGGTTTATTTAGAGGGATACTATTAGAACAAATATATAGAATATTTAAAATAATGAATAATGAAACCTACCATAAGTAGGTTTTTACTTTTAAAATCATACTAGTTTATTTTAACCAAACATAATATAATATAAGTATAAATAAAAAGATAAGGAGAACAAAATGAAGAAAATATTCTTAATTGCAATTTGCATACTTATAATAGGATGTCAAAAAGAAGAAAATATTTATACTATAAAAGCAAACATTGAGGAAAATATTCTTAAGAATAAAGACTACAATAATTTAAGTTCATGTAAAATTGATGAAATCAATAATACAATAACTATAGAATTAATCAATAATAGTGAAGAAGAACAAGAATGGTTTAAAAATAATATATCAAATTCAAATAAACTAATATTTAAGCAAGGAAAAGAAATTAAACAAGAAGAACTAACTTATGTTTATAATTATATTAACGATTACATAAATTCAAATGGGCAAATAGAAAATTATACAGGTCATTACATAGATGAAATATGTAATAGTGTTGTAGTGAGTTTATTAGAAAATAACCAAAAACATCAAAATAATTTTAAACAAAACATAATTGATTCTAATCTAATAGAATTTAAAAAAGGAAATTATGGTATAGACCAATAACAAGTATCTACTCGAACTAGATACTTTTTAACTTGCTTAAAAAAATATTGTATTATATAATTTAAGTAGAAAGTAGGGAATGTAATGAAAAAAATTATTTATGTTTTAATGGGATTAATTATTATAATAAGTCCTAAATTTTTACAGGCAGAAATACCAGATGACTTTAAAAATTTACCAATTTATGAAAAAAATAATAATTACTACATAGATGTAAATGTGGTAAATCCACAATATTTTATAGATAACTATTGCGTACAAGAAAATAAACAATGGAGTGACATTGAAAACTGTAGAGATCAAAAGTACTTTTTATTAATCAATATGCTTCAATCATCTCTTAAATTAGATGAAAATTATTTTTATAATGTTAACTCAACAGCTGAAACAATAACTATTTATAATAAAGAAACAAGTACAGAGATAACAACATATTTAAATTTTAAGGATGCTGAAATAGCTATAGTAAAATCTTTAGCAACCTATAGAATAAATAATAAAAACTATAGAAGTTATAATGTTTTACCAGCAATAAAATATACATTGGCATACAATGAAAACAAAAATAAAATATTATATAATCGCGAACTTAATACAATTTTGTCTAAAAATGGAATGACAATCGAAATAGATAGTAATTTAACTAATTATCCAAAACAAATTAAGTATAATATATTAAAAAATGGTGTTATTTACTTTTCAGATTATATATATAGTGATTTTTATTACACCCTTCATGTTGAACCTATAACTTATGAAGAAAGACTAGATGAATTAAGTGATGAATACATAAAAGAAACCATATCAAAATTACTAAAAAACTATTTTAAAAATAGTACTATTACGATAGGAACATTAAATAGAGACACAAAACAATTAGCAATTACAATAGATTCAATAGATTTTAATTTCAATTTAATAGTTGATAAAAATAAAATGTATGACTTTAATGAACATAACGAAACTTATTCTGACAATAACATTTATTTAGAAGATATAAATAACCAATTTTCAGTAGATACAGCTTTTATAACAGAAGATGTAACTAATAAAGTAAAATTAACTAATATAAATATTGAAAGTGCCTATGAATTAAAGCTAAATGAATTAGAAAGTAAAAAAACAGTTACTAATTTTGATAATAATGTTATGATATACCTTCCAACTAATAAAGAAAAACTTGTTGGAGCCGAAGTTACAGTTAATTACTACAAAGACTACTTATCAAAAGGTGAAAAACTTAAGGGGTCAATAGTTAATTATAACAATAAGACTTATGTAAAAATAGAAACAAATAAAGTTGGTATCTATGCTATAGATAATACACCTTACTTAGGAGATTCTTTAAAAGACTTACCAATAACTATAATTGATAATGATCATTTTCTAATAACATTTGATACGGTAGATCCAAAAATAATAGTAAAAGAAAGTCATATGTTTGATTTAACACCAGAATATAAAGAAAAAATATTTAAAGAGGCATATGTTTCAATTTATGATTCAACAACAGGAAATTATAAAGAAGTTACTGATCCTGATGAGAGAAAAAAAGTAATGACAGATGAATGGTACAACAAATATATAGAACAAGAAAAGAATGGTTATGTTAATTCAATAATAGATTTATATGTCAAGAAGGTTAACCCAAAAGCAGAAATTTTATACGCTTTAGCAAGTAACACACGCAATACGGAAATTTTATATACAAAACAATATAATAAAAAAGATTTTGAATCTGCTACAAATATACTTAATAAAATAAAAGATAAATATGAAACAAAAGGTTTAAGAGCGATAAATTCAATTAGATTATATGGCGCACAAGATGCTGTCTTTGAAAATAATGATAAAGCACTTTATATATTTGATGATTTTAAAGAATATGTAATGTCAGTACCTGAAGAATATGACTTTGTATTTAGTATCGGTGGAACTGGTGGAGGAAACGGTGGCGGAGGAAATGAAGTAACCGTTGGAATTGTAAAAGATGGAACACTATTAAATGTTGGACATACATCATTTTCTTATGAATATTTTCTATATGTTGATAAAAAACAACCAGGAACAACTTTAGAAAAGGGACTAGAAATTCTAAAAAAATACTTCAAAAATTTACCTTTTGAATATAAGGAAGTAGAAGGATATAAAGATGATTGCTTAATAGATTACTCAGAAGAAGAATGTGGAGAATTCATAGAATTAACAATAGACGGAAAATTTACATTAGCACTTATCAAAGAAAAAGAAGACTACAAAATAGAAGATAATTATGTAAGAAGTAATGATGAACATGTGGCTATAGAAAGTGATTCATACGATGTAGCACCGGATACAGTTGTTAAAAGCGAAAATGTATCTGATAACAAGGAATTAAAACACTTTGGTTTAGAAAGTGCATTCGATATCAAATTAATTCAATTAATAGGTGGAATATATAAAAAGAATATAGATGGAACTGTTACAGTGTACTTACCTACTATAAGAAAAAATATAGGAGAAAAAGTAAAAATCTATTATATAAAGGACGATTATACTATAGGAGAAACTTTAATAGGAGAAGTAGTAAAA
The DNA here is from genome assembly GCA_934096075.1 of uncultured Bacilli bacterium. GTDB lineage: Bacteria > Bacillota_I > Bacilli_A > RF39 > UBA660 > CAKOLN01. The sequence continues at coordinate 38,358 of CAKOLN010000003.1, forward strand.
TATAATAACAAATATATGATTAAATTTGAAACAAATCACTTTAGTATATATGGCATAGAAAAAATGAATTCAAAAATTAATTCAGAAGAAATAGAAAATCCACAAACTGGGGATAATATTTACAACTCATTTATTATACTAGTAACAAGCATACTATCCATATCGCTTATAATAATAAGCCAAATTAAAAAACAAAAAAATAACTATTAACAAAGTATCTACTCGAACTAGATACTTTTTTCCTTCTTAATATAGAAATAAACTACATTATTTGATATAATGTATCTGTATAAGAATAAAAAGGAATAAAATATGAATAAGAATAAAAAGAATATAATAAATTTATTTATGTTTATAATAGGTATAACAATAGTATCAATAACATTTAATACTTTGTGTGTTCCAAAAAACATAGTAATTGGAGGAGTTAGTGGAATAGCAGTAATATTTAATTACTTATTCAAAATAGATGTTACGACTACATTACTTATTGGAAACATATTATTAATAGTAATGGGAGTATTAGTACTAGGATTTAAAGATACAATACCAAGTATCATTGGCTCATTCATATATACATTAGGAGTATATCTAACTGAAAATCTAATAACAGTACAAATTGATTCAATCTTTCTTAACATAGTAGCTGTAGGAGTATTATATGGAATAGGATGTACCTTAATATATCTAGCAGGTTATTCAACAGGTGGAACTGACATACTTGGAATAATATTTCAAAAAAAATTAGGGTATCCATTAGGAAGAGCATTACTAATAATAAACATACTAATCTTAATATTTGGTACAGTAGTATTTGGACCTGAAATGCTAATAATAGGACTTGTTATAAGATACTTAGAAAGCAGAATAATAGATAACTTCCTAATTGGAATAAGTGACTCTAAAGTATTATTCATAAATACTGAAAAAGAAGAAGAAATAAATAATTATATAATACATGAAATAAAAAGCGGAACAAGTGAAATAAAAATAAAAAGTGGTTATAAAGGAATACATAAAAATTTATTAATGTGTGTAGTACCTACAGAAAAGTATATGCTATTAAAAGAAGAAATAAAGAAAATAGACAAAGATGCTTTTATAACTGTACTAGATGCATATGAAGTATATGGTGGTACAAATAGGTATAAACTACCATTACATGACCTAAGAATATAATGTATAATTGAAGTGGAGGTAAAAATGAACTTAATTGAAGTGAGAAATGTATATAAACAATATAGAAATGGTGTAACAGCCTTATGTGATATAAATCTTTCAATACCTAAAGGAGACTTTGTTTTTGTCATCGGATCAACAGCATCAGGTAAAAGTACACTAATAAAATTACTATATAGACAAGAAAAGCCAACTAAAGGAGAAGTATATGTAGGTGGAATAAATGTAGCAAAACTAAGAAACAGAAAAGTTTACATACTTAGAAGAAAAATAGGTATAGTATTCCAAGACTATAAACTATTACCACAAATGACTGTATTTGAAAATGTTGCATTTGCATTAGAAATATATGGATTACCAGAAAAAGAAATAAGAAAAAAAGTAATGACAGCCATAGAAAAAGTAGGACTAAAAGAAAAATTTAGAAGTTATCCAGATGAATTATCAGGTGGAGAACAACAAAGAGTATCAATCGCAAGAGCAATAGTAAATAACCCTAAAATACTAATATGCGATGAACCTACAGGTAATCTAGATCCAGACACATCAATGGGAATAATGGAAATAATAAATAAAATAAATGAAGAAGGAACAACAATAATAATGGCAACACATGATAAAGACATAGTTAACAAATACAAAAAAAGAGTAATAACTTTAGAAAAAGGTATCCTTATTGGAGATAAAGAAAAAGGAGGATACAGTAAATAATGAAAGCATTTAGAATATTAAGAAATAATTTAAAAGATGGATTTAAAAGTGTATTTAGAAACTTTTCTCTAAGCCTAGCAAGTATAAGTTGTATAACAATAACTTTAATCTTAGTAGCCGTTTCAATAATACTATCAGAAAACATAAAAAACTTTACTGATGACATAGAAAAAGATGTAACAATAGTAGTATATGTTGATAAAGATGCTACTGAAGATGACAGAAAAGCAATTGAACTTAAAATAGACTTCTTAGACAACATAGAAAGTGTAACATTCATGTCAAAAGAAGACATTAGAAAAGACATGGCAAGTGATTCTGATGGTTTAGGTACAATATTAAATGAATATGATGAGACAAATAATCCATTATTGGATGAATATCTAGTAAAAGTAAAAGATACTGAAAAAATAGGTGTAACAGCCAAAAAAATTGAAGGAATAGACAAAGTAAACACAGTTAAATATGGAGAAGGAATGGTAGAAGAATTAGTAAAAATCTTCGACATAGTCAAGAAAATAACACTAGGTATAGTTGCCGGACTTATAATAGTAACTGCATTCTTAATAAGTAACACAATAAAAATAACTATATCTAATAGAAAAAGACAAATAGAAATAATGAGATTAGTTGGAGCATCAAACTCCTACATAAAATTACCTTTCTTCTTTGAAGGTATAATACTTGGATTCTTAGGAAGTATACTACCTATACTAATAAGTTGTTATGGTTACATAATTCTTTATGATAAACTAGGTGGAATTCTATTTACAGAAGTAATAAGTTTAGTAAGCCCAGAAAAAATATTATTAAACTTATCAATAATATTAGTATCTATTGGTGTATTAGTAGGTGCCTTTGGTTCATATAAAGCTGTAAGGAGGTACTTAAAAATATAATGAAGAAAAAAGTAGTATTAATTATATTATTACTAGGAATATTCTTCTCATTGCCAACTAAAAGTAATGCTACAACATTAGGAGACTTATATGATGAATTGTATGAACTAAGACAAGAAAAAGAAGAACAAGATAATCAAAAACAAATGTCAGAAGAAGAATACAGAAAAACTAGTAATGAAATAATGACAACTGAACAAAACATAGAAAACTTGAATAAAAGAATACAAGAAGCAACGGAAAAAATCGCGGAATTAGAAACTGAAATAAAAAAGAAAGAAGAAGAAACTAAAAAAATACTTGTATTTTTACAAGTAACAAGTGGTGAAAAATCATACTTAGAGTACATCTTTAAAGCAAAAACATTTACTGATTTTATTCACAGAGTTTCAGTAGTAGAACAATTAAGTAAATATAATTCTAACTTAATAAAAGAAATGAATGATTTAATAAAACAAAATAATGAATTAAAAGAACAACTTAAGAATGATATTAAAACTCAAGAATCTGAAAGAGAAAAATTAAAAGTTAAACTATCTGAAATAGGAAGTAGAATAGATGAATTAGATGATGAAGCAATATCAATAGATGCTAAAATTAGTACTCAAGAAAGTCTAATAGCGTTCTACGAAGATATGGGGTGTACTGACAAAAGTGATAACCTAGCAACTTGTGGAGACACTGTACCTACTGCAACAGGTTTCTTAAGACCAGTTAACAAAGGAATAATAATGAGTTGGTTTGGTTATAGATCAGATCCGTTTAGTGGAAGTTTATCATACCATAGTGGTCTAGATATATCAGACTCTTCTCCTGCAGAAGGAAAAGATGTTTACCCAGTCGCACCAGGAATAGTTAGTACTATTCAAAGATGGAGTTGTGGAGGAAATGTTATATTTATATATCACAACATAAATGGTAAAAACTATACATCAGTTTATATGCATTTATTAGATACTGCAGACACACAAGTCGGCGATGTAGTAACAACAAATCAAGTAATTGCACATATGGGTGGATACTCGACAAGTACTTCTCATGGTGGTTATGACTATTGTACAACAGGCGCACACCTTCACTTATCTATATGTGATGGCCATGTAACTGCTGGAGCATATCGTTCATCATTAATTGATCCAACATCAGTAATATACTTCCCAGATGGTTGGTTCTATGGAAGAGATTGGTAAGAGTCTTACAAAAGTAAGATTCTTTTCTTAAATAATCAAATGTGATATAATTTACTCAAGAAAAGAGGTGTACTATGTCTTTTACAACAAATATAAAAAATGAAATGTTAAATCTTGAATATCCAGAAACAGAAATAATCGCAGAACTGTCAGCAATTATTAACATTTCCGCTGAAATAAAAAAAGATTCCTTCGAAATATATACAGAAAACATAGGAGTATCAAGAAGAATATATACACTCATAAAAAACTTATTCAATCAAAAAATTGAAATAACAACACAAGAAATTAACAGACTAAACAAAAACTACATAGTAAATATATCAGTAGAAGACAAAGATAAAAAAATATTAAAAACACTTAATATAATAGATGAAAATAACAAAAGAAGATACATACCAGAAGATTACATAACTGATAACTTAGAAGAAAAAAAAGCTTATCTAAGAGGTGCATTTTTAATATGTGGTAGTGTTAATGATCCAAAAACAAGTAGATATCATTTAGAATTTATAATAGATAACAAAAAAGTTGCAAATTTTATAAATAAATTATTAAATGACTTAAATTTTTCAAGCAAAGTATTAAAAAGAGAAAGACATTACATGGTATACATAAAAGAATCAGAAAAAATAAGTGACTTTATAAAACTATTAAATGCATATAACAGTTTATTCTATTATGAAGACATAAGAATATATAGAGATCACAAAAATATGACCAATAGACTAAATAACTGTGAACAAGCAAATATAGACAAAATTGTATTTTCTTCAAATGAACAATTAGAAAACATAAAAAAACTAAAAGAAATATATGACTTTGATCTGCTTGATGATAAAATAAAAGAAGTATGCATTTATAAAGAAAAATACCCAGAAAGTTCTATGGGCGAACTAGCTGAAATTATAAGTATGGAAACAGGCTCTAATATAACAAAAAGTGGTATAAATCATAGATTTAGAAAAATAAAAGAAATGGTAAATAAGAAATCTTAAAAATTTAGGAGTAGTTATGAAAAAATTAAATAAAATAATATTAATCTTATTTTTAGTGTGTATAACTGTTGGTTTATCAACAAATTTTTATATTATATATAACACTAAAGACAAAATTGTTAACAATTATAATGAACTAAAAGACATCTCAGCAATAGTAGTATTGGGTGCCGGAGTAAAAAATAATGAACCAAGCCCTATACTAAAAGACAGGCTAGATGAAGGAATAAAACTTTATAATGAAGGAATTTCATCAAAAATAATAATGAGTGGAGATGGAACACATCAAGAAAGAAATGAAGTCGCAGTAATGAAAAATTATGCAATTAAACAAGGTATACCAGAAGAAAATATAATAACTGACCAATATGGCCTATCAACATATGATACTATTAAAAACATGAAAGAAACTTATAAACTAAATAAAATAATATTAGTAACACAAAAATATCACTTATACCGAGCACTATACATTTCTGATAAATACAAATTAGATTCATATGGTTCACCATCAGACTTAAGAAAACATAGTGGTGTTTTATATAGAGAATCAAGAGAATTACTTGCCAGAACTAAAGACTTCTTTAAATGTTTAGCTACATTAAACTAAAGATTTACATAAAAATCAAATAGTGTTATAATACATCTCATCAGAAGGGGGATACTATGTTAACAAATACAGAACTAGAAGATATAAAAATGTTAATAAACATAGAAAATAACATATATAAAGCATATCTTGAATTAAGTACCACATTAAAAAGAAATAATGATACTAAAAAGAAAGAACTGATTAGTGAACTAAAAACACTTACAAACATAGAAGAAAATATCTTAAATAGACTTATTAATTCAGAAAGAAAGTTAAAAGAAATAGAGAAATATCTTAAAGATAATAATTATATAGATGAATTTGTTTGTACAGAAACGGAAATAATAGATAAAAAAATAAATCAAATTGGTTTTAGTAAACTAAGACTAGCCAGTAGAATTCAAAATTTTAAATCTAAAATATGTATGCCTGAATTAGACGGAAAAATTATATCAGTAAAACCACCAAAAAGTGTATTGTTAAAATCATATATATCTAATTACTTATATGATAAAGATTTTTTCAATTTGATTACTTATTATTTATATCGAGAATTAGAAAATACAAATAACAAAAACAGGAAAGATATGTTAATAGATAAAATTATTTCACTAATATATCTAGACAAAGAACAAGAAAAAAATGCATTATCTAATGGTTTTAATTCTGATGAAAAAATAATATTAATGTATGATTGTATTACAACTAACCTAGGTATAGATAAAAATTTAGTGAGTGAATATAAAAAAATAAAAATAAGTGCTATGACATCAATGACATTAAAAGCTTTAGTGATACCGGATGTATTTTATAATGATGAATCTTCGTATGATACAATAGAATATATTAAAGCGTCATTTAAATCATGTTGTTATCTAGCTGATTCAAAGACAAAAGAAAATTTAATAAAACAAATAGAAATTTTAAAAAATACTCCACAAGGACAAATGTGTAAAAAATCATTTGATGTCTTAAATGATTGTATGAATGAAGTGGAAACATCTACAAATCAAATATACACAATAAAATCTTTAGTCAAAAACTAAAGATTCTTTTTATATAACTTTATCAATAATTCCATACTCTAAAGCTTCGTTACTATCCATAAAATAATCTCTTTCAGTATCATTTTCTATCTTTTTAAGGCTTTTCCCAGTATTATCACTTAATATTTTATTAATTTTCTTTTTCAACCTAATAATTCTCTCAGCTGCAATTTTAATCTCAGTTGCTTGCCCTTGACAGCCACCTAAAGGTTGATGTATCATCACTTCAGAATTTTTAAGTGCCAACCTTTTTCCTTTTTTACCACTAGACAGCAAAAAAGCTGCCATACTAGCACACATTCCAACACATATAGTAGAAACATCACTCTTAATAAAATTCATAGTATCATAAATAGCCATCCCGGAAGTTATACTCCCACCAGGACTATTTATATACAAATAAATATCATCATTACTAACTCCATCTAAATAAAGTAACTCACTCACCACTACATTACTTACTTCATCATTAATTTCTCCACTCAAAAAAATAATTCTATCTTTAAGTAGTCTACTATACAAGTCATAATATTTCTCTCTTCCATTTTCTTCTATAGTTATAGTTGGTATAATCATAAAATCCTCCTATAATATATTAGTGTTAAAAAACAAATTTTATACACTTAAATTGTATAAATAAAAATTCTATGATAAAATATACTTAGAATAAAGAGGTGTTATATGAAAGACAACATAATAATTGATGTAACTGGTTATGATAAAGTATTATTTAAAGAAGGCGGTACTCTAGAAGAACTATTAAAAAAAATAGATGCTCCTAAAAACATAATCGCAGGTATAATAAACAATGAAATATTAGAATTAAATTATAAACTTAAAGAAGACACTACTATAAAACTAATTACTACTAATGATAGACAAGGTTCAAAAATATACATAAATGGTTTAAAGTTTTTATACATAACTGCTATAAAAGAATTATATGGTGCATCCACTGATGTAAGACTTAAACATAGTTTAGACAAAGGAATATATACAACTATTGATATGGAACTAAACACAAAAGTATTAGATGATATAAAAGCAAAAATGCATGAACTTGTAGAAAAAGACTTACAAATAGAAAAAATAACAACAAGTAGAAAAGAAGCTATAAAATATTTTGATTCAATAAATGAACAAGAAAAATCAAGTAACTATAAACAAATGACTAATGAAGTAGTAACTCTTTATTCATTATTAGATTACTATAACTATTTCTTTAGTCCAATGCCTATAAGTACAGGAATACTAAAAGATTTTGATCTAACTTTAACAAAAGATAAAGCTGTAATACTAGAATACCCAGATACTCTAACAGGTTCAATACCAAAATATAATCATATGGAAAAAGTACTAAATGTATTTACTACATACTCATCATGGGCAAATAAACTAAATGTTAACTATGTATCAGATGTAAATAATGTAGTAATCCAAGGAAAAATAAAAGAATTTATTCAACTAAATGAAATAAAACAAAATGATGATCTAAATAAAATAGCTAATGAAATAGAAAATAACATAAAAGATATAAAACTTGTACTAATCGCAGGACCTTCTTCATCAGGTAAAACAACAACAAGTAAAAAACTATCTTTATACTTAAAAAACAAAGGAATAAATCCATTTGTAATATCTACAGATGATTACTTTAAAGATAGAAAAGATACTCCAAAGAATGAAAAAGGCGAATACGAATATGACATACTAGAAGCATTAGATATTGATTTATTTAATGAACAAATAACTAAATTACTAAATAATGAAAAAGTAAAAATACCAACATATAACTTTATTACTGGAGAAAAAGAATTTAAAAATAAAGAAATATCTATAGAAAATAGAGACTTAATTATAATTGAAGGTATACATACTTTAAATGAAGAATTAACTAAAAGTATACCTAGAAAAAATAAGTACAAAATATATATAAGTCCATTTACTCCACTTGATTTAGATAGACATAATCATGTATCAACTGTGGACATTAGACTTATAAGAAGACTAGTAAGAGATTATAGAACAAGAGGATATGACGGAGAAGCAACCTTAAAAAATTGGCCACTTGTAAGAGCAAGTGAAGAAAAATATATATTTCCTTATCAAAAAGAAGCAGATGTCGTTTTAAATACTGCTCTAATATATGAATTAGGAATACTTAAAACATATGCAATACCAATTTTACAAGGAATAGACTACAAAAGTGAATTTTATATAGAAGCAATAAGAATAATGAATTTCTTAAAATATTTCTTAGATATACCAGAAAGTGCATTACCAACAACAGCACTATTAAGAGAATTTGTTGGTGGAAGTTATTTTGAATAGGAGGAAAAGTAAATGATAAGAGTAGCAATTAATGGTTTTGGGAGAATAGGAAGATGTGCACTAAGACAAATGAGTGAATTAGATAATGTAAAAGTAGTCGCAATTAATGATTTATCTGATCCACTTACACTAGCATATCTATATAAGTATGATTCAGTTCATAGAACAAATAAAGAAAAAGTTACATATGATAATGATAGCATAATAGTTAAAGATGAAGAAATTAAAATATTTAAAGAAAATGATCCAAACAATTTACCTTGGAAAGAACTAGATATTGATGTTGTTTTAGAATGTACTGGGGTATTCACATCTAGTGAAAAATCTCAAGCACATATAAACGCAGGAGCAAAAAAAGTAATCATAAGCGCACCTTCAAAAGATGACACGAAAACAGTAGTTTATGGAGTAAATGAAAGTATTTTAAATAGTGAAGATACAATTATAAGTGCTGCTTCTTGTACAACTAATTGTCTAGGACCAGTATTAAAATTATTAAATGATAATTACCATGTAATAAGTGGGTTCATGTCTACAGTTCATGCAATGACAAACGACCAAGAAACACTCGATATAACTCATAAAAAGGGTATAGAAAGTAGAAGAGGCAGAGCTGCTAGTTTAAACATAGTACCAACTTCAACAGGCGCTGCATCACAAATCGGTAAAGTTATACCCGAATTAAATGGTAAACTTGATGGCGTGGCATATCGCGTACCAGTAGGGGATGGTTCACTAATAGACTTAAATGTTTTAGTAGAAAAAAATCCTACAATAGATGAAGTAAATAAAATGTTCAAAACTAATCAAAATAATACAATTAAAATAGTAAATGCACCTTTAGTAAGTAGTGATATTATTGGATGTACAGAAGGTGCAGTAGTTGATTCACTTTTGACAAAAGTACTAGATATGAATGACTATTCAATGATTAAAGTATCAGCATGGTATGATAATGAATGGGGTTATACTAGTCAAATGTTAAGAACTATGGAATATTGGATGAGTCTTAAATAAAAAAATAATAAACTTGGTTGAAAATAAACAATAAATATAATATTATTAAAGTAGGGAGGTTAAAAAATATGACTAAATTAGAAAAAGCTATGCAACAAATGTGTACACCTGGTCTATGGGAAGCAACTATTAACTTTTGTTATCAAAATTCCAATAAAAAAGAAATATATCTTTATGATGGAGAAAGTAAAGCATACAACATAATAGTAAGAACAGGAATATCACCTTACTATGTAGAAGAACTACTAACAGGAATTCAAATACCTATTATTTATCAAAGAAAATTAAAGGAAAAAGGTATAATAGAAGGAAAAATAATAAACAAAATTAATAGGGCTTATGGAGTAGTATTAAATATTTATGATAAACCATTTTCAACTAATACCAATTATGAATTTCAACATCAAAATAATACTAATGAATTTTATGGACCATTTAATAAATACTATTCTCTAGATAAAAGTAAAACGTTAGTTAACAAATATCAAGAGTTGCATCCAGATTATAATGAATTTAAATTAGAATTAGAAGAATATTTAGATAAAACAATAACTGAAATGAATGAATACATTAGAAGAGAGCAAATAATAAGATTAAACTTAAAAAAGTAAAGAAAGTGTTAAAAACTTTCTTTTTTCTTTTATTAACAAAAAATTATGTATATAATAAAATTGGTGATATATATGAGAAAACTAAAAAATATCAAAGTAGAAAATAAAAAAGTATTAGTAAGAGTAGACTATAATGTACCAATTAAAAATGGTTTAGTCTTAGATAACAATAGAATAATACAAAGCATTGAAACAATAAATTACTTGATTGAACATAATGCTAAAATAATACTTATGTCTCACATGGGAAAAGTAAAAAAAGTAGAAGATAAAATGTTAAATACTTTAAAACCAGTAAAAATAGAATTAGAAAGAATATTAAATAGAAAAATTTATTTTGCTGAAGAATTAAAAGGAAAAGCATTAGAATCTCAAATTAACTCTCTTAAACCAGGAGAAATCTTACTAATGGAAAACACCAGATACATGGATGTTCCAGATAACTTAGAAAGTAGTTGTGATGAAGAACTTTCTAAATACTGGGCTAGTCTAGGAGATGTATTTATTCTAGATGCCTTTGGTTCATGTCATAGAAATCATGCATCTACTTATGGAATAAGTAAGTACTTACCACATGCTATAGGTTTCTTAATAGAAAGAGAATTAAAAGAATTAAATAAAATAAAAAAAGATAAAAAAACTTTCATACTAGGTGGATCTAAAGTTAGTGATAAAATAGGCATAATAAAAAATCTAATGGACAACACCGACAAATTCTTAATTGGAGGTGCTATGTGTGCAACATTCCTAACTGCGAATGGTAATCCAGTAGGAAGTACTTTTGTAGAAACTGATAAAATAACAGAATGTAAAAATCTTTTAAAAACAGGAAAAATAATAATTCCAATAGACTATGTAACAGAAAATGGAGTAAAAAAATTAAATGATATATTTAATGATGAACACATACTAGATATTGGACCTAAAACAATAGAACTATTCAAAAATAGAATTGATATAAATACCCTTATAGTATTAAACGGAACACTAGGTAAATATGAAGAAGATGCATATCAAAATGGTACAAAAGAAATATTTAATTATCTAAAAGAAAACATAGTAAAAACAGTAGTGCTTGGTGGAGATACATCATCTGCTGCAAAAAAATATAACTTTAATGCATCATACATTTCAACTGGAGGAGGAGCAAGCCTAGAATATCTAGAAGGTAAAGAATTTGAAACACTAAAAATAATGGAGGAATCCAAATGAAAACAATAGTACTGAATCATAAAAGTTACCTAAGTTATAATGAAATAAATAAATATAAAGAAAAAATAAATAACATCCAAACTAAAAATATTAACCTAGTATTAATGCCTAACTTAGCATATCTATCATTATTTAAAGATTCTAAAATTAAAATAGGTGCCCAAAATTTCTATAGTTATAACTATGGTTCATACACTGGTGAAATACCTCTTGAAATATTAAAAAGTCTAAACATAAATTACACCCTAGTAGGCCATCCAGAAAGAATCACCTTAAAATTAGACACATATGAAGAAATAAAAGAAAAACTATATAGAAGCCTTAACTCAGGTTTCAAAACTATTCTTTGTATAGGACATGATGAAAAACTAAGTACAATAAAAAAAGAATTAAAATATTACATAAAATCCTCAGACTATATAGACATAAAAAACTTAATAATCGCATATGAACCAATATCTAAAATAGAAAATGAAGAAGCTAACTTAAAAGACATAGAATATTTAAATAAATATATAAAAGAATACTTCATGTATGAATTTGAAGAAGAAATAGAATTTTTCTATGGAGGTTCAGTTAATAAAGAAAACATAAATGAAATTCTTAACATAACAGATGGTGTTATAATAGGAAAACTTAGTACTGACATAAACTCAGTTAAAGAAATAATAGAAAATATAACAAAATAAAAACTATAAATACATTTCATGACACAAATCGTCATTATTAGACATAACTAGACCTTTTTCGCTATGGATTTATGTATAATAAATTTATATAATAAAGACAGTGTTAAAGGAGAAATAAATGAAAAAGAAAATAATGATTGTGGATGATAACAAGGCCTTAGTAGGTATGTTAAAAGAGTTTATAAATAATACTAATGACTTAACATTATTAAAAGAAGCATATAATGGTGGAGAAGCATGGGAATATATAAAAGATAATTATAGTGAAATAGATGCTTTAATATTGGACTTAGTAATGCCAGAAAAAGATGGAATGTATTTATTAGACAAATTAAAAGAAAACAAAATAAATTTAAAAATATTAGTATTAACAAGTTACAACGAACAAGAAACAATAAGAAATGTAAGTGAATATGGAGTAAAATATTTCATGCTAAAACCATTTGACTTACAAGAATTACATAAAAGAATACAAGATATAACAAATCCTAAAGCAAAAGAAGCAAAAATAATAAATGTAGAAAAGAATAATACTCAAGCAATGATAACTAAACTCTTACATGAACTAGGAATACCATCACATATTAAAGGCTATCAATACATAAGAGAAGCCATCAATATGGTATATGATGATCCTAAACTTATAGGAGGCATAACTAAAGAATTATATCCAGAGATAAGCACTAAATATGGTCAATCAGTAACTCGAGTAGAAAGAGCAATTAGACACGCTATTGAAGTGAGTTGGAATCGTGGAGATTGGGACTTAATGGAAGAAATCTTTGGACACTCAGTTGATATAGATCGAGCAAAACCTACAAACTCAGAATTTATAGTAACAATCGCAGACAAACTAAGATTAGATATGCTAAAAATACATTAATTCTTTAAATTAAAAAAGAAATGTGCTAGAATGTATCTAGGTGATAAAAATAATGAAAAAAGTAATATTATTAATACTAGATGGATTTGGAATAAACAACAGTGAATATGGAAATGCAATAAAACAAGCAAGAACACCTGTAATAGATAAACTTCTAACAGTTTTTCCACATGCACAATTAGCGGCTTCAGGAATAGAAGTTGGACTTCCAAAAGGACAAATGGGAAATAGTGAAGTTGGACACATGACTATAGGTAGTGGTAGAATTAATCCACAACCATTAACATACATAAATGATAAAATAAAAAGTAAAGAGTTTTTTGATAATGAAGTACTAAAAAATACAATGAACTTTGTAAAGGAAAATAACTCAACACTTCACTTAATAGGACTTCTTTCTAATGGTGGAGTTCACTCAAGTATAAATCATTTCTATGCAGCTCTAGCAATGGCTAAACTAGAACATGTAGAAAAAGTGGTATTTCACTTTATAACTGATGGAAGAGATACAGATCCTAAAAGTGGAGTTAAATTTGTAACGGACTTTATGGAAAAAGCAAATAAACTTAAACTAGGAGAAATAGGTACTATCTCAGGTAGATATTATGCAATGGATAGAGATAATCGTTGGGAAAGAATAAAAAAATCCTATGATGCAATGTGCTACGGATTAGGTAATTCTTTTTCAAACTATGAAAGTTGTTTTAAAGAACACTATAAAAGAGATATAACCGACGAATTTATTAATCCAAGTATACTATCAAATAACACTATAAAAGATAATGATGCAATACTATTTATTAACTTTAGACCAGAAAGAATGAAAGAACTAATAGATGCATTTCATGATAAAAACTTTAAACCATTCAAAACAAAACAATATCAAAACTTAAAATTAACATCTTTATTTAACATACATCAAGATATTGAATATGCTTTTGATACTGAAAAACCAAAAGAAACATTTGGTGAATACATAGATGGATTAGATTATACACAAGCAAGAATAGCTGAAACAGAAAAATATGCTCATGTTACATACTTCTTTGATGGAATGGAAGAACTATCAAGTAACAAATGTGATAAAATATTAGTACCATCTCCAAGTGTACCAACATATGATATGAAACCTGAAATGAGTGTAGGAGAAGTAACAGAAAATGTTTTAAAAGCAATTGATAATGATTATGATTTCATATTAGTTAATTTTGCAAATCCAGACATGGTTGGACACACAGGTAACTTTAATGCAACTAAAGATGCTATAGAAATATGTGACTTCTGTGTAGGAAAAATATTTGAAGCAGCTAAAGAACATTTCTATGAACTAGTAATAACTGCTGACCATGGTAATGCAGAAAAAATGTTAACAAGAGATGGAACACCAATAACTAGTCACACAACAAGTCTTGTTCCTTTCATAGTATGTAATGAAGAATATAAATTAAAAGAAACAGGATCACTAAAAGATATAATACCAACAATAATAGATATATATCAAATAAAAAAACCAGACAAAATGACTGGAGAAAGTTTAATAATTAAAGAAGATTCAAAGTAGTCTTCTTTTTTATAATACTTTTTGATAAAATAAAATTATCACAAATTAACAAAAGATGAGGAGTTTAGCTATGAAATACTATATAGAATTACAGGGAACTTGTTGGTTAGTTCAATACTTAAATTATATTAATAAAGATTATGATAAAGACAGTTTTTTTAAATATCTAGCACTAAATAGATTTTTAAGATACGAAAAGGCAATAAAACTTGTTAATAACAAAGAACTTATTAACACTAAAGAATACTTATTAGAAACATTATTAACATTTGAAGGAAGTTTATTTGATATTGAAGATATATTAAACTATAAAATAAATTGGGATTTAAAAAATGATATTAAACTAGAAGATATAATGTTAATGAATGAAAAAGTATTGATGTTTTTATTAGAAATGTATGATAACAATATAGACTTGAGTAACAAGATTTTTGAAAAGTTAAATAAAACATTTGGTAATTTAAAATTTGAAAAAAATAAAAAAAACACACTTAATATAGTGATAAGTAATCCAAAATTAGAATACAAAAAAATAAATCTAATTAACAGTGAAAACCTATATCATACTCAGAAAAGTTTTTATAATGTACAAAATGTTAATGAAATAATAGATAGAGAATTGACAAAAAACAAAAAGGTTTTAGTTTCAATAGATATAGCTAAATCAGTAACAGACATAAACAAAATTATATATCCGAAAGGAATAAAAAAGGATACTTTAAATAAATTTATATCTATAGATAATCACTATTACATATTAACTGAAAAAATAACTCTAAATAATGAAACATATTATAAAGCATTCACTGGATATCAAAATGATGAATATGCATTAATTTCAAATAAATATTTGAAAGAGTTTCTAAATCATATAATATGTGATAAAATAACAATTAAAGAAGAAACAACACTAGATTTTTATAAATATATGGAGGAATAAAATGCAAGAAATATCAAAATCAAATGAAAAAGTAAAAGAATTAAAAAACTTAAAAAATAAGGGAAAAAACAATTTAATGGTAGTAGAAGGTTTAGATGTAATTAAAGAAGCAATAAACTATAATGCTGAAATAATGAGTGTGTTTTATAATGAAGAAACATTAAGAGATGAGGCACTAGAATTATTAAATGAATGTAAAAAAAGAGCAAAAGAAGTATATAGAATTTCGCTTAAAACATTTGAATCATTAAAAGAAAAAGAAAATGCAATACCTATCATAATTGTTGTTAAATATAAAGAATTAACATTAAAAGATATAGACAAAAATAAACATAAATTAATAATAGTAAATGATAGAATAGAATTACCAGGTAACTTAGGAACTATATATAGAAGTGCATATGCAAGTGGAGTAGACCTAATAATAAATGTTAATCCTGTAACAACAATATACAAAGAAAAATTCTTGGCCAGTTCAAGAGGAACGATATTCAGTATTCCTACTATAAATACTACATATGAAGAAGCCCAAAAATCACTTTTAGAATTAGGCTATGATATATGTCTTTGTGAACCAGTTGAAGGAACATCATATAATGAATTTGACTATCAAGAAAATACAGCATTAGTAATAGGAAATGAAAGATTTGGAATTAATAAAGAATGGTACAATAACAAAAATAGTAAAGTATTTATACCAATGAAAGAAGGTATTAATTCAATAAATGTTTCAGTCGCAGGCTCAATAATAATGTTTGATGCTGGTATAAAAATGAGGAAAATATGAAATTAAGTAAATATGTAATTAAGATTCCATATGGCACTAAAGTGATTTTATATAATACAGTAAATGATATGATTGTACTTTGCGATTATAAAGACTTTTTTAACAAAGAAACAAAACAATATTTAAAAAATAATGGATATTATGATAATAGTGAAAAACAATTAAAAAATTTTATAAAAAATACTAAAAAGAAAAGAACCCAACTTGATATAACAATAAGTTTAACAGAGAGTTGTAATTTATGCTGTAAGTACTGCTCTCAAAGTGGAGTAAAAAATGATTCATTTATAACTAAAGAAATAATTGATGAAATAATAGAATACATAGAAATTTGTAAAAATAAATATGGCTATAAAACATTTTCAATCCATTTATTTGGTGGAGAACCATTATTACAAAAGCAGGAGATTCTATATTTAAATAACAAATTAAAAGAAAAAAATATACCAATAAATTATTATATGGATACTAATGGAATATTGTTAAGTGAAAAATTTATAAAAGAATTTGATAATATAACTTTTTGTGTAACATTAAGTAACAAATGCGACCACGATAATCTAAGAGTTACTTCAAACAATACTGGAAGTTATGATTTAATTATGGAAAATCTAAACAAAATTCAGTATGTACTTGATAACAATCATAGATTAATGGTTAGATATAATGTGAATGATAGAAATATAAATGACTTAGAAGAATTCCTTAAAACAATTGAAAACATTAAAATAAGTGATTTTGTTGTAGCCTATACAAATAATTATAAAGAAAATTTATTTATAAATAAATTACCTTATAAAAAGTATAAAAAATGGAATTCTAAAAAAATAATACCACTACTAGAAAAATATAATTATCCTATATCACTTCCTACATCAAGTTTTTATTGTAAAGGCTATGAAGACTATTCTATAAAAGTCTTTTCGAATGGTAAAATAGGTATGTGTAATGCCTATGATATTAGTAATTCAAAATATACATTAAAAGAAATATTAGAAAACTACTATAAAACAAAAAAACTTATAAAACCTTTTGAAGAAGAAAGAAATCTTGATAATATAATAGATAAAGAATGTAAAAAATGTGCATTAATATATATATGTAATGGTAAATATTATTGCAGAGATAATAAATGTGATTTTTTAGATTATAATTTAAAAGAATACATTAAATCATATGTAAAAAATGTATTGAATAAATAAAATAATTTGGTAAAATATAGTTAAGAAAGGAATTAAATTATGAAAGTAATTAAGAAACCCGTTAAAAAATCTAAAATTAATGCAGCAGGATGTGGAGAAAACAAGGTTAATAGTAGCCATTGTGCATCAAAGAAAAGTAATTAATTAGATTTAGGCCCATATGGGTCTTTATTTTTGTATAAAATTACCACTACTTGCATTTTTTTTAAATTGTGCTAAAATAAAGTACACTGAAAAGAGGCGATTATATATGTCATTAATAAAAAAAGATACAAATTATCCTAGTATTGATAAAACTCACGAAAAACAATATAATTTTTTTGAAAATAATCCAATAATTCCAAGCATAAGCATATTTAATGCAATAAACCTTATTAGTAAAAGCTATTCTAATGAAATTGCTGTTAATAGTTTAGAACTTAACAAGACTTTTAAATCGCTAATAAAAGATTCTGCTTTGCTTTCTAAAGCATTTAAAGAACTTGGAATAAAAAATGGTGACATAATTGTTGTATCAATGCCTAATTATTATCAAGCTGTAATTACTTTTTTTGCAGCAAATCGCATTGGAGCAACAACAACATTTTTAAATTCATTTAGTAGTAAAGAAGAAATTAGTAATTATTTAAACTTATTTGAATCGCCTTTATTTATAAATTATAATAAAAGTGAAGAATATAACAAATATATAAAAAATAATACAAAAGTAAGACAAATTATAACCCTATATGAAAAAGATTTAAATATGCCATATTTTAATGATAATACTAATAATTTTATAGGCTATAATGATTTTATTTCTTTTAATGATGCAAAATTAGTTGGTAATTACTATAAAAAGCCATTAACAACATTATATGGAGGAAAAGAAAATGCTTTAATATTATACACAAGTGGAACTACAGGTAATCCAAAATCAGTAGTTTTAACCAATGAAAATATCTTGGCCTCAGGAATATACATGAAAAATTCAACAAATTTATCAAATACTAAAGGAGAAAAATCATTAGTATGTGTACCATTTACTTACCCTTATGGTTTTTCAACATCAACATTAATGAGTTTATTATGTGGTAGACAAGCAATTCTAGCACCTGATTTATCAAGTGAAAATATAAAAACATATTTAAAGAAAAATCCAAATATAATTTTTGGAAGCCCAGCATTATTAGAACTTATAAAAAGAAATACACCTGAAAATCAAGATTTGTCATCAATTAAAACATTTATATCTGGTGGTGATTTTCTAACAGAAACGCAAGCGAAAGAAGGAAAAGAATTTTTTAAAAAGCATAATGCAGAAGTAACAATATGTAATGGTTCTGGAAATGCGGAGACAGTTGGCGCCAGCACAAACTCAGTAGGAATAAAAATAAAACCAGAAACAGTCGGAAAAATTCTAGTGGGCACAAAAGCAATTGTTATTAATCCTGACACAATGAAAGAATTAAAATATGGTGAAGAAGGTTTATTATGCATAAGTGGTAAACATGTGTTTAAAGAATATTATAAAGAGCCAAAACTAACACAGGATTCAAAATTTATTTACAAAGGTAATACATATTTTAAAACAGGAACAAGAGGCAAAATAGATAAAGAAGGTTACTTTACTTTAACTGGAAGAGATTCAAGATATTATATTATCTCAACTTTAAATAAAGTATATTGTGATAGAGTACAATTAATTATGTCTAGAATAGATTGCATAGAAGCAGTAGCAATAGTAGAAAAACCTGACAAAGAAATGTTGTTTACAAACAAAGCATTTATTGTGTTAAAGGAAGGTATAAAAGCAAGCGAGGCAATAAAAAAATATATATTAAGAAAATGCACTGAAACTTTGAAATTAGAAAACGGAGAAGATGTTGAACTAAAAGAATATGAAATACCTAGTAGCATAGAATTTGTTGAAAAATTGCCTAGAACCAAAGCAGATAAAATTGATTACAATGTTTTAAAAGAAAATGCAATAAATGAATATAAAGAAGAACAGCATATACTAAAGCTTAAATAGAATTTATTCGAATAAATATTAAATAAATTCTTTTTTTGTGATATAATTTACTTAAAATACGAGGAGTTGATTATATGGGAACTGGAATATACTTTCCAATTAGTGCTTTATTATTTAGCTTATTGATAATGTTATTATTCTTTTTAAAAGAACATATTAATACAATGGAAACAAAACTTTATGGTGCAATAGTTATAACAAATTTTTTAGGTTTAATCATTGAAATCCTATGTACATTAGCATCAAAAATATATGAAACTAATAAACTTTTTGCAGACATTATCTTAAAATTATATCTAGTTTATTTAGTAACATGGGCACTAATATTTACGATTTATATAATATTAATTTCATTTAATAATAATAAACTAAAAAATAATAAAGAAAAATTACTTAGAATCGCAAAAATATTTTATTTTATTTCAGTAATAATAATTTATATTTTACCAATTGATTTAGTAATAAAAAATAATTTTTCAATAAGATATACAACTGGACCAAGTGTATATTTTACATACTTTATTTCATTTGTAATGATTATAGTTATGCTTTATTGTATGATAAAAAATTATAAAAATTTGAAATCAAAGAAATACCTACCATTATTTACTTTTTTAACTTTAGGTACTGCAACGATGATTTTTCAAATGATTAATCCTCAATTTTTATTAATAACATATATGGAAACATTTATAACTGTATTAATGTATCATACAATTGAAAACCCAGATGTTAAAATGAAAAATGAATTAGAACTAGCCAAAAATAAAGCAGATCAAGCAAATAATGCAAAATCAGATTTCTTATCAAGTATGTCGCATGAAATAAGAACACCATTAAATGCAATTGTAGGTTTATCAGAAAATATGCAAACAGAAACAAACATGAATGTAATACATTCTAATGCAAAAGATGTAGTCGATGCAAGTTATATACTTTTAGATATAGTAAATAGTATACTAGATATAAGTAAAATAGAAGCAGGAAAAATGGAAATGGTAAATACTAACTATAATCTAAAAAGTGAAGTAAAAAAACTAGTAAAACTATTAGAAACAAGAATAGGAGAAAAAGATTTAAAACTAGTAACAAATATAAGTGATGAAATACCAAATGTATTATATGGGGATGTAAATAAAGTAAAACAAATAATAACAAACTTAGTAACAAATGCAATAAAATATACAGACAGTGGAGAAGTAGATTTCACAATAGATGCAGAAAACAAAGATGATAAATGTAACTTAACAATAACAGTAAAAGATACAGGAAGAGGAATAAAAGAAGAACAACTAAAACACCTATATGAAAAATTTGAAAGACTAGAAAGTGATAAAAACACAACAATCGAAGGAACAGGATTAGGACTAGCAATAACAAAACAATTAGTAGGAATGTTTAAAGGAACAATAACAGTAGATAGTATATATGGAAAAGGTTCAACATTCAAAGTAACACTAACACAAGACATAAAAGAAGGAGTAATACTAGAAGAACATAATGAAACAGAACAACAAAAATATAATAATGTAAAAGTACTAGTAGTAGATGATAGTAGTCTAAACTTAAAAGTAGCCGACACAATATTAAGAAAATATAATATAGAAACAGAACTAGTAACAAGTGGACAAGAATCAATAGAAAAATGCAAAACAAATAAATATGATATAGTATTTATGGACATAATGATGCCTTCAATGTCAGGAGAAGAAACATTAAAAAAACTAAAAGAAATAAAAGACTTTAACACACCAGTGGTAGCCTTAACCGCAGATGCAATGGAAGGAAAGAAAGAAATATATCTAAGTGAAGGATTTATAGATTATCTAAGTAAACCAATACAAAGACCAGAATTAGAAGAAGTACTAGGTAAAATATTAAGTAATAACATTTCATCAGAAACAAGAACAGAAGATAAAAGTACAAATAACCTATCATACTTAGAAGAACACGGTATAGATACAAAAACGCCATTAGAAATGTTTGGTAGTGAAGAAATGTACATAGATTCAATAAAAACATTTATAGAAGAAACACCAGAATCTTATACTAATCTTATGAGATACTATTTAGACAATGATTTAGAAGATTATAAAATTTTAGTTCACAAATTAAAAAGTGAAAGCAGGTATATTGGACTAAATAAATTCTCAGATATGTGTTTAGAACATGAAATAAAAGCAAAAGAAGGGGATAATCAATATATAATATCTAACTTTAGTAGCTTAATAAAAGAATACAAAAATGTAATGAGAATATTAAAAGATTTTATATGTACGACAAATAAATAAAAATGTAAACAGGTAATAAGAAAAAATATTATCTGTTTTTTCTATTTGCCTATAATGCTTGAAAAAAGAGGTGTAAACTTTACAAAAAATTTATTTAAAAAAAGGGTTGATTTTTACATAATTTTATCATATAATTATCATTGTATGACTGCGGAGAAGCGCGAGGTTGCTGATACACCCGGTTAAGTTGTGATATCTTAACTAAATATCAGGTAATTCGTGCCGAGCGAGTCTATTATAAAATAGGCGAAGGAGGGTAATTATGGCAAAAGAGAAGGTTCGTATCAAATTAAAAGCGTATGATCATAGAATACTTGATGTAGCAGCAAGCAAAATAGTAGATACAATCAAAAGAACAGGTGGTAAAGTTTCTGGACCAGTTCCACTACCAACTGATGTTGAAAAATTCACTATATTAAGAGCTGTTCACAAATATAAAGATTCTCGTGAACAATTTGAAATGCGTACACACAAAAGATTAATAGATGTAGATAGTCCAAGTAAAGAAACAGTTGATGCATTATCACACTTAGATTTACCTAGTGGAGTAGACATCGAAATCAAATTATAATAATGGAGGGAGTAATTAAAATGAAAGGAATCTTAGGACGTAAAGTTGGAATGACTGAAGTCTTCACAACTAACGGATTACTTATACCTGTAACTGTTGTTGAAGTTGAACCAAATATAATAACTCAAATTAAAACAGTTGAAAAAGATGGGTATAACAGCATTCAATTAGGTGCTTTCACTAAAAGAGAAAAAGTATCTAATAAACCAGAAATGGGACATATTAAGAAAGCTAACACTACACCTAAGCGCTTCTTAAAAGAAATTAAAGGGTTAGATGTATCAAACTATGAAGTTGGACAAATAATCGGTGTAGACACTTTTGAAGCTGGAGAACTTGTAGATGTAACTGGTACATCAAAAGGAAAAGGCTTCCAAGGAACAATTAAAAGACATAACTTCTCAAGAGGACCTATGTCACACGGTTCTCATTACCACAGAGCTGTAGGTTCACGTGGACCAATGAGACCAATGAGAGTATTAAAAGGAAAGAAATTACCAGGACATATGGGTAATGAACAAGTAACTATTCAAAATCTAGAAATAATTGCAGTAGATACTGAAAATAATTGCTTATTAATAAGTGGTAATATTCCAGGACCTAAAAAAGGTTATGTTCTTGTAAGAACAGCTGTTAAAAATGGTGGAAAAAATGAAGCAAAAGAATTAGTTTCATATGTAGTTGAAGAAGTAGTAGAAAATACTGAAGAAGTAGTAACTGAAGAAATTACAGAAACACCAGAAACAGCCGTTGAAGAAACAACTGAAACAGTTGAAGAAACTTCACAAAAGGAAGGTGAAGAATAATGGCAAAAATTAAAGTATTAAATTTAAATGGAGAAACAAAGGAAGACATCACATTAAATGATACTGTATGGAACACTGAAGTAAATGAAATAGTTTTATCAGATGCTATTAAATTACAAATGGCTTCATTAAGACAAGGAACTCATGATACTAAAGGTAGAAGTGAAGTATCTGGTGGTGGAAGAAAACCATGGAGACAAAAAGGTACTGGGCGTGCTCGTCAAGGTACAATAAGAGCTCCTCACTGGGTTGGTGGTGGAATAGTATTCGGACCAACTCCAAGAGATTATGGTTTCAAAATGAATAAGAAAGAAAGAAGACTTGCATTAAGAAGTGCTCTTTCAGACAAATTCCAAAATAAAGAATTATGTGTTGTAGAAAATTTAGAATTGGCTACACCAAAAACTAAAGACTTCAAGAAAGTTTTAGAAACATTAAAATTAGAAGGAAAAACACTTATAGTTACTGATGGTGAAAATGGTAATGCATGTTTAGCAGCAAGAAACTTAACTAACTTACATGTAATTGAACCAAGTAGCATCAATGTATTAGATTTAGTAGGTGCAGATAACTTATTAATCGATGTTGAAAGTGTTAAAAAGATAGAGGAGGTGCTTAAATAATGAATTACGAAATAATTAAAGCACCAGTTATAACTGAAAAAACAAATAACTTAGCAAGTGAAAACGTATATGTATTCAAAGTTGATAAAAAAGCTAACAAAACTCAAATTAAACAAGCAATTGAATCAAAATTTGGAGTAAAAGTAGAAAGCGTTAACACTGTTAATACACAAAGCAAAAAAAGAAGAGTAGGAAAATATACAGGTTACACATCTTCTTATAAAAAAGCTTATGTAAAACTAAAGGAAGGCTCTAAAATAGAGTTTTAGAAGGTGATTATATATGGCAATAAGAAAATTCAAACCAATAACTAATGGTCAAAGAAATAAAAGTACATTAGTAAACGAAGAAATAACAAAATCTACTCCAGAAAAAAGCTTAACTGAAAAATTAAATAAAAAAGCTGGAAGAAATAATCAAGGTAAAATAACTGTTAGACATCGTGGTGGCGGAGTTAAAAGAAAATACCGTGTAATAGATTTCAAAAGAAATAAAGATGGTGTTATCGGGACTGTTGCATCAATCGAATATGATCCAAACAGAAGTGCTAATATAGCTTTAATAAACTATGCAGATGGTGAAAAAAGATATATAATAGCACCACTTGATTTAAAAGTTGGAGATAAAATTGAAAGTGGAGAAAATGTAGATATCAAAGTTGGTAATGCTCTTCCACTTATGAACATTCCTGTTGGTACAGTTGTACACAACATCGAAATGAATCCTGGAAAAGGTGCTCAACTAGCAAGAGGTGCTGGATCAAGTGCACAAATCCTAGGAAGAGAAGGAAAATACGTATTATTAAGATTAAAGAGTGGTGAAACTAGAAAGGTTCAAGGTGTATGCCGTGCTACAATTGGTACAGTAGGAAATCTTGATTATGAACTAGTACACTTAGGTAAAGCAGGTCGTAAAAGACTTATGGGTTGGCGTCCAACAGTACGTGGATCAGTTATGAACCCTAATGATCACCCTCATGGTGGTGGTGAAGGTAAAGCTCCAGTAGGACGTAAAGGACCAATGACTCCTTGGGGTAAACCAGCTCTTGGATTAAAAACACGTAAAACAAAGAAAGCAAGCGAGAAATTAATAGTATCTCGTAGAAAGAAAAAATAAAGAAAGGATTTGTGAGTATGTCAAGAAGTTTAAAAAAAGGACCTTACGTTTTTGAAAGATTACTAAATAAAGTAAAATCATTAAACGAAAGTGGAAAAAAAGAAGTAATTAAAACTTGGTCACGTCGTTCAACAATCTATCCTGATTTCGTTGGACACACAATTGCAGTACACAATGGAAAAGATTTCATTCCTGTGTATATCACAGAAGACATGGTTGGTCACAAACTAGGAGAGTTTGCATTAACTCGTAAGTTTGGTGGACACGCTGGCGAAAACAAATAGGAAGGTGAATAAATGGAAACTTATGCAATACATAAAGGTGCCATGATTGCACCTAGAAAAGCAAGAATGACACTTGACCTTATAAGAGGAAAAAAAGTAACAGAAGCAAGAGCAATACTATTAACAACTAACACTAAAGGTAGTCGTTTAATCAGTAAAGTTCTTGAAAGTGCTACTGCAAATGCAGTAAACAACTTAAATCTTAAAGAAGAAGATTTATATGTAACAGAAACTTATATCAGTGAAGGACCTACATTAAAAAGAAGTAAAATAGCTTCTCGTGGTTCAGTTGATAGAAGAGACAAAAGAACAAGTCACATATTTGTTAAAGTAAGTGACAAGAAAGGAGCTACAGAATAGCATGGGACAAAAAGTAAGTCCAGTCGGACTAAGAATTGGAATCAATAAAGACTGGGAAAGCAAATGGTATGCTAAAAATAAAGATTTCTCTAAAATGTTAAATACAGATATTAAAATTCGTAAATACTTAGAAAAAGCTTTAAAAGGTAGCTCAGTTGCAAACATAGTTATTGAAAGAAACAATAAAAGAACAAATGTAATAATTAACACTTCTAAACCAGGTGTTGTAATAGGACGTGGTGGAGAAGAAATAGAAAAACATAAGAAAGCTTTATCAAAATTAACTGGTGAAGACATCTATGTTTCAATCGTTGAAATCAAACAACCAGACTTAAATGCAGCATTAGTTGCAGAACAAATTGCAATGCAAATTGAAAATCGTGCTTCATTCAGAATGGCTCAAAAAAGAGCAATAAGAAATACAATGAAAGCAGGAGCAAAGGGTATTAAAACTCAAGTATCAGGTCGTTTAAATGGTGCAGAAATTGCAAGAAGCGAAGGATACACTGAAGGAACAGTACCACTTCATACTTTAAGAGCTGATATAGATTATGCTCATAAAGAAGCTGATACTATTTATGGAAAAATCGGTGTAAAAGTATGGATCTATAAAGG
The DNA here is from genome assembly GCA_934096075.1 of uncultured Bacilli bacterium. Taxonomy (GTDB): domain Bacteria; phylum Bacillota_I; class Bacilli_A; order RF39; family UBA660; genus CAKOLN01. The sequence continues at coordinate 64,886 of CAKOLN010000003.1, forward strand.
AGAAATCCTTCCTGCTAAAGGAAATAAGGGAGGTAAGAAAGATGTTACTACCAAAGAGAACTAAATATAGAAAACCTCATCGTGTTAGTTACGAAGGAAAAAGTAAAGGTAAAAATGTATTATCTTACGGAGAATATGGATTAGTTGCAAAAGAAGGAGCTTATATCACTGCTAGACAAATAGAAGCTGCTCGTGTAGCTATGACAAGAGAAATGAAAAAGTCTAAAAGAGGTAAAGTATTCATCAACATATTCCCTCATTTAGCAAGAACTAAAAAACCTTTGGAAGTTCGTATGGGAAGCGGAAAAGGTAACGTAGAAGAATGGGTAGCAGTAGTTAAAGAAGGTAAAATCATGTTTGAAATGACTGATGTAACTGAAGAAACTGCTAGAGAAGCATTCAGATTAGCTGGACATAAACTACCTATCAAAACAAAATTCATTAAGAAAGAAGGTGTAACTAATGAAAACTAGTGAAATAAGAAAAATGTCTACAGAAGATATCAACAAAAAAATCACTGAAACTAAAGCTGAATTATGGAATTTGCGTTTCAGTAGTGCTACTGGTTCATTAGAAAAACCTCATAAAATTAGAGAATTAAGACATGACGTTGCCAGAATGAAAACTGTACTTAACGAACGTAAGGAAAGTAAGTAGGAGGATTTATGGAAAAGACTAATGAAACTAGAGTAGGTAAAGTAGTAAGCACTAGTATGGATAAAACAATTGTAGTATTAGTTGAAACTTACAAAAATCACCCACTTTATAAAAAAAGAGTAAAATACTCTAAAAAATATAAAGCACATGATGAAGAAAACAAAGCAAAAGTTGGAGACATTGTAAAAATATCTGCATGTCGTCCACTAAGTAAAACTAAAAGATATGTATTAGATAGCATTGTTGAAGAAGCTATCATACTTTAAGAAAGGACGTGGGTATTATGGTACAACCAGAAAGCCGTTTAAAAGTAGCCGATAACTCAGGTGCTCGTGAAATATTAGTAATAAGAGTACTTGGTGGTTCATTTGTAAGAAGTGGAAACATCGGTGACGTAGTAGTTGGGACTGTTAAAAAAGCAATACCTAACTCTAACACTAAAAAAGGAAAAGTAGTAAAAGCTGTAATAGTTAGAACAGTTCAAGGCGTTAAAAGACCTGATGGATCATACATCAAATTTGATGATAATGCTTGTGTTCTAATTAAAGATGATAAGAGTCCAGTAGGAACTCGTGTTCTAGGACCTGTTGCTAGAGAATTAAGAGATAAAGATTTCATGAAAATCGTTTCACTAGCACCAGAAGTATTATAGGAGGGTACTAACGTGAAAATAAAAGTTGGAGATAAAGTAACTGTTATCGCTGGAGATGACAAAGGAAAACAAGGAAAAGTATCAAAAGTTTTAAGAAGCGAATCAAGAGTAATAGTTGAAGGTGTTAATATTGTAAAAAAACATGTGAAACCAAATAGAACTAATGAAACTGGTGGAATACTTGAAACAGAAGCTCCTATCCATATTTCAAATGTAAAAGTTTTAAAAGAAGAAAAAAAAGAAACTAAGAAAGAAACAAAGAAAGTAAGTAAATAGGAGGCAAATAATGGAAACATTAAAAGAAGTTTATGAAAAAGAAATCGTGCCTGCTCTAACAGAAAAGTTTAAATATACTTCAAGAATGCAAGTACCTAAACTTGAGAAGATAGTTCTTAACATGGGTGTAGGTGATGCTACTACAGATTCTAAATACTTAGATGCTGCAGTAAAAGAACTTGAAGTAATCGCTGGACAAAAACCAGTTATAACAAAAGCAAAAAAATCAATCGCTGGATTTAAACTAAGAGAAGGAAACAAAATCGGATGTAAAGTTACATTACGTGGTGAAAATATGTATATCTTCTTAGAAAAATTAATTAAGATAGCATTACCTCGTGTTCGTGACTTTAGAGGAATTTCAAAAGGAAGTTTTGATGGAAGAGGAAACTATACTCTAGGAATTAAAGAACAATTAATATTCCCAGAAGTAGACTACGATCAAGTTATTAAAACAAGAGGACTTGATATAGTAATGGTAACAACTGCTAAAACAAATGAAGAAGCATTAGAATTACTAAGTGGTTTTGGTTTACCTTTCAAGAAATAAGGAGGCATTTAAGTGGCAAAAACAAGTAAATTAGTTAGCTGGAAAAAAGGGTCAAAATTCAAAGCTAGAAATTATACTAGATGCGAAAGATGTGGAAGACCTCACGGTGTATTAAGAAAATTCGGACTATGCCGTATATGCTTTAGAGAATTAGCTTATAAAGGACAAATACCAGGCGTTAAAAAGTCTAGTTGGTAAGAAGGGAGGACTAAAGTTATGGTAAATGATATAATTGCAGATATGCTTACAAGAATGCGTAATGCAGTTGCAATGAAATATAAAACAGTTGAAGTACTTAGTTCTAAAATGACAAAAGAAATAGCTACAATATTAACAAATGAAGGATACATCGATGGTTTTGAAGAAAAAACTGAAGGTGCAAGCAAAACATTAACATTAAATTTAAAATATGGACAAAGAAAAGAAAACATTATAACAGGACTTAAAAGAATCAGTAAACCTGGTCTAAGAGTTTATGTTAAAAGTGATGAAGTTCCAAAAGTATTAAATGGTCTTGGAATAGCAATCATATCTACTTCAAAAGGAATTATGACAGACAAGGAAGCAAGAAAAGAAAACTTAGGTGGAGAAGTTCTTGCATACATCTGGTAGGTGAATTATGAGTAGAATAGGTAAAAGAGTATTAGTTATACCTGAAGGTGTAACAGTTGATGTTAATGGAAATGTTGTAACAGTAAAAGGAAAATTAGGAGAATTAACTCTTAATACAAAACCTGGAATCAATGTATTAGTTAATGAAGGAAATGTAACAGTTGAAAGAGCAAATGACTCAAAAGAATTAAAACAATTACATGGAACTACTAATGCTAACATAAATAATATGTTAATTGGAGTAAGTACAGGATACAAAAAAGAATTAGAAATTAATGGTGTTGGTTATAAATTCCAAGTTGCTGGTAATAAATTAACTATCAGTGCAGGTTATAGTCATCCAGTTATCATGGAAGCACCAGAAGGAATCAAATTAGATTCACCTAGTCAAACTGAATTAAATATATCAGGATATGACAAACAAGCCGTTGGAGAATTCACTGCATTAGTACGTAAAGTACGTGGACCTGAACCATACAAAGGAAAAGGTATCAAATATAAAGATGAATTCATAAGACGTAAGGAAGGAAAGAAAGCTGCATAGGGAGGTAAAATATGATAAAGAAAGAATCAAAAAATGCTAATCGTATAGCAAGACATAAACGTATCAGAAAGAACTTATCTGGTACAGCTACTACACCAAGATTAAATGTATTCAAAAGTAATACAAACATCTATGCTCAAATAATAGATGATGAAAAGGGTGTAACATTAGTAAGTGCATCTTCTCTAGAAATGAAACTAAATAAATGTGATATCGAAACTGCTAAAAAAGTTGGAGCAGAAGTTGCTAAAAGAGCATTAGATAAAAAAATCACTGAAGTAGTTTTTGACCGTGGTGGATATCAATATCATGGTAAAGTAAAAGCCCTAGCAGACAGTGCTCGTGAAGCAGGACTACAATTCTAAAGGAGGGACTATAATGGAAAAAACAGAAAGAACTAATAATAAAGAAAGAAATAATAAAAGAGAATTCGTTAAAAAAAGTCCTTATGAAGAAAAAGTAATTTCAATTGGACGTGTAAGCAAAACCACTAAAGGTGGTCGTACAATGAGATTCACTGCAACAGTTGCTGTTGGAGATAGAAAAGGTCGTGTTGGACTTGGAACAGGAAAAGCTGGAGAAGTACCAGAAGCAATTTCAAAAGCAATCAAAGCTGCTGAAAAAAATGTAATTAAAGTTAATCTAGTTGAAGGAAGAACTTTAAGTCATGAAGCAATTGGTGTTTGCGGAGCTGCTAGAGTACTAGTAAAACCTGCTAAAGCCGGTAGTGGAATCATCGCTGGTGGACCAGTTCGTAACGTATTAGAACTTGCTGGAGTAAAAGATATAGTATCTAAATCTTTAGGAAGTAATACACAAATAAACACTGCTAAAGCTGCTATGGAGGCATTAAAAATGCAAAGAGATGCTGAACACGTAGCAAGTCTTCGTGGTAAAAAAGTAGAGGAGATTATAGGATAATGAAATTAAATGAATTAAAAAATCATCCTGGATCTACTCACAAAAGAAAAATAGTAGGTAGAGGACCAGGAAGTGGACTAGGAAAAACAAGTGGACGTGGAGAAAAAGGTCAAAAAGCGCGTTCAGGAGCAAGTATTAAACCTTGGTTTGAAGGTGGACAAAATCCATTATACAAAAGAATACCAAGAAGAGGATTTAATAATGCAAGATTTACTACTAGATATAGTGTAGTAAATGTATCAGACCTTAATAGATTTGAAGATAATACAACTGTAACACCTGAACTTCTTAAAGAAGTAGGTTTAGTGAAAAAAGAATTAAGTGGAGTTAAAATCCTAGGAAGTGGAAACTTAGAAAAGAAATTAACTGTAAAAGCTAATTTATTCACAAACAGTGCTATCAATAAAATAGAAAGTATCGGTGGAAAAGTTGAGGTGATTTAGATGTTCTCAACATTTAAACAAATTTTCAAAAAAACTAACAAAGATTTAAAACAAAGAGTATTTTATACATTAGGAGCATTATTCATATTTGCACTAGGTAATGCAATTACTGTTCCAGGTATGAAGGCAATAACTAAAGACTTAGGATTCTTAGAATTATTAAATGCAATGAGTGGTGGAGGACTAAAAAGATTTAGTATATTTGCGTTAGGTGTATCACCTTACATAACTGCTTCTATAATATTACAAGTATTACAAATGGATTTAATGGGAATAACTTATTTCCAAGAATTAAAAGAAATGGGAGAAGCTGGCAGAACTAAAATTAATAAAATCAATAGATATTTAGGTATCGGATTTGCATTAATAGAGGGTTACATTTACTCACTAATGTTTATGGGTAAAGGGGCAGATCCAATTCAATATGTAAAAATAAGTTTATTATTAACTGCTGGAACTGCATTCCTACTTTGGTTAGGTGATCAAATAACTAACAAAGGTATAGGAAATGGAATAAGTCTTATCATTATGGCAGGTATAGTTAGTACTGTTCCAAGCATGATGATTGAAGCATTCAAAAATCTAGTAGTAAATGGTTCAAACTCAGTTGTAGGAATCATATCATTTGTAATATTCATACTACTATATGTTGGAATAATAATTGGTGTAATATATGTACAAGAGGCTGAAAGAAGAATACCTGTACAATATTCAAACAGAAGTGCAGGAGCATACAAAGCTAATCAATCATTCTTACCATTAAGAATAAATTCAGCTGGAGTAATGCCGGTAATCTTCGCATCAGCAGTACTTGCAATACCAACAACTCTAACATACTTTATAAAAAGTGAAGGATTTAAATCTTTTATAACTAAATATTTAACAACAACAACTCCAATAGGATTTGTAGTATATATCCTTCTAATAATTGCATTCACATATGGATATACATTTGTAGCTGCAGTTAACCCTGAAGATATATCAAAAAATCTTAACAAACAAAACGGATACATTCCAGGAATAAGACCAGGAACTGAAACTACTAAATACATTTCAAAAATTCTTTCAAGAATCACATTCCTAGGAGCAATATTTATAGCTGTTATAGCAGCACTACCAATTGTATTTAGTTGGATTTCGAATATGCCTAGTATAGTAACTCTTGGAGGAACAAGTATCTTAATCGTTGTAGGAGTATTACTAGAATTATATAAACAAATAGAAAGTTCAGTAGCAAGTCGTGCTTATAGGAGGTAATTAAATTGAACATAATTTGGATAGCACCACCAGCCGCTGGTAAAGGTACATATAGTTCTTTACTAAAAGAAAAATATGGCTTTAACCACATAGGCGCAGGAGATGCACTAAGAGAACAAATTAGTTTAAAAACTGAAATAGGAAAAGAAGTTGAAAGCATCATCAACAAAGGTGAAATGGTTAATGATGAATTAATGGCAAAATTGATTGAAGCAAAATTAAAAAGTCTAGATTTAACTAAACCATTTATGCTTGACGGATATCCTAGAAAAATGAATCAAGCACAAGATTATGAACAAATACTAAAAAAATTAAATTTGGATGTGGATAAAGTTATATTTATCAACATTTCAAAAGAAACAGGACTAAAAAGAATATTAGGAAGATTAAACTGTCCTAATTGTAAAAGAAGCTATAACAAATTTCTAAAAGACACAATGCCAAAAACTGAAGGAATATGTGATGATTGTAAAACACCACTTATTTCCAGGGTTGATGACACAAAAGAGTCTTATGAAACAAGATATAATGTGTACATGACTGAAACAAAACCAGTTATTGAATACTACAAAAATCTTGGAAAATTAATAGAAATAGATGGTTCTAAAAGTCCAGAAGAAACACTTAAAGTTATAGAAAATATCTTAGGAGTAAATAATGGTTAGTACTAAAACTGAAAGTGAAATTAGCCTAATGAGTTATGCCGGGAAAGTATGCTTTGACTTACTAGAATTAATGGAAACAGTAATTAAGCCTGGCATAACTACAGAAGAGCTAAATAAAATCGCTGATAAATTTATAAGAGAAAAAGGCTGTACACCATCATTCCTTAACTACGAAGGTTATCCAGCTAGCATATGCACATCAATAAACGAAGAAGTGGTGCATGGAATACCTAGTAAAAGAAAACTAAAAAATGGTGACATAATCACTATTGATGTAGGAGCAATCTATAAAGGATATCATGGAGATACAGCAAGAACTTACAAAGTTGGTAAAATTTCTAATGAAGTAAGTGACTTAATGAAATACACAAAAGAAGCTTTGTATAAGGGCTTAAGTGTAATCAAACCTGGTATAAAACTAAATGAAGTATGTAAGGCTATCGAAAGTGTAGCAAAAGAACATGGATATGGAGTAATTCGTGAATTAACAGGTCACGGAATAGGAACTGAAATGCATGAGGATCCATACATTCCAAACTATGCTAACAATGAAAGTGAACTAATTCTAAAAGAAGGAATGACTTTAGCAATCGAGCCAATGTTTAGTTTAAAAGGTAGACAAGTATGGCTACTAGATGATGATTGGACAATCATAACCCGTGATTCATCACCAGCAGCACATTATGAACATACAATTGTAGTTACAAAAGATGGCTACAAAATACTAACAGGAGAGTGATTTAATGGCAAAAGATGGATACATCGAAACTGAAGGAAAAGTACTAGAAATAATCCCAGGAGGGGACTTTAAAGTAAAACTTGAAAACGGTCATATTGTAGAAGCTCGCGTTTCTGGAAAAATGCGTCAAAACCTAATCCGTATCTTTCCAGGTGATACAGTATTACTAGAAATTCCAATTTGTGATTTAACACGTGGGCGTATAATATATAGAAAATAATGGAGGTATTAAAATGAAAGTAAGACCATCAGTAAAACCAATATGCGATAAATGCAAGGTAATTAAAAGAAAAGGAAAAGTCATGGTAATTTGTGAAAATCCAAAACACAAACAAAGACAAGGTTAATAGGAGGAAATAATGGCACGTATTAAAAATATTGATTTACCAAAAGAAAAGAGAATTGTTATCGGTTTAACTTATATTTATGGTATCGGACCAAGCCGTGCACAAAAAATATGTGCAGCAGCAGGTGTAAGCGAAGACATAAGAGTTAAAGATTTAACAAATGATCAAATCAACGACTTAAGAAAAGCATGTGATGAATATGTATTAGTCGGTGACTTAAAACGTGAAGTTGAAATGAACATTAAAACTAAAATGGAAATCAACTCATATCAAGGTACTAGACATAAAAAAGGTCTTCCAGTTAGAGGACAAAGAACTAGTAGAAATGCTAGAACTCGTAAAGGTAAAGCTAAAACAATAGCTAATAAGAAAAAATAGGAGGTTAATGTAATGGCATATAATAGAAGAAAAAGAAAAGTCAAAAAGGATGTCACTGTTGGTGAAGCACATATTCATACTACATACAATAACACAATAGTAACAATCACTGACGAAAATGGTGGAGTAATAAGCTGGGCTTCTTCAGGAAGTATCGGATACAAAGGAAGTAAGAAGAAAACTCCATTCGCTGCTGGACAATCAGCAGAAGCTGCAGGAAAAGTTGCATATGACATGGGACTTAGAAAAGTAAGTGTATACGTAAAAGGAATTGGTGGAGGACGTGAAACTGCAATTCGTTCATTACAAACTGCAGGACTTGAAATCACTTCGATCACAGATGTAACACCAATACCACATAATGGATGTAGACCACCTAAGAGAAGACGTGTTTAGGAAAGGGGAAATATTATGTTAAGATTTGAAAAACCAGATTATAAAGTTGTAGAATATAATGAAAGCAACTTTTATGCAAAATTTGTATTAGAACCATTAGAAAGAGGTTTTGGTACAACTATAGGAAACGCTTTAAGAAGAGTAATGTTATCACACTTACCAGGTAGTGCTGTAAAAAGCATCAAAATCGAAGGTGTACTTCATGAATTCCAAAAAATAGATGGAGTTGTTGAAGATGTAACAGAAATAGTTTTAAACATGAAAAAATTAGTAGTTAAAAACTTTACTGAAGAAGACAAAGTCTTATACCTAAAAGCAAATCAAGAAGGTGTAGTAACTGCTAATGACATAACACCAGACGCAGATGTTGAAATTGTTAACAAAGATTTAGTAATTGCAACACTAGCAAAAGGTGGAAACCTAGACATGCAAATAACAATTGGTAATGGACGTGGATATGTTGATGCAAAAATCAATAGAAAAGAAATGAAAAATGTACCAGTTGGTGTAATACCTGTAGACTCACTATATAGTCCAATCGAAAGAGTAAGCTATGAAGTTGAACCTGCACGTGTAGGACAAAGTGAAAACTATGATAAATTAATAATGGAAGTTTATACAAATGGTTCTATGACTCCACAAGAAGCAATGGCTTTGTCAAGTAGAATCTTAATCGAACATTTTGATATAATTACTAAAATTAACAAAATAGCAGACATGACAGGATTATTATCTGACAAAGAAGAAGATCCAATTCAAAAAACATTGGAAACACCAATTGAAGAATTAGATTTATCTGTAAGAGCTTACAATTGCTTAAAGAGAGCTGGACATCATACTCTTCAAGACTTAACATCATTGACTGAACCTGAAATGATGAAAATCAGAAACTTAGGTAAAAAATCTTTAAAAGAGGTAATGGATAAAATAAAAGAAATGGGACTAAAGTTCCGTGACGAAGAATAGGAGGTACTTATGGCATACAGAAAATTGAATAGAGATACTAAAAAAAGAAAAAGTATCCTTTCTGGTGAAACAAAAATTGTAATAAAAAATGGTCGTATTGAAACAACTGAAGAAAGAGCAAAAGAAGTAAGAAAATTTGTTGACAAAATGATTACCTATGCTAAAAAGGGAGACTTAAATTCTAGAAGACAAGCATTAGCTTTCTTAGAAAATGATACAGAAGCTGTAAAAATATTATTTGATGAATTAGCTCCAAAATATGCTGATAGATTAGGTGGATATACTAGAATAATTAAACTAAAAGAAAGAAGAGGAGACGATGCTTTAATAGTAAGTCTAGAATTAGTTTAATCATAAATACTCTAAAAATTTAGAGTATTTTTATTTTGAAAATATTGTGAAACTATTCAAATTATTTTACATTTGTGGTATGATTATAAATAGAATAGGTGTGATACTAATGAAAAAAGGAACTAAGGTTATAAAAAGCAGGAAAGAAAGAAATGCATCTTTTAATTTAATAGAAGTTATAATCATAATTATAATGACCAGTTTAATAGTGGGAGTTTCAACAGGAGTAATTGTATATAGTAATTATGCTAAGGAAACTTCAGGAATAAAAGATGACAATCAATATATAAGTGAATTTAAGAAGGCATACAACAATATAATAAACGGATATGTTGAAAAGGTTGATGAATCTAAATTAATTGATGCAGCTATAGAGGGTATGTACGATTATTTAGGAGATCCATACACAAACTATATTGATGAAACAAATACAGATGATCTTACTGATCGTTTAAATGGTAAATACACGGGTATAGGTATTGAAATAACAAAAGTAGAAGATGGAATACTAGTTATAAATGTTTTTAAGGATGGTCCAGCATATATTGCCGGAATAGAGGCAGGGGATATATTGATTAAATTAAATGGAAACGATATAACAAGCCTATCAGCAGCAGAGGTATCCAATAGTATTAAAAATTCAAATAAAGATACCATAGAATTAAGTTTTGTAAGATCTGGAATAACAATAACTAAAACGGTTAATGTAAAAAATGTTAATATTCCTTCTATTAGTAAAGAAAACTTTAATAATGTAGGATATATTAAGATAGATACATTTTCAAATACAACTTATACTCAATTTAAAGACTCTTTGGAATCACTTGAAAAAGATGGCATCACAAGCTTAATAATAGATGTAAGGAATAATGGAGGAGGTTACTTAAATAGCGCTGTAGAAATAGCTGAATTATTTGTAGAAAAGGGTAAAAATATTTATGGATTAGAAAACAAATCAGGTAAAAATTTTTATGAAGATAATACAAAAGCAAAAAGAAATTATAAAATTGCAGTATTAATAAATGGTACAAGTGCATCAGCATCAGAAGTACTAACATGTGCATTAAAAGAAAGCTATGGAGCCGTAGTAATTGGAACAACAAGTTATGGAAAAGGGACAGTGCAAGAAACATCAAAGTTATTAAGTGGAGGAATGGTAAAGTACACCACTGCCTATTGGTTAACACCAAGCGGAAATTCAATAAATAATACAGGAATAAAGCCTGACATAGAGGTAATAATGGATAATACAGAAAATTACTCATATGATAATGATACACAACTACAAACAGCGATAAATACAGTTAAATAAACTGTATTTATTTTATATAAAAGTTGTTACTTATAAAATAGAGGTATTAAATATTCAAACTATATACTATAATAAATCAATTATCATTAGATAATAAAAGACTAATCAAGGGTTAAAATAAATTCGACTAATTCTGGGACTTAATTTCCACCTATAAAAAAAACGGGAACTTCAAATAAAATTCAATGTAATTTTACCATAATATATAAAAAAACCATAAATTATGATATAATGAATACATTGAAAGAGGCAAATTATGAAATTAAATATTGGTGATACAATTAAAATACATTGCTATAAACATAATGGACTAATATATAAAACTTGGGATAAAGCAATTGTACTTGACATAAAGAAAGATTTTATAGTATTAGGAAATAATAATGTTTTAGTAACCAAAAAAGATGGTAGAAGTTGGCATACTAAAGAACCGGCAATCATGTTTTTCTATAAAAATAGGTGGTTTAATATAATTGCTCAATTAAAAAGAACTGGACTATTTTATTACTGTAATATAGCAAGTCCTTATGTTATTGACAATGGTGTTATAAAATATATTGATTATGATTTGGATTTAAGAGTATTTCCAGATGGAGCTTTTAGAGTATTAGATAGAAATGAGTATAATTATCATAGAAGGTTAATGAAATATCCATATGAAATTAATACTATAATAAGATATGAATTGACATCATTGATAGATTTAAAAAGAAAAGGATTAGGACCATTTGATTCGAAGATGATTAATTACTATTATAAAATTTATCAAAAAATAAATAAATAATGGTAATTTTTTTCTACTTAACACATATTATAAAATATAGTAAAAAAAATAAAAAAAAGCTTGCATTACTACAAAAAAAGTGGTAAATTATTAATCGTTGCTGAAACGAAAGGTAATTATATATATCAAATAATGCAATAACAAAAAAATAAAAAAAAATAAAAAAAAGTATTGCATTATGTTAAAAAGAGTGGTATATTAATACCCGTTAGTTGCGAAAAGCGACAGCAAAACTTAGAAATGAAAAAATGTTAAAAAAAATAAAAAAATATGTTGACATTTAATTCTGAGTTTGATATATTATATAAGCAACCAAGAAAAACAAGAAGTAAATGATCTTTGAAAACTGAGTAAAATGAAATGAGTTTTATAGTTAGGATTTAAACAAAATCAATTCCGAAAATCGAATAGATTTTTTTATTGAGAGTTTGATCCTGGCTCAGGATTAACGCTGGCGGCATGCCTAAGACATGCAAGTCGAACGGAGTGCCCCACTGATACTTGAATGAAGTTTGAGAGCTTGCTCAAAAATGGAATGATGGTGGATGTGGATTCTGCACTCAGTGGCGAACGGGTGAGTAACACGTGGGTTACCTGCCTCTAAGTTGGGGACAACAGTTGGAAACGACTGCTAATACCGAATGTGATAGTAATATTAAAGGAGCCTTTAAAGCTTCGCTTAGAGATGGGCCTGCGGCGTATTAGCTAGTTGGTGGGGTAATGGCCTACCAAGGCGACGATGCGTAGCCGGACTGAGAGGTTGATCGGCCACACTGGGACTGAGACACGGCCCAGACTCCTACGGGAGACAGCAGTTAGGAATATTCGGCAATGGGGGAAACCCTGACCGAGCAATGCCGCGTGTGAGATGAAGGCCCTATGGGTTGTAAATCACTTTTATTTGGAAAGAATTGTAAGCAGAGGAAATGATGCTTACTTGACGGTACCTTTTGAATAAGCCCCGGCTAACTACGTGCCAGCAGCCGCGGTAATACGTAGGGGGCAAGCGTTATCCGGATTTATTGGGCGTAAAGCGTGCGTAGGCGGTTTGTTAAGTCCAGAATTAAAGCCCGAGGCTTAACCTCGGTTCGTTCTGGATACTGGTAAACTAGAGTATGGTAGAGGCAAATGGAATTCCTAGTGTAGCGGTGAAATGCGTAGATATTAGGAGGAACACCAGTGGCGAAGGCGATTTGCTGGGCCATCACTGACGCTGAGGTACGAAAGCGTGGGTAGCAAATAGGATTAGATACCCTAGTAGTCCACGCTGTAAACGATGAGCACTAAGTGTCGGGTTACCGGTGCTGAAGTTAACACATTAAGTGCTCCGCCTGAGTAGTACGGTCGCAAGACTGAAACTCAAAGGAATTGACGGGCACCCGCACAAGCGGTGGAGCATGCCGTTTAATTCGAAAATACGCGAAAAACCTTACCTAGACTTGACATCCCTGGCAAAGCTCTGGAAACAGAGTGGAGGTTATCCGGGTGACAGGTGGTGCATGGTTGTCGTCAGCTCGTGTCGTGAGATGTTCGGTTAAGTCCGCTAACGAGCGCAACCCTTGTCGATAGTTGCTAACATTTAGTTGAGAACTCTATCGAGACTGCCGGTAATAAACCGGAGGAAGGTGGGGATGACGTCAAATCATCATGCCCCTTACGTCTAGGGCAACAGGCGTGCTACAATGGCTGGTACAATGAGTCGCAAGACCGCGAGGTGGAGCTAATCTCTAAAGCCAGTCTCAGTTCGGATTGAAGTCTGCAACTCGACTTCATGAAGCTGAAATCGCTAGTAATCCCGGATCAGAATGCCGGGGTGAATACGTTCTCGGGTGTTGTACACACCGCCCGTCACGGCATGGGAGTCAATAATATCCGAAGCCGGTAGCCTAACCCGCAAGGGAGGGGGCCGTCGAAGATAGGATTGATGACTGGGCTGAAGTCGTAACAAGGTATCCCTACCGGAAGGTGGGGATGGATCACCTCCTTTCTATGGAGTAATAACTAGTAGAAAAAAGAACCGTAAATATCATTCGGGGTTTGCTTAATTGAAACATGATATATTATAAACTAACATAAAACACATTTTACTCGGCTTTGAGAGATTATTTCTCTCAATATTGTATTTAATTATACGATAATTGTTCTTTGAAAACTTGATAATGTGATGTTCATATTGTTCTTACGAGCAACAATATGAATGCTTAATTTTTTGGTAATTTATTTAAAGATAAATATTAAGAAATAGCTCATCAAATTAGGATATATAAAGTGGTTAATTTAATAAGGGCGCATGGTGGATGCCTTGGCATTAGAAGACGAAGAAGGACGCGACAAACAGCGATATGCTTCGGGGAGCAGTAAGTATGCTACGATCCGGAGATTTCCGAATGAGGAAACTCACTAGTGGTAATGCACTAGTATCATTAACTGAATACATAGGTTAATGAAGATAACCCAGTGAACTGAAACATCTTAGTAACTGGAGGAAAAGAAAGAAAAATCGATTACCTTAGTAGTGGCGAGCGAAACGGTAATAGCCCAAACCAGTCTTAGGACTGGGGTTGTAGGACACCTTGCATGGAGTTACAAAATTATTGTATAGTTGAATTATTTGGAAAAGTAAGCCAGAGACGGTGAAAGCCCAGTAAGCGAAATACAGTAATCTCCAAGGTGTATCCTGAGTACGGCGGGACACGTGAAATCTTGTCGGAATCTACGGGGACCATCCCGTAAGGCTAAATACTCTCTAATGACCGATAGTGAACAAGTACCGTGAGGGAAAGGTGAAAAGAACCCCGGAAGGGGAGTGAAATAGAATACTGAAACCGTGTGCTTACAAAAAGTTCGAGCCCGTTAATGGGTGAGAGCGTGCCTTTTGCAGAATGAACCGGCGAGTTATGGTATCGTGCAAGGTTAAGCGGAAAACGTGGAGCCGAAGCGAAAGCGAGTCTTAATAGGGCGCGAGTACGATGCTATAGACCCGAAACCAAGCGATCTATTCATGAGCAGGTTGAAGTAAGGGTGAAACCTTATGGAGGACCGAACCAACTTCTGATGCAATAGGAGTGGATGACTTGTGAATAGCGGAGAAATTCCAGTCGAGCTTGGAAATAGCTGGTTCTCCCCGAAATAGGTTTAGGCCTAGCCTTCTAATTAGCTACCTGGAGGTAAAGCACTGAATATGGAAGGGCCGCACCTAGCGGTACTGACTGTAATCAAACTCTGAATGCCAGGCTAGTATGTAGAGGAGTCAGTGTATGGGTGATAACGTCCATACGCGAAAGGAAATGAATCCAGACCGTCAGTTAAGGTCCCAAAATTTATGCTAAGTGGAAAACGATGTGGAGCTGCTAGAACAGCTAGGAGGTTGGCTCAGAAGCAGCCACCCTTTAAAGAGTGCGTAATAGCTCACTAGTCGAGTGGCTCTGCGCGGAATATGTACCGGGGCTAAGCATAATACCGAAGCTGCGGATTCGTAATTTATTACGAGTGGTAGGGGAGCGTTCTATAGGCGATGAAGGTAGATCGAAAGGACTGCTGGAGCGTATAGAAGTGAGAATGCCGGTGTGAGTAACGTAAGGAGGGCGAGAATCCCTCCCACCGATTGACTAAGGGTTCCTGGGTAAAGTTCGTCTCCCCAGGGTAAGTCAGGACCTAAGGCGAGGCCGAAAGGCGTAGTCGATGGACAACAGGTTTATATTCCTGTACCACCTATATAACTGATGGAGTGACGGAGAAGGCTAAGAGGAGCCAGTTATTGGATTCTGGTCTAAGCACAAAGGTAGATGAAATAAGAAAATCTGTTCATTGTTATGCTGAAGTGTGATGGCGACGAATTCTACGGAATTTTAAGTCTGCTGACGCCATGCTTCCAAGAAAAACTTCTAAAGATATTATATAGGTGCCCGTACCAAGAACCGACACAGGTGGTCAAGGAGAGAATCCTAAGGTGAGCGAGATAACTATGGTTAAGGAACTCGGCAAAATAACCCCGTAACTTCGGAAGAAGGGGAGGTTTCTTCGGAAACCCGCAGAAAATAGGTCCAGGCAACTGTTTAGCAAAAACACAGGTCTCTGCTAAAGCGCAAGCTGATGTATAGGGGCTGACGCCTGCCCAGTGCTGGAAGGTTAAGAGGAGATGTTAGTCGGACGTAAGTCGATAACGACGAAGCTTCGAATTGAAGCCCCAGTGAACGGCGGCCGTAACTATAACGGTCCTAAGGTAGCGAAATTCCTTGTCAGGTAAGTTCTGACCCGCACGAAAGGCGTAATGATCTGGATACTGTCTCAACCATAGACTCGGTGAAATCTTAATACCTGTGAAAATGCAGGTTACCCGCAACAGGACGGAAAGACCCCATGGAGCTTTACTACAGTTTGATATTGAAATCAGGTATGTCATGTAGAGGATAGGTGGGAGACTTTGATGCTAAGGCGCCAGCCTTAGAGTAGTCGACCTTGGAATACCACCCTTGATATATTTGACTTCTAACCTGCACCCGTTACCCGGGTGGGGGACAGTGTCTGATGGGTAGTTTGACTGGGGCGGTCGCCTCCCAAAATGTAACGGAGGCGCCCAAAGGTTCCCTCAGAATGGTTGGAAATCATTCGAAGAGTGTAATGGCAGAAGGGAGCTTAACTGCGAGACCTACAAGTCAAGCAGATGCGAAAGCAGGGCATAGTGATCTTGCGATCCCGAATGGAAGGGTCGTTGCTTAACGGATAAAAGTTACCCCGGGGATAACAGGCTGATCCCACCCAATAGTTCATATAGACGGTGGGGTTTGGCACCTCGATGTCGGCTCGTCGTATCCTGGAGGTGGAATCGCTTCCAAGGGTTGGGCTGTTCGCCCATTAAAACGGCACGCGAGCTGGGTTCAGAACGTCGTGAGACAGTTCGGTCCCTATCCGTTGTGGGCGTTGGAAAATTGAGAAGAGCTATCCTTAGTACGAGAGGACCGGGATGGACGTACCGATGGTGTATCAGTTGTCACGCCAGTGGCAGCGCTGAGTAGCTATGTACGGACGGGATAACCGCTGAAAGCATCTAAGCGGGAAGCCCTCTTCAAGATGAGTTTTCCCTTTCTTTAAGAAATAAGATCCCATGAAGACTACATGGTTGATAGGCTAGAGGTGGAAGAATAGTGATATTTTGAGCTGACTAGTACTAATAGATCGACAAATTAATCATTTAATTTGATGTTTTTAATCACATTATCTTGTTTTGAGAGAACAATTATGGTATAATCATTTTATTGGTGACGATAGCAAAGTGGATACACCTGTTCCCATCTCGAACACAGAAGTTAAGCACTTTAACGGCGAAGATAGTGTAAGCGAAAATAGCAAGTTGCCAATATTTTTTTTGCAATAAAATACTTGAAATGTTTTAACAAATATTGTATAATCATATCTACATGGCGGTATTGGTGAAGTGGTTAACACACCAGATTGTGGCTCTGGCATGCAAGGGTTCGACTCCCTTATACCGCCCCATTAAAAAATAACACTTGATAAAGTGTTTTTTTATTTACTACAAATAACAAATATGCTAATATTAAAGTGGTGATTATTAATGATGAAAAATAAAATTTGTGTTGTTCTAGGAACAATAATTACAATATTAGTTATTACTCTAATAATAGATTTAATAAGTATTAAAATGACATCTATGCCTTTAATTATATTGAAGGAAGAAGACGGTGTGGATAAAGTATATTATGGAATATTGTATAATACCTATGATTGTTCTTTAAATAAAAAAGTAACAATAAAACTAAAAATGACTAAATATTCTTGTCCTGTTAAAACATCAAATACTTACATAATAGAAGATGAATCTAAACTTATAAATAATTTTACTTGTAATGAAGTACTAGATGAAATATACAAAGATAATGATTATTCTTATAATTTAACATGTGAAAAAGCAAGTTATATACAAGTAAAATATAGTGATGGACTTAAAATGAACATAAAAGATGCTCTAAAAAATGGCAAGATAAATATAGAAGATTTAAAAACATATAACATTGAATTTGTTAAGGTACCACTAAATAAAAATGAACAGTATCTGCCAACTGAACCAATTCTTCCTAGTGAGCCGACAACACCTGAAACACCAGTAATACCAATAACACCGGATATTCCTAATTCATCAACTGGAAACAATGAACCTGACAGTGCATCCACACCAACAATACCAACGAATCCAACTGAACCTAGTACACCTTCATCAGATAAAAATGATACAGTAATTGTTAATCCTGGAATAAAAAAAGATAACTTAAAAAATCCTACTACTTCCGCCAAATCAATTGAAGTTATAGATAAATCAACAGGAAAATATTGTGCAGAAGCAATTGAATATTTTTATCAAAATTATTATTTTAGTTGTATTAAAAGTAATTATGTATATGTAAAAATAAATGGTAAAGAATATTTACTAAAAGATGCATTAAAAAATGGTATCGTTACAATGAAAGAGTTAGAAGATGCAGGATACAAATTTAGAAAAAATAACAATATGAACTTTGCAGACAGATAAAATACTAGAAATAGTATTTTTTTAAATTGATGAAGCAGACATGTCATGTTATACTTAAATCAAAGTAGGTGATGATAATTGATACTAAAGTAAAATACCTGGTAGAAAGAAAACATATCGATCCTTCAAAGATAGTTGTTATTTCTTATACAAACAAAGCAACTGATGAATTAGAAGACAGAATAAAATATAAAAAGTGTCCTAATGCTTACATAGAAGCAATGAGCGTTCATAAATCAAAAGGATTAGGAGCAGACCAAGTTATTATTTTAAATGTTACTAATAAAAATTTTCCTGAAGAAGCAAGAAAAACATTTTGGATTAAAAATCTTTTTGATGATCATGAATTTGTAGAGGAATTTCCGGATGCAGAGGAAAGAAGAGTATTTTATGTAGCATTAACTAGAACAAAAAAAGATGTATATTTATTAACACCAAGGGAAAAATCTAAAAAATCTCCGTTTGTTAGGGAATTGCTGGAAAGTGAAATATAAATAAAGAATATCGATTTAACACCACAAAAATCACTATTAACAAGATATTCACATTAACTTAAAAAATTGGATTTTTTAAGAATATATAATTACAAAGGGTTATTAAATATAACTCTTTTTTAGTCCATTCCATTTATTAACAAAGTCATAAAATATATTGGAGGTACAAAAATGTTAAATATGACCTTATTAAAAAATGTCTTAATAATAGCAATGGCTAGTAGTATAATATCTACTGCATTAACTCAACAATTAAAAGAATCATTAAAATGCAAAGAAAAAGGTAAATTACCAATAAAATGTTTTTTAATATCTATGATAATAGGAACAATGTTTAGTCTTACTTTTTCAGATATAAATATAAAATATGCTTTATGGGTAGGACTTATAAGTTTTATAGGTGCGGATGCAATCTACAAAGCATTTGAAGACAAAATATTTAAAAGTTTTAGTTCGATAGAAAATGCGATTTATATAGAAAGGAAGGATAAAAAAGATGTTTAGATATCCAGTTAATTATATTGCTATCACTCAATATTTTAAAAGTGGAGTCCACAATGGTTTGGATTTGGGATGGAATTCTAATTATTATGGAAAAGAACAGCCTATATATGCGTCAGCTTCAGGAACTATTATTGAATTAAAAAATGATTATACAACTACAGATTCAACCGGTTCTTCATACGGAAATTATGTAAAAATAAAGCATGATAATAATCTATTCACACTTTATGCACATTTAAAAACAAATAGTATTCCTTATAAAATTGGTGATACAGTTAAACAAGGAACTCAAATAGGAATAATGGGAAATACAGGAAGAAGTAATGGAAATCACTTGCACTTTGAAATATTTGAAGGAACAACAAAAGTAAATCCATTAAATTTAACTTATGTTTACAGCGATCAGATAATTTCAAAAAATTTAGATGCAACGGAAGGATTACTATATTACATTCCTGAAACACCGAAAGCTGATAAGGAATTACAAGAACTCCAAGACAAAATAAATTTGCAATTAAAAGAAATTGAATCACTAAAAAACGAAATAAATGAACTAAAACAAAATAAATTCGAATATACAATAACCAAAACAAGTTTATATAAAATAAATCTATATGAAGGTGAAATATTAATAGTAAAATAAAAATTAAATTTCTTTCATCCCTTTAAAAAAACAAAATATCCTGGTATAATTATTACATAATAGAAAAGGGGAATAAAATGAAAAGAATTATTATTTATATACTTTTAATTATATCATTCACATCTCTTGGTATAATAGGATTAAAAAACCAGCCAATAGATTTACCAGAAAAAGAATTATTAAATAAAGAGCTATATTTATTTAATACAAAAACAGGTAATTATGAAATATTAAAAATAACAAGTGATAAATTTGAATATACTGGAGAATCTTTAGATTTAAATAATTGCAAAAAATATGAATATAACTCTGGAACAGGTATACTTAAATTAGATTGTAATAAAGCAATTAGAATTGTTGGCAAGGTGGGAAATTCATATGTTTTCAAAGTTAATAACAATAATGTTTTTCTCTACTTTACAAAATCTGACAGTTATAATGGTGAATTTCAAAGAACATTTAATACTACTAAGGAAAATTATGTAACTGAAGGTATAACAAAAATTACGCCATTATCATTAGATTATAATACATTAATTCAAACTTTATCTTCTAATGAAATAAAATACATATATATAAAATCAAATGACTGCTCTGAAATTTGTGATATATATAATAATATTTATTCTTCTAGTAATATGGGAAATAAGTATTATTTAGAACTAAATACACTAACAGTCGAAAATTTAATTAATTTAGAAAATATTAATAAACCATTTAGAGATTTACTGACTGGAACAATAAAATATCCTTTAATAATAGAAGTTCAAAATAACAATATTATAAGAAATTTTGAAGTGAAAGTTGATGGATTAGATTTTAGTAATTACATAAATTTAGATGAAGAAAAGGAGATATCAAATGAACAAAATAAGCAATAAAGAACTAGTAATAATAGATAAATATTTTAGATTAGCAAATTATCTTTCAGTTGGACAACTATACTTATTAGATAATCCATTGCTAAGAAGAAAACTTGAACTTAAAGATATAAAACCACATGTTGTTGGACACTGGGGAACCGCTCCTGGACAAAACTTCATATACTTGCATTTAAATAGAATGATAAAAAAATATAACTTGAATATGATCTACATATCTGGACCAGGTCATGGTGGAGAAGCCATGATTGCGAACACTTTTATAGAAGGTTCTTATACAAAAATATATAATAATATAACAAATGATGAAGAAGGATTAAAAAAATTGTTTAAACAATTCTCTTTTCCAGGTGGTGTATCTTCACATGTTGCACCTGAGACACCAGGAAGTATTAACGAAGGCGGAGAACTTGGTTATAGTTTAAGTCATGCTTATGGAGCAGTATTAGATAATCCAACATTAATCGCCGCCTGTGTAATAGGAGATGGAGAAGCCGAAACAGGTCCACTTCAAGCAAGTTGGCAACTTAACAAAATAATAAATCCAAAAAAAGATGGAATAGTTTTGCCTATCTTACATTTAAATGGTTATAAAATTGCAAACCCAACAATATTATCTAGAATACCTGAAGATGAATTAATTTCATACTTCAAAGGACTAGGTTACAAACCATATATAGTTGAAGGTAATGATGAAAAGAAAATGCACATAAAAATGGCTTCTACTATGGAAGAAGTAATAACTTATATAAATAAAATAAAAAAAGCATCACAAAATACAGACTTCAGACCATTCTATCCAATAATAATCTTAAGAACACCAAAAGGATGGACTGGACCAAAAGAAGTAGAGGGTTCATTTAAATCACATCAAATCCCTTTAATAGTAGATGCCGAACATCCAGATAATGTTAGTTTATTAGAAAAATGGATGAAAAAATATAAACCAGAAGAATTATTTAATGAAGATGGAAGTATAAAAGAAGAAATAACAAACTATGCTCCACCACTAGATAAATGCATGGGACTAAATCCTAATACAAATGGTGGCTTATTACTAAAAGAATTAAAAACACCAAATCTAAAAAAATATGGAGTAAAAATAAAAACACCAGGTTGCATAGAAAAAGAAGACATGAGAGAACTTGGTAAATACATTAGAGATTTAATAAAATTAAATGAAAAAAATAATAACTTTAGAATATTTGGACCAGATGAAGCCTTATCAAATAGACTTAATTATGTATTTGATGTAACTAATAAAAAATGGGGTACTAAAATAATTAAACAAGATGAATTATTAAACAGAAATGGTATGGTTATAGATGGAGTGCTATCTGAACATGCCTGTGAAGGAATGCTAGAAGGCTACTTATTAACAGGAAGGCATGGTTTCTTTCATTCATATGAAGCATTTATAAGAATAGTTGATTCAATGACAAGCCAACATGCAAAATGGTTAAAAGTTACAAGTGAATTACCATGGAGAAAACCAATAAGTTCATTAAACTACATACTTACAAGTCATGTATGGCAACAAGATCATAATGGTTATACACATCAAAATCCCGGATTTATCAACCACATATTAACAAAAAAAGCTGAAATATCAAGAATATACTTACCATTTGACTCAAACTCACTAATATCAACATTTGACCATGTAATAAAAACAAAAAATTACATAAATGTTATCATCGCATCAAAACATATGAGACCACAATGGTTAAACATGGAAGATGCAATTCAACATTGTGAAAAAGGTTTAGACATTTGGGAGTGGGCAAGTACAAATAGTGGTAAAAATCCGGATATAGTCCTAGCATGCGCAGGAGACACACCAACTTTAGAAACATTGGCCGCAACAACAATACTAAAAGAACACTTGCCTAGCCTTAAAATAAGAGTCGTAAATGTTGTAGACCTAATGAAACTTGAATCAAATAAAAAACATCCACACGGATTAACAGATTCTGAGTATAACAAAATATTTACCACAAACAAACCAATCATATTCACATTCCATGGTTATCCAAATGTAATACATGAATTAACTTATAATCGCACAAACAGAGAAATTCATGTAAGAGGTTACAATGAAGAAGGTACAATAACAACACCATTCGACATGAGAGTTCAAAATAAAATAGATAGATACCACATAGTATTAGATGTCTTAAAATATGTACCAGGTTTATCTAAAGAAAAAGAACTTAAAAATTACTGTAATAAAATGTTAGAAAAACATAACTCATACATTAGAGAATATGGAAAAGATATTGAAGAGGTATCAAATTGGAAATGGAAATAAACTATTTAATTAAACAAAAAATAAAGAGTAACATCTAATATACTAGGAATACTAAAAATTCCTAATATAAAATTTAATTAAAAATTTGTATTTCCTCCTAAAAATCGTTTAATAGACTATACTGGTCTCAAATATATAAATTAATAAAAGCTACTTAACAAAAGTAGTTTTTTTTACACCAAGTTTATGATAAAATTATAAAGAGGATAGTTATGAAAAAGGGTATATTAATTATTATAATATTAAATTTAAATATAATGATGTTAAATGCATCAACTGGACTTCTAAAAGATGGAAGTATTTTTAAATGTGATGGTGAATACTATGGAACCCATGGAAAAGATGTACACTATCATAAAGCAGAAAAATCAACTAATGGTAACTACAAAGCAACTGGAGAATCATTAGGTACAAATTGGGTATGTGACGGTGAAATTGTAGACATTGACGACACAATAGTTTTGGAAAAACAAGAAGTAACATTTAATAGATGTGTAGATGGAGACACTGCAGTATTTAATGTAAATAATAAAGAAGAAAAATTTAGATTTCTAGCAGTAGATACACCAGAAACAAAACATCCTACAAAAGGAGTTCAAGCATATGGTAAAGAAGCAAGTGATTATACATGTGACAAACTTAAAAATGCAACTAAAATAGAAGTAGAATATGAAGAAAATAAAACAGATAAATATAACAGATATTTAGGATGGATATGGATAGATGGAAAACTTTTACAAGAAGAATTAATATCTAATGGCCTAGCAGAAGTATCTTACATATATGGTAACTACAAATATACCAATCACTTATGCAATGTACAAACTACTGCAATAAAAAATAACCTAGGAATATGGACTACTAACAGAGAAGAAGGATTTTGTTCAAGCATTAGAAAACTCAACATAGAAAGAACAACTACAACCACAAGTGAAGATGAAACAAAAACAGAAGAAAGTCTAAATACTCAAGATTTACTATATTCATTACCAATACTATTTTTATTATTTATAGTAAAAAAACTAGGAGGTAAAAAATGATAATTAATGGAAAAGAAGTTAGTATTGATGATTTAGTAGAAACAATAGACATTAATAACAACATACCCAAAACAAGAAAAAACGGCTTAGTTTTAAGAGATTCACAAATTGAAACATTAAAAAAATATAACATAGAATATGAAAACTTTACTAGTTTATCAAGCCTAATATTTGAAATAGAAGAAATCTTAACATATGAAACTGACTTAGATGATTTAGAAGAATTGAGTGCAGAACTATCAGAACAAAACTACTATAATAACACAAACAAGTAAGGAGTAGCTATGAAAAAAGAATATTTAATAAAGAAAGAAGAAGTAATATCTAATTTAGAAAGTAACATAAATGGTTTATCAACAAAAGAAGCAAATAAAAGATTAAACAAATATGGTAAAAATGTACTACCTAAAAAGAAACAAAAAACTTTTATACAAGTATTTCTAAGTGAATTTAAAAATCCTATAGTTTATATATTATTTATATCTATGATACTATCATTCATAATAGGTGAATATATTGATGGTTTATTTATACTTTTTGTTGTATTAATAGATGCAATATTAGGTTCAATACAAGAATATAGAAGTAACAAAAATGCAGAAGCCCTAGCAAGTCTTATTAAAATAGAAGCATTAGTTATAAGAGATGGAATAGAATATATGGTGCCAAGTGAAGACTTAGTAATAGGCGACATTGTATTATTAGAATCAGGCACAAGAGTACCTGCAGATATAAGATTAATTGAAACACAAAATTTATCAATAGATGAATCAATGTTAACAGGAGAATCTATTCCAAGAGAAAAAAAATCAAGCACATTAAAAAAAGAAGAAACTCTAAGTGAAAGAATCAACATGGCTTATTTAGGAACATCCGTAATGAGGGGAAGAGGAAAAGGAATAGTCACAGGAACAGGTACTAATACTGAAATAGGAGTACTAGCAAAAGAAGTATTAGAAAAAGAAGATACAATAACTCCACTTCAAATAAGAATGACAAAATTTACTAAAACTCTAGGTATGCTAACAGGCATATTAGCCCTTTTAATAACAATGATTTTATATTATAAAGGATACACTGCCAAAGAAATATTTTTTCTAGTTGTAGCTCTTTCAATCTCAGCTATACCTGAAGGACTTCCAATGGTAATAACATTATCTTTATCAATAAGCTCTAACAAAATGGCTAAAAAAAATGTATTAGTAAAAAAACTAAATGCAGTAGAAGCTTTAGGTAGTGCAACAGTAATCGCTAGTGATAAAACAGGAACACTAACATTAAATGAACAAACTGTAAAAAAAATAATACTTCCTAATAATGATGAATATGAAATAACAGGGAGTGGTTACAACAACAAAGGTAAAATAAAACCAATTAATAAAAGCAAACTTGAAAATATAGATAAAATAATAAAAGAAGGAGTTTACAATAACGAAGCGAGTTTATCACTAATAAAAAATGAATGGGTAAGTTTTGGAGACTCAATGGAAATAGCTTTACTTTCATTAGGTTATAAATACAATCTAAATATGGAAAATATGAAAGAAAACATTGTTGGTAGAATTCCTTATGAATCAGAAGCAGGCTATTCAGCAGTTTTCTACAAAGAAAATGATGAAATTCATGTAAGTGTAAAAGGTTCACTTGAAAAAGTATTAGAACTAACAAATAATAAAGTAAACAAAGATAATATTCGTACTCAAAATGAACAACTTGCTCGTGAAGGTTATAGAGTTTTAGCTTTCGCAACTGGAGAAACTAAAAACTTTAAAGTAAAAGAAACACATAATTTAAATGATATTCCAAAATTAAATTTTCTAGGTTTAATAGCTTTCATTGATCCAATAAGACAAGATGCTATAGATGCAGTAAAAAAATGTACAGAAGCTGGAATTAAAACAGTTATGATTACTGGAGACCATCCTTTAACAGCCTATGCTATAGCCTCATCTCTAGGTATTTGTAAGGGAGAAATGGAAGTCACAACCGGTACAGAAATAGAAAATGAATATAATAAAGGAAACAAATCATTTGATGAATACATTAAAACTAAAACCGTATTTACAAGAGTAACGCCTATACAAAAATTACAAATAGTAGAATCATATAAAAGACAAGGAGAATTTATCGCAGTAACTGGTGACGGAGTAAATGACACTCCAGCTTTAAAAGCAGCAAATGTCGGTGTAGCCATGGGTAGTGGTACCGATGTTGCAAAAGAAACAGGTTCACTAATAATAACTGATGACAAATTTTCATCAATATTAAATGGAGTAGAAGAAGGAAGAACAGCCTATGATAATGTTAGAAAAGTAACTTATATGCTATTATCGTGTGGTGTATCAGAAGTATTCTTTTATATACTAGCTATACTCCTTGATTACCCAATACCTCTAACTGCAATACAACTTCTATGGTTAAATCTTGTAACAGATGGAATTCAAGATGTAGCCCTTGCCTTTGAAGAAAAAGAAAAAGACATACTAAAAAGAAAACCAAGAAAACCAGAAGAAAATCTATTTGACAGATTACTTAGAAATGAAATATTTCTAATGGGAATAATAATGGGTATAATAGTATTTGGACTATGGATATACTTAATAGATGTATTAAAATATGATATAAATACTGCAAGAAGTTATGTGCTATTACTTATGGTATTTATTCAAAATATACATTGCTTTAACTGTAGAAGTGAAATACATAGTATTATAAAAAAACCAATAAAAGAAAATAAAAAATTAATATTTGCAATAATAACAGTACTATTTATTCAATTTGTAGTAGTAGAAAATAGTTTCTTATCACATGTACTAGGCTCAGAACCAATACCTATTTTACATGTACTATATTTATTCTTACTGGCAACTCCCATAATATTAGTATCTGAATTATTAAAATATTTTGAAAGAGAAAAAATAAAACGAGGTAAATTATGATTATAGATATATTAAAACCAATAATACTACTGGTATTAGGATTAATAATATTAATTAGATTTTCAGATATTTTTGTAGAAGCCGCTAGTAGTTTATCCCTAAGATTAAAAGTACCTAAAATGTTAATCGCACTAACAGTCGCGTCATTTGGAACTTGTGCACCAGAACTAGCAATATCTTTTAATAGTATTAGAACAGGTAATCCAGACATGACACTAGCTAATGTAATTGGTTCTTCTATAGTAAATATACTACTAATCGTTGGAGTAGCCGCAATAGTAAGACCTATTAAAGTGAAAGAAAGAACTATAAAAAGAGAATTACCCCTACTAGTAATAATAACTTCGGCTTTCTTTGTACTTATAACAGATTCACTATTCAAAAAAGGAGCAGCTAACACTCTAACCAGAGCAGATGCAATAATGTTATTAGTTTGGTTTGCACTATTTATCTTCTACATTGTAGGTATAGTCAGAAAAAACAAATCAGACGAAGAAGAAAAACCACAATTTACTCTTAGTAAATCTCTTGTACTGATAGTTGTATCAATAATATCAATTATAATCGCCTCAGACTTGGTAGTTGATAATGCAGTACTACTAGCAGAAAAAATAGGAATAAGTCAAAAAATAATAGCGATGACTGTAATAGTAATTGGAACAAGTTTACCAGAACTAACAATGACAGTAAACGCAGCAAGAAAAAATGAATTTGATATGGCAGTAGGAAACATAATTGGAACAAACATATTCAATATTTGTATAGTATTAGGTTTACCTATCGCACTATATGGTACTGTATCTTCAAATGCATTTACTATGATAGACACAAGTATAGTTTTATTATCATCTATAATATTCTATATATTTGGTAAAAGTGATAAAGAACTTTCAAAAAGAGAAGGTATATTAATGGTAACTTTATTCTTAGTATACTATGCTTACCTATTCATATACTAAAATATTAAAATGTAACAAAATTGTTACATTTTTTTCTTTACAAATACCCATAAAAAGTGATATAATACACTAGGTTTTTTAAAGAGGTGAAAATATTATGAAAATAAGAAATGTTGCAATAATCGCACACGTAGATCATGGTAAAACAACATTAGTTGATGAATTATTAAATCAAAGTGGAACATTTAGAGAAAATGAAACTCATGATGTAAGAGTAATGGACTCTAATGACATAGAAAAAGAAAGAGGAATAACAATACTTGCTAAAACAACAGGTGTACATTATAAAGACTATAAAATTAATATAGTAGACACACCAGGACACGCTGACTTTGGTGGAGAAGTAGAAAGAATAATGCATATGGTTGATGGTGTAATTCTTTTAGTAGACGCTAGAGAAGGAACTATGCCACAAACTAGATTCGTACTAAAAAAAGCATTAGAAGCTAATTTAAAACCAATTGTTGTTATAAATAAAGTAGACAGAGAAAATGTAAGAATAGATGAAGTAATTGATGAAGTATTAGAATTATTCATTGATTTAGGTGCTACTGATGAACAAATAGATTTCCCTATAATATATGCAAGTGCATTAAATGGAACTAGTAGTTATAGTGAAGACTTAAGTACACAAAAACATACAATGGAACCAATATTTGAAACAATAATAAATACAATTCCAGAACCAAGTGGAAAAGTAGATGCTCCATTACAATTTCAACCAGCATTACTAGATTACAATGATTATGTTGGAAGAATTGGCGTTGGTACAATCGCAAATGGTACTATAAAAACAGGAGAAATGGTATCATGTGTAAGATTAGATGGAACAATAAAACAATTTAGAGTTCAAAAATTATTTGGTTTCACAGGCATTAAAAAGCAAGAAATAGAAAGTGCATCAGCAGGTGAAATAGTAGGTATCTCAGGATTGCCAGACATATCAGTAGGAGAAACAGTATGTGAAATAGGTAAAGAAGATGCTTTACCAATACTAAAAATAGAAGAACCAACATTAAAAATGACATTTGGTGTTAACACTAGTCCTTTCTCAGGTAAAGAAGGTAAACTTTTAACTGCAAGAAAAATAGAAGAAAGACTAATGAAAGAACTAGAAAAAGATGTATCATTAAGAGTTGAACAAAAAGATGCAGAAAACTGGATAGTAAGTGGTCGTGGTGAACTTCATTTATCAATATTAATCGAAAACATGAGAAGGGAAGGCTTTGAACTACAAGTTTCAAAACCAGAAGTAATTGTAAAAGAAATAGATGGTGTAAAATGTGAACCTTATGAAGAAGTATTAATTGAAGCACCAACAGAAACAGTAGGCGCAGTAATAGAAAGTTTAGCTAGTAGAGATGGACAAATGATAAATATGAAATCTCATGAAACTAATACTAAACTTGAATACTTAGTTCCTTCAAGAGGATTAATAGGATTTGTAAATGAATTCTTAATATTAACTAAAGGCTATGGAATAATAAATCATACATTTAAAGAATATGGTCCAGTAAACCCTAACCCAGTTGGAGAAAGAAAACTCGGTGTACTTGTATCTATGGAAAATGGTAAAGCTACAGCTTATGGACTTGGTGCATTAGAAGATCGTGGTATCATGTTTATTGAACCGGGTACTGAAGTATATGAAGGTATGATAGTCGGAGAAAATAATAGAGATAACGACCTAGCAGTAAATGTAACAAAAGCTAAAAACCTAACTAATACTAGAAGTGCAAGTAAAGATCATACAGTAGTACTAAAAAGACCTAGACAACTAACTCTAGAAATAGCTTTAGATTATATAAATACAGATGAATTAGTTGAAGTAACACCAAAGAGTTTCAGATTAAGAAAAAGAATATTAAACACTGAACTAAGAAAAAAAGAAGATGCTAAAAAACAAAAATAGGTTATTATGAATATAAATTATGATTTAGAATTAGAAAAAATAATAAAAGAAAATGCAGGCACAAAACCAAAATTATTACTACATTCCTGTTGTGCCCCATGTTCTTCCTCAGTAATTGAAAGATTATTACCTTATTTTGAAATAACTATACTTTATTATAATCCTAATATAGAACCATATGAAGAATATCTAAAAAGAAAAGAAGAACAAATAAATTATATAAAAGACAAAGGTATAAATTTT
The DNA here is from genome assembly GCA_934096075.1 of uncultured Bacilli bacterium. Taxonomy (GTDB): domain Bacteria; phylum Bacillota_I; class Bacilli_A; order RF39; family UBA660; genus CAKOLN01. The sequence goes on from CAKOLN010000003.1 coordinate 95,209, forward strand.
ATGGATTCGGATTATGATAACGAATTATTTAAAGAAATGAGTAAAGGTCTAGAGGGTATTCCAGAAGGTGGAATAAGATGTCATAAATGTTATTATCTAAGATTAGAAAAAACAGCCATACTAGCAAAAAAGAATAATTTTGATTACTTTGGTACAACATTAACTGTTAGTCCTTATAAAAATAGTCAAATACTTAATAAAACAGGAGAAGAACTATCAAAAGAATTTAACATTAAATACCTATATTCAGACTTTAAAAAGAAAAATGGATATAAAAGATCTATAGAATTATCAAAAGAAAATAACTTATATAGACAAAATTATTGTGGATGTATTTATTCAAAGCCAAGTGAGCAAAAATAAGCTCACTTTTTTGTTAATTTTATTGTAAAGATTTAATGAATTTATTGAATACTTAAATGAAATAACTTACAATGAAACCAATAAAGTATATTTATAGGAGGGTTAATCATTATGAAAATAATAGATTTAAATGATATGGATGAATCAAACTCATTTTTTCATTTTACAAACATGAGTAATCTAGAAAGTATAGAAAATAAAGGCTTATTACCAAAAAAAGGTGAAAATGCATTTAGTTTAGAACGAACAGAAAAAATTTTCTTTTCAAAAGGAGGAATAGGTACTTTAGAAATAATAGATGCGTGGATTAGATGGAGAATATATAAAACCATTCAAGCATACTATGAAGCACATAATTTAAGTAATTGCAAAGAAGCATTTATAACTGGAAAAGGTTATACTAAAGAAATAATTGAAAAAACATTTATTGATTTCTATAATTACATAAGTAATTGTGTATATCTTAAGTTAGATTTAAAAGAACATGAAGATTTTGCTTATGATGATATAGATGAAATAAAAAAATATTTTAAAAAAGATGAAATGTTAAAGAAAATGTATGGACCTTACTCAAATATAGACTCTCCTATAATGGAAAGTTGGAATATGCATACATTTACTAATAGAATAATTTCACCAGACAAGCTTAGTATAATTGAATTAAATGAAAACCCAAATGCATTATGTATAATTAAAAACCTAGCAGAAAAATATTCACGTGATAATTTATATTACTTAAATGAATTTCTATCATTTGCAAACGAATATGATAATAAAAAAAGTTTATAATGTTTTTAACATATTAATTTAATGAAATTTTGATTAATAATGTAAATACATTCTTTTTCTATCTTGAACAATACTAAACTATGTATTATAATTGTTATAGTAGGTGAAACTCAATGAAATTAAAAGATACAAAGGGGTATAAAATATTTAACTTTATTTCAAAAACTATATCTTGGTGTGTAATGGCTATACTATGTGTAATTGGAGCATTTTTAATTACATATATAGCTATAAATAAAATTGCACAAGCAAAAGGTCTTCGTGCACCTTTAGGGTTATATACTATTATTAGCCCTAGTATGACACCAGATATACAGGTATATGATGTAGTATTTGTTGTAAAAAAAGACCCTCAAGAAATACAAATAGGAGATATTATATCTTATTATAGTACTAATAGTTATTTTGGTTCAACACCAATAACTCACAGAGTAGTAGAAAAGTTTAATACAAACAATGGAATTACATTTAGAACTCAAGGTGATGCGAATCCAGTACCTGATGATGAAATTATAATGAGCGATAAGGTTATTGGTACAGTAAGATATGTAATCCCTCAACTGGGAAGAGTACAATTTTTCTTAGCTAGTAAAGGCGGATGGTTCATAGCAATATTAATACCTGCATTAGGAATAATAATTTACGATATTATGAAATTAATAAAATTAATAAAAGTAAAAAACAAGATGAAAAATATGAAAAAAATAGAAATTGAAGAAGCAGAACAACAAACAATTAAAAAAAGCACAACACCTAAACGAACAAAGACAAAAACAAAAAAATAAAGGAGCAAACGAAACTATGAAAGAATTAATTCTCTTTGAATTAAGTACCAAACTTGGTACGAATTTCG
>CAKOLN010000004.1 GCA_934096075.1 uncultured Bacilli bacterium
ATGGCGGTTCCGACGGGAATTGAACCCGCGATCCCTCGCGTGACAGGCGAGTGTGATAACCGCTACACCACGGAACCATTGGTTGCGGGAGAAGGATTTGAACCTTCGACCTTTGGGTTATGAGCCCAACGAGCTACCAGGCTGCTCTATCCCGCGATATCTAATTTTAAATTGGCGGAGGAAAAGGGATTCGAACCCCTGCGCCGGTTTCCCGACCTCCCGGTTTTCAAGACCGGTCCCTTCAACCAGACTTGGGTATTCCTCCAGGAATATTATAAACATATAATTGGTGCCCCGGGCCGGACTTGAACCGGCACGGGCTTTAACACCCGAGGGATTTTAAGTCCCTTGCGTCTACCTATTCCGCCACCGAGGCAGCACCAATATATTTAATAAAATGGTGACCCGCTGGAGATTCGAACTCCAGACCCCTTGATTAAAAGTCAAGTGCTCTACCGGCTGAGCTAGCGGGTCATATTTATAAGATGGTTGCCTCGGCTAGATTCGAACTAGCGAATGCACGAGTCAAAGTCGTGTGCCTTACCACTTGGCTACGAGGCAATCTAAGTGGTGGAGAGACATGGATTCGAACCATGGAACCCGAAGGAACAGATTTACAGTCTGCCGCGTTTAGCCTCTTCGCTATCTCTCCAAAAAAATGGTGCCGAAAACAGGAATCGAACCCGTAACCTACTGATTACAAGTCAGTTGCTCTACCAATTGAGCTATTTCGGCATCATGGTGGGCGACGAGAGACTCGAACTCCCGACCCTCTGCTTGTAAGGCAGATGCTCTAACCAACTGAGCTAGTCGCCCATTGCCAACTGGCATTTACAAATATACCATTTAATCGGCTACCTGTCAACCAGTTTTTGAATATTTAATTAATTTTTTTATTAATTTCGGCAATTTTTTTACTTGTCCATCTTTCTAAATTAGATTTTAGCATTCCAAATCCACTTCCAGACTCTGGAATCATACTTAGTGTTTCTTCAACTTTATAGTCAATTTTCTTTATAGAAAGTTTTACATGACTTTTATCTTCATCCACTTCAATAACTTTAACATTTATAATATCACCGACATTAAACTTATCTTGTAAATTCTTAATAAATTTGTCTGAAACTTCTGATATATGAACAAGTCCTGTATAGTCATCATCTAAACTAACAAATATACCATAGGGAGTAACCCCAGTTATTTGGCCCTTGACTATATCTCCTACTTTAAAACTATTATTCATCGCTATCACGAGAAAATTATAGCACACTTTTCTAATTTTTTAAAGTTTTTTTACTTTATCTTTCTTGCTTCAAGATAATATCTTTTATCATTTGCATGACCCATAGAGAAAGTTTTTCTAGGTAATGCACCATCTAATATAACTGTCTTAAATAAATCACATTTTTCCATGGCATCAAAAATAAATCCAACATTACCTTCTTTACTTCCTAATTCTGTAGTAACATCTTCTCCATGAATATAATCAATTTTACCTTTGTGATCTTTTAAATATTCATCTAAGAACATTTGAATTGAACCTACTGCAATATTTGATTTAGGATTTTCAATATACCAATCTTCATTTAAATTATCAGTTATCACTCTTACTTTTTGTCCATTTCCATTTTTATTTATATTATAGTATTTTTGTAATTCATTTAATAAATCTTCTTTATCAGTATCAAATATAACTCTATTGATAGCTTCAAACTCTAAAGCACTGCTATGAAGATTAACTAGTTCAACTAATGCATATCTTGCTGGATTATTTAAATATTCTTCTTCACTCATTGTTTTCTTTAAATTCTCGTAACAAGCTTTTGCAGTTGCTAGCGAATGATTTCCATCTCCCATAGCGAATAATAATACACCTTTATCTGTTACTCCATATTTGTTTTCAAAATAATCTTTATCAGCTAATTTTTCAAGTTTAGAATCTATTTCATTCATTGAATTTTCATTTAACTTATAGCCTCTTATGTGTCCACCATTCATATTAAGTTCAAAGTCATAAACTATATCATTGTCAGTTACTTCTTCTTTTAAACTTTCAATTATATCTTTCTTTTCATCATCAATTAATATCATTATATGTGGTAACTCAAGTAAAGCATTTTCTCTTACTTTAACTCTAGGTGGTATTCTTTCAATTACAGTCTTTTCTGTTGCTCTTATAAGTGTTTGGCTACCTTTTTCATAACTATAATCTTCTAAGTCAACTATTCCCATTAAACCTTCTCTGATTTTTCCATCTGCTTGAGTTCTTTCTAAATAAATCATACTATCGGTTAATTCTGTAAATAAATCTTTATTTAAATATTCTTCCATAGTATAATTTATTTTCTTTATTCTTTCTTCTACATCATTTTCTTCCAAATATATTTCTGGTAAAGTTATTCTTAAAGTTGAAGGTGCATCTCCTACAATAGAATCTAATTCTTTCCAGTATTCTGGTTCACTTGTAAATTGATCACACGCTACTACACTCCATTTTTCCATATCAATATTTTTTGGAATTAAAATATTACCTCTTTTGAAAGGTACTCTCATAATATCATCTCCTGATATAATTATACCAATCTTATTTTTTATTTACAAGCCATTCAATAGGTGGAATTTCATATTTACGTTTTATTGTTATGTAAATATCTTGTAAAAACAATTCGTAATCATTTATTTTGTTTATATATTTATTTAAAATTTCTTCATTTTTGTCCAAAGTAAATATATTTTTTACATTATCTAAATAGTAAGACGGATATAAAAGTCGTCCATAAAGTAGCCTAATTTCTGCTTTGTTAAAATTATTAGATAAAATCATTTCTTCTATTTCTGACATATCTAATGTATTATTAAAAAAATTATATTTTATATATTCAGCTAAATCTCGCACTGAGTAATCAAATGTAAAAGTTAACGGATTATTTACATAACCTTGATATCCTTCAGTCATTCTTTTGTGATTAAGATTAATTTTAAAATCAATTTGTTTTTCATCTATAAATGTATCATTAATGTAACTAATGGCATTTTCAGCAAGACCAGTGTAATAATCAAAGGTATTTTGTATTAGTGGATAATCAGTATTTAATTCACTTATTTGTTCTTCAAAGACATCTATTTTATTCATCCAAAGTGTTGACCACGAAGGTAAATATTTTTCATTGCTTATGATTATTAAGTTATTAAAGCTTATAATATCTTTTACTGAGTATTTATCTTCTTCAATAGAATTAACTCTTAGTAAAACGAAGATTTTATCTTCTATATTTACATAATAACTATTATCTTTATTTAAAATAAAAGTATCTACTAATGTTTTTTTATTGTATAGTTCATTAGTTATTTTGACCAATGTATCCAATTCTTCCAATTTTCTATTAAATTCTATAAAATAATACTTAAATTCGTTTAAATAGAAATAGTATCCATTATCTATTTCATATATTTTTTCTATATATACATTATAATAAAATTTAATAGTTTCTCTCATATACTTTCCCCATTAAAGTATATGCATTATTAGTAAGAAAAAAAACTGCTAATTAAGCAGCTTGATCAAATATGTTATTATTTGGAGTTAATACTCTTTGTTCTCCTGAAATTTCTTGTTGTGGCATTTGTTGAGACTTAATTTTAGTTAATTCTCCAGTTAATAAGTTTATCTTGTCATTTAATGCATTTATCATTTTATTTTTGCCTTCAATAATTTCTCTAGTATTTTTTATTATTTCTTCAATTGAATCTAAATATACTAAAGCTGGATCTTCATCTGGCATCATACTTCCATTTAAATTACTTTTTAATTGTGCATCAGCTTTGTAAAAATCAGTTGGAGTCTCTAAAGAAGGTTCAGAAACTGGTTCTTTTTCTTCTATAGTAGGCATATCAAATGCTGGAGCCTCACTTTGTGGTATGACTGGAGTTTCTTGAACTTGTGGTTTTATTTCAGGCATTGGATTTGGCATATCAAAGATATTTGCTTCTTGTTTTATCTCTTCTGCAGGCGCAGGTGTAATAACATCTTGTACTGGTTGTACAGGTGTTTGACTTTGAGCTAATCCTTCATTTATAGGTGCATTCATTTTTTCATTTAGAACGGCTGTTTCAAGACCAGGAGTTGCTACAGTTTGCTCTATAGTTTTCTCGTCTGGTATTGGTGGCACAGGTGCTGAAGTTAATGTAGGATTTTCAACTTTAATTTGTTGCTCGTTAATAGCATTATTTATTACTTGATTTTCTGATGTTGAAGTCACTTTTTCATTAATTCCAAAAGAGCTTTCTTGCGCTTTGTTAAACTTTTCTATATCGGAATCTTTTAAACCAATTGCTCTAAAACCATTTAACATTATTTTTGCATTATCAAAATTCATCTTTAACCTCCTTGTACAATTTCTTTCATTGCTTGTTTAACTTTATCCCAAATACTTTCATCAGTAATTCCTACTAATTTTAGTACTCCAGGACTTTCTTCAATTACTTCTGAAATATATACTTTACTCATTGTATCATTAAGTTTTTCACCTTTAGATAGTATCACAAAACTTTTATTAATGTCCTTAACATTAAATGAATTTATTAGGTCTACTTCTTCCATAGTACCATTCATGTTTTGAATAGTTATCTTCTTCATATGGTCACTCTCCTACTCTAATAATAGAATACCACATTTATTATTTTTAATCAATTATTTTTATTAGAAAAGTTAAAAAAGTTAAAATTTAAACTTTTATTTTAAAGGTTGTTTCGCAAATGAATTTAAAGTTTTTTTAGTATAAAATATTTACAACCATACGCACAATTTTCTTCTATATATTTGTCTATTTTACTATAATCATTTATTGGTTTAAAATTTTTATTTTGTGGGTTATTAAATCCTTTCAATCTTAATTTACTATATGCAATATCTCCAACTATATAGTCAAAATCTTTAAAGTATTCAGTACATTTATTAAAAAATTCTTCTTCATTAAATGCATCGTTATAATTTTTAATTAATTCATATTCACTATTAAATAATTTCATAATTCTCACCAATATAATTATAATATTTTATTTTAATAAAATCAAACACTATGGCTTGTAACTGAATACATTCCCCCATATACATCTGGAATATTTCCATTTATTATTTTTATCATCACAGGGACTTCAGTATTTATATTTATTGTATCAGTAGTAAAAGGAAGAATAACATTCATATCAATGTTTACTTCAATAAATAATTTTATTAAGGCATTATTTATACCATAGCTTGATATTTCAGTTTTTATTTTACTAGTAGCATTACTTATTAGTTTAATTTTAAACGGCATGGGAAATCCTAAATTTTTTAATAAAATGTTATTGGAAAAAATATAAAAAGGTATTGTGTAGATTCCGTTTTTAGTATCATATGTTGTTTCAAGCTTCCCACTTTCTAATTCATAAAGGCTTTTTAAAACACTTTTGTTTATACTTGTTAATAAAATATTAACTTTAAGTGAATTAAAATCTACTCCTATTATTTCTCCATTTTTATTTTTATCTGTTATAACAATATCATCATAATATTCTTTGTTATTGTTATCGATTATTGAATTGTTAATAATTTGTTCTGCATATTTTTTCATATCATTTTCTAAATATGGTTCAAGTACATTAACTGATTCTTTGTTTATCATTTTTATTATTATGAATGTAAAAAGAACTACTAATATTATAGTAAATTCTATTTTATGTTTTATATTAAATATAAACTTTCTTTTTAGTTTCATTCTTCTTTTCATCACTTAATTATATTTTATTTTATTAAAAAAAGACTATTAAAATAGTCCCAATTCAAATATATAGTTTGCTATTACGATTAAAGTAGCAATAATAAATATTACTAATAGAATTAATAAAAATACTGTAAGCGCACTATTCTTTTTTACACTCTTTTCAAGTTCATCAAAACCTTCAAAATCTTCTTTGCTAAACTTCATTGAACTCGTATAAAATGAATTTTCTAAGTCCATTGTTTTTTCTTTTAAATCTACTAATTCTTTTGTTTTACTAAAGTCTTGTGTTTTGTTTTGATTAATTTCATTTACTTTTTTAGTTAATTCTTCAGAACTTACTAAAGGAATTTCTTCTGTTACTCCTACTTTATCACTTGTTTTAACTAATTTTTCTTGCTTTATTTCTTCTTCGATAGGTAACGTAGTTTCTTCATCTTCTCCACCCATCAAATCTTCTAATAAGTTTAAATCTCCTTTGTGAATTGTTACTGTATTTATTAAATCTATTAAAGTTTTTTCTTCAGTGTTAAAATCGTCTTTTTCTAAAGGTACTTCTTCGGTATCATACATCTTTAATTTACTTAAAATATCATATTCTTCTCTTTTTAGTTTTTTATATCTTTCTCTATCATAATCTATTTCTCTAGTTTTTTTTGCATTTTCTAGAACAGAATTAATATCATAATTTTTTCTAATCTCATTGTTAACTTCTTTTGCTTGTTCTTCTTTCGGAACTATTGTTCTTCTTTTAGTTTCTGCTTCTCTTATATTATTCTCTTCTAAATACTTTTTTATCTTAGCAATATCTATTGTTTTTCCATTGTTTTCAATTACTCTTACATTATCATTATTTTTTATCCTAGTTAAATCACTGGATTTAATGCTTTCATATAAACCATTATTTTTATTTACCCTTGAAATATTGCTAGTTTCACTTTTATACCTTTCCATTCTAGTACTCATACTATTCACCATATTAATAATACCACAAAAAAATTACTTTTGATAGTATAAAAATTGATTTTAATTAAATTTAATAATATAATGTTTTTAGGAGGAATTAAAATGGATAAAATTGTTATTAATAAAGATGCTTGTATTGGATGTGGATATTGTGTTAGTAGACATCCAGAATATTTAGTTTTTGATGAAATGGGACAAGCTGATCCTGTTGGTAAGGAAGTTAATCCTGATGATAAGATGAGTATTCTTGAAACTATTGAAAATTGTCCTACTGAAGCTATTAGAATAGATGATGTAAAAGAAGATGAAAATTAATTCATCTTCTTTATTTTAGGCTATAAAGCATTTTTACTTCTTTGATAGTAAGTTTTCTATATTCACCACTTTTTAGATTACCTAGGTCTAAAAATGCATATCTTTCTCTAGTTAGCTTTAATACATCTTTGCCTACACTTTTAAACATATCTTTTACTTGATGATTTCTTCCTTCAGTTATTATAACTCTTACATAAGCTGTATCTGTTTTTTTATCATATTTTTTCATTTTAAAGTATGCTGGTTTTGTTTTTATACCATTTAATAAAACTCCATTACATAATTTAGTTGTTTCTTCTTTAGTTAAGAAACCTTTTATTTTGGCTACATATTCTTTTTCTATATCTCTACTAGGGTGCGTTAAAATGTTAGATAATTCTCCATCATTTGTTAGTAATATAATACCAGTAGTATCATAATCTAATCTACCTATTGGATATATTCTTTTATCAGTGTTTATAAAGTCTACTACTGTTTTTCTATGTTTATCATCACTAACAGAGCTAATTACTTCTCTAGGTTTATTTAATAAGTAATACTCTTTTGATTCATTAGTTAAAATTTGTCCATTAATAGAAACCATATCACCACTATTTACCTTAGTTCCTAAAGTTTTTACTACTTCTCCATTAACTTTTACTTTACCAGCAAGTATTAATTCTTCTGCTTTTCTTCTACTTGCGATTCCACATTCACTTATATATTTTTGTAATCTTTCCATAACTAAAACCTCATAGTTATTTTATCAAATTATTAGATTAAAATCTATATTAACTAAATATATTACTAAATAGAGTTTTAGTTTTCTTTATTTTTGATGATTTACTTACTCCATACAAATTAATACTTTCTATATATTTATTATTTACATATATTTCTATATTTCCTACAACATCATTATCTTTGATTTTCTTTTTCTTATAAATATTTATTTTAATATTTACTTTACCTAGTTCGTTTTTATTTAACATAATGTCTACATCTTCTTTAACATATAAATAGTAGTTTTTGTAGTAATTGTCTTTTACTGAAAATGAGTAACTATCAATAATTTTGTATTTATCATATTCATTAAAATATTTTTCATATAAGTTTTTATGTGTCACGAATTGGTTATCATCTTTTATGCTTGCTATTACTAAGTTTTCTTTTCCTTTTGTGGCACTTGATACAAATACATGCCCTGATGCTTTTGTGTAACCTATTTTACCACTTGTAGAGAATTTGTATTGACTTAGTAATTTGTTTTTATTGTACCATAGATGTGTTTCTACTGAAGTGGTTGTGGTGTATTTTTTTATGCTTGTTATTTCCATAAACATTTTATTTTTAGTAGCATATGCCATTAATAGTCCTAAGTCATGTGCAGTACTGTAGTTTTGAGTTTTTTCATCAAGACCATGAGGATTTGTAAATATTGTGTTTTTCATTCCAATTTTGCTTGCTAGTTCATTCATTTTATTTATGAAATTATCATAGCCTATTGTATTTGCGGCAATTACAACGGCTGCATCGTTTCCACTTCTTAGCATAAGTCCTACTAGTAAGTCATAAAGTGTCATGCATTCACCTTGATCAATATATATCATCGAACCATATGCCTCTTTAATTTCATCTCCAGCACATATTATATTTGTTAAAGGAGTTGTTTCTAAAGCTACCATAATAGTCATTATTTTAGTAGTACTTGCGATTAAATACTTCTCATCTATATTAGAACCACCTAAAATTCTACCACTGTCACTGTCCATTACTATGAAACTTTCTAGTGCACTTGTTTCTTTTGGTATTAAAACCATTAATAAAATTGTTAACATTATTAAATATTTTTTCATTTCAAAAAATTATATGATGGTTAATCATATAATATACATTTTATCTTTAGATGATTTAGTAGTTCATATTATAATTTTTTATTATTTCAATTTTTAATCAAATATTAACAAAAGTAATAATGTAGTGTATAATGAAAACAGAAATAACATCATTAGAAAGTGAGATGGTATAATGAATAATCAAGTTAATCAACAAATTTTAGACTTATTAAATGGACTAGTAGAACATATTGCTACTGCTGAAATGAATGAATTTGTAGTATCTGATAGTAATAAAAATATAATAGGAACTGTTGGATTAGCAGTTTGTGATGGAATACTCTTTTATGATAGAAAAAATAAATGGGGAATGGCAGGACATGCTGCTGGTAATAATAAAATGTCTTTACTTAAAGATATGATGAAAGAATTGCCATCAGATAAAGAGGTAGTTATTGAATATGCTATAGTTAATGGATACGATAATATTAAAAATGGCAATTGTACTGATACAAATATGATGATGGATTATTTATTAAATAATTGTCCTAAAAATATTAAATTAGTACCATTGCAAACAGACTTAGGAGTTAGAGTTGGAAAATGTTATGATAATAATTTTTATTTTGATGTTGTGAGTGGTAAAGGTATTGGCCTGCTTTCTGAATATTATGATTATTTAGATTTTTCTAATAATGATAAATTAAGTAATAAAGGTGTTTCAAAATAAATATTTTTTGTATTGACAAATATTGTATGAAAATATTATTGATTTTTTATTCCTTTAACATAATAAATAAGCCAATGAAATGAAATGTATAATGCAACCAAGAAATCATAAAATCAGATAATTGTCAATTAAGAAAGAAGAGTTTTAAATAAAATTCAATGTCGATTTTTATTGACATTGATATTTTTATATAAAATAATTAAAGTATAGGAGATGATTAATGATGAAAAAGATTTTATTGGGGTTATTATTTGGATTAGTTATATGCTTTACTTCATTTGCAGTACTTTATAAAACTAAGGTTATTTCATTTTCTAAGAATGAAGAAGTGAAATGTGAAAATAATAATGGTGATGATGTCAAAAATGAAGTTACTATAAGCGATGAAGAAAGCGAGAAATTATATAAAGAATACTTAAGCAGAAGAAAAAATGAGACAAGAATAGAATTTGAAAGTGGTTTAATAACTCTTAGTTCACAAAGTCGATTATATGAGAGTACTATTAGTGCTACTTTAGATTCAGAGTTTAATCTTAAACTTACTATACCAGATTTTAAAGATTATACTAATTATTTAGTTGATGATGGTAATGGTGGGTATGAATATTTATATTATATAACTGAAGATGGTACTTTAAAAGTTGTGTGTATAGAGTGTTTGATGTATGAAGATTTTAAAATTAAAACTGTTACTGATAAAAAATATATTGTTTCTGTAAATAACTTATCTGATAATAATAGTACTTATAATTTTGATTCTCATGTTGTTGTATTTAAAGATATAAATGGAAAATTTTATTAAATTATTGTGTTAAAATTAACCTAGATTTGCTAGGTTTTTTATAATTAAATTTTTACCACAAAATTACCACGGAAATTATGAAAATGTTGGTAAATGTGGTAATAATCGGAAAAAAGTTAAAATAAAACCCCGAAAATACAGGGATAGTTATTATATTTGGTGACCTGTACGGGATTTGAACCCGTGAATGTAAGCTTGAGAGGCTTATGTGTTAACCATTTCACCAACAGGCCATTTAATGAATGCATATAAATTTTATCATATACATTCATTTTTTACAATTAAAAATCAGATATTCTTTCTTTTATTCTTTCTTTACCTAATAATTTAAGTATTTCATACAAATCTGGTGTCATAGTTCTATGAGTTACAGCAACTCTAATTACTTCGCATGCATGAGCTAAGGATCCTTTGAAATTTTCAGGATTTGCCTTATATTCTTTAGTTTCACTTGCAAAGCCGAATTTTGGACACATTTCTTTTATTTTACTAAACCAAGTTTGTTTATCATCATTTTCATCATAAACATTATCTATATAGTATTCAAGCATTTCTTTAGAATAAAAATCTTTTCTTTCAAAATTAATTTCTTCATCAAAAAATAATTCATCAAACATATAACCAATTTCTCTTTTAACAGCACTATAACTTTCAATATCTTTTCTTGGTCTATCTACTTCTCTTTCAATATTTAAAACATTTATAGTGTAATCTTTATATTTTGTTACTAATTCATAAAAATCATTATCATATGTCTGAGCCCAGTTTATTAAGTTATTGTAAACATCTGGTGCTTTTAATCTACTTATATAATTTTTTGATATGTTAATTAGTTTTTCTAAATCAAATAATGAACCGCTTGTACTCATCTTGTCAAAGGTAAAAGTAAATTCTCTATAGGATTTTGTTGGGTTTGCCATAAACCATTCTTCAAAGTTTGAATTTAGTAAAGTAGCAAAGTATAATTTTATTGCTTCAACAGGAATTCCTTTTTCATGATAGAAAGCAACTGCTGCTTCTGGATCTTTTCTTTTACTTATCTTTCTTATTTTTTCTCCTTCTTTTTTATTAATAGGAAGAATATGTGCAAATTTAGGTTTTTCAAAACCACATGCATCCCATAATTCTACATGGAATGGGACTGATGAAATGTATGAATCATCTCTTGTTACAAGATTTACTCTCATGAAGTGATCATCACATACATGTGCGAATGCATAAGGTGGTACTCCATCAGATTTAATAAGTACTTGATCCATATCATTTTCTGGTAATTCTAACTTACCTTTTACTAAGTCATTAAATATAAATTTCTTATTAAAGTCTCCTTCACTTTTTAATCTTAAAGTCCATTCATCATTATTTTCTAAATGCTTTTTTACTTCTTCTAAAGTTAGATTTCTACATTTTGCATATTTACCATAGTAACCTATTCTTTCTTTGTTTTCTTCTTGATGTTTTCTCATTTCATCTAGTTCTCCTTCACTACAAAAGCAAGGATATGCTCTTCCAATTGATACTAAGTATTTGGCTACTGTGTGATAAATATCTATTCTTTCTCTTTGTCTATATGGACCGTATGCACCACCATTTATTGGATCTTCATCAACAACTAAATTAAATTCATTAAAATCTTCTAGAATATGTCTTGTTCCATCTTCAATTGTTCTTTTTAAATCAGTATCTTCTATTCTTAAAAGATATACTCCATTAGATTGATGTGCGAATGTTTCTGGAATAAATGCTGCGAATAAGTTTCCCATATGCATTCTTCCAGTAGGACTAGGTGCAAAACGACCTACAATAGCATTTTCATCTAAATTTCTTTTAGGATATTTTTTTTCTAAATCTTCTATAGTCATTGTAACATCTGGGTATAAAAGATCAGCTAATTCTTTATAATTCATAAATAATTCCTCTTTTCTTTAAGTTCAATATTATTTTACTATAATTTTAATACTTATTCAATAATTATTGCTTCTTCATCTCCTTTGTATTCAGTATAAATAAATATTATTCCACCTATTACAAAAAGAATGGTTGCTAGTACATCTAGGCTGTTTAGAAATGTTTTTGCTGTTATTACTTTTTCTACTCTTGTTTTTAAAAAGTATATATAGATTAATAAAGCCACAACTAAAACAGCAAGTCTAATATAATGTGCTATTTTTTTACCATTGGTATTCTTTTTTAATATGTAATCCTTTTCATATTCATTAGCAATTATTCCACTTACTGATATAACTATAAATATTATAAATATTATTTCACCAATATTTAATGCTTTTAGTCTTTTTAAACTTTCATCAGTCATAATAAATTTTATGTTTGTTCTTGTATTTTCATAAATATTAATATATAATTAAGTTACTGCTCCCGTGGCGGAATTGGTAGACGCGCACGATTCAAAATCGTGTATAGAAATATGTCAGGGTTCGACTCCCTGGGGGAGCACCATAAAATGATTAATAGGCCTTGTAGTAAAGGCTTTTTTATTTTTGTACTCCAAAAAATACTCTAAAAATATTTGATGTCTGGATTTAAAAATCTAGTTTTTTTATTTAGTTTTCTTTTTATGTTTCATCGTTTAAATTTTTATACAAAATTAAAACATTATATTATCTGTTTAATATAATGCTTTTTTAACTAAATGTTTATTATTTTCTTCTTAGAATTCGTGAAACGGCTTTATCTTGACTATCACAAATTGAACTTATTAAAAATTCTTTTAGTAATTTGTTATAATCATCATATATTACTGTATACGACTTTTCAAACTCTTCACATTTTTCAATAGGTACTTGTTCTTCCCATAATCCTTCTAAATCTGCATATCGTCTATAACTAGCTTTAGGATCATTTAATTCAGTTTCAATGTCAAAAGAGTCAAATTCATTTGTTGAATTATTTGGTTTATAAGTACCAAGATATACAAATATTTGATTAGTTTCTTCAGGTAAAATCGATTTTATATGTTTTTTATATGTTTCAAAAATAATATCATATGTAGTTTTTTCAGGTATAAATGTGGAATCATGTAATGGTAAACCTCTAGATAAATATTTTTTATTATTTTCTTCAACTTTTTCATTTAATAATCTTGTATGATTATTATATTCATCAAGTTTTGCTAATTTATCACTTACTTCATTTTTAATTTGTCTTAAAATATCTTCTTTCATTTGTATTCCTCCAAGTGGAACATATAGTAGCATAAATTCATGTAAAAGTAAAGTTTACAAAAAATCATAAGATTTGCATATCTTATGACTATTTATGTTCCATTTATTTTTTAATTAAAGTTTGAAGTGTATCTTCAGTTATTTTATCACTTTGATTAGTTGCTAATCCAGATACATATTCTTCTATTATTTTAAGCACTTGCTTTCTAGCTAGTTCTGGCACTAATCTTCTTTCTGAAAGAGACAAGTCTATTTTAGTCCTTCTTAGTAATGCATCATAATATCTTTTAATAGAAGATTGTAAATCTTCAAGCTGTCTTTTCCAATATAATTTATCAGCTTGTTCTAATGATGCCATGTCTGGATAATCTTTACCATCTATACCTTTATAAAGAATTTTTCCTTCAGAATAATATGGTCTGTAATATGTTTTACACATTATATCAGCATAAGTCTTTTTTATTATGAAATCATTTTCCATCACCATATCATTTTTATGCGGATTATTCACACTAAAATCGGGTTTCAACATATTTCTTTTTTCTGATTCAGTTAACTCCCATTCTGGTTTTAACGTACCTTTTTCATCATACATTTTATTCATTATTCTTCCCCCATTTCTGCATATATTGTATCACATAAAATACATTTTGTCAAGATTTACTATCTTAAACAATTTTGTTTCTATCTTATGATTCTTTTATTTTATTAACTAATTTTCTTTCAAATATCATACCTTCTAAATTAGACCCTATTTCTTTATCATTATTTACATTTGTTAAGTCAGAATTTTTAAAGTATGTTATTATAGATTTAGTTATTTTTTTTAATTCATTAACATCTTTTACTGCTTTAAAGTTTTCTGCAGATAAACCATATGATTCTATATCAACCATGTATAAGTATTTTTTATTTTCTTTCTTATCAAAATATGTACAGAATTCATTGTCGACATATAATACATATATTTTAGTTTCTGAATAACTTTCTTCTCCAAATAATTTTTTTACTAAATGTCTTGCTTTTATTATTACCATTTTTGTTGTATCTGGTAATTTATAATTTTCATCAGTTTTATTTGTTAAAGGTAAATAGTCTATTATTCCTATTCTTTTGTTGCAAAATAGCATGTCGTACACTGCTTTTTGATTATGGAAATTATATCTTTCAAATGTACTATAATATTCTGAATTAACATTTTTTATGATTACATTCTGTTTTTCATCAGATATAGTTATGTATGAACTACCATTATGATATTCAATATTAGTTATTATCCCTTTTATTCCTACTACTAAGGCTTCTGAAATTATTGGAATAACTCTATCTCCTATTTTCAATTCTTGTCCATAATAATCTTTACATTTTTTAGTATCCATAAAACTTTTCATCTCCATTTGTTTTATATAATAACATTTTAATGTATAAAAGTCTATTCTTTGTTTTCATATGATAGTAAGTTCTTGATATCTTCTTCACTAAGTGTTGATATTATATTTTCATCTCTTCTTGTTCCATCAATTAATTTGTCACTAAGTTCTTTTTTCTTGTTTTGAAGTTCTAATACTTTTTCTTCAATTGTTCCTTTAGATATTAATCTTATTACTTCAACTATATTTTTTTGTCCGATTCTATGAGCACGGTCAGTTGCTTGATTTTCAGCTTGTGGATTCCACCATAAGTCTAAGTGAATTACTACATCGGCTCCTACTAAATTTAGTCCAGTTCCACCACTTTTAAGCATTATTAGAAATACTTTTACCTTACCATTTTCATTATTAAACTTATCTACTCTTTCCATTCTAGTTTTAGAATCAACAGAGCCATCTATTACATAACTTTCTATATCATTTTCTTCAAGTTTATTTTTTACTATATTTAGTGCTGTTCTAAAAGACGTAAATATTAATACTTTGTGACCATTTTTAATAGATTCGTCTATGATAGTTAATAATCTATCTATCTTGTTACTACCACCATTATAATCATCATAAACTATTTTTGGATCTATACATATTTGTCTTAATTTAGTTAATAATTGTAATATTAGAAATCTTGCTTTAGACATTCCCTCTTCATTTATTGTTTCTTCCATTTTCTTTTTTACATTATTAAGTTCAGTTACATATAGTTTTTTTTGAGTATCTGATAAATCAATAAATATGTTGTTTTCTATTTTTTCAGGTAATTCTTTTACAACATCAGTTTTCTTTCTTCTTAGTATAAATGGATTAATTTGATTACTTAAACCTTCAATTAAGACGTTTGCTTCTTCTGTTTCATTATTTATTTTATATTTACCATTAAATCTTTGATAACTTGATAAGTAACCTGGCATTATAAAATCAAATATACTCCATAATTCTAGTGCACTGTTTTCAATTGGTGTTCCTGTTAATGCAAATTTTACATCTGATTTTATATTTTTTACTGCACGAGTTATACCTGCGAAAGCATTTTTTATATTTTGTGCTTCATCTAGTATTATTCCATGATAATTTTGTTCAATGTAATATTCTTCATCTTCTCTTATTAAACCATATGTTGTTATTATTACATTTGTATCATTAATATTATCTTGCAATTCTTTTCTTTTTAGTCTGTTTCCCACCATTAGTTTAATTTTTATCTCACTACCAAATGTATTAAATTCATGTTCCCAGTTATAAACAAGTGATGTAGGTACTACTATAAGAAATTTTGCATCTTTGTTTTCCTTAAGTATTTCTTTTATGTAATAGATTACTTGTATTGTCTTACCTAGTCCCATTTCATCAGCTAGTATTCCTCCAAAGCCAGTTTTGTCTAGGTTATAAAGCCATTTTACACCAGTTATTTGATAATCTCTTAGGATACTTAAGTCTTCTTTTGTTAGATTAATGTTTTTATCTTTAAATTTATAAAAATTGTCTACAAAGTTAGTAAATAAGTTATCTGTTTTAACTATGTGATATTTAGTATTTCTAACACTATCTAAATATATCGCACGGTATTTTTGTATTGAACCTTTACCATTAATTATTTCTTCATCAGTAAATTCCATGTCTTCAATTAAGTTATTTAATTCATTTAAATTTTCATCATCTAAATTTACTATACTTCCATCTTTTAATCTATAATATTTTTTCTTTTCTTTAATACTTTTAAGTATCTTAACTATTTCTTTATTATCAATACCATCCATATCAAAGTTATAACTTAATATGTTATCTTGTCCAATTGAGAAAGTACTAGATATATTAGTTTTCTTTTTTAAATTAACTTTTTTGAAGTTCTCTGTAGTAAATATTTTATATTTATTTGCTAATTCACCTAGTCCATATTCAATTAAATTTACTTCGCTTTCCAAGTCATTCATTACTAGTTTATTTTTTTCTATGTTAAAACCATATTTAACTACATCATTTATTACTTCATTTTCATAAGGCATATCTCTTAATATGTCATCATTCTTATCAAAGTAATCTAATACTTCTTTACCATAATCAAATTTAATTTCTAGACTTACTTCATTTTTCTTTAAATCAAAATATAAGGATGTATCTGGTTTATCTATTATAGTTATTTTATCTTTTATTTTATCATCTACTGTTAAACTCTTTTTTATTATTGGTAATATTCCTTTTGAAAAAGTATTTAAATCCTTTTTCTTAATAATTAATTTTTCTGTTTTTCTACTAAACATTTCATATAATAGTTGTTTTGTGTTTTTATCTAATTTATATATGTTACCATTAGTGAATATGTAGTCTGTTAAGTCACCAATTGGTAGTATTTCTGTTGCATCTAAAGATAATTCATATTTATCTTCTTCTATTTCTTTTATGTATGTTTTAAATGGAAATTCAGTTATAACTTCAGTTATTAAGTGATTATCTAGTTTAAATTCTATTTTGTTTTCAAATAGGAAATCTAGTAATTCTTTAAATGAATCACTATCAATAAATGATCTTGAATTTAAGTTCGGAATATATCTATTTATATAATTTATTAATTTTTCATTTTTTGGACTAAAGTAACATGTATTTGGAGAATATGTGAATTCTTTACCAAAAACACATACTCCTTCTTGTGTTTTAAATACATTTACAAATGACCTTTGATGTGTTTTGTAATTGTACATTCTATCATTACCTATTTTAAGTTTTATATCAAATACATAGAATGAACCATAATAATTATTATGAAGAATTGATTCAACTTCTAATTCTAAAAACACTTCTTTTTTGATATTCAATGAATCATTTGTAGTAAATTTTTCTAATATTGATTTGGATATATCTTCTAGGTTAAATTCTTCTTCAAATATTACATCAGCATAATTTTTTAGACAGGCTATTATATGTTTACATGAATGAGTTTTTTCAAATTGGTAACAATCACATGTTGCATTAGAAAGTTTACCCATTTCACTTGTTCTTATAACTATACTATAAGTTTCATCATAAAATGATTCAGATTCTACATTAAAAAAATGATCTTTATATTGTCTTCCCCCTATAATTACATTATCACTTTTTAAATAGCTAATAGATTTTTCATTAATTATTTGTCCCCTTAAAATATCAGAATAATTAAATATTCTTTGTATTTCAGGTAAATGTTTTTTATATAAATCTATATTATTAGAAAAATTCATTTTTTCACCTCTTAGATAATGATATCATATATAAGAGAAAATAACAATTTGTGAGGTATTACTTTTTTATAAAAAAAGATTTACAATAGTTATTTGTAAACCTTTTATTGTTTAATATTTAAACATCTTTTTTTAATTCTTTATTTTTCTCTTCTTCTTCAAGAATCTTATAAGCAATTTTACCTATATTAGTTCTAGGTAGTTCATCTCTAAATTCATATTCATAAGGTAAACTATACTTAGGTAAATATTCTTTACATAAATCTTTAATTTCTTTTTTAACTTTATCTTTAAAAATCACATCTTTATTTAAAACAATAAATGCCTTAGCAACATACATTTTATAAGGATGTGGTTTAGATACAACACATACTTCTTTTACCAAAGGATGTTTACTAATAACACTTTCTATTTGACTAGGATAAACATTATAACCAGATGATACAATAATTCTTTTTAATCTTTGACTAAAATAAACAAAACCATTTTCATCCATTTTACCCATATCACCAGTTCTAAGCCATAAATTCTTTTTATCTTTCAAAAATACTTTTTTATTTTCTTCAGGATCATTTAAATATCCAATCATAACATTTGGACCACTAATTATAATTTCTCCAACTTCATTAACATCCAACATTTCTAAAGTTTCTGGATTAATAATTCTATAATTCATATCTTGACATGGTATACCAATACTTTCTTTGGGTTGTATTTTTCTAGGCATTAATGTACTAGGTCCACTTCCTTCAGTAAGACCATATCCTACCCTCGCGGTTGCATTAGAGCCATGACTTTTCATAAACTTATCAACACTTTTTTTAAGTTGGTCTGTTAATACATCACCGCCAACAATTATATCTTTAACAAATGATAAATCCATATCTTTAATACTTTCATCATTAATCATAGTTTCCAAAAGTGAAGGTACTCCCACAACAAAATTAGGCTTATATTGTTTAATTAATCTAGCAAATTTCTTATAATTAAATATAGGTATAAGAGTACACTTAACACCCTTACTAAGTGGAGTATGAATACATACATCTAAACCAAAAGCATGGAATACAGGCATAATGGTTAATATAGAATCTCCTGGTCCAGCTGGTTCAATCATACTACCTGTTTGCATGGTAGGCGCATTAAAATTCTTATTAGATAAAATAATACCTTTAGGTTTACCACTAGTTCCACCACTAAACATTATTACAGCCGGATCATCAGTATCTCTTTTGTAAATGTATTTTCCATCATATAAATAACCAAAATCAATAAAGTCATTCCAACTTATAATAAAATCTTTTTCGTAAGGCACTTTTACTTTCTTTTGTGTTAAATTATAAACAGTTTTAACTATCTTATTCATCTTATTACTTGGACTCATTACAACTATTTTATCAATAAAAGTATTACTTCTAATTTCAAGAACTTTATCTAATGTAACATCTATTGTAAAAACATATTTACTATTAGTCATACATAAATAATTTTCTATTTCTTTAACAGCACTTAAAGGATGTATCATATTAGAAACAGCACCAACCATATTAACAGCATAAAATAATATAATTGCTTCAGGTATATTAGGTGAAATAATAGTAACTATATCATCTTTTTTAACACCTAATTCTTTTAGTCCTCTGGCTGCTTCTTCTATTTCTAATTTAAACTTTTTAAAAGATACTTTAGTCCCATAATATTCATATGCCGGACTATTAGGATATTTATCAATATTTTCTAACATAAACTCCCATAACATTTTATTTGGATATTTAAATGTTTTAGGTACACCCTTATCATAAAAATCAACCCAAGGCTTAATATTTGTATTTTGTAGTTTCACTTATCTTATCACTCACTTTCTCCTCTAATAATTTAGGATCATTTAGTATATCCTGCATTAATTTAACTGATTTAATAAAGTATACACCATCAGCTATTCTCTCATCTATATTAATTCCAAATTCACACATTTTTCTAACTTCTTGTTTACCATTCCTAAGTACTAGTTCATCTTTAATTTCTCCAATAGTACATAAAATAGAATTAGTACCAAAGTCTGTAAGATTATGATATATTGCACTACTTTTAATACTACCTAAATTAGAAACAATAACAGAACTATAATATATATTCTCATCAGTAAAACTTTTAGGTAATAAATCATGTCTATCCATAAATTTTATTATACCTATAACAATACCCAATATAAATTTAGGTAACTTACCAACTATACTAACTATACTATTAGTACTTTGTTCCTCATCTTTTCTAATTCTACTTACTGACTTTTTAAACTTCTTCTTTAAACTGTCTAAATTATCATTCTTATCTATTTTAATTAAACTCATCATTTCTTTAGCTTCATCTTCATAATTAACTTTAGCAACAAATCCAATAGAAACATCTTTCTTATCATAATGAGCCTTATTAATAACAAATCTATTTAAAAGTGGTCTATTATATATAGTCTTCCCTATTAATGTTACAAACGCATGAAAATAAGTTAAATCATTATCATTCTTTTTCTTATCTTCAACATATTTAACTAATTCCGTAACATCCATCTTTTGATTAATATATACATCACTATCACATCTATTTGGTTTTAAATGTATCATTATTTTATGCATAGCATCTACATTTTTAACTAATTTAGCATCTCTTCTATCTCCCATATCATTCACCCATATATTATTATACTAAATTTTAAGACACTTTTCTATGTTGTATTTTAAATAATATAGAAAGTACTAATTTAGTTGGTAAAAATCTACTAAAGAATATGCCTAATTTCACTTTAAAACCTGGTACTATAATTAATTTATTCTTTAAGCATTTATCAATAGCATACCTAGCAACATATTCACTACTTAACCCTTTTATACTAAATGTTCCAATTGCTACTTTATTAAAATTAGTATTAACTGGTCCAGGACATAATATGCTTATATGAATATTTTTATTCTTCTTTTTAAGTTCTTTATATAAACCTAAAGAATAACTTCTAACATAATTTTTAGTAGCATAGTATGTATTTAACATAGGCCCTCCAGGCATAAGGCCCGCACTTGAACTAACATTTAAGATGTGTCCATTATCCATATATTCTAAACAAGTCTTAGTTATTTTATGTAAAGCAACTATATTAACATTAATCATTTCTATTTCTCTGTCTAAGCTAATTTCATCATAAAAGCCAAAGGCACCAAATCCTGCATTATTAATAACAAAATCAGGTTTTTCTTTTAGTATATATTCACAAAGTTTATTAACATTATCACTATTACTTAAATCACACACATATACACTTGAATTAATTAAAGCTTTAGAAACACTTTCTAATTTATCTTTATTACTACTAACTAATATTAATTCATTTTCTTTACTACTTAAATATCTAGCCATATCTCTACCAATACCACTAGAA
The DNA here is from genome assembly GCA_934096075.1 of uncultured Bacilli bacterium. Lineage (GTDB taxonomy): Bacteria > Bacillota_I > Bacilli_A > RF39 > UBA660 > CAKOLN01. Next base: position 21,641 of record CAKOLN010000004.1, read on the forward strand.
GCTCCTGTTATTAAAATTTTCATATTATCACCAATATAATAATATCATCTTTTCATAAAGAAAAAAAGTGGAAAGCCACTTAACCTAATAATACATCTAAACACATCATGAATGAAAATCCCACTAATGTAAATAATGCCATTAATTTTTTTGATTTATTTGCCTGACTTTCAGGTATTAATTCTTCCACAACAACATATATCATCGCACCTGCTGCAAAACATAGAAAGAATGGTAAAATGTTTCTTACTTTAACAACAAGCAAAGCACCAATTACTCCACTTATAGGTTCTACTATTCCACTAAGTTGTCCATAAAAGAAAGCTTTTTTAACACTAAACCCTTCTCTTCTGAGTGGTAAACTAACTGCACTACCTTCAGGAAAATTCTGTAAACCTATACCTAAAGCAAAGACTAATGAAGACAGCAATAATTTTTCAGTCATACCATACATTAAAGAACCAAATGATATACCTACTGCTAAACCTTCTGGTATATTATGTAATGTTATACTAACTATTAATAATAAACTTCTTTTAAAACTACCTGTATCTGCTCTTTTAGATTTTTTAAGTATCTTATCACATACTTTATCACCCAAGAACAATATAACCCCACCACTCATAAATCCAAATATAGCTATTAAAACAGAATTTTTATTAAGTTCATTTGCAAGTTCAATACCAGGATCTAAAAGTGACCAAAAAGATGCGGCAATCATAACACCTGCTGCTATACCAAGCATTGCATCCATAACATTCTTATTAACTTTCTTAAAAAAGAAAACTATACTAGCACCTAAAAGTGTCATTAACCAAGTAAATGTAGTCGCAATTAAAGCCAATATAACTGGATCAACATTTATTAAATTACTCAACATAACCAATATCACCATTATAAGTTATGTCATAATTTTATAATTGTATAGGCTAAATATTTATTTTCTTATCAACTGTTTTATTACTACTCTTTAAGAATTTAATAACATAATCTGTTACTTCTTCTCTTCTTTTACTTCTAAAAATATCATGATTAATACCCTTCACTACTAATAAATATTTTTCTTTACTCTTAATATTATCATAAACATAATTAGCACTAGACATAGGTACTATTATATCTTTAGTTCCTTCAATTATTAGTGTTGGTGTAAATACATCCCTCGCACATGGATAGTAAGTTTTAACTAATTTAATAAACTCTTTAACTGCGTTCGCAGGCATCCTTAAAAATCTAGAAATAACTTCTTCTCCAGAATACTCTTTAATAACATCCATGCTAGTTTTAAATGAATCAATTAAATTCATATTGTCATTTTCTACTTTTAAATAATGGAATGCAGGTGCTGCCAAAACTAACTTTTTAATTTCTTTATATTTACTTGCAACATAAGCACTCATTACTCCACCCATTGAATGGCCTATTACATAAATATTTTTATAACCAAAATTAATTAACATTTCTACATGTTCTTCACAAGATTTAATCCAATCTTCCATTTTAATCTTAGTTGCATTGGTATCATGCCCTGGTAATGTAAAAGAATAAACATCAAAATTATGAACTAACTCTAATCTATTAGCCAAATATTCTTCATCATAAGTTCCTCCACCAAATCCATGAATAATTAAAATTGCTTTTCTATATCTCATATCGTTCACCCTAATATAATTATACAAGATAAACTATTTTAATAAAAGAGGTTTTTTGTTATAATTAATTTAGTGATAAGATGAATATTTAAACAAATAATAAAAACTATAAATAACAAAATAATGATAAAAAAGAAGGTGAGTAAAATGAATGATTTAACAAAAAGAAAAATAAAAAAATATATTAAAAAAAATTTTCCCATTGCCATAAAAATTTCCAAAATATCTCCAATTTATCTAATTGGTGGCACACTAAGAGATATTGAATCTTCTAGAAAACCAAAAGATTTAGATTTTGTAGTTTTAGATGATACTAATCAAATAGTGAAATCTGTTATAAGTAAATACAATCTGAAATTTGAAATAAACAAACTTGGTGGATACAAAATATTTTATAATGATATTATAGTAGATTTATGGAGCACAAATGATTTATTAAAGAGCATCGAATACAATATTGAAGGATTATTTTATGATGTAAAGAACGATTTACTAATTCCGTTTGGCTATTACGATGCTATAGAAAATGGATTACTACAAATTAATCCAAACAACAATATTTTAGATGATGAAAAAAAGAAAAATAGAAAAGTAAAATTTGAAAATTATATCAAATCAAAAAATAAATAATCTACATTTTTACGTAATATGTCTGTAAAAGTTGTAAAAAAAGTAAATATTTTTCTTATAAACATGATATAATAATATTGGTGATAATATGAAAAAGGAAAATTTAAAAATAGTTGGCGCTATGGTAGGTGGTGCATTAGTAGGTGGAGCTGCTGGTATTCTATTCGCACCTAGAAAAGGATCTGAAACAAGAGAAAAAATTAAAGATTCTATTAATGATTTATTAGAAAGGACACAATCTATCGATAAGGAGGATATAAGAAAATATATAGAAAAAGAATTAGAAAATATTGACTTTGAAATTGTTAAGCTTGATGAACTTGATAGTTATAAAAAAGCTAAAAGACAAGCTAAAAAAGTTATTAAAAAAATCGATAAATTAATAAAATATACTAAGAAAAAAGGTATGGAAGATTTTGAAGATTTAACTAATGAATTAAAAGAAAAAGCTGAAGAAATATCAGAAGAAATATTAACAAATTTATAAAAATAGTATTGTTGACAAACAATACTATTTTCTTTCTTTATTATATACTTTTGCAATTACAATGGCTCCAATAAATGCAATCATTATTCCAAAAAATATACTTATTATAAGAGCATCATTTCTATAATATTTAGTAAGTACTTCTTCTACTTTATCAACTTTTTCTTCACTTTGATAAAGCCTTAAAAATGTTTTTAATAATGTTTCTTTATTATTTTCATTAAATGTTATAAAGTATGAATCTCCAACAACCATAAATGGAACATCGGAAGATTGACTTTGTAAATAATCAAGCGTATTTGCAAATAATTCTTTATTATCTTCATTGGTATATATTTCATAACTTTTTAATTTAAAGAATTGTCCATATTCTTCACATAAATCATTTAAATAATTTAATAAATCTAGGGTTTTTGATTCTCCATATTGTTTAAATAAATATATAATCGCCTGATTATCAGTTTCTTTATAATCTGGACATTTAACTTCAATATTTTCTCTTTCTAATGATTCAATTAATCCTTCACTTTTAATTTCAGCATTTAATACTAAAGGGGATATTAAAATTAATGTAATAATCATTAAAATTTTTTTCATTTTTACCTCCTGTTTATTTTCCGTATCTATAATTATATTTAATTAACACTTTAACATTTTCATCTTTTTCCATGTCTTCAACTGTTTTACCAGTTTGTTCTTCAAAATCTTCTCTATTTAAATATTTATCAAAAATTTCATTTGAATGCAATAAGTAATAAGCACGATATCTTTGATGAATATCTGTTTTTTCTTGTCTATAACTAGAATTACTACTATCAACTCTAGAATCTTCATTCCAACTTGTCCAAGATGTAAATGATGTTAAAGCTTCATCTTTATATGGATAGTTTTTGCTAGCCATAGTCTGTGGACTAGAATAACCCCTTTCAGTTCCATTATACCATCTCCATAATGTATCTACATATCTATACATAGTAACTGTTTCTTTTTCTCTTTCAGTATATTTTACCTTATCTTCTTCATTATCTATCGATGGAACATAATTACCATTATCATAATAAATTTTATTACCCTTTTTATCTAAATAATACCATCTATATGCTGTTGTAGAATGAATTTTTCTATAACTGTATACTTCTGGATAATTAGTACTCCATTCACTAGGTTCACTTTCAATAGATGTTCTAGTGTCTTTTTTAGAATATCCAGCAGGCTGTTCAGATGAAAAATCACTATAATCATTATTAGGATTTTTATAAAATTTCCATTTTTGGTCTCTAAAACTATAATATGTTTTCTTTTCAGTTTCATAAGTGATTAACTCTCCAGGTTCAGGTATTCTAGGCCATTTAAATTGATCATAAGGTAGATTTACATCCCATTCAGAAAGTTCAGGATTTATATATTTGCTTTCTATCCAATTAGTCCAAGCTGTATAATTTTTTGTTATTTCATAATAGTTAAAGACAACTTCTACATCAACTAAACTTTTTCCTTCAGGATATTTATTTGTAATTTTACTCATTTTATATCTTTTATCTGTTGTACAATAAGAGCAATTTTTTAAATTAAAAGTTTTAACATACTTTCCTTCTGCTTGAGTAATTGTTACATTTCCTGTACAAGTATTTCCTTTAAATTCTAAATCTAAATCAGGTACTTTACTAACATTAATCGTAACCGATTTACCATCTAAAGTTGGTAACATATTATTTCTATCAGCATATTCAAAAGTAGCATCCATTACTCTTTCTTCAATGGATAAACAATTATTATTTTTTACTGTGCTAACTATTATAAATATTACAATTACTATGACTATCATTATAGATAAAACAATAACTGGTGTATAATCTTTCTTTAAATTAGCACTCCTTTTTTTTATAGTTCCAGAATTAAAAATACTGTATTTCATTTAATTCACCTCATCTACTATAAAATATATCATATTTTTGTATCAAAAACAATAAATTACTCATCACTTTCATTTAACATTTCATAATGAAGTACTATATCTCTATCATAATAAACAATTCTTCCACTTGGTAATAAAAGCATTCTATTGATTCCTAAATTATCAACAAAGTCTAAATTATGAGATACAACAAGCAAGGTACCTTCAAATTCTTTAAAAGTATCTGCAATTATCATTTGTGTCATAGGATCTAAATGGTTAGTAGGTTCATCTAAAAGAATAGTATTAGCTCCACTTAAACTTATTTTGGCAAGAGCTACTCTACTTCTTTCTCCCGGAGACAATACACTAACTTTTTTATAAATATCATCACCGCTAAACAAGAAACTACCAAGTAACTTTCTAAGTTCATAATCCCTTAGATTATATTCACTAAAATTATTTAAAATACTCTTATCTAAATCAAGTATTTCATGTTCTTGGGCATAATAAGATATATTAGTTTTTTCACCAACACATATTTCTCCTTCAATAGGATTTAATTCACCCATAATTAATTTTAAAAGTGTAGATTTACCAATACCATTTTCTCCTACTATCAAGAATTTTTCTCCCCTAGATATATCAAATGTTAACTTATCATATAAAAGATTATCTAAGGTATAACCAAATGTAAGACTATTTGATTTAATAGGTATACTATAACTTGGATAATCTATATGCATCTTTATTCTAGCATACTTATTCTTTTTCTCTAACTCTACCTTTTCACTTTGTAATCTTTCTAATTTCTTTATTCTATCTTTAGCAATATTTGCTTTCTTTTCGTTACCTCTTATATATTTACTAATGATTTTCTTAAGTTTTTCTTCTTCTTTAACTTGCTTTTCATGCAACCTTAAAGTAGCCTTATCTCTTTCTTCTTTAATAGTCAAATATTTTTTATAATTACCATTAAATAGTTCTACTTTATGTTTTATTTTATCTACATATAAAGTTCTAGTAGTAACTTCATTTAAAAACTCTACATCATGTGAAATAACAAGTACTAAACCTTTATACTTTTTTAAATAATTTATAATATAATCTTTGGTATCTAAATCTAAATGGTTTGTAGGTTCATCTAATAATAGTATTTCAGGATTAGAATATAATAGTCTTGCAAATGCTACTTTAGATTTTTGTCCACCAGAAATATTTTTTAATTTTAAATCAAGTAAATCATCATTAATATTCATACCACTTATTATTTTTAATAGTATTCCTTCAGCATTATATTCATCATAATATGTTAATTTATCTTCAACTTTAGATATCTCTTTATATTTAATATTTAGTAATTTTTCATCTGTAATACTACCAATTTCCTCATATAAAGAATTTAATTTTTCTTTTAATTCTTTAATAGGTCTACCTAAAAGTAAATAGTCAAATACTGTGATATCATCACTTGGAATTTCATCTGTAATAACTTGTGGAAGAAATCCTATATTAATGTTATTTTTTAGTTTAATTCTACCACTATCAGGAACCAGTTTTCCAAGTATTAAATTAAATAATGTTGATTTACCAGCACCATTTACTCCCACTATGCCTACTTTATCGGTATCATTAAATTGTACTGTAATATCATCAAAGATTGTTTGTAAATCAAATGACATACTTAGATTTTCTATATACATAATCTCACCTTACTTCTTAATAAGTTCAAAAAAAAGAATTAACAATTTGTAATTCTTCAAATCTTATTATCTATTTATTTTAGTTTTTCTTTTTACTACATGTTCTTCACTAAAATCATACTCATTTATTTTTTCATTCAATATTTGTATAATTTTGTTAACTTCCTCTTGTGATCTATAACCCAAAATACTAATAATATAATTAGCCATTTCTTCTGGATTATTATACCTTTTCTTATATTCATAACCACATGTACAAGGATATTCCCAACATTTCATACATTCATATAATGACATTAATATTCCCCCAATTACTTTTTATACACTTTTTTATTTTCTTTCATTTTTCTTTTTTGCTTATTATAAAAATCATCTAAAACTGGTGTCATTTCACTAATAAATTTATTTTGTTGATTAATACTACCGTTTTTAGCTTTATTATATTCACTTTCAAAAATAGTCCTTTTCATATTTTCTAAAGTTACTCTTTCATACAATTTACTACCAATAATAGGAATATTAATCATCCACTCCTTAGAATTGTAAATATTACTTTCTTTATAGTCAGCAATGAATTGAGCAATATCATCCATCGTATAATTACTATTTTTCACAAAATACTCCCCCCAACAAAAACAATATACATAAAATTTTTATCAATGAACTTATTGTTTTAAATTATTCAATGTGGCAGGGGCAGAAGGACTCGAACCCTCGCGATCAGTTTTGGAGACTGAGATACTACCACTATATGATGCCCCTAAATCAATTAGTATTATACAACATAAATTTTAAAAAAGAAAGAGTTTTTTTAAAAAAAGTATTTACAAATCGCAAAAAATATAGTAATATTAAGTTGTTCCCGGCAGGGAATAAATATTCACAAATGTGTTCAACACACGCAAAGCTCGGTATTCCGGGCTTTTATTGTGAATTAAACTTTAGATTTATTTTATTACGAGTTAAAGTATATTTGGCAGTTTTTCGGCCCAAGACTCCAATAATTTTAAACTTTTATTTAATTCTTTTTCTAATTCTATTAAAGATTTAAATTCAATTGCCTTATCAGTTTTTAAAACAGATAAATTGTAATTTAAATTCTTATCAAATAATTTGTATCCTTTTGGTAAATATTCAAAAGGATATTTTTCTTTAAAAAGTATAATTGTTGATTCATAATCAAATTGATTTATTAGATTAATTAACTTTTCTTTTGTTTGTTTATCAACAGTTATTAATTTTTCTTCCAGCAAGTCGTGAAATATATTGCTTACCAAAAAAGCATGAAATATACTTGCTTTACTACATATTTCGGTATAATATCCTTTTTTATTTAATATTTCAATAGTTTTAGCTAATTGTTTATCTACAGCAAAACATTTATCATCCAAATCAAATGAATCATTTTTTAAGCATACATAATTACTTAGCATAAAATCCTCACTTTCTAAATAAAACAGGATTATTTATAAAATAACCCTACTTCTACTTAATAATTATTTGCTCTTCTTTCTTGATAAGCTTTTCCATGTTTACAAATAGGACAAACTTCTAATGCTTCTTTACTTCTATAAACATGACCACAATTTCTACAAATCCAAATAGTCTCCTCTTCATTTTTGAAAACCATTTCTTCTTCAACATTATTTAAAAGAGTTAAATATCTTTCTTCATGTTCTTTTTCTATTGCACCCACTCCTTCAAATAAATCAGCAATTTCATTAAATCCTTCTTCTCTAGCAGTTTCTGCAAATTCTTTATACATACTAGTCCATTCATAATTTTCTCCACTAGCCGCATCTTTTAAGTTTACACTAGTACTAGGTACTTTACCATCATGTAAAGCTTTAAACCATAACTTAGCATGCTCTTTTTCATTATTAGCTGTTTCCTCGAAAATAGATGCTATTTGTTCAAAACCATCTTTCTTAGCTTGGCTAGCATAAAATGTATATTTATTTCTAGCTTGACTTTCTCCAGCAAAAGCTGTCATTAAATTTTGTTCTGTTTTACTTCCTTTTAATTCCATAATTTTACCTCCATTACTAATTAAGTATATCATACAATAAATAATAAATAAACTGATAAAAGAATAAAATTATATGAAAGAGTGTGATTAAATGGAAGATTTATTTGATTTAAATCCTAAAGTATCTACTGCAATATGTGTACTAATCGCATATCTTTTAATAGATGATTATAATACTTCTGAACAAAATGCAATTGGAAACTGGTTAATGCTTATTGCACAAACACTTATTACTAATGCTTCGAGTCAAGCTGTTATAGAAAGAAGAGTTCAAAAGAACACTTTAAATATTAATTCTTCCAAAATAAAAGGAGCTTACAGCCCACTTTTATATAATATAGAATGCACTAGAGAAATTATAAAGGAAATTAGTCCTGATATGCTTTCTAATGCTATAAATAATGTTAAATCTAAGCTTGATGAAATTGATGACTTCTTTTCACATCATCACCCAAACTAAAGTTGACTTAACTTATCATTATATTCTTTATACGCTTGACATATTTTATTTTCTTCAGCAGTTTCTAAAGTATACCAACCATTTTGAAAAGCAATACAGTACGCTTCTCTAGCTAGATCTTTTGTATCTTTAAAAATATCAAAAATTTCCTTAAATAACACTTTATTACTCATTTCGTTTAAAGCAATACTTAAATTATTACTCATATTCTTTTCTGTCTCTAATATGTCATTAAGTATATCTTGATCATTTAATTCTATACTATTTTCTACTTCTACTTTTTCGTTTTTAATCTTTGACATAAATCTCTCCTATTCTAAAATTTCTAACAATTTTTCATAATGTTCTTTATGTTTTTTACTAATCTTTTTTATAAATGATTTAATTTCTTTATCATTTACCAAATCTTCATAATGATTAACCTTTTTTACTAAAACAAACTCCCAGTTCATCATATCTTTAATATAAGATAAATCTTTAGTTGAAATAATATTAGGTACTTCATTCATTTTTTATCACCTCATTATTATGATTAACCTATTTATTAAAATTACAATAGAAAATATTGTTAATTTAATTTTAGAAATTTTACATATAATATAAATGTTAATAATAAAATTTTAAAAATATTAGCACTCTATGTTGACAAGTGCTAACAAAAGTGGTATTATTAACAATGTAAGGAGATGGTATTATGAGTTTATTACCAGGAAGATTTTATTTAGATGATTTCTTTGATGATTTCGACTCAGATAAAAAAGTTATGAACATGAATTGTGATATTTACGAGAAAGAAGGAAAATGCAATATTCTTGTAGAAGCACCAGGATTTAACAAAAAAGATATTAAAATGTCAGTAAATAATGGTTACCTTACTATAGAAGCAACTAGAAAAGAAAATAATGATGAAAAAGATAAACATTACATTAAAAAAGAAAGATTTTATGGATCATGTAAAAGAAGCTTTTATATCGGAGATGTAAATACAGAAGAAATAAATGCTAAGTTTGAAGATGGAATCTTACATATCGAAGTTCCAAAAGAAAACAAAGAAAATGGTAAAAAATATATTGATATAAATTAAAAGTTTAGGATTTAATTCCTAAACTTTTTTTAATTGTTTTCTTTATAATTAGACTTGTATAATTCCACTTCATCATTGTTTATTGGTTTATCCTTTATATCTAATTTAGGTAAATCTTGTTTTGTTGCCAAACCAAAATAATCTAAAAATTCGTTTGTTGTTTTGTATAAATTTGGTCTTCCAATAGTATTATCTTTTCCACATTCTTTAATAAAACCTCTTGCTAGTAACTTTCTAACAATTTGTACACTAGATACTCCTCTTATCTCATCTATTCTAAGTCTTGTTATAGGTTCATTGTATGCAATTATTGCTAATGTTTCCAAACTTGCATTACTTAATGTGAAATTTCTTGAATCAGTTACAAGTTTTTCATAATATTCTTTATGTTCACTTTTCGTAGTAAGTTTAAATGTATTACCTAAAAATGAAATTCTAAGTCCTCTTTCTGGACTTTCATAATCTTTTCTTAATTCTGTAAGTATTTCTTTTACTTCTGTTTCGTTTACACTTAACACTTCACTCAATTCTTTTATGGTGATTCCTTCATCACCAACTACAAATAATATACCTTCTGTTACACTTTTTAAATTCATCTTAATCAACTCTTTCAAGTAATATTGTTCCAAAATTAGAATCTTGTTTTAATATAATTTCGTTATTTTTTGCCATTTCTAAAATACTTAGAAAAGTTACTACAACATATTCTTTTGTTAACTCTTCAAATAAGCTAGTAAATTCTACACATCTATTAATTTTTAGAACACTTCTAATTTTAGCAACTCTATCCTTAACTGACAACTCTTTTTTTGTTATTTTTGTATTTAATGGTTTAGAATATTCTCTTCGTTCTAATAATTCCTTTAATGCATTTAATAAGTCATATGCTGTTATTGTTCCGTCATTTTCTAAGTTTTCATTTGTATAAATATCTCTTCGTTCTGGCATTTTTGTATAATAGTTACTTCTTTTATTTTCTAAATTTCTAAAGGATTCTACCGAATTTTTGTATTTTTCATATTCTAGTAATCTCTGTTTTAGTTCTTCTTCCGGATCATTTACATAATTATCATCTTCTTCTTTTGGTGGCTTTGGTAATAAATATCTACTTTTCATTTCAATCAATTCTGAAGCTGTTACTAGATATTCACTAGCTATATCCAAATTCATTTCTTTCATTTCTTTGAGAAAGTTTATATATTGTTCTGTTATCTCTACCAATTTTATGTCACTTATTTCCATTTTTGAAGATTTCACTAAATGTAATAGTAAGTCTAGTGGTCCTTCAAAATCTCCTATTAAAAATTTATTCATTATTCACACATCCAGTTCATTTTTGCTTCACTTAGTTCAATTTGCCTTTTTATTGAACCCTGTTCATATATTTTTTTATAACTACTTTTACCTAATTTTAAAGTGCTTAAATTAACTGTGTAATTTATGCTTGAATCAGTTAGTGTAATATCTTCTATATTTGTTTTCTTTAAATTTTCATTTTCTGTTGTAAAAAGTTTTTTATATTCTTCTAATGTAGTATTATCTAAGCTTGTTTCATCTAATTTTGTAATTGTTTTATTAATACTGTAAGAAAGTAATCCACTTTTAGTAAAATTATATTTTCTTTCATAGTCTACTTTTATATTATTATGAGTAAATGAATATTTACATGTTAAAGTATCATTTATTTTATCAAATTCTGATGCTTTTATTATTGTTGCTTTAAAATATTTCGCTTCTTTATATATAGTTTCATTTATATCTATTTTATAATTTCCTTGTACTTTTCTTTCTAATTTATCAATATTAGAAAACTTTACTCTGCTAACAATTTCTTTATTTGAATTATAAATTTCTATATATACATTTAAATCATCTATATTTTTTATTCCTGTTAATGGAAGATAAGTTATTGAAATCTGGTTATCTGTTGTTTTTCTTGGATTGTAAAATTTAACATTTTTTGCAGTAATGTAACCTTTTTCTTTTCCAATTTCTAGCATTCCATCTATTGTTTCACTATTAACAACTTCATTAACTTTATCAGTATATGAAAAAATTGAATCTTTAGAAAATATACTTACTAGTTTAGGTAGTAATAATATAAATATAAGTATTATTACTCCAATTAATATAGCGGTTCTTAACTCTTTTCTTTCTTCCAAAGTATTAACAACTTTATCACTATCTAAGTCAACTATTTCAATATCTTCATTAATATTTTGCTTTTTAGGTTTCTTTTTAAAAATATTCATTGATTATCACTCCATATTTTCTTCTATTTAAGTATACCAAAAAACTAAAGAGTTAACAATATCTTTAGTTTTAATTTAATGTTTAGGTTTACTAAATATTGCAACTAGAAAAGCCATTATAATTGCCACACTTAGTCCTCCAGAAGAAGTGGAAAGGATACCTTTTAATAAACCAGTCATTCCATCATTCATAAAGCCTTCATAAGCACCTTTAAATAGCAAATGCCCAAAATTTGTAATTGGCACGCTTGCTCCAGCTCCTGCATAATCTAAAAGAACTTCATAGACTCCTAAAAACGATAAAAAAGCTCCCACTATAACCAGTATTGCATTTAAATGCCCTGGGGTTAAATTAGTATATTCCAAAACTAGTTGGCCTAAGGCACATATAATGCCACATACTAAAAAAGCATTTATGTATATCATTCTATCACCTCAATACTTACAGCATGACTTATATTAGGAATTGTTTCATTTATATTTGAACTTAATTTTGAATGTAATGATCCTGTTCCAATAATTAATATTTTCTTGTAATTTGATTTTAATATTTTAGTAAATAATATCATTGGTAAACATAAAGGTCCACTTCCTCCTGCGATTGATTTACCCACTTCATTTTGAAATAAGATAGTTCCTGCATCTTGAATATTTTTTATTTTCAAATTATATTCTTTTTCTAAATATTCTTTTAGAATTTTCACTCCATATACTCCTAAATCACCTGTTAAAATTATGTCATAATAGTCAGCAGTTCTTTTTTTATCTTTCAAATGATTAAATATAGTCTTTGCAGCACTTGGAGCCATAGCAGCCCCCATATTATTTACATCGTTATATCCAATATCAACAACTCTTCCAATAGTACATGATTCTAATTTTATATTAGTTTTTTTATTTGTTATAAGCGCACTTACACTTCCGGTTGAAGTAAATGTATTAACTTTCTTTTTTAATGCACCATATTCGATAGGAAATCTAAATTGTTTTTCACTAGCTAAATTATGACTACTTACCGTCACTATTATATTTCCATTTGTTGTTTTATCAATTAATGACCCAGCAATTATGAGTCCCTCTGTAAATGTTGCACATGCACTATAAATGCCCAACATACTTATGTCAAATTTTCTACTTGCAAAGTTTGTTGCTAATAATTGATTTTGTAGGTCTCCGCCTATTAATATGTCTATTTTATTTTCTTTTAATTTTTCCTTTTTTAACAATCCATTTATAGTTTTAATTTGATAATTAGCTTCTGCTAGTTCAAAACACTTTTCTTTTAAATAGTAATCATTAATTTGTAGGTCAGGTTTTATTCCAGAAACAAATTCATTTCTTCCGAGTAATGTAAATGCTTTTTTTATGTATGTATCCTTAAAATCAAATGTCATTATATCACCCCTTTTAGTATTGCCAAGAAAAAAGCAGATAATATACCATACAAAATAACACTTCCAGTCATTTTAAATATATTGCTTCCTATTCCTTTTATTGGTCCTTCTTCGGAATGATCCATCGCACAAGAAGTCATTGTATGGGCAAAACCTGTCGTAGGTACTATTAAACCGCATTTTGCAAAACTAACAATTTTATCAAAATATCCTGTTCCAGTTAATATTGAACCTATTACAACTAATAAAATCATTAGGTACATGTATGCTTCACTAAGGGGCATATAAAATTTATATGTTAAAAACTCTACAAATAATTGTCCTAATACTCCAATGGTTCCTCCTATAACAAATGAAATAAAAACATTTAGAAATACATTCTCTTTTTTAGAATATTTTTTTACGATTTTATTGTAATCCTTTAATTTCAAAATAACTCACCTAATTTTATTATGGTGAGTTAATAATTTTTTATACTTTAACTAGCTATTCCTGAATACATTTTCTTTAGTATTTTACTTTCAGTTCTAGATACTTGAACTTGACTCATATTCATTTTTTTTGCAACTTCACTTTGCGTATAATCTTTAAAGTATCTTAATTCTATTAATCTTCTTTCATCATTTTTTAATTTATTTAGTTCATTTTTTAAATCAATTAGATTATCAATTTCTATTCTTCTATCACTTCCAGTTACTTTTTCTAAAGTAAAATCTTCATCATTTAATTTACTATCAGTACTCAAAACAAATTCACTTTTTATTATAACATCACTTAATATATTAACATCTATATTCATGAATTTACTTACTTCTTCCAAGGTAACATTCCTTCCAAGTTCATTTGTTAAATAATCTTTACTTTTTTCATATGCTTTGTAAATTTTTAAAATGTCTGGACTTATTTTAATGGTTCTGTCATTTTTTATAAATTCAATTATTTCTCCTAAAATATAATTATAAGCATATGTACTAAATTTAGTTGATGAGTTCATTTTATAGTTTTTTTTAGCTTTCATAAGGCCAATAACACCTACTTGAAACAGATCTTCTATTGAATAATATTTACTATACTTATAAGCTATTTTATATATCATATCTTTAGTATTCATTAAATCTTCATTTGTTATCATAATTTCATCACTCCCAGTGCGGTTAATTCATTACTTGTTTCATAAAAACAATTATTATAATCATATTGATTTATTATTGATTTTACTTCTTCATTGCTTAAACTACATAGAGTCGTTTTGCCCAAATTATTTCTTACAATATCATTTATTTCCATCAGTGCTTCAATTCCTTTCAAATCAATTGCATTTACTTTATCTAAATTTATTACTACATATTTTATTCCATGCTTTAGTACAACTGGAACGCATTCATCTATAAATTTATTAACATTATCTTTTGTCAGTAAACCATCTAATCTTATAAAAAATATACCTTTCTTAAATTCCATTTCAATTTTAAGCATTTTTGTACCTCGTAATCAATATAGTTTATTTTTTATGATTTTTATACATATTCGACAAATAAAGCAAATTATTTCGTTCGACTTTTTTTGATATTTTTTATAATAAGGTAGCTTCCAATTATAAACATTAGAATAATTAATGATAGCAGTAAATAATATTTATCAGTACTTTCTTTTGTAGTTTCTTTTGTTTTTATATCATTGTAAGCAACCGTACTTTTTGGTGTTTCGATTAATGTGTCATTCTTTTTAATTTCAACTGTTTCTTCAGGTAGATTTAAATTATAATTAGTTTCAAAACTCTTGGTATTATCGATAGGTTGATAAGAAAACTCTTCTTTTGAAATTTCAGTTTTATTATTATCTTCTGTTTTCTCTTCAATGTTACTTGACTCATCTGGTTGATTATTTATTTCTACTTTTTCTTTAATTATAATTTTAAACTTTTCTTCATCTTTAATATATCCTTCTAAATCTTTATAGTAACCGGGTGCATATATTCTTTCTAATGAATAACATTTATACAGAGTATCTTTATATTTATAAAGTATAGTTTTTATATCTATATCTTCATTATACATTTTTTCCATATTTATTTTTATTTCCAAAGTACATATATTACCTTCACAGTTGTTTTCCATAAATTCATTATATGAATAAAAAGCATTTAAAGATATTTCATTTGTAAGCATTAATTGAAACCTCATACCTAGAAATTCTTTATTTAAGTTTATGTATCTAATAGTTATTTTAAAATTACTTGCATCAACTGTATTCGGAAAATCAATATTTATTTCTTCGAAATTCTTAAGTGACATATATGTTTCATCATTATGATCAGCTATTTTTTTATAACTATTATTAATTTTAAAAGGGATGTTTTCATTTTCATTTGTTGTAAAATTTAAATCAATTATATTTACTGTTTCATTATAATTTACAAAAAATCCATTTATTTTTAATTTGTTAAAAAATTGTCTATGAAAATTTATATTTGGATTAAATTCTTCAATTATTCTTCCTTCTTTATCATCAGGTTTATCCATACTATACTTGTAATCAGTATATAAAAAATTAGATTTATCAAAATATTCACAACTGTTTTCAACATCACTTTCATAACGAATGTCCTTTTCAACTAGTTTATACCATTTGTACTCCACCTCACTTTCTTTCTCTTCTGCATTTATTATTGGTATAAACAATAATAATGTAATAAATAATAATACTTTTTTCATGTATCTCCTTTCTAGAAGACTTTTATTGCCCTCTAAATATATATACGACAAAAGTATGGTCAATCGCTTTTTTATTTTTACATTGTCGTAAAGTTTACAGTAAAGTGTTTTTACATATTAAAAGAGCAAATTAATTGCTCTTATGTATGATTAAACTGATTCAGTTAATGTTATATAGGCATTTAGTGTGTCTGCTGGTAATGTTACATTTGCTGTATAGACGGATACTCTCATTGTTATTACATCGCCTGCATTTAAATTTAGTATTATACTTGAAGATAAGTCTCCTGATTCATTTGATATTGTTAATCTAGTAGAAGCATTTTCTACTCCATTTATGTATAAACTTAGAGCTGAGTTTTGACCAGCTGATGCATTAAATCCATAATTTATTAGGTATCTGCCAGATTCATTAACAGTTATGCTTTCTCCAGTAACTGTTGCGTTTCTAAAACTATTTGAAGTATTAAAAGTAACAAATTGATTTACTGCACTTAGTGTTTGCGCTGTGGTACTTCTTAGTTGTGCAACTGATGTGTTATCTACTTCATCAAAGCAACAACATCCTGAATTTATATGATTTTGATTGTATTCTTGTACTTTGCAATATGCTCGCATGTATGAATTGTTCATTTATTCACCCTTCTTCCTGTTTATAATTTTAAATCTATTTATAATTTTATTATATATATTTTTCATGTGCCATCCTTCTAGAAATATTACTATTTCTAGTATATATTATGAATTTATATTTTATTTGTAAGGGCAATAGATAGAAAAAAAGAACTTTATTTAGTTCTTCATATTAGGTTTAAATATTATTTTTATAGCATCATCTTTTCCACTTGTAAGTCTTTCAAATGACTCTTGTGCTTTTTCTAGAGGTACTATATCATCTATATATTTAGTTACATCTAGTTGTTTATCTTTTATTAATTCAATTGTTCTGTCAAAATCAAATTCGCTATACGCAATAGAACCTTTCATTGTTATTTCTCCCATTACTGGTATGACTGTTGGTACTGTAACAGGTGTCATTGATACTCCTACTAAAATTATTGTACCTCCATTTTTAGTTAGTAACATGCTTTCAGTAACAGCTCCACTATTACCACAACATTCAATTACTTTATCAAATCCACCATTTGTTTTCTCTTTAAGACTAGGAATAGTTTTGTCATCTAACGCATTATAGTATTCATCTACATAACCATATTTTAGTGATTTTTCTCCACGAGATGAGTTTGTTTCAAGTAGTGTTACATAAGTAGCTCCTTCTTTTTTAGCAAATTCAGCAGCCATAAGTCCAATGATACCACCACCAATTATACATACTTTATCTCCAACCATTATATTTGCAAGTTTTACTGCGTGTAAACTAACAGCGGATGGTTCAACCATACAAGCTTCTTCATCTATTACTTCTTCTGGTAATTTTCTTACCATTTTTGCATGACAACTAGATACTTCTGCATATCCACCACTATAGTCTAAAGATAGACCAACTGCATGAGTCCAAGTATCAGTACAATATTGTGGATTACCACTTTTACAAGCATCACAATTTTCGCAAGGACTTATTGGTAAACCTGTAATTCTATCACCAACACTTAAGTCAGTTCTTTCTCCTGGATCAATAACTGTACCACTAAATTCGTGTCCCATTACTAGTCCATTTGGATTACCCATATTCCAATAATGAATATCAGAACCACATATTCCGCAGGTATTAACTTTAAATATTACTCTTTTACCATCTTTAACTGGTTCTTCTTTTTCTACTATTTCAAGAGTTTTTACTCCTTTTAATTCTACACATTTCATTTATCTTCACCAATATTATGGTAACATTAAAACCTAATTATTACTAATTTATATTGAATTTTTTACACTTAATTAACACTTTTTTTAATTAAAGTTTTAGTTTTTTCATCAAATGCTATATTTTCTATACCAAATAAAGTAATTTTTATTTCATTTAATAAATTACCTGTATTCATTAGATCTATTTTTTTATTATTTATGTATCTTTGTCTATATTTTTGTTTTTCTTCTTCATCAGTAAATAGTATATCTAAGAATAATTCTAATCTTTCTTTTTCATCTTTAGTTTCAGCTAGAAGTAATGCTTTATTTTTTATTTCTTTACTTATACATGTATCATTAAGTTTATGTGACATTTCAATTAATCTAGCAAATAATTTTATATTTAATAACAATTCTTCAAAGTTTATTTCTCCATTAGGCATTCTAAATTCTATTGTATTTTTTACCACACCACCAATGTTTTTTAAATTCATTCCTTTGTACCTACTATTATTTACTTTTTCAAATACATCCTTAATAGAACCATTTAATTCATTTTCATCAAAAAGTCCTTCATCAACTGCTTTTATATAATTCTTTTTTGTTTTTGAAGCATATCTTTTTACACCTATTCTTTTAATTGTTTTTGCTTTATCACTAATGTAATACAATATATCTTCAGCATTTGTATACAAATAAATTAGCATTAAAAAGTCTTCTCTTCTATTTAAGTAAGAAGCACCAATGTGAATATGTCCGCCACAAGTTTTGTCTGTGTAAAAATTATATTTTTTTAGTAGTTCACATACATTTTTTAAAGTATTTATATCTTCAGGTGTATATCTTATTACTGGACTTGTTATTTCAAATCCTTTTCTTACAGATGAATCTCTTTTTATTCGATAAGATTTAAATATATTTTTTAAACCACGATAGTCTCCTATTTTTTTATTACAACATTCAAGTTCAATACCTATAGTTATATCTTCACTTATTTTTATGCCAGGTAAATCATTTAAATTTTTTGACTCCGTTTGTTCATTTGTTAATAAGAAATCTATCATTTTTTTATCATCTAACATTTGTATTAATTTTATTTTAAGTTCATTATTTTCTACCTTTTTTATAAGATTTAATCTGAATTTTTTTACTTTTATTTCTTTAAATTTGTTTATTATAAAGTCCTCATCTTTAGTTCCAATAACTAAATCTGACCTATAATCACTATATTCTGGAAGTGATGCATAATATTTAATTTTCTCATTATCTTTAAGTAGCAGTATTACATCAACTTTATCTTTTATTTTTTCTAAATTGTTTATATACTCTTCTTTTGATTTTTCACTTAAAGTTTGTATTATTAATTTTCTGTAAAATGAGGAATGTATGAATAAATCCATACACTTTTTTCTTACTCTTTCACTTTGTATAGTTGCGATTATTTTATATACATAAAGTTGGTCTATTTTATCATGACATATTTTTAATATTTGATATTTATATCCATTATTTTCATTAAGTGTTAAAGAATAAATTTTATTTCCATCTATATGTTTTGCGATATCTTTGATTATATTTAGTCTTTCTTGTAAATTAAAGTTTTGTAAATAATAATATAGATTTTGATGTCTTAGTAAATGACAATATTTTCTTTTTTCTTCTTCTGTTAGATATTGAAATATAAAATTTATTTTAATTTCATGTTGATTTATTATTTTTTCTATTAATTCTTCTCTTGTAGTTATTTTTGTTACATCTAAGTCACATATGTTTTTAGCATAATTTATTAATTCTTCCATATTTTCCCCCGTTCAGGGATGTATTATAGTATAGTTTAGTGCTTAAGTCAAATGTTGATAACATTGATATTACCATTAAGTATATCTTTTAAATAGTTAGTCATTCTACCAAAGAAGTTTGTTTTTTTTATGTCTTCTTTTACTATTAAATTATAGTTTACTAAGTTATTGTTGTACTGTAGTGTAAGAGTACCTACTACATCTCCTTTTTTTAATGGTGCGGATACTTCATTTAGGTGCATATCATATTTATATTTTATATCTTTAGTGTTTTTATCTAGTATTACATTTACATCTTTTTCTAGGTAATAATTTACTTGTCTTTTTTTAGCATTGTCAATAAATATTGTACCTAAAGGTTTATCACTTTTTACTAAGGTTTCTTTATAAAAATTACTAAAAGCATATTCCATCATATTTATCGTATCTGTATTTCTGTCTTCTTTTTCTTTTGCATTCATTACTACTGTTATTAATCTCATGTCATTTCTTTTCATTGTACCAGTTAAACAATAACCTGCTTTGTCTGTGAATCCTGTTTTAAGACCATCAAGGCCACTATAGAATCTTATTAATGAGTTAGTGTTAACAAGCCAGATACTTTTACCATTTTGATGTGTTATAGTTGTTTCATATGTTCCAGTTATTTCTAATATGTTTTCATGTTTTAATAATTCACTTGCGATTAAAGCCATGTCTTTAGCAGATGAGTAGTGTCCTTCAGTATCAAGTCCATGTGGATTCATAAAGTTGGTATGAGTACATCCTAATTCTTTAGCACGCTTATTCATCATATTTACAAAGTTTTCTACAGTTCCACCTATTTTTTCTGCCATTGCAACAGATGCATCATTAGCTGAACCTATACCTATTGATGTTACTAATTCTTTTACTGTACTTTTAGAGTTTTCTTCTAAATATATTTGACTTCCACCCATATTTGCAGCATTTTTACTTATCAATACTTCATCATCGTATTTTAAATTTCCTTTATCTATTTCTTCCATTATAAGTAAAAGTGTCATTATTTTTGTCATGGAAGCTGGTGCCATTTCTTTTTCGGCATCTTTTTCAAATAATACTTTATTAGTACTTGCTTCCATTATTATTCCTGCTTCACTATTTAATGTGACTGCACTTGGTTCTTCTTCACATTTATATATTCCAATACATAAAAATAAAGAGATAAACAATATAATTAATTTTTTCATAAACACCTCTTAATAAATGGTATTCTTTTTATTCTTTTAAATTACTAAAAAAATATGTAATTTCTTACATATTAAATAAATTTGAATGAGAGCCGGTTAATATTAAATATTATGTTAATTTTAAGTTTTGATATTGTGTAAAATTGCTAAAATTAAAGAGATATTTTATTTAAAAAGTAGTATAATTAATGTAGGTGGTATCATGAGAAGGAAAAAGAAGATTAAAGTTAATTTTGGAAATATATTTATTTTATTATTAGTTATTTGTCTTGGTGTGTTTGGTATTAAAAGTTTGTATAAATTTTTAAATAATGATAAAGAAATTAATACTAGTAATACTGATACAGGAAAAACTAAGAAAGAAGATGATGCTATTAAAGATAAGTTAACTGAATTAGGTTATTCTAAAGAAGAAAGTAATACTATTAAAAGCAATATGAGTAATGAAGAAATTAATAAGATAGATAAAAAGTATGATTATTTGAGTGAGTTTTCTAAGGTTAAGTATTTTCATATAGAGAATATTGAAAGATATATAGATTATAAGAATAAAAATAGTGATTTAAGTACGGAAGAAATTATTATGAATGTTAATACTGATTTAGACCATGAATATTATACTAATATGAGAGAAGTAAGTGAACCGGATGATTTATTAGTTTTAGTTAACAAGTATCATATACTTCCTAGTGGAATAGAGCCTAAGAATTTAGTTAATATTGAAGGACAAAGAATGGAAAAAACAGCTGCTGAAGCTATGGAAAATATGGTTAGTCAAATGAGAAATGATGGATTAAATATTATTTTACAAAGTGGTTATAGAAGTGAAGATTTGCAAACTAGAATATATAATAGAAATGTAAACGAAAGAGGTAGAGAAAACGCTGATAAGTATTCTGCTAGACCTAATTCAAGTGAACATCAAACTGGTCTTGCGATGGATTTAAGTACAGATGGGACATT
Organism: uncultured Bacilli bacterium; assembly: GCA_934096075.1. Taxonomy (GTDB): domain Bacteria; phylum Bacillota_I; class Bacilli_A; order RF39; family UBA660; genus CAKOLN01. The sequence goes on from CAKOLN010000004.1 coordinate 43,719, forward strand.
AGAGGAATATTTTGAAGATACACCTCAGTTTGAATGGCTACAACAAAATGCTCATAAATATGGTTTTATAATGAGATATCCTAAAGATAAAGTATATATGACTGGATATGAGTATGAACCTTGGCATTATAGATATGTTGGTGTTGAAGTAGCAACTATTATTAAAAATGAAAATCTTACATATGAAGAATATTGTGTTAAATATAGAGGCCTTTATTAAGGTCTTTTCTTTTGTTTAAATGGTCTAAAGTATTTCTTTTTCTTTATAAATATAAAATAAAATATTATTGAAGATATAATTAATCCTAAAAATATTAATCCAATTATAATAAGTTTTAGTTCAAAACTAGTAAATTTTTTATTATCAAATATACTAGTTTTTTTATTTGAAGTATTGTCTTTTAATTCCTTTATTACCTTTATTTTATATGTACTTGAATGTTTTTTATCTCCGCTTATTACTTTAATTGTTATTACATTTTCTTTATTTTTAAGAGATGTATCACCTTTTAAAGTAACTGTTTCTAAGGGTGTATTTGTTTCATAGTATATATTAAGCCTATCATTAGTTTTAACTTTTATTTCATATTCATAAACAAATTCATTAAAATTTATCTCATAATCATTTATAATTAAATTCTTTAAGTTAGAGTTTGCTTTATCATAAGTTATGTTACCTCTTGTTATGTTTAAAGTATATCTTTCTACTTCGATATCATTTATATATGATATTATTTCTATTACATTTAATCCTTCTTTTAAACTTTTACTACCAGAACCTGTGATTACTTCATTATCATCTTTATCAACCACTATAGTTATTATTTCTATGTTTGATGGTACGAATACATTATATACTTTTGTGTTTTTATTAAATTCGGGTATCAACATATTATTATTTATACTTATATTATTAAGAGCATATAAGTTGAAAATAAAAGAAAAAAAGATAGTTAATAGAAATAATATTTTTTTCATAAGTCTCCTTTATTTTATTACATCTATTATTATATCTTTTTCTTCTTTTTTAATACTTTCTATAGTAAAACATTTTAAAATTTCTTCTTCCATGTTATCAATCTCTTTATCATAAAATACTTCTAGTAATGGTGTACCTTTAGTAACTTTAGTATAAAGTGTACTTTTTAAAGTTATTCCGACATTTAAGTTAATGCTATCTTCTTTTTTTACTCTTCCTGCACCAAGAGATTGTACGAATTTAGCTATGCCTATAGGATCTATATTGTTTATATAACCATCTTTGTCAGAATAAATTATTTTAGTATATTTACTAGATTCCATTTTACCTAGTTTTCCACCTTGGTTTGTTATCCATTCATAGAATTTATCTTTTGCACTTCCATTATTTAGAGTATCTATTACTAATGCCTTTGCATCTTCAATTGATATGTCTTTTCCAATTGATACCATTTCACTTGCTAGTGATATTACTAAATCTTCTAATCTTTTTTCTCTTGTACCTGAGAAGAATTCTTGTGCTTCTTTTACTTCTAGGCTGTTACCTACTGAGAATCCAAGTGGAGTATTCATATCAGTTAATACACATACTACTTTTCTATTAAAGTATTTACCTATTTCTATCATATATTCAGCAAGTATTTTTGCACTCTCTATATCTTTCATGAAAGCGCCTTTACCAACTTTTAAATCTATAACTATGAAATGTGCTCCACTGGCAATTTTTTTACTCATTATACTACTAGCAATTAAAGGAATACTTTCTACAGCGCCTATTTGGTCACGAAGAGCATATATCTTTTTATCGGCAGGTGCCAGTGAATTTGTTTGACTTATAACACTTACACCTATTTTATTAACATAACTTTCAAATTCTTCATTTGTTAATTTTACTTTATAACCTGGTATACTCTCTAATTTATCTATTGTACCACCAGTAAATCCTAAACTTCTTCCACTCATTTTAGCAATACTAAGATTTAATGATGCCACGATTGGTGCGATTAAGAATGTTACTTTATCTCCTACTCCACCTGTTGAATGTTTGTCTACTACTACTCTTTTAATATTACTTAAATCTAAAATATCTCCAGTATTTATCATTGCGTCTGTTAAATAAAATGTTTCTTTATAGTTTAAACCATATTCTTTAATAAGTAAAAGTAATTTACCCATGTCATCATCATTTATTTTATCGTTTGTATAATTTTCTACTACATAATTTATTTCATCTTTAGTTAATCTTTTAGTTTTTTCAAACTTACTTATTATATCTTCTATTTTCATACTCTCACCTTTCTTAGGGGATTTTTGCATTAAATTTAAATCTTCTTCACTCATAAAAGTTAATTTATTATTTTTATCTCTTACCAAAACATCCCGTCCTAGTAAATAATCTATTGAAACTTCAAAATAATCAGAAAGTTTTATGAGAATTTCTAATGTAGGAGTTCTTGTTCCTCTTTCATAACAACAAATCGTACTCTTAGTAACACCAAGTATGCTACCAAGGCCTTCTTGTGTGACTCCATTTAGTATTCTTAAATTTTTTAATCTATCACTTCTTAGCATATTTCCACCATAATAATTATACTAAATTGATAATATTTTTACAAGAATACTTATATGAAAGATAAAATGTATTTTTGAGGTTAAGGGTTGTAATTCATTTGTAAACATTTATATATTAGAACACATTATTTGTGAATTAAGAAAGGTAAGAGTGTGAAAATAGAAGATAATCTATTTTCATTTAGTTTTCTTCTGTATTTTCTACAGCTTGTATATTTTTATTACTTGATAAAAATGTTACTTTTTCTGCGACTACTTCTGTAATATATTTTGTTTCTCCATCTTTCTCATAACTACTTGATTGAATTCTTCCTTTTATTCCTATTACATCGCCTTTTTTACAATATTCACAAGTATGTTCAGCAATCATATTCCAAAGTACTACCCTAATGAAATCTGTATCATACTCTCCATTAGAGTTTTTAAAACTTCTTGGCACGGCCATTATAACTACTGTTCTTTTATTGTTTTTCTCTGTTAGTATCTCTTCAGGATCTTTTGTAAGTCTTCCAACGAGAACAACGTTATTTAACATGTTATCCCTCCTTTCATGTACACTTTAACACATTAGAAAACATAATACAAATCGCCATTTTTAAAAATTGAAAGTGTTTTTTATATACAAATTTTAAATTTAAAATTAAGTCCTATATAAGGAAAGAAACAAAAATAAAAATTGAAGTCATTTTTTGACCTCAATTTTTAAATTTAGTAAAATTTTATAAATTTACATATTTTTTTATATTATCAAAATCCTTTAAAGCAAGAATTAATTTATCTATTTCTTCATAGGAGTTGTAAAAATATAAACTAATTCTAACTGTATCTTTGAATTCTGCTTCTTCTTCTAGCATTTTTACACAATGTTTACCACTCCTTACACATATATTTTTAGTGTTTAAATAAAGTCCTAAGTCACCTGATTCTATTCCATCTATATTAATTAACACTATACTTCCTTCACTATTTTCATTATATATTTTTATATATGGAATTGTTTTTAATTCTTTGATTAAATAATGTTTTAAGTATTTTTCTGTTCTTTCTATATTTTCGATACCTATTTTATTTAAATATTTAATACTTTCACTAAAAGCAATTATTGCACTTACATTAGGTGTTCCTGCTTCAAATCTATAAGGTATATCATCTAATTCAATAGTATTTTCATTATATATCTCGTTCATTCCACCACCATATTTAAATGGTTTCATGTATTTTAGTAATTCATATTTTCCATAAAGTATTCCAAGACCAGTTGGGCCGCACATTTTGTGAGCTGAAAATGCTAGAAAGTCTATGTCTAAATCTTGTACATCAGTTTTTATATGTGGTACACTTTGAGCACCATCTATAAGTACCAGAATACCTTTTTTATGAGCATATTTTGTAATTGTTTTTATATCTCTAATATCTCCAATAACATTTGTAACGTGTGCGATTGAAATTGCCTTAGTATTTCTAGTAATAGTTTTTTTAATACTTTCTAAACTTAGTTTACCTTCTTTATCTAATGGTGCATATTTTATTTTAAATCCTATTTTTTTACTTAGTACAAGCCATGGTAATATGTTTGATGCATGTTCTGATTTGGTTAATATTACTTCATCATCTTCTCTTAAATATTCTCCAAAGAACCCATTTATAACAAGATTCATGCTATCAGTTGTATTACTAGTAAATATTATTTCATCTTTACTTTTTGAATTTATATATTTACTAACTAAATATCTAGACTCATCTATTTCATCATCTACTTTAAAACTAATGTTATAATCTCCACGATGTGAATTAGCTGTATATTTAGTTAAATATTCAATTTCTTTATTTATAACACTTATAGGTTTAAATGTTGTTGCTGCATTATCAAAATATATTATATCTTCATTTTTCATAACAAAATCTTTTTCTATATTCATATTATCACCTACACTGTAATTTATGAATCAATTTACATTTAGTATATGCTAATGATTGATTTTAGTTTAAAATTTTTTTATAATTTTATTAGGTGATGTTTATGAAAGATTGTTTATTTTGTGATATTATTAACGGAAGTTTTTCTTCTTATACTTTATATGAAGATGATATGGTAAAAGTTTTTTTAGATGCATATCCAGATAGTCCTGGGCATACTTTAATTATTCCTAAGAAGCATTTTACTGAATTAGAAGATATAGAAATTGATTATTTAACTCATATCATGGAAATTGCTAAGAAAGTTAAGAAAGCAATGATAGAAAATTTAAATCCAGATAGTGTTATATTAATTCAGAATAATGGAGAAGCTCAGTTTGTAAAGCATTATCATTTGCACTTAATTCCTAAATATAAGAGAAAAATTGAATTAAGTAAAAAAGAAATATTTGATTTAATGAGAGATAAGATAAAGTAAAAAGTAGCTCGATTGAGTTACTTTTTTCACACATTACTGTAGTTGTGTCATATTACCAACCTACGAAAGCACCAAATATTATTGCTAGTAATATGAATAGAATTAAGATTACGAAGAAACTATTTCCATAGTTATTACCACCGCAACATGGATTAACTTGCTTACAGCAATTGTTCATTTAACACCCCTCCTTTAAATTAGATAAATGCACCTAGTATGATTACTAATAATATAAATAACACTAAAGCAAATGCCGCTCCTGATAAACCATTATTTCCGCATCCACAATTCATAAGACATTCCTCCTTTTTTTATCTTTACACTTTTATTATAAGCAAATTATAAAAATATGTGAGTGCTTATTATTGTGTTTTCTTTATTTTTTTGTTATTATAATTATTGTGGAGGTAATAGTATGAAAAAATTATTTTTGATAGTACTTAGTGCTTTTCTTTTAGTAGGTTGTTCTACTTCTCATTTAGAGAATGGAAAAGGAAGCGTTGTAAAATTTGATGAGGGAGGAATAAGTGCTGAAGACTTATATAATAAGTTAAAAAGTCAATATGGGGTTAGTACTTTATTAGATTTAATAGATGAAGAATTATTATCTAGAGAGTATAAATCTACTGATGATGAAAATACTTATGTTAGAAATGTTGTTTCTTCTTATAAAAAACAATGGGAAGATCAATTTTTAACTAATATTCAAAATTATTATGGAGTTAAAGATGAAGATGCTTTTAAAGATATGTTAAGACTTTCTTATAAGAGAAATGAATGGCTTAAAGATTATGCTAAAGATAGTGTTACTGATAAAGAAATTGAAGAATATTATGATTCTGAGGTTGTTGGTGATATGGAACTTAAACATATTTTAATAAAAGTTGATACTTCTAGTACATCTTCTGATAGTGAAAAGACAGAAGCAGAAAAGAAGGCTTTAGAAACTGCTAAGGAAGTTATTAAGAAGTTAAATGATGGTGAAAGTTTTGATGATTTGGCTAAAGAGTATTCTGATGATTCAGCTAATAAAGATAATGGTGGAAGTTTAGGCACAGTTAAGTTTAATGATAATTATGATGCAAGTTTTATGGAAGCAGCTAAAGAATTAAAGACTAATACTTATTCTGATGAACCAGTTAAGAGTCAATACGGATATCATATTATATTTAAAGTAAGTCAACAAGAAAAGAAAGATTTAGATAGTGTTAAAGATGATATTATTAGTGTTATTAGCGAAGAAAAAATTAATAATGAAACTAATTTTAGTACAAAAGCATTACTTAATTTAAGAGAAAAATATGGTATTAAGATTACTGATTCAGAATTAAAGGATTCATATAATGAAAGATTTGGATTAAACTAAAATAAAAACTTCGGTTTTACTAAGAACTGAAGTTTTCTTTTATTCTAGATTATCAAGCATGTAATTTATTTCTTCTATTTTGTATCCTTTTCTATATAGGTAGGATTTAACTTTTTGATATAATTCTTGATCCATATATTTTTTAGAATATTTATTATAAGCTTTTGAATATTCTTTTTTTATGTTTTCGTTATTATTTAAGTTTAAATTATTAAGGTTTTCTTCTATCAAATTATTATCATAGCCTAGGTTATATAAATCTATTTTTAGTTTGTTTTTAATCATATAATTAGATTTATTTTTTAGACTATTTAACTTCTTATTTATTATTTTTTCTATTTTACCATTCCATATATTTTCATTAATTGTATTTAATTTATTATTTATTAGTGTTTCATCTAATTCTAAATCTAAAAGACTTTTCTTTATTTTGTATGGTCCCCAGTTAGTTAGATTAACTTTATCATTAACAAATGCATCTATATATTTTTCTTCATTTAGGTATCCTTCTTTATTAAGTCTATCTAATACTTCATCTATTAGTTTAGTATTAAAATTCTTTTTATTTAAATAGTCTTTTATTTCTTTTGATGTTCTCATTTTAATTTCAATATATGTTAAAGCCATGTTATAGATTTCGTAATATACATTTTCATTCATTACTTTTTCTAAAAGTTCTAGATTTATATTACTCGTTCTTAAAAGATCATTTTTAAGAATTACATCTTCATAAAGTATAAGTTCTGTATTATCTAAAGTTAACTTATACTTTCCTTTACTCATTTTTTTATATCTTACTATTTTCATTGGATTCCTCGATTAATTTATAATAGTTATATAAATCTTCCATAGATGCTTTTATAGTTGGAGTTTCATCATTTAGTTCTTTTAGTCTTCTTAGGTAATAATCACTTGATTTAGTTTTATTAGAAGGTGTAAAAGGTAGTCCATCTTCTATTATACATTGATTTAAAAACATATTTATAGCTACACTTGTATTCATTCCCATTTTTTTAAATAATTTGTCTGCTTTTTCTTTGGTTTCTTTATCAACTCTGAAACTCATATTGATTGTACTCATTGTATCACTCTCCATAAGACAATTATAATACATCGCATATATGTTTTCAATATATTTTATTTATTTGATAAATAAAAAAAGATTATTCTTTTATTTTGATTAATCCCTTTTCTAATTCTTCCAAACTTCTACCTATTGGTTTCTTTGATACATATTCTTCTTCTTTCATTTGATAATGGTTATTTAATATCATTTGTTTACTTCTTTCACTTGCAACATGTACTAATTTATATTTAGAGTCCACTATCATTAAAAGACTATCAATTGATGGATATATCATAATATTTTCACTCTCCTCTATAATTAATATACTATGTACTTTTTTTCTTATCAAGTTTTTTCATTTTTCTTGACAATACTTTACAATTTTGAATTTAAATCATATGTTATTCTAATTTTTAGGTGTTATAACGATTTCTCCATCTTGTATTGAATAAATATTATTGTCTACATGACTAACTATTTCATTATTATCATTAATAAATAATTTAACTCCATTATTTGGATTTAATAATCTAATAATATTACCTTTACTATCTTTATAAAAGTATGATCCTTTTTCATTTTTTCCATAAAACACATCATTTATTGGTGTTGGAATTAAAAAGTCTCCTGTATTGCTTAAAAGTGGAATTACTTCTCCATCATTTATTAATGTGTATAATAAATCATTATCACTAATTAAGTATTTAGTATTTCTATATGGTTCAAGTCTTTTGCCATCTATTGGACTTATTAATGGCATCATCTCTCCACTTGATAGTTCTACATAATATAAGTTATTTTCATTATTGTGTATTATTCTTATTCCTTCATTATTAAATTTATCTAAATCTACTATTACTTCTCCATTCATTTTTCTATCTCTCTCCTTAAACCTTTTAATATTTCTACCATAGCCCATGTATCTTGTTTACAATATTCAACTAAGGCATTTTGTTTTCTTTCTTTTTCTTCTTCAGTCATATTTTTATAATTGGCATATTCAACTAATGCTTGAACTCCATTTTGTACTTCTAAATCTTTGTATGTTAAATTTGTAAATAATGGTAATGTTTTCTTTATTGAGAAGCTTCCACTTTGTTCATTGTTATAATAGTTCATAGTGCCTGATTCTTCTTCACTAAATCCCAAGCTTTTATATAATTCTTTGTTGTTATCTATTATTTCTAGTAGATCTCTTCCACTATCTCTTATAGCCATTAATTCACTTTTATATTCAGGAAATATGTTTGCTAGTTCTTTAATCCTTCCTTTTTCAAAGTTAACATTCTGCGCTAGCATAGAACCTCCTGTTTTTTGTATTGGAATTTTTTCTACTAGTTTCTTTACCATTTCTAGTCTTTCATCTTCATTTGAGCGTGCTAGGAAAACATAGTTATCAAGTTCTTTATCACAATTATTTGGTGATTTTTCTATATGCAAACTGAATTCAAAAGGGCTTTGATAGTATGGGTGTTCTCCTTTGAATCTTGGTACTGGACAAGGAAATGTTTCAAAATCTAAATGATATATTGGGTATTCTAAACTATTTAGTCCGGCAGTTATTTTATCTTTATTTATATATGTAACATTTCTATCATAACATTCTCTTTGAATTTTATGATTTTCACTTGTTAACCATTCATAAGGTATATCATCTAATTTTAAGTATCCATTATTTATTAAGTCATATTTATTATATGTTATACCATCCCATTTAAAACTAACAAATCTTTTATAATTGAAGCTTGCATTTTTTTCTGGTACATTTTTAAAACATATTGATTTGAATTTACATTCTGTATTCTTTTTTAAAGCACATGATACACTTAAATTACATGGACTAGGATCACTTTCGAATATATTTTTCTCTAAGTTTTGTCTTTCTATATCTATTCTACTTTGATACATTTCTGTTATATCATTTATTTTATAGATATCAATTATTCTATTTCCAAATTTATCTGTATTATATACTCTTTTACCATTAACTAGTGTCCCATCATATTCATACTCATCATTTAATACTGCTAGATAATAGTTGATATTTTTATTTATGTTGTTTTCTTTTAGATAGCCTTCAATTATATATCTTTGTACTGATATATCATACATGTACTTTCCTTCATCAGTGAATCTGTTAAGTAATTTTTCTACTTTATTTGAATAGTTTTTAGATAAACCTGGATTAGGTGTTAATGTATAAAAATTATTTATTTTTGTAAATAAAGGATATTTTTCTTTTCCAATGTTATAAAATAGATTTTTATATTTTCTTGATGTAGTTGCTTTTACTTCTATTATGTTTATTTCATTGTTAGATTCATTATATATATCAACAAAACATAAGTATTTAATGCCATTTTTGTTAAAGTTAAAACTTTCTTGTTTGTATGTATCTAGATTATATACGCTGGTACCTCCAAATAATCTTTCAACTTCTTTTCCGGCCGTTATTTCTACTTCTTTATAGTATTCCATCATTGCATTTAATTGAATATTTACACTTTCTATTTTATCGGTTTCTCCATCATCAGATACTTCAAACATAGTGCCAAGCATTTCTTTGTATTTGTCATTTTCTTCTTGTTTTAAGTATTCTTCTAAAGACATATCACTTGATAGTTTGTCGTTATGTATTTCTTCTAATGCAGGGTATCTTCTACATCTAGTATAATTTATAAAATCTGTTTTAGTTATTGCCATTTTGTATCCTTTCTTTTATTTCATTAATTTAATTATAGCAATTATTTGTTTGAGTGTCAAATGCTTTATTTTGTTTTTATAATATTTTAACTAGTTTTAAAAGATATTATTTACCATATTTTCACCACTTTTTATCGTTATATGATAAAAAGTGGTGAAAATCAAGTATCTTTTAAAAAAGAATCTAAATTTAATTAGACTCTTACTTATATATCAATGTTTTTACTTCATTACTTTCTTTATAAAATAATTCTAATCTATTAGATAATTTATGTAGATGATAACTTAATAGTAATGGACTACTAAATACTCTTTCTTCTTTTTTTATAATTCTAGATACTATTACTTTATTGTTTTTTATTTCATAAACTACATTTATATCTTCAGGTTCTTTATTTCTTAAATCGCCTGGTTTTATATTAGATAAATCAATACTATATTTTGAAGTTTCTAGTAAGTCTTTAAAGTTTGATGTGTGTCCTATGTAGTAATTATTTATTACTTCCATATTATCATTAGAGTGTTCAACTAAAGAAGCAATTTTTGTATTTTCTGGTACTTTAATACTCTTACCTACTAATTTACTTGTACTTATTACTTTTTCATTTTCATCTAAAAACATTATTGTTAGTTTTAAAAAATCATTTTTTCCAAACATTAGAATTCACCTCCATATATAAGTTTATGAGTATGTAGTTTTAGTGATTTACTTTCTTCTCTAAGATAATCATCCATTGGTTCTTTTCTTTTATTTATTTCTTTAAATAATTCATTCCATGCTAGATATAAATTATAATCTTTAATTTCTGTCATATTAAGAAGTCTATGTGCTTTTTTTGTTAGAAGAGCACCATTAGAAAGTTCTAGTAAACCTCCATCACATTCTTTTATTATATGATGATATGTTAATACATTTCTAACTGTAATTAAATAGCTCATCCAGTCTAAATCATCAGGTCCATATATTCTTTTCATATCATCTATAATTACCTTAGTTTCATTATAATATACTTTACCCATAAAACCACCTCAGTAAGATTATATTCTAACATAACAATTTTTATTTTTAAAGTGGAAATTAATGTTTATGAAGTATTTTTTTATTATAGTATGTTTACTTTAATGCATAAGTTTGTTAAAATGAAGAAGGATAATAAAGAAAGGAGATAATGATGAAGAAAGGTACAATAATCAGTATAGTTACAGTAGTAGTTGTAGTACTCGTTACACTTCTAGTAGTTAAAAACTTAGGTGACAATAATTCAAGTTCATTAAAGAGTGCAAGTGATATTAAAACTATGCTAAAAAGTATAATCAAGAAAGAAAAAGATAATTTACCTAGTTTAGATATTAATACTATTAATGTTAAAAATAAAGATGATGTTAGTTTATATACTGGATTAAAATCTAATGAAAATGTTGAAACATTAGTAGTAGCTGAACCATTAATGTCAAGTCAAGCTTTCTCTATCGCTGTTGTTAAAGTTGATGAAAATGCAAACATTGAAAGTATGAAACAAGAGATGATAGATAATATTAATACTGGAAAATGGATATGTGTTACTGCTGAAAAAGTATATGTTACTAATAATGGTAATGTTATATTCTTAGTAATGGCTGATGCTGACTGGGCTAGTCTTGTTTATAAAGATTTTAAAGAGTATGTAAATAATGATATTGGTAAAGAGCTAGAAAAAACTAGTGAAGATAGTTTTGGACTTGATATACCAGATACAGATTAATATATGCACCTTATTGGTGCTTTCTTTTAAGGAGGAATTTTATGTTATTTAATAGTATAACTTTCTTATATTATTTTTTACCTATTACATTAATTATTTATTTTATTACACCTAAAAAATATAAGAACTTAATCCTTTTAATAGCAAGCCTTATATTTTATATATATGGAGAGCCTAAGTATGTAGTATTAATGTTATTAGATATTTTTATTGCATATATAGGTGGTATTTTAATTGATAAGTATAAAGATAAGAGTATTTTTAGAGTTTTTGTATGTATACCTATTTTACTTTTAATTATATTTAAATATTCAAATTTCTTTATAAGTAATGTTAATAATATTTTTAATACTAAGTTAAGCCTACTTAATTTGGCTTTACCTATTGGAATATCATTTTATACTTTTCAGATTATTAGTTATTTAGTTGATGTTTATAAAGGTAAGGTTAAATGTCAGAAAAGTTTTATTAAGTTAGCAACTTATGTATCTTTGTTTCCTCAGTTAATTGCTGGTCCAATAGTAAGATATGAAACTGTTAATAAAGAACTTGATGATAGAAAACAAAGTTTTAGTGATTTTTCTTATGGTATTAGAAGATTTATTATAGGTTTAGCTAAGAAAGTTTTGCTTGCGAATGAACTTGCTAAATTAGTTAATATATTTAGCTCCACTAGTGAAAAAACATTTATATTTTATTGGTTATTCGCTATTTGTTATACTTTAGAAATATATTTGGATTTTTCAGGTTATTCAGATATGGCAATAGGACTTGGTAGAATGTTTGGATTTCATTTTAATGAGAATTTTGATTATCCTTATACATCAAAAAGTATTACTGAGTTTTGGAGAAGATGGCATATGTCTTTGAGTTCTTGGTTTAAAGATTATGTGTATATTCCTTTAGGTGGTAATAGAAATGGTATTAAAAAACAAATTAGAAATATTTTTATAGTTTGGTTACTTACTGGACTATGGCATGGTGCGAGTTGGAATTTTGTTATATGGGGATTATTCTTTGGCGTTATTTTAGTAATAGAAAAACTTTGGTTAAAGAAGTTTATTGATAAGTTACCTAGTACATTTAAAAGTGTTTATGTTATGGTTTTAGTTATTATAAGTTTTGTTATATTTAATGGAGAGAATGTTATTAGTAATTTAAGTGGTATGTTCTTTATTAACAAAAGTAAATTTGTAGATAGTTATACTTTAATATATTTAAAAAGATATGCTTTAGTTATAATTATATCTATAATTAGTTCAATTCCTTTATTAAAGAACTTTATTAATAAACTTAAAGATAATAAACAATTTAATAAATTAATTAATTTAATTGAACCTATTTACTTAGTATTATTATTAATACTTGTAACGGCATATTTAATAGATAATTCTTATAATCCATTCTTATATTTTAGATTTTAGGAGGTACTATGAAAGATACATTAAAAGATAAGTTAATTACTATTATGTTTTTAGTTATTATTATTGGTTTTATGTTAGTTAATATATTTAAAAAAGATACAGATATTTCTTATTCAGAAAGAAGGCGTTTAGAAAAGTTGCCTACTTTAACATTTAATTCATTAACTAATGGTACTTTTAGTAGTAAGTTTGATAGTTATGTTACAGATCAATTTATTAATAGAGATGATTTTAGAAAGATGAAGATATTTTTAGAGATGAATACTAAAAATAATTATAATGATTTGTATATTTATAATGGATATATTATTAAAGAAAATTCTAAAGTTAATAAGAGTTCTATAGATAGTTTAAGTAGTAAGATTAATTTAATAAAAGAAAAGTATCCTAATAATAGATATTTTTATATGATTGTACCTGATAAGAATTATTTTGTAGATAGTGATAATTTAAAGTTAGATTATAATGAGTTAATTAGTATTATGAATGATAATCTTAAGGATTTAGGGTATATAGATATTATGGGTATTTTAAGTTTAGAAGATTATTATAAGACTGATACTCATTGGAGACAAGAGAATCTTGTTAAGGTAGTTAATAAGATGTCTAAAGAGATGAATTTTAATTTAGATAGTTCTTTTAGTAAAGAGTATTTGAGTGAGTTTAATGGTGTTTATAGTAGTCAGATATTAAGTGATGAAGTTGATAAGTTATATATTCTTACTAATGATAGTATTATGGATAGTAAAGTATTTAATTATGAGACTAATAATTATACTAGTGTATATGATATGAGTAAATTAAATGGACTTGATAAATATGATGTTTATTTGAGTGGTTCTAGTGCATTACTTAAGATTACTAATATGAATATAGACAGTAATAAGAGAGATTTAGTGGTGTTTAGAGATTCTTATGGAAGTAGTTTAATACCTCTTTTGATAGATGGTTTTAATGAAATAACTGTGGTAGATACTAGATATATATCACCTAAATTATTAGATAATTATATAGATTTTAATAATAAAGATATATTATTTATGTATAGCACTCTTTTAATAAATGATAGTGGTACTATTAAGTAGCTATCTTTTATTTTTTTCTAAGTATTTAATGAATATGCTTTTGTTATTGGATTCAGTAAGTAAGTATACTTTCTTTTTACATCTTGTTAACGCTACATAGAATAGTCTTCTCTCTTCACTAAATGGATAAGTATCACTATTATCTAGTAATGAATTAACTAGATTGGAATCTTTAACTTTACTAGGGAAACCCATTAGTTCATCTTTGTTATTTAGAATTACTACATAGTCACTTTGTAATCCCTTTGATTTATGGGCAGTTAGAAATTTTATATCTAGGTCTATTCTTTTATTATATATTATGTCTATGTCTTTAGTGTATCTATTGTATTCTAATGTAAAGTTATTACATTTTTTTAGTATATCTATGTCAAATGTATATCTGCCTAGTAAATATATTTTACTATAGTATGGTAAGTCTTTTAGTTTAGTTTCTAGTTCGTTAAGTCCATTTATTATTTCTATGGGATAAGTATTTGAATTAAATCCAATTATATTCTTTTTTAATTGATTAGGGTTATGCATTATGAATTTACCTGATATATTTGCTAGAGTGCTTGAAAATCTATATGTGTGCTGTATTCTATTAATAGATGTTGGACCCCAGTATTTAGAAAAGTTTGTTATGAGAGATATATCACTACCAGAAAATCTATATATGCTTTGCCAGTCATCACCTACACAAAATAGTTTATAATAATTTTGATTTCTCATGGCTAGTAATAGATTATATCTAGACATAGAGATATCTTGATATTCATCTACTATGACATATTTATAGTGATGAATGTATTTGTTAGTTTTAATTAAGTTAGTTGATTTATTAATCATATCATTAAAGTCTATTAAATTATTTTCACTTAAGTAATTGTTATATTTTATATATATTGGTTTTATTAAGTCAAAAATTATTTTAGTTTTATTAGTTATTAAGTTATTTACTTCATCTATAGTATAGTTATTACTTTTAATTAAACTTATTATTGTTTCAAAGGAGTTAGCAATAAGCATGTATATATTTCTATTGAAGTTACATAAGTGATACCATATTAAATTAGTACTTATATTTGTAATTATTTTCTCTTTATTTATTAAATTTATTAAGTCAGAATAAGACCTGATGTATTTGTTATATTTAGGTAAAAAGAATATATTTTTGTATGTAAATTTTATTTTGTTTAAGTATAAGTAGTTATAAATATCTATATGTTTTTTATTTATTATTTTATTATCAATAGTTGTATTAGTATAACCACATATATCATTTATTATATAGTTAACAAATTTAAGTAAGTATGAAGTATCATTAAATAGTTCATTTATAAATTTAATTATTAAATTACTTACTTCTCCTGTAAATATGTTAACATTAGTATTTTGTGTTGATTTTATTATTTCTAAACCAAGCTTGTGAAATGTGTATGTATCTATTTCCATATTAGTTTCTTTTTTTACTCTTAATTTCATTTCTTTAGCAGAAGCATTAGTAAAAGATAAAAGTAAGATGTCTTCGGGTTTACATTGATTGGTTTTTATTAAGTATTTTATTTTACCTATTATAGTTGTTGTTTTACCACTTCCAGCTCCTGCGATTATTAATGTGTTATCACTTTTACTAAGTATTGAAGATATTTGTTCATTGTCTAAGTAATTACCTTCTATTTTTCCACATAAGTTATTAAATTCTTTTATTTCATTTTCACTAACTATGATGTTATTTTCTTCATGAAAAAAATACTTTAGGAAACCTAAAGTAGATAATTTTTTATATAAATTTTTTATTTTATTAAAAATATTCACTTTATTCACAATTCTCCACACATATATATTATTTTCTTTTTTTCTTTTTCTTTTCAAATTTATTAAGTATTTTAGTTACTTTACTAACAATGTATTCACTTTGACTTACAGCATATCCTTTTCCTAGTGCTTTACCACCTATTGTAAGAGATGCGATTAAAGAGGCCATTAGAAGTGTCACTAAGGTTGTTTTAATATTAAATTTATTAGCAATTTCTAATGCGACTACTAAACCAGCTGACCCACTTATTATGTTACAGATGTCACCTATTACATCATTACAAAATGATGACACTTTATCACTATTGGCTAACATTTTTTTAGCAGTTTTAGCTCCTTTTACTTTCTTGCTTGCCATTGCATGAAAGGCTACTTCTTTACTACTTTGTACAGCAACACCAATTATATCAAAGATTATTCCTAGTAAAATAAATATAAATATGATAATAACTCCAATTATTAAATTAACATTTTCCAGTAAAGTGTTAGAACCAAACGAAAATATTAATGTTATTATAAATGATAATATTGTAATTGTTATTATCCATTTTATGTCTCTTTTCATTTTAACTCCCTAAATTTTATGTGGTATTAAAACTGGAAATATTGTGTCTTAGGTCAAGTAGGTTTTCCCCTAATTATACATTTCGTTACCAAAATGCGGTTCCCCTTTAGATAATTAGTTATAGTGTCTCCAACTATACGACTTGATTGCCACTTAGTACACACTTTAATCCAATATTAACAAACAGCCTAGGAATTTTCTTCCAGTTAGTTTATTGGTAGCACTTTTTTGCAGATATAGTTTCATAAGCAGTAAATAATATTTATGCGTCCACTTATATTATTTAGACCTTAATCCCCCGAGTCCACTCAAGGCAGGCTACACTATCCACAGCATGAACCGCAAGATAGGTTTAATCTCATTATGTAATAAGTCCTTCAACTGTTGTGTATAGGCTTACCACATATATGAGTCTCAAAGATAATTGGGTCCTTTCACATATGCCATTATGCTGGCCCAAGAATCCTCTTCCAGCACTCACCCAAAACTGGGCGTAATAAGCAAGCACAAGAAGCTTCACAGATGTGCCCTTTAACGAATTTTTAGGCTCGTCCTCCCATTAAACTAATCAACTAGGATACTGCACCACAATTAAATTATAGCAAATATTCGAGTAAAAGTCCAATAACTATAAATATGATGAGTAATACTAATTAATAATTCTTTGCCATTTAAAAAGTGAGATTTCTCTCACTTAGAAATTTCCACAACATCCTTCATTTACATTGCATATTTCGTTTTCTTCACAGCAAGTATAACAAGGACTATAAGTATGTCTATAAATATGATGATTTATTATTCTTGTATTTATTGGACATACATGTGGTACTTCATGCATTATTTCTCTATGAATAACTCTTTCTTGTGGGCATTCATAGATTGGTGCCATTACCATACCAGGCATAGCACTAGTAGCTGCACCTGTACTATAAGAAGTATTAGTTGTAGTAGATTTACTTTCTTTATAAATCTCCTTATTTGCTTCTACTTCATAGCCAGCATACATTCCAGTATTTGTATACACTAGTCTCACTCCTTTTCACTTATATATTATGAAGTGAAACTGGTTTTGGTATGGGTTAATTTATTATTCTATATTCTTTCAATTAAATTATTAAATTGATTCCAACCAATTATTCCGTCTTTTTGCAATCTTCCAACAACTATTCCTGGTGTAACATTTATTTTTTTCGAAAATTCTATAATGTTTTTTTCATTTATTAAGCTTTTTTTAAATGTTTGATATTCTGCACATGGTATAAGTGAATTTTTTGCAAAATTATCTGCTTCTGTTTCAATTAAACTATTTTCACCATTTTCCATATCAATAAAGATTTCTTTTTTACCATGTTTTAATAAGTGGCCAATTTCATGGAATAAAGTAAACCATAATATGTCATCTTTTTTTCCACGATCACTTATCATTATAATACCTTTTTCTCCATTTAATTTGTATGTTACACCATTAATATATGTATTTGGTAAATGTGGTTCAAAAATTAATACTATTCCACATTTATTTAAAATCTTTTTTATTTTATCATATTGTTCTAAAAATGATTTATTTGCCAGTTTTTTTATTTCTGGTACATATAGTTTTAATTTTTCTAAATCAAATTTTTCACAATCTTCTTTATTGGCTTGTATTTCTCCATATCTAATCCAACAATATAAAGATTCAAAAGAAAAGTTATTGTTGGTGCTTTTTCTAAATGCCATTTTTCGTTTTAAATCTGTATCAAAGTTTAAAGAGGCTACAGAAAAAAATTTTCTTAAATTTTTTACTTTTTCAAAAGAATCTCGCGTTTTTGTAATAAAATCCCATCCTCTCTTAGACATTTCTAAGTACGGTATTTTTTCTAAATATTTTTCTTCTTCTAAAATCGAATCAAAATCTTTTTTTCTTTCTAATGTTTCTCGATAGTTTCTCTCTAAATTATTCCAAAAACTTGCAGGAATATTAAAAACATATTCTAATTTCTGTGCCGTTGATATGGAAATTGGAGCCTTTCCATTTATTATTTCATTAATTGTTTTCTTATTAATTCCAGTTTTTAATGATAAATCTAATTGTGTTATATTTCTACTTTCTAATAATTCTTTTATTGTCTCTCCTGGTGGTATGATATATTCATTAAACTTCCTATTTTTACTCATAATGTTTTGACACCTCCATAATCCTTACTCTTTTTATTTCTTTTAATTCTATTATATTCTTATTATTTTCATTAGATATAAATATTAATCTATAATTTGATGTTACATTAACAGCATACTCATTTTTTCTACTGCCTTTTAATTTATGCCTTCTGAAAGGTTTTTCTATGGGTATATCATTTACACTTTCAAAGGCTTTTAATTCTTTTATTCTTTTTGGTAAATTAATCGCTACTTCTTTACCATATAATTTTTGTAATGTCATTATATTTTCTGTTTCACAAAGATTTTCTATTTTTTTATTTTTGTAAGTAATTTCCATTTTGTTCTCCTTTGTGTAATTTATTGTAGCACACAAAAAAGAAAATGTAAACATTTAATTTACCTGATACGTTAATCAAAATTTAAAATTGTGTTTTTATTAAATTTTATTCATCTCATTGTTAATCCATTCCATTATAACATTTACAATGAATTCTATTTGTTCATCATTTAAAACAATATTTTTATTAATATGATACCATTTTTCCAAACATCCCCTACAACATGTTGCAGTAGCGTGTTCTGCGATAAAGACTGGATGGCCTTTGTAAGGAGTTTGTTTTCCATCTTTAACTTTAGTTATATCTTTTAATCTTGTACTTATAAAGTCATAAGCATGGGATTTTATTTTATCTATTCCTTTATTTTTTATATAATTAATATCTTTCTCTTTTAAGTGAAAACTACTTCTAAATTTTGATTTAGATAAACTATATAAAATATCATTTACATTTTTATTCATGATTAGAAAGGCATTTTCATATTGCCATTTGATAGTTGTTTCATCATTTTTTTCATATCTTCAAATTGATTAAGTAGTCTATTTACTTCTTGTACTGAGGTACCACTACCTTTAGCAATTCTTTCTTTTCTGCTTGCTTTTATAATATTAGGATTTTTTCTTTCTTCAGGTGTCATAGATAAAATTATTGCTTCTACTCTACCCATTATTTTAGGATCTATAGTTATGTTATTTAATCCCATTTTTTTAGCACCTGGTAATAATTTTAATAGGTTTTCTAATGGTCCTAGTTTCTTTATTTGTTTCATTTGATTTAAAAAGTCTTCTAAATCAAAACTACCTTTTTTCATTTTTCTTGCGGTTTCTTTTGCTTCTTCTTCATCTATTATTTCACTTGCTTTTTCTGCGATTGATACTATATCTCCCATACCTAGAATTCTATCGGCTACTCTTACTGGATCAAATTCACTTATTCCATCTAATTTTTCAGAGTCACCTATTAATTTAATTGGTATGTTAGTTAAATGTCTTAAAGATAAGGCTACACCACCTTTAGTATCTCCATCCATTTTAGTTAGTATGCATCCTGTAAGATTAACTGCATCATTAAATCCAGTTATAACATTTATTGCATCTTGTCCCATCATAGCGTCTATTACTAGCAACACTTCATTTGGATTAGTTTCTTTATAAATATTTTTTAACTCATCCATTAAAGTTTCATCTATTTGAAGACGACCAGCAGTATCTATTAATATATAGTTATAACCATTTTCTTTAGCATATTCTATACCATTTTTAGCTATTTCTACTGGATTACCCTTTCCTTCATCGTAAACTGGAATGTTTAAACTTTTACCAACTGTCTTTAATTGATCAATTGCAGCAGGTCTATAAACATCACATGCGATGAATAATGGATTCTTTTTATATTTTTTTCTCACTAAAGCGCCAAGTTTACCTACTGTAGTAGTTTTACCACTACCTTGTAGTCCGCACATTAAAACTATAGTGGGATTTTTATCGGTCACTAAAGGACTTTTATCTCCACCTAATAAATTTATTAATTCATTTCTAATAATACTTGCGAACATCTCACCAGGTTTTAAACTTTTTTTAACCTCTTCTCCTAGTGCTTGTTCTTTAACATTATTAACAAATTCTCCTACTATTTTATAGTTAACATCTGCTTCCAATAAAGCTAACCTTATTTCTCTTGTCATATCTTTTATGTTATCTTCAGTTATGACACCATATCCTTTAACTTTTGATATTATATTATCTAATTTATCTCCAAGAAAATCAAACATATTGTACCTCCAGTTATGATTATAGCATATTTTCTTGATATTTTTCATTATTTATATTATAATAGTGATATTTTCTAAGGAGGAAAATGATGAAAGAAGAAAAAATTAAGGAATTTACACCTAGTTTAACTAAAAATTTAGGTAAAGACTATAGTAGTAAAACATTTGAAATTTATGAGATTACAATGAATAGTGAGAAACTAAGAGAGTTTAGACAAGCATATATTGATACATTTAATGGACCTTTAGTTAATAGAATTATATCTTCAAGCCCAGTGTGGTTTAATTATGAGAGAGGTTTATTTGATGCTGATAAGGAATTAAAAGGAAGTTTCTTTGAATTTGGTTTAGCACCTATAAGAAAGATTAAAAAGAGTTATATAGATAACTTTATTGATGTAGCACCTTTAAGAGATCAAGTAAAGGCTGTTAGATTTGAGAAAAAAGATTATTATATGTATACTCCAGTTGATATATCTAAAAAAGGTAGAACATATCAAGTAAGTCCTACTATTATGATTAATGAAGATATATTTAATATGACTAAGATACAAGCTAGAGATTTTTCTGGTTTAACTCTTAATGATTTAAGTAGATATAGAGATTTCTTTAAAGTTAGTGATGAACCATATTTAGTTATCACAGAGAATTGGTTAGAAGATTTATATAGAAATGGACATATTACTAAAGAAGAATATTTAAGAAGACTTGGTAAATATGAAGATGAAGTTAGATTAATTAAGACATTAAGATAAGTAAAATAGGTAGAAATTTGAACTGAACCCCGTTTCTTGGACAAGGAAACGGAGTTCATATCAATTAAATCTACCTATTTTATTATGCTTTCTAAATATTCTCTAGTATCTTTGTCTTTTATATTACTTATTGCTTCGTAAAGATTAAATAATCCTAGTTTTTCATCATATTCATTTAGTTTATCAGTAATTGTGTTAATAGTTTTACCTACTAATGATTTAGTTACTGATAAGTTTTCTCCTATTTCATTTAAAGATAAGTCTTCAAAATAGTAATACTCGAAATATTCTTTTTGTTTATCTGTTAATAAGTTTTTATAAATATCATATAACTTTATTATTTTTTCTCTTTCTATCATGAAATCATATCCTTATATAAATAGAATGATATTAGAGTTTTAGGATCTGTTATTACTCTATTTTTGATTAGTGTTTCTATTTCTTCTAATTTATAGAATTTTACTTCATCAACATCATCATCTTCTTTTGGATTGGATAATACATTTTTTACTTTTATATAGTATATATTCATTTCTCCATCAGACATATTTTCTATTATTTTATAAGTTAATATTGGTTCATCTGTAATACTTATTATATTATCTCTAGTAATTCCACATTCTTCTTCTAATTCTTCTATTATAATATCTTTCTTTGATATTTCTTTATCTAATGTTCCACATGGTACTTCTAATGTATCATAACCTATTATTGGTCTATATTGCTTAACTAAAGCCATTTCTCCATTTTCATTAATTACTATACCTGCTGAAGCACCTCTTAATTGAACTTTTGTAAAACTTTCTATTTTACCATTTCTTTCTCTTTCACATTCATAAATATTAACATATCCCTCATATAAGGTTTTTGTTATTTTCATTTTACCACTCCTTAAATAATCCATATATATAACTTTCTATATCAAAAGGTATCATATCATTTTCTTTTTCTCCTAATCCTACAAATTTAACAGGTAAGCCTATTTCTTCTTTTACACCAAGTACTATACCACCTTTAGCAGTTCCATCTAATTTAGTTAATATAATTCCTGTTATATTAGTGACTTCTTTAAAATTCTTTGCTTGACTAATTCCATTTTGACCAGTAGATGCATCTATTACAAGTAGTGTTTCATCAGCTGGAGTTCCTTGTTTCTTTTCAATTATTTTATTAATCTTTTCTAATTCTTTCATTAAATTAACTTTATTTTGTAAACGACCAGCAGTATCTATTAAGCATACATCAATATTTTCTTCATTTGCTTTAGTTAATCCTTCATAAACAACAGTTGCAGGATCTGTATCATCTCTTCCATAAAAAGATACACCTAATTTTTCTGCCCACATTTTTAATTGATTAACAGCACCAGCTCTAAAAGTATCTGCGCCTATAAACATTACTTTTTTGCCTTCATTTTTCATTCTATAACCTAATTTAGCAATACTAGTTGTTTTACCTACTCCATTAACCCCTACAAATAAAATTGTAGTCATACCATTTTCATTATATTTAATCTTGCTTGTTAGTGATTCGCCATTTACATATATTAATAACAATTCATCAACTATAACTTCTTTTAAATATTCAAAGTCAGTAATATTTTCTTCTCTTACTCTTTTCCTTATCTTATTAATAAACTTTTCAGTAACTTTAGTACCTACATCTGCCATAATAAGAATTTCTTCTAATTCATCATAAAATTCATCACTTATTTTAGTATATTTAATACCAAGTAAATTTAATTTATTTACAAAGTTATCTCTAGTTTTAGTAAGTCCTTCTTCATATTTTTCTACATTAGTATTTTCTTTACTAGAGAATGCTTTTTTTATTTTGTCAAATAATCCCATAACTACCCTCCTTTGTAATTGTATCAAATTATCTAGACTTTTTCAATTTTTTGTAGTATAATTGTTGTATTGATTTTCTTTTATTAGAAATTTAGGAGGAATTTATTATGAAGACACAAGAAAAAGAGACTTTTGTGTTCGCTTTAGGTGGACTAGGTGAAGTCGGTAAAAATATGTATGCAATTATGCATGATGATGAAATTATTATAATTGACTGTGGAGTTATGTTTCCAGAGGATGATTTATTAGGTATAGATTATGTTTTAGCTGATTATAGTTTTTTAAAACAAAATGAAGATAAAGTTAAAGCATTATTTATTACTCATGGGCATGAAGACCATATAGGTGGTATTCCTTATGTACTTAATCATTTGAATATACCCGTTATTTATGCTCCTAAAGTTGCGAGTGAACTTATTAAAAAGAAATTAGATGATAGAAATGTAGTTTATAGTAATATTATTATTTTAAATGAAGATATGAAACCTAAGTTTAAACACTTTCAAGTTGAGTTTTTTAGAACTACACACTCTATACCGGATAGCTATGGGATAAGTATTATGACACCTAATGGAAGAGTTGTTACTACTGGAGACTTTAAGTTTGATTTGACTCCTATTGGGCCAATGGCTAATTTAGGTAAGATGGCTAGTTTAGGAGAGCAAGGGGTTAAGTTACTTTTATCTGATTCTACTAATGCTTTGATACCTGGGTTTTCTACTAGTGAAAGTGATGTGGATGAGGCTTTAAGTGATATTATTAGAAGTTGTACAGGAAGAATTATTCTTGCGACATTTGCATCTAATATTTATAGATTAATTCATATTATAGAGACTTGTAAGAAAAATAATAGAAAGATATGTCCTTTTGGTAGAAGTATGCTTAATAGTATAGAGATTGCTAAGAGTTGTGGTCTTATTAAAGATAAAGATGTTATTATTACTACTGATGAGATGAAGAAAACTAAACCTGAACATTTATGTTTATTGGTAACTGGTAGTCAGGGTGAACCACTAGCGGCTTTAAGTAGAATAGCTAATGGAGTTGATGCTAATATTACTTTAATGAAAGATGATACTGTTATCTTCTCTTCTTCACCTATTCCTGGTAATGCAATGAGTATTAATAGAGTTATTAATAAATTGTATTTGAAAGGAGCTAAGGTGTATACTACATCTAATGATGTTGATATTCATACAAGTGGACATGCTAAACAAGATGAATTAAAGTTATTGTTAAGGCTTATTAAACCTGAATATTTTATGCCTGCTCATGGAGAATATAGAATGCTTCAAAGTCATGCTAATTTAGCTATTGAATGTGGTATGCCTAAAGATCATACATTTATTTTAAAAAATGGTGATATGCTTGCTTTATCAAAAGATGGTGTTAGAGTTGCTGGAAGTATACCTATTAATGATATCTATGTAGATGGTAAGAGAATTGGTGACATTGGTACAAGTGTTATTAGAGATAGAAAGATAATGAGTACTGATGGAGTGCTTGCAGTTATATTGAATATTGATATGGATAAGAAAGAATTAACTTTAGAACCAAATATTACTACTAGAGGTTTTGTAGTTGTTAATGAAAATAATGAATTATTAAATAATCTACAAAACAAAGTTAAAGCTATTACTTTGGCAGAATTAAATAAACATAACTTTAGTATAATAGATTTAAAAAATAGAATTATATTAGAATTAAATACATATATTATTGAACAAACTGGTAGAAGGCCTATCATTATGCCGATGGTTTTAGAAACAAAAAATACTAGAAATAACTTCTAGTATTTTTTAATTGCAACTATTATCATAATCAACCACATAAGGATCATCTGGTGTTCCTTGACCTGACTTAATTTTGACACATGGTGACAATGACGTGACAGGACGTATATAAGTTACAAAATTTATTTTACGAGTGCTAAGACCTTTAGAATTATTATAAATAGAGACTGTAATATTATAGACATTTGAATTACTAAATGCATTAGGCGTTAAAAGAAGCCAATCAAATCTGCTAATAATTGATTCACCATTTGAATTAGTATAATACCAAGCATAAGGACTATTAAGAGGCTTATCAAACAATCCTCCAGCAAATATTACCTCATCAGCCGTCATTAAAGCAATTGGATATTTTAACTGTCCATTTCCTCCACCTTCAGTACTTGCACTAAATTTATCAGCAATTGCTTGTGTACTTTCAAATAAACCGTCATTTGCATCAGCTCCGCATTTATTTGAAGGTGAAAGATTAATATAACTTCTGACCACAGATGCAAAGTTAAATTTTGATGTTAATGAATAATTATTATTAGGTACACTTCTATCATTGCAGTAAATAGCTGATTTACTTATATATTTATCATAGTTTATAAGTAAATTTTTTTCATACCAATTGTCTATATATTTTTTTATTAAGCTTGAATTTTCGTTAGTTCTATTATTTTCTAACGTTCCACTTGTTCCATACATATATCCCGCATATATAGGATCATTAATATTAAAATCGGGTTCCTTACCAATGTTAAACCCCTGACTTCCAATATGTCCTCCTGTGGTATCATGAGCATTTCCAGAGTATAAAAGTCTTACACTCCCATTCTCATTTGTTCTTATTATCCTCCAATATATGTCTTTTTCAATTTGTCCAGCATATATCGCTTCTTCGGAAGTCCAAGTGCCACCATGTTTTATACATTCTTCTTCAGAAAGTCCAACTCCTGGACCAAGTACAGAATAAATGCACACATTTGTGGATAAACATTCACTTTCATTTGATATAGGTTTTATGTGAACTAATGTACCGGAATCTGCTGATGTTACATATTGCACCTGTTCTCCATTATATGTACATTCTTGTATTAATTCCTTTCCAAACTTTACCCAGTTGTTTGTTGTATTTCCTGAATAATAATATATTGTACTTCTATCTTCTGTTTTATCTGTTTGATATATTGTTCCTGTGGTTGTTGCTGTGTTGGTTACACTAAAATCTGTTCTTTCACTTATTGTTGGATTATCTCTTAGTATGACCTCAGATAATGTTGGGTTTGTTCCTTCTGTTATATATAGTTTTCCCGTCACTACTGAATTACCTATTCCATCTCTACTTTGATCCACATTTTCATCATTCTTGTACTGCATTATTATTGAATAGTTTTGTGTTGATTTGGCTGGTATTGTTATATTAAATGCCAAGCCTGTATTAGTTGGATTCAATGATTTTGGTACATCTTTAAAACCATCCATGTTATATCCGCCATCTGTACTTGTTATTTTGTATTGTAAGTATCCTGTTGTCTTAAATGTGTTTACTAAATCTTCTATTACTATATTATATTTATATTCATTCTTAGTTTTATTTTCTACACTAAATGTTTTAGTTACACTCCATCCTGGTTCTATCTCTGTTCCTTCTATTGCATCCCCATTTGTAAATATTACTCTTAAGTCTGCTGTATTAATTGTTATATTTTTTCTTTCTCCTTCTACTGTTATTAAGAAGTATGCTAATGATACTCCTACAAATGTTAGTAATATTAATGTTATACCTAGTACTAAATATTTCTTTTCTTTCATCTTTACCTCCATTTTTTATAGTACCAAAAAACTCATAGACTTATGCCTATGAATTTAATGTAAAACAAAAACTATGAGAGTTAGTTAATAATAACCCTCCCTCATAACAAACTATTGTTTTGATATGAAAGAAATCATTTAATCTCATAGTTTTCGTTTGCTCCTTTATTTTTTACAATTCAATTTTATCAAGTCATCTGTTTTTATTCAAGAGGTTTTGATTATCGCTTTTTATTTTTCTTCTTTTTATCTTTATACTTTTTGTATAAATCTTTACCAACTTCATAAATGAAAAATCCTGCGATGGCTGCTAGTCCTATACCAATGCTTACATTATCTTCTGGTGTATCAATTGAACCAACTGAATAATATTCATCTTCTTCATCTGTTTTATTTTCTGGTTTAAAGTCTTTATATTTTCCATATGTTAGATTATCTTTAGTTATTGTTTTTTGGTAATCTTTGTTTAATTTTTCTAACTCTTTATCATATTTACCCCAAGTCGAATCATTACACCATCTACAATATAATGCTTTTCTATCTCTTGGATAATGACATACTGGGCATATTACTGAATCATCCTTTTTTGTTTTTTTATTAGTTCTATGTTTACAAATTGAACAATATATAGTATCTCCTTCATCATGTAAAGTAGTATTATTTTTATTTCCACAATTATAACATTTCATTTTTGACTCCTCTTACTATTTATATTATATCATTAAATATGTCTCCTGTAATATTAATTATGTTATTCATGTAAATTATTACATTATTACTTAGTTTTATGTTTTCTTGTACTGGATCTATTTGTTTTATTATACCTATTGTATTTATGTATTTGCCACCTACTTTTTTATTATCTTTTACAAAATGAGTTATTGTTACTTCATTTTTGTTGTTTATGTTATCATATAAATATCTTAGTTTAAAGTTAAGCATATCTTGTTGTTCATCATTCATTTCTATTTTGTTTTCTGTAAGTCTCGCGGTTTCTTTTACAGCATTATTATAACCCACTAGTGCTGCAAATGGTGCAAATTGAGCACTTCTTTCTTCTATAGTCATATGTTTATGTTTAGATATGGGTCTATTTAAGTTTATTATGTCATCATAGTTATTCATCCTTTATGTCCACCTACTTCTTTATTTCTATTTCTTGCGGTTGCTCCTTCTTCAAAGTTCATTCCTCTTAATATAGAGTTCTTTCCATATTTCTTTTTTATATTAAGTAATGTTTTTTGAATTTTCTTTTCTTCTATTTCGCCTTGTTTTTCTTCTTCTTTTTCTTTAGTTATATTTTCATAGTTAGTAAATAAATCTAATTGTTCAACTGATATTTTTTTTTCTTTATAATCTTCATTTACAAGATTACATGCTGTTAAATTTATTCTTCTAACAAGTAATATTTGATTTATTATTTTTTCATAAAGTTTTATTACATTTTCTGTTATTATTTCTGTAGATGATGTTTTGTGATCTATATTAATAGTCCCATGTGCGGGTTTTGGTACTTTTCTTCCATAGTTATCATTAACTATTTCTCCGTGGTAAAAGCTAGAAATTCTTGAATCATTTAGATTGTCTACATCATATCCAATTGTTAATACTAGTTGATCAGTTATTAAGTGTTTTTCTACTAAACTTAATGCTAGGTTATCAGCCATTTCTCTTACTATTAGTTTTGCCTTTTCATAGTTATACGGACAATGTAATACTTGACCTTCACTTATACTATTAGAACTCGGTTTATAGTTTTTTGCATCTTTTATAGTTGCTGGTTCATAACCCCATGCATGATCAATTAATAGTTCAGCATTTACTCCAAATAATTTGAATAATAAATCTTCATTTTGTATAGACATTCTAGCAACATCACCCATTGTATACATATTATTTTCCTCTAACTTTTTTGCATATCCTTTCCCTACTCTCCAAAAGTCAGTTAAAGGTTTATGATTCCATAATTCTTTTTTATAACTCATTTCATCTAGTTTAGATAGTCTTACACCATATTTATTAGGTTTCATTTTTTTAGCAGTGATATCCATTGCTACTTTAGCTAAGTACATGTTTGTACCAATACCTGCGGTAGCAGTTATTCCAGTTGTTTTGTAAACATCTTCAATTATTTTTATTACTAATTCTTCTGAAGACATTTTATAGTAGTTTAAATATTCTGTTATATCACAAAATACTTCATCAATTGAGTATACAAGTATATCTTCTGGTGCGATATATTTTAAGTATATATTATATATTTGTGTACTGTATTTCATGTATAAGTTCATTCTAGGTACAGCAGTTATAAAGTCTACTTCTAGATTCGGATTATTTTTAAGTTCTGAGTCTATGTATGATTTTCCTATAAAAGGTTTATAGTAATTATTTTTTCTTCTTTGATAGTTTACTTCTTTTATTTTTGCTTTTGCTTCAAATAATCTACATCTTCCTGAAAGTCCATAAGATTTAAGTGATGGAGAAACAGCTAAGCATATTGTTTTGTCAGTTCTTGATTCATCTGCAACTAAAAGATTTGTATTAAGTGGATCTAAGTTTCTTTCTCTACATTCTACAGATGCATAGAAACTTTTTAAGTCTATACACATATAAGTTTTATTCACTATTAACCTCCTATACAAAAACCCGTATTTAACGGGTAATTTTATTTTGCAATTTCTTCTGCTCTTGTTTCTCTTATTACAACTACTTTAATTGTACCAGGATATTGCATTTCTTCTTCTACTCTATCTTTTATATTTCTTGCTATTTTATAACTTTCTAAGTCATCTACTTCTTCTGGTCTTACAATAACTCTTAATTCTCTACCTGCTTGCATTGCAAATGTTTTTTCAACACCAGGTATAGAGTTACCTATTTCTTCAAGTTGTTCTAATCTTTTTATATAGTTTTCTAATGAATCATTTCTAGCACCAGGTCTTGCTGCTGATAGAGTATCTGCAATTGATACTAGTTCACTTATTACTGTAGTTGCTTTTTTATCACCATGATGACTTTCTATTGCATTTATAACTGTTGGATTTTCTCCATACTTTTTACATATTTCTGCTCCAAGTTCTACATGTGATCCTTCAACTTCAAAGTCTATAGCTTTACCAATGTCATGTAGTAGTCCAGCTCTTTTAGCAAGTGCAACATTTTCTCCTAATTCACTGGCAAGTAATCCTGTTAAGTTAGCAACTTCAATTGAATGTTGTAAAGCATTTTGTCCATAACTAGTTCTAAAGTATAATTTACCAATTAGACCTACTAATTCAGGATTAACCCTAGTAATGCTTAAACTAAATAAGGCTTCTTCACCCTTTTCACGAATAGTTCTTTTAAAGTCTTCACATACTTTATCATATATTTCTTCTATTCTTGCTGGATGTATTCTACCATCTTTAATTAATTGTTCAAGTGTTACTTTAGCAATTTCTCTTCTAAGTGGATCAAAACTTGATAATACTATTACTTCTGGAGTATCATCTATTATTAGATCTACTCCTGTAATAGATTCAATTGTTCTAATGTTTCTTCCTTCTCTACCGATTATTCTACCTTTCATTTCATCGTTAGGTAAAACTACAGTAGTTACTGTTTGTTCATTTGCAACATCTGTTGCATATCTTTGCATACTATTTATTAGGTACTCTTTACTCTTTTTATCTGCTTCTAATTTAGCATCATTTTCTCTTTCTCTTAAATAAATAGCAATTTCTTTTGACATATCATCTTCAACCTTTTTCATAACAAGCTCTCTTGCTTTTTCTTTGCTGAATCCTGATATTTTTTCTAATAATTCAATTTGTTCTTTTAATATAGAATCCATTTTTGCATCTTTTTCTTGAATTTCCTTTTGTTTAGCTAATAAATCTTTATCTCTTTTATCTAAATTTCTTTCTCTTTCTTGTAATAGTTCATCTCTTTTATTAAGACTATTCTCTCTATTTTCTACAAGTTCTTTAAGTTCAGTTATTTCTTTTTTCTTTTCTTTTATTTCTGCATCAGTTTCTTGTTTTATTTTATAACTTTCTTCTTTTAATTCTAAGATTCCATCTCTTTTGTATTTTTCAGCATCTTTTTGTGCTTTTTCTAGTAATTTATCAGCTTCATTTTTAATATTTATTACTCTTAATTTATTTAATAAATATACAATAATCATTCCCAAAAATAATCCAATTATTATTAGCAAAATGGAGAATACTAAATCATTCATTTTTTCCTCCATTCTTTATAAAGAAGTTTACACCTCTAATTCAATTTTAATACATTTTTATATAAACTTCAATCTTTTTTATTTCTTTCGGTATGATAAAAGTACTGAATTACTAGTCCACTATATTGATTATATTTATTTTTCATATATTTGCTTATAACTTTTATGTCTTCATTTATATTATAATTTTTACTAACATATTTTCTTACCCATGTATCTATAGGAAATGTATCTAGTCTTGAATAGCCAAATAACATTATGCAGCTAGCAACTTTTAATCCTATTCCTTTAATGCTCATTAGTTCTCTAATTGCACTTTCTGTTGATAATTTATCTAAATCATCTAAAAACTTATTATTTTCTTTTATTTTATTTAATGCATTAACTAAATACTCATCTCTAAATCCTAATCCTAAATTTCTAAAATCCTCTTTAGTTAAATCTTTTAGATTTTCATATGTAGGAAATAAATAACATTCTTTGTTTCTAAATATAACTTTTTCTCCATACTTTTGAGACATTTTATTTACTATACTTGTAATTCTTTTTACATTATTGTTTTGGCTTATTATATAAGTTATATACATTTCAAATTTATTTTGCTTTAGAATTTTATATCCTTCACATTTTTTTATTTCTTTTTTTAAATTATCATCTATTGATATAATATAATTATTTATTTCATTATAGTTTCTATTTAAATCTAAATATTCTGTTATAAATGATTTTAAATTTAGCATTTTATTACTATCTATAATTAAGTAATTTCCAACTTCTTTAATGTTTACAACCCTATCAAACAAAACTATTGTAATTGAATTATCATTTTCTAAAGTCATTCTAAATGTTTGTCCACTAAATATAGTGTCATATAGGTTTATATCTTTTTTATTAATCTTAATCATAAACCTATTCTCCTATAATAGTCTAAATATTTACCATTTTTTTCATATAAAAGCATACTTGAAACTGTAAATCTATTATAAATATCATTATTTATTTTTGTTAAATAATCATTTGTAACATTTTCAGTTTTTTTAAATTCATCGGTTATTGAGTTATAACTTGCTTTTTCATTTATCCAGCTTCTGTCACTTAGTATTACTAAGCCATCTGAATCACTTAAAGCGTCTTTTCCCATTAGTAATCTAGAATCATATTCTATTCCAAATAAATTATATATTGTTGGTAGTACATCAATACTACTTACATATTTATCTACGATTACATTTTCTTCCATTTTACTATTATAAACTATTAAACTTGTATGATAATTTTCAAATTTATCTTTTCTGTTAGTTTTACTTATTTCGTTCATTTCATCAAGTGTTAATCCATATGGAAAATGATCTGGAGAAATCACTATTACAGTGTCATCAAGTTTTCCATTTTCTTCTAATACATTAATTAATTTTGTTATTGCTTTTTCTAATTCTAAGTTTGCAGATAAATAGGCTTTAACTTCTTTAGAGTATGGCAAATCTTTTACATATTCTTTATTTTTAGATGACATGTCATTTGAGTTAAATGAGTAATCTAAATGCCCACTTACAGTCATGTAATAAATCATAAAATTATCACTATTAATGTAATCATCTATAGTTGCATCGATCATTTCTAAGTCACTTTCTGGCCATGATTTACAATTCATCAGTTTTTCTAAACCATTTTCACATCCTGTATATTTAAATCCTAAATTTGGATGACTCAAGTTTCTATCATAGAATTTGTATGTGTGATCGTGATATGCATTTACTACATCATAATCTAAATTTTTGAAGATATTTCCTAAACCATAAGGCATTTTTATGAAACTACTTTCATAGAAACTCCATACTCCTTCTTTAGGTATTAGGCTGTTCATTAACATATATTCTCCATCACTAGTACTTACTGTATATAATGGTTGATAATAATTTTTAAATATAAATCCATTGTTAACAAGTTTATATAAAGTTGGTGTTAAATTTTTGTCAATTGCAATAGAGTCAAAACTTTCAGCTGTAATATAAATTAAATTTTTCCCTTTGAACATTCCAGTATATTTGTTTTTATTTGTTGGTTCTACTGATTTAAAGTATTCGTGCAAACTTATTATGTCTTCGTTTGTTTCTTCACTAATTAATTTATCAAAGTCAATATTTGTTATATTATAATTAGCATTATCTTCTATTATTATTTGGGATGATAAATTTTTATTATCAAATTTTTCATCAAATCCAAATATAAATCTTTCTAAATCCATTACTTCCATTGATAAAAGACCTGTTTTATTTATCATAATCATTGGAGCATGTGTTTTATAATAAAGTTTATTTAGTGAATACAACTCATTTTTGTCTAAAGTTATGTATATAAATTTGAAAGATACTAATATAAAGAATGATATTAAATATATTATATTATTTCTTTTTATTTTATTAAAATTAAATATTTTATTTTTAAATATTATAAATAATACAAGTGGAATTAGCATTATTAAAATAACAAATATATTATTTTTAATCATTATGATTATTGAACTAAAGAAACCACCGAAGACCTGTTCAGTGCCTTTTAAAACACTAAAAATTGAATATATTGAATGATAAAATTTGAAATATACATATTGACTAATAAATATCAGAGTAATAAATAAGCTTAAAATTATAGATAATATTTTGTTTACTTTAATACTAAATAAACTAGTTATTAAACTAGAAAAACATATAAAGGATAAACTAAACAACATTATTCTAAGTGTGTTTAAACTTAACAAATTGTGAAGTACAAATCCTTTATATATTAATTCTAAATATATTATTAAAAATGTATAGTAAATTATTATTGGTAACTTTTTTTTCACTTCTAAACACCCTATTTAATTATATCACAAAATCAGAATAAAAATTGTAAGAAATTAATATACATTTTATGTAGAATAAAGACCTTTGACGCTATTTAGTCAAAA
Organism: uncultured Bacilli bacterium; assembly: GCA_934096075.1. Lineage (GTDB taxonomy): Bacteria > Bacillota_I > Bacilli_A > RF39 > UBA660 > CAKOLN01. The sequence goes on from CAKOLN010000004.1 coordinate 78,030, forward strand.
GTCTTTTTAAATATATTAAACAACTAATTTTATAAATTTCTTTTTACCTTTTTGAATAAGTAATTCATTATCTTTAAAGTCATTTATAGTTATAATCTTATCTTTATCAGTTATCTTTTCATTGTTTAAACTTACTGCATTTTGTTCAACCATTCTTCTTGCATCAGATTTTGATTCAAAAAGTTCAGTTAACATTAATAAATCTAGGATGTTAATACCATTTTCAACTAGATTTTTATCTATATTTTTCTTTTCTGTGTTAGCAGAGTTTCCTTTATTATTAAATATGTCTTCACTTTTTGTTTTAGCTAATTCTGCTTCTTCTACTCCGTGTAAATCTTTAACTACTTCGTATGCTAAAGCTTTTTGTGCAATTCTTAGTTCTGGTTTTTCATTTTGTTTTAGCATTATGTTATCAATTTCATCTTTTGTCAAGAATGTAAATACTTTTAAATATTCTTCTACTTTAGAGTCATCACTATTAATTAAATATTGATATATTTCAAATGGACTTGTTTTATTTTTATCAAGCCATAGAGCATTACCTTCGCTTTTACCAAATTTATTTCCATTAGCATCTAGTATTAATGGCATAGTAAATCCATATGCTTCTTTATTAAGTTTCTTTCTAATTAGTTCTATACCTGTTGTGATGTTACCCCATTGGTCACTACCTTCACATTGTAAAATACAATTTTTGTGTTCATATAACCACATAAAATCATATCCTTGAAGAAGCATGTAAGAAAATTCCGCATAAGTAATACCTGTTTCAAGTCTTCTAGATATTATATCTTTACCTAACATATAATTAACATTTATATATTTTCCTATATCTCTTAAGAATTCAAGATATGTATAGTCTTTAGTCCAATCATAATTGTTAACTAATTCTGCTTTTCCATCAAATATTTTATCAATTTGATTTTTTATTCCTTCAATATTATTTCTAATTGTTTCCACGGGTAATATTTCTCTTTCAGCTGTTGGTCTAGGATCTCCAATTAATCCCGTTGAACCCCCACATAAAAGTATTGGGTGATGTCCATAATTTGCAAGTCTTTTTGCAGTGACTAATGATGAATAATGTCCAATATGCAAACTATCTGCGGTTGGATCAGTACCCCAGTAAAAAGTAATAGGTTTTCCATTTAAGATATCTTCTAATTTTTCTCCTGCGACGTCTTTTATTAATCCTCTCCATTTTAAATCTTCATATAATGTCATTTTTCCCTCCTAAAATAAAAAAGTGATACCCAAAGGACGAGATTTACTCGTGGTACCACCTTAATTTCTTCTCATATTTATAACGCGATTAGCGATTGAACTCATAATATGTAATTCATTTATAACTAACTATTAGTTTTCACCAAACACTAACTCTCTAAAAACATAATTATAAACTACTAATTATTAATCTTCGTTCATTACTTATAGTTTATCACATTTTATTATTTTTGCAACTATAAATTGTATTCTTTATTTTTAATGCATTCACTTACTTTATTAATAAATTCTTCTTTACTTAGTGTATATGTTTCTTGTGAGCCAAATTTTCTATAACTTATAGAAACATCATCTCTTTCTTTATCTCCTAAGATTAAAGTTAGAGGTATTTTTTTATTTTGGCTTTCTCTCATTTTATAAGATAGTTTTTCATTTCTATCGTCTAAATTAACTCTTATTCCAAGATTATTTAATTCATCGAATACTTTTTTAGCATATTCTGCATGGTATTCATTATTAACTGGTATTACATTAACTTGAACTGGACTTAACCAAAGTGGGAATGCACCTTTTGTTTCTTCCATTAGGAATGCAGTAAATCTATCAAATGTTCCAAATATAGCGCGGTGTAATACTACTGGAGTTTTTTTACTTCCATCTTTATCTATATATGTTAATTCAAATCTTCTTGGTAATAAGAAATCCAATTGACATGTTGATAATGTTACTTCTGGGCCAACAGCTGGTTTAACTTCAACATCTAGTTTTGGTCCATAGAATGCTGCTTCACCAATAGCTTCAATATAAGGAACATTTAATTCATTTAAAACTTCTCTTAACTTATTTTCAGCTGTATTCCACATTTCATCATCATCAAAATATTTTTCTTTATCTTCTGGATCTCTTAATGATAATCTAAATGAATAATCCTTAAATCCAAAATCTTTATAAACATCTAATATAAGAGATACTACTTTTTTAAATTCATCTTTAATTTGTTCTGGTGTTACAAATAAATGTGCATCATTTTGACACATACATCTTACTCTTTCAAGACCCTTTACTGCTCCACTAGCTTCGTATCTAAAATCAGTTGCAAATTCTCCAATTCTTATAGGTAAATCTCTGTATGAATGTAATTCATTTCCATAAATTAACATATGATGTGGACAATTCATTGGTCTTAATACAAATTCCTCATCATCAACTTTCATCATAGGGAACATATTTTCTTTATAGTGATCCCAGTGTCCTGATGTTTTATATAAATCTACTGTTCCAACACAAGGAGTGTATACATGTTTGTATCCCATTTTTCTTTCTTTATCATAGATATAGTTTTCTAATTCTTTTCTTACAATTGCTCCATTTGGTAACCAAAGTGGCATACCTTTTCCTACTAAATCACTATTCATGAATATACTTAAATCTTTACCAATTTTTCTGTGATCTCTTTCTTTAGCTTCTTCTAGTTTTTGTAAATGTTCTTGTAAGTCTTCTTCAGTTTTAAAGCATACTCCATATATTCTTTGAAGCATTTTATTTTTAGAGTCACCTTTCCAGTATGCACCACTTACTTTTAATAATTTAAAATATTTTAATTCTTTTACAGTTTCAACATGTGGTCCACGACATAAATCAGTAAAGTCTCCTTGAGTGTAGCAACTAATTACATTTTCATTTTCATCCATTCTTGTAATTAAGTCTATTTTGTAAGGATCATCTTTAAACATTTCTAATGCTTCTGATTTAGAAATTTCATGTCTAACTATTCTTTTACCATCTTTACTTATTTTTTTCATTTCTTTTTCTATAAGAGGTAAGTCTTCTTCTTTAATAACTTTATCTCCTAAGTCAACATCATAATAGAATCCATCTTCTATTACAGGTCCTACCCAAAATTTTGCTTCTGGATATAGATGTTTAATTGCTTGTGCCATTAAATGTGCACAAGAGTGATTCATAATATTTAATTCACTATCTTCTTTAATATTTATCATTTTTTCTCCTTCCAAGTTAAATTAAATAAAAAACACACCCTTTAAAGGGAGTGCTTATATTTACACGGTACCATCCATTATTTTACTTTATTTATTTAACGGCTATTAACCGGGAATTCCTTTCGGTTCCTGTTCATAGGTAGTAACTATAACTTATTTTAGTTGTCTTACACCATTCACAACTCGCTTTGTAAAATAGTAGTTATAACCATGTCCTAATCAAAACATTTAACTTAAGTATAATTCTATCACTTTTTTATTATTTTTCAAGTGGGTTTAATTATTTTTTTCTCTAATTTTAATTATGTTTTTATTTGTATGTGATGAGTATAAACATTGTAAAGTTATGTAATATTCCTATAAATTCTGTGAAAAAGATGTTATAGTTATATTATAGGGAGTTGATATTATGGCAAAATTTGTACAATTTGACGTAGGAACTGATGAACCAACTTTTTATGAGGTTGAAGATTTCTCACTTGAAACTATTAGAAAATTACCACTTTATAAAAATACTTGGTTAAGAATGTCATTTTTAGATGGTGAAAAAAGAATGTTTGATGGAAAAATATTGGATATTTATCCATCTGAATTAGTTAGTATGATATATTATGGAAAAAAAGTTAGTTATGATGAGGTAAAACAAATAGTAGAAAATGATTTGCGCTACAGGGATTTACTTCGTGATATGTATATAAGATTTGAAGATAGCTTTTGTAACTTAAATTTAAAATTTAAGGATGATGATGATTACAAAAAACAATACGAAACTTATAAGAAAAAATTTTATAAGACGCATTATTGCTTATTTACATTACCAAATAATTTTTCTACTTATCCTTTGAGTGGTGCTAAATCTATAACTATTGAAGATTTTGATAGTGATGTTAAATTGGATTATAGTAGTGTTTTAAATAATATTAAATTTAATGCTAGTATGGGAAAAGACTATTTTAAAGAAAATGAATATGCTTTATATTTGTTTAAAAATTATTTTGAAATGTTACAAAAAATTTGTAAAAATAGCACAATAGATGATAGAAAGTTATTATTTGGTGTTTTACGTTTTCATTTTGAATGTATAGCAAACTTACAAACAATTGATGAAATAAATTTCTTTTTGGATATTTCTAATTATGTTTATAAATTCTCAAATACTAATAGAGAAGTATTTAATCAATATAAAAGTTTTATCAATGAACAATATAAATATTTAGGAAATGATAGTAATTTAGGTTTTTATTAAATTTAATGTATTTTTGATAATTATAAAAACTCGTACACTTTAAATGTGTGTGAGTTTTTTGTTTTAGATTGTATTACGAATTTTCTCTAATTTCCACTATGCTATTATTTTCAAAAATAGATTTTATATTATTATCAAATTCATTTATCTTTTTAAATTCAAAATCATATATTTTTCCTATAGACAATATTATTCCATTAGTATCTACTACAACATCACTTATATTTCCACTTTCATCTTTTAGTTTAACATCAAATGTACTATTTGTTATGCCTTCATTTGGTTCAAATTCGTGATTATTTACTTCTAATATTTCATATGATTTCACAAAAGTACTATTATCTTCTAAGCAAAAATTACTTTTGTATTCCATCCAACTTGGTCCTATGTACACATCATTTGTTTTTCCATTAACGCCAGCACATTTTAATATAGTTATGCCATTTTTAGTTAGTAATGGTATTCTATAATCTTTGTATATAGTTGAACCACCATCCCAATATTGTTCTGAGGCAAGTCTTTTATACAGCTTATTTAAAATTGTAGAATCATTTTGTAAATATTCCTGTAAGTTTACCATATGTTCATCTATTACATAAACGTAATCTAAGCAATATGTGTATACTTTGTAATTATCATATTCATGATATAATTCTGGTTTATAAGTACAATTTTTACTTTCTTGTAATAATAGATTTAATGAATATTTTTTATCTAAATTATTTATTTTATCATATAACTTTTTATAACCTATAACTCCCATTAGTACTACTATAATAGTAGAAATAATTATCAATAAGTATTCTTTTTTCATATTTATTTTCTCCAAATATATTATAACATATTAATCAAATGTTTTTATATTGTTTTTTACAATACTTTCTAAAGTTATTTTTTTCTTTCTAAATGTTTGAAATTTTACTAGATATTCCATAAATTCAGTTTTATCTATGTTTATTTTTTCTCCTGTTTTATTGTTTTCAACAGTTATGTAGCCATCATTTAAAGTATTACCTAGTACACATGTATATGGAATACCTGTTATTTTGCTGTCTTTTAATTTTGCACCTATACTTAAGTCATCTCTATCATCATATAAAACCGGAATATCATCACTTATTAACATTTTATATAAATTATTGGCATATTTTAATTTTTCTTTATCATCTGATTTAGCAATTATGTAAATTATGTATGGAGTTAAATTAACTGGAAGTGATATTCCTAGAAACTCATTTTTATCATTTCTAACAATACTATTTTCATAAATCATTGCTAGAGTTCTTGATACACCTATGCCATAACAACCCATGCTATAGCACTTTGGTTTTCCATCTGATGCAATATATGTACCATTCATACTTTTTGAATATTTTTCTCCAAGTTGAAATATATGTCCTAGTTCACATGCTTTTTTTGATTTTAAGTTATTTAAATCTTTAATACCATATGTTTTTTCTATATATTCTTGTGCATCTTCTCTTTTTAGTAATTCACTATTTATTAATTTACCAGTATATTCATCATATAAAATATTATCTTCACCTATATCTGAAACACACATAAATTCTTCAGATTTAGTCCCTCCAATAGCACCACTATCGGCACCTACTGGATGAACATTTAAACCTAATTCATCAAATATTTCTAAATAAGCCTCTTTTATTCTTTCGTATTCCATATCTAAATCTTTTTCATCTTTACCAAAACTATATGCATCCATCATTTCAAATGATTTACCTCTTAAAAGATAACCTCTAGTTCTTATTTCATTTCTAAATTTTTCTCCAATTTGAAAATATGTAGCTGGTAAATTCTTGTAAGATGTTAATCTTGATTTAGCAAATTCTACCACTGCTTCTTCTGCAGTTGGTGCTAGACAGAAATTTCCTTTATCAGTTAAACACCTAAACATTACATCTTCACTTACATATCTATCAAGTCTTCCAGAATTTATCCAAATATTTTCAGGTTGTAAAAGTGGTAAATTTATTAGAGAACAACCATATTTAGTTAATGTTTTAATAATAATATCATTAATATTCTTTTTCACTAGAAATGGTATGTGTCCATATGCATATATTCCACTTGCAAATTGTTCTATTTGACCTGTTTGTAATAACATATCTTGTACTGGAAATTGATTATCTAACTTTTTTATTTTAGTTTCTATTAAACCTATACTTGATACTTTCATTTTATCATTCCTTCCTGTATTAATTTTTTTACTTTTGACATATGAGCAAGATTTTCCCATTCTTCTTTGGCACCAAATGATAAGTAATCAGTTATTATTTTTACTCTGTCTTTGTTTTTTAATTTATAGCCTAGGTCTTTCATATATTCTTCGTTAACATATGCACCTATCATAGAATTTGCTTCTGTAGGATTATTTATATATGCAAAATCTATTATACTGGAGCCTTTTGGTAATTGAATTACTTCTCCTTTGGTATTATAAACATAAACATTATCTGAGAATAATTCCATTTTTACTTGGTCTACAAAATCTTTATTATCTCCAAACATTGCATTTATTTCTACTAAAGATTTATAGAACTGATTTTGACTCTTTAATTCTTTTTGCATTATATTTCTTGCATCACCTTTCATTATATCCCAGTAAGATGTTAGTCCAAAAGATGCAACTTTGTCCATATCAAAAGTTCTTATTTGTGTTTGTACTAATCTATCATCTGGTCCAAAGACTGTTGTGTGTAAACTTTGATATTTATTAGTTTTGGGATTGCAAATGTAATCTTTGAATTTTTCATTTATTGGATGATATGCTTGATGAACTAAACATAGAGAAAGGTAACATTCTTCAATAGTTGATACCATTAATTTTAAACTAAACAGGTCATGTATATCTCTTAAATTGAATCCTTCTATTCTTCTTTTATATATACCATATATATTTTTAGTTCTTATTTTTATTTCATTAGGTATGTTTCTGTTATTTAATATTTCTTTTATTTTACCACTCATATCTTCTAAGCATGATTTATTTTCTTTTTCTATTCTTTGTTGTAAATCATATATTCTTTTGTAACTATCTGGTTTAAGATATCTGAATGCTAAGTCTTCTAGTTCTGTTTTTATTCTATAATGTCCAATATAATAAGCAAGTGGTACAAATATGTCCATTGTTTCTAATGCATTTTCTTTTTGTTTAAATTCACTTTTGTATTCAAGAGTTCTCATGTTATGTAGTCTGTCTGCTAGTTTTATAATTATTATTCTTACATCTTCAGTTATACCTGTTATTATTTTCCTAGTGTTTGCGTAGTTTTGATCTTGTTTTGATGAAAAGTTCATTTTTGCTAATTTTGTTACTCCATCTACTAGTGTTGCGACATTAGGATTAAATTCATAGGCAATATCTTCTTTTGTAGTATTAGTATCTTCTATAGTATCATGTAATAGGCCTGCACATACTGTGTCACAATCAGCATGCATTTCAGCTAGTATATATGCGACGTTTAACGGATGCGATATGTATTCTTCTCCACTTTGTCTAAATTGTCCTTTATGTAAATTTTCTGCATATAAATATGCTTTCTTTACATTATCCACTTCTTCTGGATTATATGACTTTACAAGTTTTAATAAGTCATCAATAGTTAAATCTTTCATAAACACCTCCACATATAAACAAAAAGAGACGATTTAATCATGTTTAAATCATCTCTTTAGATATTTTTATTTTTTTAAGCATACAACAAGAATTAGTATCAAAGTTACTAACTATGTAATTAATAACATCACAATTTAGTATATTTGCAATTCTCATATGACCCTCCAAAAAATAAATATTGGTACCAATTTACCACTTTAAATGTGGGTTGTCAATGGGTTTTCGTTAAAATTCGATTAAATAGACGTGTATACTTTATTAAATGCTTTTATAATCATATCTTTTCCCATTACATCTATTTTATCTAAGTCTTCTATTTTTACTTTTCTTACTTCATAATAATTACTTTCTGTACATCTATCTAGTTCTTCACCACCAAGCTTTGGGGTACCACTTATTATTGAACAACTAAAGAAATTAGCTATTGTTTCTTCACTTTCATCTTTTCCTATGTATCCATTAATTTTTACATCAACTGAAAATTCTTCTTTTACTTCTCTTTTTACATTTTCTTCAAGTGTTTCATTTTCATTAATTCCACCACCTGGTATTACATAGTATTCTTTCATTTCTCCATTTTCTTTTATTCTTCTTCTAAACATAAGATATACATAATCATTTTCAATTATTATACCTCTTGAACTTACTCTTTTATTCATAAAAAATATCCTTTTAATATTAAATTAATTTTTATATTTTTCTACTTGACTATTTATCAAATCTAAATCATTTCGATAGTCTAACCCTATCGCTTTTTTTACTTTTAATAAGGTTTCATTTGCTTTTAATCTAGCCTTATCACTACCTTCAAATAAAACATTATATATTTCTGGTATATGTTGTTCTAGTTCATGTCTTTTTTCTCTTATAGGTTTTAATGTTTCTTCAAGAACATAATACAAGAATTTTTTTACTTTCATATCACCTAAACCGCCATGTTCATAATGTGATTTAAGTTCATCTAAATTTTTATATTCTACATTTTCTGAATTTTTATCTTTAAAATATTCTTTAAAATGATTTTCTTTGGCAAATGCGGAAAGATAAATAAATACTGGGTTTCCTTCTGTTACTCCTGGGTCTTCAACTTTTAAATGATTGGGATCTGTGAACATACTCATTACTTTCTTTTTTACTTCTTCACTAGTGTCTGACAAGTAAATACAATTACCTATTGATTTACTCATTTTCGCCTGTCCATCAGTACCCGGCAATCTATGACAAACAGCATTTTCAGGTAATACTGCTTTAGGTTCTATTAATGTTTCACCATAAAGTCTATTAAATGTCCTTACTATTTCTCTAGTTTGTTCTATCATAGGTAATTGGTCATCTCCAACTGGTACAATATTAGCATTGAATGCAGTAATATCTGCTGCTTGACTTATCGGATAAGTAACAAAACCTACAGGTAATGTATTTTGAAAATTTCTATATATTATTTCTTGTTTAACAGTAGGGTTTCTTTCTAATCTGGACATTGTGACTAAATTCATATAGTAAAAAGTTAAATCACTTAATTCAGGAACTTCTGATTGTAAAAATATAGTACATTTTTTGGGATCTATTCCACAAGATAGGTAATCTAACATTACTTCAATAACATTATCTTTTACTTTTTGAATATTTCCAAAATTATCTGTTGTTGCTTGTGCATCAGCTATTTCTATATACATTTCGTCATAGTTTCCGGAGTTTTGAATTTCTACTCTTTGTGCAATAGAACCGACTAGATGTCCTAAATGTAACTTTCCTGTTGGTCTATCTCCTGTTAATATTATTTGTTTTTCTTCTTTTATCTCCATTTTCTCTCTCCCTTCTTTTTTTATCTATATGCTTATTTTTCTACATGAGAAATTTATTAAAATATCTTTATCAACATATCCTACATTTTTATATGCTTTGTTTGATGGAATATATTTATAATCTGTATAAAGTGAAACGTGATTTCCTTCAGATAATACTTTGTTTGTTAAAATATATATTAAGTTAGCAGCATATCCTTTACCTCTTTCTTCTGGTAAAGTGTACACTCCTGCGATTTTAGCATTTCCATCTGCTACTACATATGATGCTTGCGCTACGATTTTACCTTCTTTATTTTTCCAAATGTAATATGTTCCTCTATTTAGTCTTTTCTCAACATCTTTTTTTGCTTCATCTATAGTTAGTTCTTTTACATCATTAATTTCTCTAGACTCATCATATGTAAATTTGGTTAATATTTCTATATCATCTCTAGTAGCTAATTCAAAACTTCCATCAGATAGTCTTGGTTTAGCTGTTTTATCACACACTAAATATCCCATTTCAAAATAATAATCTCCTAAATATTGATAATTATCTCCTTTTAATAAATTATATAGTTCTCTTTTACAAGTAAATTTTGTATCAACATCTAATAAATATTTATTTATAGTTTCTTCTATTTCCGGTAATAAAGTTATATCAAAATTATCTTTTGTCCAAATCCATGTAGGCCATTCTTTACCACTTCTACATAATACATAATTTTCTTCATCACTATAAAGTTCAACTTGTTCAGTATTTATATTTTGTAATATTAAAAAAAATTTGTATTTATCTTTTTGAAATTCTTTACTTTTAAATATTTTATTGTTAGATTTTATACTCTTTATCATACGTTCACTTCCTTGTTACAATTGTATCACACTAAATAATAAAATAAAACTACTGACTTATTTAGTCAATAGTTCTAACATTTTCTTATCACTATCTAATTTTGTTCTTTCTTTATTAACAAAGTTTTCTTTTATAATAAATTTATATTTTATAATTTATTTGCAAATAATCATCCTTATTTGGCCAACTCTTTTTATATATTTTTTATAAGGTTAAACTTTAAAATTTATTATAATTGTTCTTTTATTTACATCTAATAATCCTTATCATGTTACTATATTTCCTGTAACAATTATAATGAGTGTCACTATTAATGTCACTATTAATGTCACCATAAATTAAAAAGCATAGAAATTAATCTATGCCTATTTTTAATCAATATTTTCTATATTTAATTCGATATTATTAATCTTATAATCTTTATCAATTGATGTAATATTTAAGTTTTCAATAAACAAAGTTGCTTTAAAATCTTTGATTGAAGCATTAATTGCATCTTCCAATTCTTTGTTTAAACTTAAATCTAAATTTTTGATTGGGGTTTTTAATGAAACATTATTATTAGTTTTTTCTCCTCTTGCTTGACTTATTATATTCATAATTAAATCACCATTTTTGATTTCAGATTCAAAGTTAAAATCTAATTGTTTAATTTCAGTAATATGAACTGATTTTTGGTCCTTAAATAATTCTTGGTATATTTCCTCTGTAATGAATGGAAAGAAAATACTAAAATCTTGTAATAATTTATAAAGAATTGTATAAACAGTTTTTTGTCCAGAATATCTGGAAATATCACCAAACTCTTCAGGCCTATATAATCTGTGTTTTACAATTTCAATATAATTATCACAGAAATTCCAGAAGAATTTTTCGAGAGTATTTAGTGCTAGTCCTACTTCATATTCATCTAAATATTTAATAAATCCTTTTTCCATCTCTTGGAAACTTCCTAGAATCCATTTATCAATATATTCATAATCATTAAATTCTTTATTTTTATAATCAGCTAAGTGCATCTCAATAAATTTAGAAACATTCCAAATTTTATTAATTAATTTTTTTCCACGAAGGAGTGTTTCTTCGCTATATACAATGTCAGTACCTAATCTTCCAGAACCTGCCCAGTAACGTATTACATCTGCAGAATATTGTGTGATTAAGTCAATTGGTTCAACTTTACTATTGCCTTTACTTTTACTAATTTTTTCACCCTTATTCGCCATAACGAATCCTGAAATCATTACATTATCCCAAGGTCTTTGTCCAAAATGATAGAATGATTTTACGATTGTATAGAAATCCCAAGTTCTAATAATTTCTGAAGCATTTGTTCTTAAACTCATTGGCTTTAAAATATTTTCATAATTTTCTTTTTCACCATATCTCATATTAATAAGTGGAGTAACAGATGAAGTCGCCCAAGTATCCATAACATCTGTTTCGGGATTAAATTCTGTACAACCACATTTTGGACATTTATCAATAAAAGGTTTTTGGACTAATGGATTAACTGGTAAATCTTCCTTTCTTGCAAATATTGGTTCTCCGCAGTCTTTACAATACCATACAGGAAATGGAACACCAAAATATCTTTGACGAGATATACACCAATCCCATGCAACATTATTAACCCATTCATCATATCTACTCTTCATGTGTTCAGGATGCCATTTAATTTCATTACCAATTTTAATAAAATCTTCTTTATGATTCATAATATCTATAAACCATTGATTCATTACTGAATATTCTACTTCTTTTCCACATCTTTCATGTGTTTGAACTTCATGTTCTAATTCTTCTATTTTTACAATATATCCGCCATTTTTTAAGTCTTCTACTATTTGTTTTCTTGCTTCTTTTATTTTTAGTCCACCATAGTTAGGTACTGAATCAGCAATTCTTCCATCATCCGTAAAGATATATTTTAATGGTAAATTATATTTTTTCCACCACTCAATATCTGTTTGATCTCCAAAAGTACAACACATAACAATACCTGTACCTTTGTCAATTGCTACTTTTTCATCTGCCATAATTGGAACATTTACATTTACTACTGGAATACTTGCAGTTTTACCAATTAAATGATTATGCTTTTCATCTGCTGGATTAACAAATACACACACAATAGCTGGTAATAATTCTGGTCTTGTCGTTGCTATTGTAAATTTTTCGCCATCTTCAACTGTTTTAAAGTTAACATAATTAAATGTTGTCTTAATTGTTTTTGTTTCTAGTTCAGCTTGTGCTATTGAAGTTAAGCATTCATTACACCATAATGCTGGACTTTCTTTGTGGTAACAATGTCCTTTTTTTATTAAATCTAAGAAAGATAATTGACTTACTTTTATTGTTGACGGACTAACTGTTTTATAGTGAATATCCCAATCTGTACTTACTCCCATTTTACTAAATAATTCTTGAAAATCCGCTTCGTATTTATCAGTTGTTTTATAACATGATTTTGAGAATTCTTCTCTTCCAATTTCAGCAGCTTTTTTACCTAGTTCTTTTTCGACTAATCTTTCGCTAGGTAATCCATTGTCATCAAATCCAAATGGATAGAAAATATTATATCCTCTTAATCTTTTATATCTAGCAATCATTTCTGTTTGTGAATATGAGAATATATGTCCAATATGAATATTACCACTTACTGTTGGTGGTGGTGTGTCAATTGAATAAACTTCTCTATTATCTAGTTTAAATTCATATATTTTATTTTCTTTCCAATAATTTAACCATTTTGCTTCTTTTTCTTGAGCATTATATTTTTTATCTAACATTTTTATACCTCCAAAATAAAAAGATGATACCTAAAGGACGAAATCCGTGGTACCACCTTAATTTATACTCTTATGCTTAACGTGCATTACTCGTTTTATTTTACTTTATTCAAATAAACACTCCTAAGCTACCTTCTAAAGTTTTATTTATTAGTTTACACCAACCACTAACTCTCTTTAAAACTACACTTTATACTCCTCTTAGTCTTCGCTTTCTTGAAATGATTATAACACAAAGACTCGTATTTGTGAAGAAAATTTTTTATTAAACTTTTGTTCTTTTATTCTAAAATGAAAGTGGAATTATTTTAAAGGAGAGGTTTACAGATGAAATAAAAAAATTTACACTTAAAAA
>CAKOLN010000005.1 GCA_934096075.1 uncultured Bacilli bacterium
CTTTAGTATATTGCTTTCCTAATTTTAAATTTTCGAAATCATAATTAGGGTACGAAATACTAAATTCAGAAAGAAGCGACATTCTATATATTTTTGATAAATTATTTGCTTCTTTAAATTCGGAAAGAAGCAACATTCTATATATTTTTGATAAATTATTTGCTTCTTTAAATTCAGAATCAATAGCAGTTGCTAATATCATACTACCAAATAAGTGATCAGCTACACTATAATTATTTGGTTCATCAATAATCTTATTCTTTAATTCATTTGAGCAAACATAAAAGTTTAAAGATTTTCTTATTTCATCTAATTTTTCCATTTTATCCTCCACAAATAAGTAATTGTGTAATATTATAGCACACAATAGCACACATTTCTATTATTTTTACAAAAAAATATAAATTTGCTTAATTATAATAGGATTTATTGTCTAAATATGCTATAATTATACTAGATTAGTATCATTCTATAGAATGATACTTTTTTGTTGGGAGGATGTTTATGATAGAAACAATTAATAATTATACTTTTAAATCTTTTAAGAATTATTCTGGTCCAAATGATGATGAAAAGTTTAAACAAAAAAATTTGTTTTTTGGATATAATGGTAAAGGTAAAACAGCATTATCAAAAGGAATTTTAACAGAAATAAGAAAAAATCCTAATGTTAAAGGTGATAATTATCGCTTCTTTAACAAAGATTTTATTAAGGATAATTTGTTGTTAGAAAATAATGTTGATTTAAAAGGTATTGTTGCAAATTTTGGCAAAGAAAATGTTGATATAGAAAAAACTATTGAGGAAAAAATGAAAAATTATAAGGATGTCCCTTCTCTTCAAAAAGAAAAGGAAATTCTAGAACAAAATGCAAAAAATGAGGTTAATAGTATTTTTGATTTAAAAAAAGGAAAATCTTCAATAAAGCGAAGAACCGCTGAAAGTATTAAGGAGTTAGTTGTTTCATATCGCAAAGATTTAGAATCTGCATTAAAAGTTGTCAAATCAAAAGAAGATTTAAAGAATGTAAAAGATGCTTCTAGTTATGAAAAAGAATTAGTTACTCTTCAAGGTATCAAATTATTAACAATGGAAATTTTAACGAACGATGAAATAGATACAATATCATTAATTATGAATAAAAATTATGAGAATAATGAAATACCATCAGCTGAAGTATTATCCTGGTTAGAACAAGGATTAATTATTCATAAACACGATAATTCAAGAAAATGTAAATTTTGTGGTGGCAATATTGAGATAAATGAAATTGAAGAAACAATTAACAAGTATTTAAATGATAAGAAGCAAAAAGATTTAATAATACTTAATAAATTACATCTTAAAATAAAAGAAATTAGTGAATTAAAATTAAAAGAAAATAAAGATTTAATGGGTAATTTAATCAATGATTCTATATATAAATACTATGATGCTTTAAGTGAAAATCAACAACAATTAATATCTATAAACGAAAAAATAAAAACAAAACTTGAAAATTTTGAAAAAAACGAATCATTTGATTCTGCAACATTGAAACACATTATGAGTAGCATTAATGATAATCAATTAAAAATTAGCAATGCTAAACAAGAAAAAGAAAATGAATTAAGTAAACTGATTGATAAAAGTAATTCTTTAATTAAAGGTTCAATAGCATTAGAAATATTAGAAAGCAAAAATATTGCAGATGAATTAAAGAAAATAGAAGATAAAGAAAAAGAGATACTTTCAGCATCTAATTCAAATAGTATATTAATAAAAGAAATTAGTGAATTAAAAAATAGCAAATCTACTACAAATGATTTTGCTAATTTTATAAACGAATTATTACAAGAGTTAGGAATAGATTTTTATCTAGATATAATAGATAACAATTATACGATAAAACACAGAAGGGATGATGTATCTTTAACTATAAATGATATAAGTGAAGGTGAAAATAATTTATTAGCTTTATTATTCTTTTATTACGAGTTATTCAACGATAAACAGCAACAAAATTTCAAAAATGAAATAAACTATATTATTATTGATGATCCTATATCAAGTGTTGATGATGTTAATAAAATGTATGTGTTAGAATTAATAAAAAAGATATTAGAATTAAAAAAACCCCAAGTTTTTATTTTTACTCATGTTTGGGATGACTTTTGTAACTTATGTTATGGTAAAAAGGATACAAAAGATAAAAATGGCAATGAGACTCCATTCAGATTTTATGAAGTTAAAAAGAATATAAATGGTAGTTATTTAGTAAAAACTCGAACTAATGAAACTCCGTATATGCATGATTTCAAAGAAATATATGAATTTTCTCAACTAGATAATGCTGATGAACTAGATGAATGTGAAATGTATCATTATCCTAATGTTATGAGAAAAGTTTTAGAAGAATTTATGAAATTTAAAGTAAAAAATTCAAGTCCAACTTTAGATAACATAACAAATGTTAAAATTGCATTATGTGGAAATGTAAATTGTTCCCATCAAGATGACATACAAATTCCAACATTACTAGATATATGTAATATATTATCTCACAGGACGGTTAGAACACCAGATCAAATATTAAAGAGTGCTCAGTATTTAATGAGAAAAATTAAAGAAGTTGATATAAGTCATTTTTCTGCTATGACAAATTAAAATAATATGCTATAATGTTTTTAGTGATTAGTTGTTTATCAACTTTTACTATTAAGAGTTTCGAATAACCTTTGTTATCGCTCCAAATGAATTTTACACTATTTATTTAGTGTTTTTTTATTGTGTTTTTCCCACATCTCAGCCTTGTTAAGTCTTAACTTAATTTATATTTGTCGTACTAGCCTTATTTTTAAAATTAATAATATCTTCTTTAAGAAAATTCCATCTAATAGCAACTAAGTATATATTTTATGCATATTTTATTTCACAACTTACATTTATCTTGGTCAATCAAAAAGTTTATTGACAAATACTTTATTTTTTACTATTAATTGTGAACACTGCAAATGGCTAAAGTCATTCAGTTTTTTAATAAATCCAAACTAAATTTGCATGCATTAAAAATACAGGAATATAATTTCCTACTTATTAGTATAAAAGATAAATCATCATACTATGAATTATCTTTCTTAATAAGCTTTTTTGTGTTTATCTTATCATCATAAGGTATAAATTGAAAATCAAAATATGTATAATATCCACCTTTTGGACAATTTAAATATTCTGTAATTTGATTGGCTGCTGTATCAGATATTTGATTTATTCTAACAGCACTATCATCAGTTTGAACTAATGGTACAACATATCGTGTTTTTGCTTTTATATTAACACAATATTTTTCATCAACAGGCATTGCACTTCTATAAACAGTATCAGCGTCTTGGAATAATTTAAAACTATCTGATAAGTATTTATCTTCACAAGTTAAAATTTTATCAATTACTTCTTGTTCTGAAAGTGTATATAAATCTTCTATTGTTAAATAACCAGCATTATTCATTGACCTACACATATCTGCTAAAAATTGCATTACAGTTCTATCTTTATCGCTTACCCATTCAGGCCATAATTTTGAAATTGTATCTATATATTCTTCACAAACTTCTTTATTTTTAAAAGCAAGTTCTTGTATACCATCTTCATTCGTTGTTACTACAATGTTGTTATACATTTTTCTAATTTTATCTAATTTCCAAACTCTGAAAAAAGTTAATCCACTTGCAAATGTATATTCAAATCTATCAGCAGATAATTTTGGTGTATCATTATCCGCAATAGGATAAATTTTATAGTTATCTACTTCCTCTAATTTTATTCCATCTCTTTTTAACAAACTCATTATTTTTGAAGAATTTCTAATAATGTCAGATGTTTTTTCTTCAGTAGATTCTTGAGTTTCTGAATCACCATTCATAAAGTCTATACAATGTTTAAATACAGGTGTGGCAATGTCGTGGAATAGACCTGCTAGTGTTTGTTTCTTATCGTGTGTAAAATGCCAAATAATTAAGGCAACACCAACACTATGATCTAAATTAGAATACCAATATCTAACATTAAAGCATTTAGAATAATCTGTACCACAACTCATACTTATTTTACTAATTCTTTCCATTTCAGGAGTATCAATATATTCTAATAACCATTCCGGAAACTCTGTTGATAGAATACTAAAATATTCTTTTACTTCATCATTTAAATTATCATAATATCCATTCATTTATTTCACACCCTTACATTGTTTTTCATGTAACTTATAATAGTTATATATTATATCGTAATAGTTTTAATTCATCAACATTCATAAATAAATATTTTAAATTATTGTTCATAAACTTATTTAGTATTATTGTAATAAGGTTTAATAAGGCTTTGTGTAAGTTTTATTTTAGACATTTTAATGATAATACATAACTAAAATATGGTAAAATGAATACAGGTGATCAATTATGCAAAAAATATTTTTATATTTATACCCCATTCGAGAATATAATCATTCTTTTGAATTTTCAGAAGAGTATATACAAGAAATGAAAATAGAAAACCCTTATAAAGTATTAAATGAATGTATACAAAAAAGATATAGGGAAAAAGGGTATCAAATTGTTTATGCAATTTATCCAGATAAAAATATTTATGGTATCAACCCTTTACAAACTGATAAAATAATTTATACTGATGTATCTTTTAAACAGGCAAGTAGCTATAATCAGGATGGTAGTGGTAAACAAGTTAAAGACATTAAATATCCTAGTGAAAAATATTTAATAGAACAATTAGGAAAGATTGACGAAATAGTAATTGGTGGATTTCACTTTAGTGACTGTGTTAAAAAGGTAGCCGAGTATTGTTATCAAAATGGTATACCTACTCTTGTGGATTTAGACTTAACTGATTTATTTTTTAATGTTTACAATAAAAAAGATTATTTTAAAATAGATGAATATAATCCTCAAAACTATAAAAATTATGTATTATTAAATAATCGATTCGGAAATAAAGAAATGGCTGAAAGATTATTTCAAAGAAATTATAATAGTCCTGTTTATGGATTTGAAAACATTGAAGAAAATAGAAAATTAAAATAAAAAGATTGGATTTTAAAATAAATTTTAATTTATTTTAAAAACCAGTCTAATTTATAAATTTTGTACCATTTTTATATTTATTTATACATTTTATTTTAAGTACACATATGACTGAGGATAATAATTGATTCCAATATCTTTTAACTTTTTAGGTGAATCATATACAATAACTTTTCCTAATTCATATGCATATGCAATACTTTTATTTTCAAAATATTTCATATATTTATTTTTTGAAATACCAGAATATTGTTTTGTTTCATTCCATAATTTATCAGGAGTATTTGAGAGTATAGATTTAACTTCAACTTCTGCGATTACTCTTTTTACAGGAGAAGTACTATAGATTATTATTTTATCTACACTTTTTTTACATATATTTTTTCTATATTCATAAAGTTTGGTTTGATTAACAATTTTATTTGCATATTCCGGTTTAATAGGTAATAATATAGTACACATTTTCTTACCTCCCATTTTAATTATTATATCATTATATGGATAAAATTTATTAATTAGTTTTATATAATTAAAAAGAACACAGTTAATTTGTGCTCTAATTATTTTTCTATTTTATTAAAGTATAATTCTGTTACATCTATTTTGTCAGAATAACATTTTATTTTGTATCCTATTTCAGTATCGCTATCTATATTTATTTCTATTTGTTTAAATATTCCTTTATTATCATAATTTTCAAATTTTAAAGTATGATTTCCTTCTTTTAGGTATAATGTTATATCTTTATTTTGTCCATGATAAAGTGTTTGCTCTTTTTTATCTGAATATAATATTACATTGTATTTATTAAGAAATAAATTATTTTCAAAGTCTATGTGAATACTAACTTTATAACCTGGAGGATGTATTGCATCTGGATTTAGACCTAAGTATATACCTGTTGATAAAATTAACATTAGTATTCCAATTGATAGATATTTAAAGTGTGGTTTTTCTTTAAATAAATTTACAATTGAATTATATTTTTTATTTAAGAATATATCCGTTTTTGATGTATTGGTACTGAGAAATTTTATGTATAAGAATAGAAATAATATTATTAAAACCAATGATATAGTTAAAGTTATAATTGGGTTTGTCAAAATTCCCATAAGAAATAATAATGAACCAAATATACTTACAAGAAGAATTAATTCTTTCTTTTTTTTATTTTTAATTTTATTATTTATATCAGTATATATATCATTAATATATTTTAAGTCTTTTTGACTTTTTATTGATAGTTTTGCTTTTTCATATACCTGTTCTAACTTATTTTTCCAAGCTTTTTGAACAATTAACTTATCTTCATCTTCAATGTTTAAATCTATATTAGATGATATTAAAATCATAAATTCTATCAAATCCTCTTTTGAATTAGGTATTGGATAGTTTTTTATGTATTCTGCTATTTGTTCATATTTTTGTGTTTTTTCATTTTCATTTGTTGTTTTTAATGATTGTAATTCTTTTAGTCCTATTGAAAACTTTTTTAAAGTTTCAGAACAATTTATATTTCTTATTTCTGTTCTACAATAAGGACAAGTTGTTTCAAATGACTTAAGTAATGATCCACAATTAGGACATTTATTATCTTCTTTTTTCATAGTACCACCTTAAAAATTTAATCTTTAAATACTTTAGAAATTAATATAGAGTTTATAATCATTAGAATTAATCCAATAATTAGATGTGTTAAGTTAAAATCATAAGTAAACACTTGATAGAATACACTAAATACTGATGATAATACAAAACCTAATATTGCATAATACACTTCATTTGGATATTTCTTAAGTAAGTAATTTATTATTTTAGATATTAAAATTATACCCAATATTACTCCTATTAAGAAAGGTATCATTATAAGGATGTTTTGCTTTAAATTAGTTAAAGCAACTATATTATTTACTACTCCTAAAACTGGTTCATAGTAACCTAATAACATAAGAGTGAAAGAACCGCTTATACCTGGGATTACCATTGTAGCTGATGCAATCATACCAACTAAAAATAACAATATATATCCTTTAGTATCCATATTAGCTAAGGTTACTGTTGTGCCACTTTTGTCCATAAGTGCCATTACTACTACAAGTACAATACCAATTAACATAAATATAATTTCTTTTATACCAGGCTTTTTTGCTGCTCCTTTAAATAATTTTGGTAAACCACCTATTATAAGCCCTAGGAAAATTAATAATGTTACTATTGGTGCCTTTTCTAAACCTATACCAATTATTTTAGCACATATAGCTATCGAAACTAACACTCCTATTCCAAGAGGTAGCATATATTTAACAGTATCGATAAAGTTCTTTTTACTTTTGTAAAAGTTACTAACTTTATCAAGTAATTCTTCATAGATTCCTAGTAAAACAGCTAAAGTTCCACCACTTACTCCGGGAATAATAAATGCTATACCTAATACTATACCTTTTAAAAATAAATTTAATCCTTTTTTCATAATATGTTCTCCTTTTCAATATAGTTAATGTACATCATAAGTGAAATAAATCCTAATAAAGCACCCATTAATACATCACTCAAATAATGAACTCCTAAGTAAATTCTAGTAAATGGAACGATTAGTATAACTAGTAAAAATAGTATATTTAGTACTATTTTTATATATTTATTTTTTATATTTTTATTTACTAAGTATATTAAGAAGCCATAAAATGCAACTGAACACATGGTATGACCACTTGGAAAAGAATAGTCACTTGGTTTTTTAATTAAACTTACACTTGGTCTTTCTCTTTTTATAAAGTTTTTGTAAAGTACGCTTAATATGAATGCAAGTGCTAAGTTAAGTGATATATTCATGAAATATCCTTTATCTTTTATTATAAATAATGTTAATAAAGTTATACTTATTAACACCATAGAACTACCTAAATGTGTTAATAACTTGATACAACTTGTCATATTATTGTTAACAACTTTCTTAGTAATAAAGTTTGCTACACTTATATCTATTTTATTTATATAATCACTAAAATATAACTTAGTTATCATAAATACTATTAATAATATAAGAAGAGAAATTAAATAATATTTGTTATGTTTAATAAATTTGTCCATATAATCTCCTACAAAAATAATGTTAATAACATTAAAACTATTCCAGATATTATACCTATATATTTCATTTTCTTTTCATCACTACTAATTATCATAGGTAAGAATTCAAACAACGCAATATAAAGTATCATACCAAAAGTGAATGTTAAGGCTATTCCTAATACCAAAGAATTCATAAATATCTCTTCAAATATAAATGCTGTTAAGGCTCCAAATAAATAAGATATACCTATAAATATAATATATAATACTGTTTTAGCTTTACTATGATTTTTATTAAATGTACTTGATAGTGTAAAACCTAATGGTATGTTATGAAGGCCTATTCCAATAGTTAATAAAAGTGCTGTTTTATAATTAAGAAGTACGCTACTATATATGCTCATTCCTTCAATAAAGTTATGAACTACTAAGAATATACATGTTATTATTGAAACATGTTTAAAGTTTTCTTTGTTATGGTGTCCCTCTTCATCATGATGACCACCTAATAAATCAAGTACAAGTATTATAAGAAAACCTACTAATGTAGATATGCTCATAATAAGTATACTTTTTTCTTTAGTATATATTTCTCTAAAAAATTCATATGCATCAGGAAGTAAGTGAATTACACCCAAAAGTATTAATACTACAAATCCTAATGATACACTAAGAGTCATTACTCTTTTACTATTATGTGTATTAAATACTATTATAGTCCCAATTAATAGAAATATAATAGAAAGTATGCTTAGTAATAAAACTATTAATAAATTCATATTATCACCTATAATTTCATATATTTTTTATATTTTGGTAAATCTCCTTTTTTTATACCACTTATGCTTGGTTTAACTTGAAATATACCTGGATATTCATTTCCTTCGATTACAAGTATACTTTTTTCAGTTATTACTATATCCCAACCAATGTATCTTACTTCAGGAACTATTTTGGCTAAATGTGTTACGAATGGTAAAACATATTTATAATTAGGAATGTGAAAACCTAATATGTTTTCTTTAGTTATTGGATGTTTACTATATATGTTACCTTTTTCATCTATCGCAGGAACGTATACTACACCTTCATCATTAACAAATGTATACATTCCACCACTACTAAAGTTATCTACATTACCACTATTGCCTATTTTTAAAATACTATTCATTATGTGTACTTCACCATTATCATCTAAAAATGTTAATATTCTAAGTGAGTTTACACTCCCATTATAAAGTTCATTTAATTTACTATTTTGAATAATATATTCTTCTACTAAAAATTGTTCATTTTTCATTATCTTATTATATATTTTTAATACATTGTATTCATTTTTTAATTTAGTTTTATCTATTTCTATAACATCTATTCCTTTACCACCACATGCATCTATTGGTTTAGCTATTATTTTATCTTTATTAGATATAAATTCTTTAAATTCTTTAAAAGTAGATGTTCTTAAATCTAGGTATTCTCTGCCTAAATATTCTTTAAATAATTTATTAAATTCTGTTTTATCACTAAATAAATGCCAATATTCTTTATTATTATATTTTTTTATTATTTCATTATTTATTCTACCAGTTAAATATGTACTTCTTTCTTCATCATTAAGTAGATAAAATTCAAATTCAAAGTAATCCATATATCCACTTCCATATTTTAAAGCACACTTAGCCATATCAAATAGAATACTATATTTACTTTTATTTACTTTTTTTCCTATTTCTTCTGCTTTATTAAATAATTCTTTATATCTCATATTTTTAAGTTTTTTTAAAACATATTTTATTTTCATATTAATCCTTTCATACAATATTTATTATAGCATGATAAAAGACTAAAAGACAATGTAATTATAACACTCTCTAACATAAAAATATTTTTAAAAGAAAAAATAAAATGAAAAAAATATTTCATTTTATTTCCATAATTTATTAGGATATACACCAGATTCAATTAATTTATTTAATTCAGTTTTAAGTATATTTAAATCTTCTCTATAAGTTATTCCATACCATGTTGAAGTAGTATTTAGTACTTTTACATTAACTAATCCTTTATTTAAATATCTATTAACTTCAGTTGGTATTAAATATTCACATGTCATCAAATCATGACTTTTTAAAAATTCTTCAAATCCATTTTCCAAGTATTCAAATAATTTTGGAGTAAAACCTAACATATTCATTGATACAACCGTATTTTTGTCAACATAAATATTTTCATTATTTTCAAGAGTTTTACCTACTAATTTATCATTATCTTTTTCAATAATACTTTCTGTTAATCTCGTTAAATAGCCATTATTAATTTCACATACACCTCTTTTAACTGAACCAAAATTTGTCATAGTCTCAAGTATGTTATAACCCACAACTGCATATTCGTTTTCATTTAAATCACACTTTAAAAAATCACCTATTTTTTTAAATGCATCATATCCATAAAAATCATCTGCATTTACAATAGCAAAATTTTCTTTGACTACATTTTTACAACATAATATAGCATGAGCTGTGCCTAGTGGCTTCTTTCTTTCTTCTGGTATTTTAACCGGAACATTATCATTTGTTTGAAAAACATATTCTACATCAATATATTTATCAACTCTTTTACCTATAGTTTCTTTAAAAACACCATAGTTTTCTTCTTTTATAATAAAAACTACTTTATTAAATCCTGCGCGTTTTGCATCATATATTGAGTAATCTATTATAAACTCTCCATTAGGACCTACTGGTTCAATTTGTTTTAATCCTCCAAATCTGCTTCCCATACCAGCAGCCATTATAACTAAAGTCATTTTATCACCATTCCTAAATATAGTTTACCATAATATAAATTTAAATACAAATAAAAATGGTTACTCTGATAGGATTCGAACCTATGATGGTGGAGTCAGAATCCACTGCCTTACCACTTGGCTACAGAGTAATCACATAATAATTATATCACTACATAAAAAAAATAGAAACTAATATTTAGTATTAATTTCTATATTTCCTACTCCACCATCAATTTCTATATTAACATTACCATTACTAACTTTACTATCAGACTTAATTTGATCTCCGTTTACTGAAATATTTCCTATACCTTTATTTAGTTTAAAATTATAATTATCAATTCTATCATTTAAATTCATAACAAAATTACCCACACCAGTGTCAATATCAGCACTTCCTACAATAATTCCATTAAACTCCGTTTTACCTGTACCTAAATCAAGGTCTAATTTATTAATAAAAGCATTATTAATTATAACTTCGCCTGCTCCAGTATCAATATTTGCCTCTTTGTTAACTATAATATCATCTATACTTAATTTGCCAGCACCCATGTCTAAATCCAAAATTCTTGATTTTAATCTTTCTATATTAATATTGCCAGCCCCAGTATCTATTTTAACATAATCGAATTCAAAATTTTCAGGAACAGTTACATTAAGTACTGCTTTATTTTTAGTCAACAATAGACCACTTTTTTCCTTAACAATTAGCTTATTACCATCTTGTTTAATATTGATATTTTTATTATCTGACTCTGCTTTTAACAAATCACCAGTTTTAATATAAACTTCTACTCTAGACAAATCTAATTCTAAATAATTATCATATTCAATATTATCAAATTTAACATCACTATCTACATATATTCCACATACCTCTTTAACAACTTCAATCACTAAAGAAAATATACTAATTATAATAAATATTGCTAAGGCATAAGCAAAATACTTAATTACTTTTTGTGCCTGTGTCATTTAATTTCAACTCCTCCAAATAAACAAGTAGCATTTACATAGATAGTTTTACCTTTTTTATCACTCATATTTTTATTATAATTACCAGAAACTCCACCAAAAATAGAATTACTAACTACCTTTACATTAACATCTTTTGGAACATATAAAGTAATACCACCAAATATAGAAGAAGCATTAATAACTACATCATCTTTTAACTTAGCATTTTTTATATCACATTTAATACCACCAAATATAGCATTAAGTTCACATCCCTTAAATTCTTCATCATCGAAATTTAAATCTTGCCCTGAAAAAGTAGCAGTATACTCATCTTTACTATTTTTATTTAACTTTTTAATTTCATCTTTTACCTTATCACTAACTTTGTCTTTAAATATAAGAGATAACCCTATAATGATTAATACTAAAGGTAATAATATTTTCCATAACAAATCAAAATTAATAACATCTCTCACAGCAAGCAATAAAAGTATACCAAACACTGTTCCTATAATACTCGCAGTCTTATCATTATCTTTAAAAATATTAACAAAACATGGTACTATAATAAATAAAGTCCACCATCCTTTAAAAAATACATTAATTTCTAGAATTCCCAATGCATTAACCAACACAAGAATTCCTACTATAATAAAACCTAATCCCCATAAAACATTTTCTTTCTTCATATAAACCATCCTTCCTACAAAAATTATACAATAAATTAGATGAATTCTTCAAGTATACTTGAAACACTTTCTACACACTTAACATTTATTTTTCTTAAATCTTCAACCATATCAATCATTTTATACCCATTATAATATTTAATCATATCTATATCACTTTCTCCATCTCCAGATACAACAACATTTTCTCTAGAAATATTTTCTAATTCAGATATTATCTTAACACCTAATGTAATTATATCAAATAAGCAAAAAGAAAACTACTCACATCAGAGTAGTTATTCTTTGGATTTAATTCCTTCTAAAATCTTCTTCCATAAATTACTAGAACTATAATTTAATATACCGACTTTATAAACTCTTAAACCATATTTAATAAGTAAATATAAAGTTAATATTAAAAGTAATATACTAATTAACACATGTACTATTCCTATTTGTCCCATCATAAGTAATACTGGACTTAATATGCATGAGATAAATGGTATTACAGAAACAGTTGTTATAAATGTACTCTTTTCATAAGTAGATGCAAGTATTGCTAGAAAGTAACCAGCCATTATAATCATCATCATAGGTGATTGTAGTTGTTGAAAATCTTCTTGATTAGTAGTCATACTAGCTAGTATACCTGCGATTAAAGAATATGCTACAAAACTTAATAAAATCATTATAATTGTAACTGGTAAACATTTTAATAAATTATCTAATGTTCCACTTTGAATAAATTGATTAACTACATTTCCTACTTGACTATCTAATCCACTAATTAAACTACTACCAGTCACTAGTCTTCTAATTAATAAACCTATACCAAAATATAAAACAAACAATAAACTTTGTAAAATAGCATAAACATTAGCTGTTATAATCTTGGAAATAAAATGAAGTCTTGCTGGAACACTAGTAATAATAATTTCCATACTCTTAGAACTCTTTTCTTCATTTATTTCTGCTCCAATCATCTGAGTAACCATAATTATCAATAAGAAGAAAGGTATTATAAATATAGGAATAATAAAATTACCAATATAACTCATTAACTCATTATTTTCATCTAAATTATCACTTAAATAACTTCTATTAATTTCTACAGGTTCATAAATACTAGCAAGTTCTTCTTCAGTTAAACTACTTTCCATCAATGCAATATTAGTTTTAACTGAAGATAAAGTAGAATTTAACACTTGTAAAGTAACAGCATCAACATAATTATAAGAAATAACATCTGCGACTACTTTTCCATTATTACTATTAATAACTAATATAATATCATTACTCTCATCATTAACCATTTCTTCTTTTAATTCATCCAATGATTTATCAGCAAGTTTAATTTCACTTTCAGAACCAAGAGCACTCAAATCAATATTATCATAACCACTCTTAATAGCCTCATAATATTTATTAGTGTTATCTATAACATATATAACAATCGGATCATCAAAATTACCACCAAAGAACTTAATAATATTATCTATGTTAATAAGTCCCACTATTACAACTAATAAAATAATATTAACAACTTTAAACCACTTAGTATTAATCTTTTTATTTAATCCATCTTTAATTAATAATTTTAATTTATTTTTCATAAGATCCACCTACTCTTTCAATAAATATTTCATTCAAAGAAGGCTCTTCAACTATAAACTTAGTAATATTCTTACATTTACTAACATACTTAAACACATTCTCTACTTTAGAATCATCTAATATCTTAACAGAGTAATCTTGTCCATTCTTTTGAACATCCAACACTCCATTAACTTTCTTAATTTCTTCAGTATCAATACTCCCATTTATTAATATATTTTTCTTTCTATGCTCTTCTTTAATTTTCTTTAAATTACCTTGTAAAACAGTCTTACCTTTAACTAATATAACTAATGATTCACAAAAATACTCTACATGATCCATTCTATGACTAGAGAATATTATACTAGTTCCTTCATGCTTTAATTCTAAAATTAAATTTTTAAATAACTCTATATTTATAGGATCCAATCCACTAAAAGGTTCATCTAATATTAGTAATTTAGGTTTATGTAAAATAGCCATAATAAACTGAACTTTTTGTTGATTACCTTTAGATAACTCTTTAATCTTTTTATTCTTATAATCACTTATTTCTAGCTTATCTAATAAATAATCTAATCTACTTTCAATATCTTTTTCACTCATACTCTTAAGTCCACCATAGAACTTTGCTTGTTCAAATACAGTTAACTTAGTTAATAAACATCTTTCTTCAGCTAAAAACCCTATTTTATCAGTAACACTATAATCTATCTTTTTCCCATTAAAAGTAATTTCTCCTTCTGTTTTATCGAGTAATCCTGTTATCATTCTAAATGTAGTTGTTTTACCAGCTCCATTAACTCCCAATAATCCAAAAATTTCGCCATCTTTAACTTCAAAAGACAAATTATCAACAGCTAAATTACTTCCATAATATTTAGTAACATTCTTTAATATTAACATAACTACCTCCTAATTTTTAATTTTTTAAATATTTTATCTATAAACTCTTTTTCAAATACACTTTCAAGTAATCCAATTTTATAAGAAATACTTAAATAAACAAAACCACCCACTAATGCATAAAATAAACAAGTCATAAATATTTTAATACTTCCACTCACATTTAACTTTAAAAATAAGTTTATTAGAATAAGTACACATGTCATACTTAATATTGGTAACATACTTTTTTTAATAGTATCTACTATTCCTTTAAAACTAAATCCTAGTTGTTTTTTTAATGAACTTAAACTTATCGTATAAGATAAAACATAACCAAGAATAGTCGCGATTATCGCTCCATAAAAAGCATGAGTACCTAATTTCTTCATCAAATACATAAGTGGTACATCCAATATAGCATTAGTCAAAAAGCCTAATATAGTGCTCTTATAAACCACTTTAAACATATTAAGACTTTGTAAAGCCATACTTATAACTATATATATACTTGCAAATAATGCTTGAAATGCTGTATATCTTAAAATTAATGTTCCATATAAACTATAACCATAAAACAATGTATAAATAGGTCTAGATAAATAAGCAATACCCACACTTAAAGGTAAAGTACTAACGATAATAATACTTATTGCCTGATTAAACTTCTTATTTGCTTCAGTCATATCTTTTTTAACAAAACTACTAACCATATGTGGTATTAAACTAGTAGAAAGTCCTATCGCAACTGCATTAATTATCATACATATTTTAGGTGTCCAAGTAGAAATTATACTTGAAATAAGTTCACTTTCACTACCAGTATATCCAAGTTTATAACTAGCTTTTAAAACTAAAGTCATATCAGTTAAACTATAAATATCAGTAGCAATACTAACTATAATTAAAGGTAATGCATAACTAAGTATCTTTTTAATTATTTCCTTATCACTTACTTTATCGGGTTTAGTGGAAACTTTAAATTCATCCTTATTCTTTTTCATTTTAATTAGTAAATAAATATAAGCAACTACTCCTCCAAAAAAAGCACCAGAAACTGCAACACCCACACCTAAACTAACACTTTTATTTAGAACATTAATAATTATATAAGAACCCATAAGTATAACTGCAATTCTAACAACTTGTTCAATTACTTGACTAACACTAGAAGGTGTAATATATTTATGTCCTTGTAAATAACCCTTAGTAACAGATAAAAAAGGTATAATAAGTAAACAAAATGATACACATCTAATAACAAAAGCAACATCACTTAAACTATTCCCACCACTTATATCACCAAGTATTAAAACTGCTATCTCTTTAGCAAATACAAATAAAACAAAGAATGCAATCAAAGCAATAATTCCTATAATTCTCTTAGCTAACTTAAATGATCTTTCTTTAGCCTCATACATTTCCAAAGTATTATATTCACTAATAATTTTACTAATCGCAACTGGTATACCTGCTGTACTAATATTTAAAAACAAATTATAAACATTATAAGCATAACTATATAATGCACCACCGCTTTCCCCAATAATCTTATAAAAAGGTATAACATATAAAACACCTAATATTTTAACTAATATTATTGAAAAAGTTGCTATAAATGTACCTTCTACAAAAGAATTCTTCTTCATATAACCTCTCAATCTATATAAATTATCATCGCACTAAAGCAATATATCTGTTCACTACTAAATATTCCTATACTTACTTGATACTTTATATCTATTATTTTCTTACTACCTATAGTCCTCAAAAAAGAATTCACCTTATTTTCTAAATCCTTTTCATGAGACTCATCAAATACCTTTACTGTATACATACTATTCACCATAATCATTTTACAACTACTTATATAAATAATATGTCACATTATGTAAAACCATGTACATACATATTTTACCAAAATTGACTTAATAAATAAAGAGAACTATTATAATTTCATTTTAATTATAACAATCAATTTATAACTTTGACATCATTAAAATATAAGAAAATGTCATTTTAATTCGCAAATTTTCAACATTTAATTTAACATCTCACTGTATCATTTTCAGAAATATATAAAGTAAAAAAATTGAGTATTCAGAACATAATTACACACTTTCACATTTCTTTTTATAAATTCTACCTATTATTTCATATATCGAATATATTAATGCCATCATAACTAAAAAACCTATAACTAAAGATAAAATAGTATTTTTCACATTTATTACAACTATAAATGTAATACTCATAATCAAAGGATTAATAAAAGTTAATGTCCATTTAAGATTATTATATTTAATTTTTCTCATATCTAGATTAAACTTATTAACAATATAATTTACTTCTAAATATTTTTTACCATCTTTATAAACTACTCTTCTTTTATTAATAACAAATACATAAATTAAAAATAAAATTAAATAAGCAACAACAAAATATATACTATTCGTAATCAAAATCTCTCTCATAAACATCATCCTTATAAAACTATTATATTATTAATTAAATCTTATTTCAAGAGATAACAAAAGAGTATATTATATTTCACTAATATACTCTAATAACTTAAGAAACATTTTTATAAAAACTCCCTTTAATCCTTTAGCTCTTAATTTTCTAATAGATATTCTTTTCTTTCTTATAGAATTATCACTAAACAATATATTCGCTATGGTTTCTTTTAAAGAAGTTTCTATTTGCAAATCAGAAATAATATCATCAATATCTTCATTAATTAATCTGACAGCATCTATTTCAATAGCTTTTCCACCACAATTAATTGTCAATTGTTGTGTAGTAGGTACATCCTTAATTTCTATTATAAAATCATTATCCGTTGTATAGGCATTATAATCTTTACTAAATTGTCCAATATTTACTTTAACATCTTCAGGATATTTAGTATTTCTAAATTTAATCTTATAATCTCTCTTTTCAGGAATTATATTACTCTTACCATCAATAGGTCTTATAATCAAAGTGTAGTTATTCTTTCTATAATTGTAATCTATATTAGTTATGATATAAAAGCCTTCTTTATATAAATTAGACACCCCATCATCTTCATATAAATTATAAGAATTGCTACATCCAGGAAAAACTTGTATTTCCAACTCTTTAGGAGGATGTACATCATTTATATTATCATTTTCTAATCTTGCAATAGGAATAATTGCACCACTTCTAGCATACACAGGATAATCTTCATCTCTATAAAAAGTTACATATCTTCCACCTGGAAATTTTTTGCCTGTTTTTATATCATACCAAATTCCTTCAGGTAAAAACAACTTGTGAACTACCCTATTCATTATTGAATCTTTTGGCGTAGTTATAGGGGCAACTAAAAGTTCTGATCCAAAATAATATTCATTTTTATATAAGGGTTCATCATATATTTCAGGATTTTCATAATAAATAGGTCTAATTAAAGGTACTCCCAATTTTGAATATTTATAAGATTCAGTATAAATATATGGTATTAATTTATGTCTCATACGAGTATAATCTTTAACAATACTACGAGTATTGTTATCCCATTTCCAAGGCTCTCTTTTATAATAATGACCTTCTTTAGAAGCAAATCTAAATACTGGACTATAAACTCCTAATTGAACATATCTTGTATATAACTCTTTATCTTCTATTCCATCTTCATATCCACCTATATCATGACTCCACCATGAAAGTCCAATATTAGCACTCATAGAATTATAATAAGGTAAATATCTTAATGTTTTCCAATTAACTTTAGTATTTCCAGAAAACATAACTGGATATCTAT
Source organism: uncultured Bacilli bacterium (assembly GCA_934096075.1). Taxonomy (GTDB): domain Bacteria; phylum Bacillota_I; class Bacilli_A; order RF39; family UBA660; genus CAKOLN01. The sequence continues at coordinate 18,844 of CAKOLN010000005.1, forward strand.
GTGATGCAATTAGAGAATTTCTTGTCATAATTAATCCCCTTCTTGTTTCTTTTCTAGAGTAATTCATAAAAGTATAATGAGTCAACATAAAAGTACTAATTTTATCTCTTTTCTTATCATCAAGCCAAAAATAGTCAACACCCAAATTAAGTAAATTATCAATTACACTATTATAAAATTCATTTAACAAATCGGTATTATAAACATTTAATGGAATAACACTAGAATTAACTTTAGATATTTCTTTAGCTTTACTATAAAAGCTATCACTCTCTGTAAAACCTTTTTCAGTATTAAGCCTTAAACCTAAATATACTTTTCTATCATGCATTTTTTTTATTAAATTATCTATATTAGGATACTTTTCTTTATCAAATTCATAACCATTATTACACCAACAATATCCAAGTAAAATAGATGATAATGGTATTTCTGATTTATCAAAATTATCCATTAAATTTTCCACATCATTTTGATTGTAGTTTTCATTTTTATTCCACCATACACCAAGTGCATACCTAGGAGGTAAATTAGGATAACCTGTTAATTCAAAATAACTTTTTAGCGCCTTACCAAAATCCTTTCTATAAATAAACAAGTAAATATCAATGCCATCACTTGGATTCTTTTTTATAGAACCATCAGCAACAAAAACTGGATTACCAGTATCATTTATTGTCGCAAAACCATCAGTTGAATACAATCCTTTTTCTACCTTAATTCCATGTTTATCCACATCAAAACTATATGCTGCACCTTTGAAATTTCTAACTTCAGGATGATTATAATACCAAACTTTATCTGTACCCACCAAACTAACTCTCATATTAGAATCAGGCACTAATTTACCTGCTTCAAAAGGCTTTTCTTTAGAATACTCCAAAATAAAATAATTATTTTGTATATTAAGAAATTTATCATCTTGTTTAACACTAATATTAGGTGTTTCACTAAAACTTCTATTCAAAACTTGTATAGTAGGATAATCATTAAATGTACCAGTTTCACTATATTCAAAACGAATTAAAACATCAGATAATACAGTAATTCTATATTTTTGTCCCTTAAATATATACTCTGGTTTAGAAAGTCCTTTATTAATATCAATTCTAAAATGATTACTCATACTTGCCATACTAACCATTCTCCTTTATTTTACTAACTAAATTATAACAAAAGTATATAAAAAAAGAAATAGTATTTAAACTATTTCAATTTAATATTTATCTATCCATTGTTAACTCATCAACAATATTATTAATTTTAACAGCACATTCAACAATTTCTTTTTTCCAAGATTCTACTTGATCTTTAACACTAGAATAAATTCTATCATTTTCTACCTCTAATAGTTCAATCTCACTATCAATTTGTTTTTTCTCTTTACCCTTAAATAAACCTAAATGTTTTCTTTCTTCTTGTTTTTCTTCTATCTTTTTACGATTATCATTAATCTTCTGCATTTCTGGTAATTCTTGAGTTTGTTTTTCTAATGTTTCTTTTTTATTTAATAATTGTTTTCTTTCATTTTCTAATCTATCTTTTTCTTCTTTATGTTGTTCCCAATATTTATCAATTTTTTCTTTTCTTTCTCTTTCTTTTCTTTCTTGAACTTCCTTTTCAATTTGCGCTATTTTATTACTATATTCATCAATCTCTTTTTTTCTAGCATTTACTGCTTCTTTAGCTAAACTATAACTTCTAGCCCAATAACTACCATAAGATGTAAATTCTTTTGTATATGAACAACTATTTATACAATAATTATGTATATGAATTATATTTTTATATCTCTGAATATCTTCTTCGTCATCATTAGTATCTACATCTATAGCAATTTTAAGTAGTGTTATGCAATATCCAGCTTCTTCAATCATTTCCTTCCAAGCATAATCTCCAGGATGTCCTGTATCATCATCATTTTCAAAATCTTTAGTAATCTTATTATTCCAAGCATCACATGCAGCATTATTCATAATAGTTGCTATTTGATCATTATAATTAGCAGGAATTTCTCCACCTTTTAATATATATTGAGATATAGCATTTAATATAGTAAGTCTATCACTTAAAAATAAATTAATATCTTCTTGTGTTGGATAATTAACAAAGTTTTTAGCTCTTAACCTTATCAAAGCTAAACCAAGTTCTTTTAATTCAGTTGCACCATCTTCACTAATTGCTTCCTTTTCATCTTCAGGTGCATAATCAATTGCTTTACCAAAACAATTAGCAGACTCATTAAATCTATTATTTGCTAATGTAGATTGCCATCCAGCTGCCTTTCCTTTAATAAACCATGCTTTATAATACTTTGGATCATTTTCTATAATTTTATTACAATAATCTTCAGCTTCCTTTAGATTTGATGCATCATAAGCATTCTCTGCCATTTCTAAGAAATTCTTAATATAATCACTATTATCAACTTTAACGGTACCTTCCACCATCATTTTCTTTGCCTCTTCAACAGAATACTTAGTACCACAACTTTGACATTCAAATAATCCTTCTTTTTTTACTAAATCAGTGCTTCCACACATTTCACACGTTATTCTTTTCATACTTTACTCCTTAACATTTTTATTAACAATATTTGCTTTTTTTATTAATTTAATCAAATCTTTTATATCTTTAGAATTTATATTATTTTTTAATGATTTTATAGTATCATTAATCTTATCACTAAACTCTTTAGAACTATTATAATTACTCAAATTAGAAAATCTCAATTCATCTATTGCATTCTCTAATTCCTTTTTCAACTTATTATCATCAGTTTCTTCTTTTAATAGTTTTAACTCATTTAACCATTCTTTTACATTTTTAGTCTTATTTAAAACTTTTTCTTGATTAGAAATTACATGATTTTTACCTGAATTAATAAGATAATAATCAATATAATAAACACAAATTTCCAAAACCGAAACAATGATTAATAAATTATTATCCATAATGTTTAAAAAATATAAAACTAATACTAGAGACAAAATAATACTACACGTTATATACTTTAAGATGACAGAAGAATTAAGAACATCTTTTTTTATTTCATTTTCTTTGTTCTTCATAATTAAAATCAAACTAACTAGTTCAAATAATAAATAAGCACCACACACTATTATAAAGTTAACTATACTTTTATCTATATTTATAACATACAAAATTATAAACAAACAAATTAAATATATAATATTTGGAATTAAAATAACTTTCTTTTTCATTTATTTACTTCCTTTCACTACCACAATTTGGACAGTACTTTCCAGAGTTTGTAAATTGATATCCACAATTAATGCATTTATCATTAAAACTTAATTTATTTCCACAATTTTCACAAAATTTTTGATTACTTTCTACTTTATATCCACAATTTTCACAATATTTAATAGTGTTATTTACAGTGCTATTTAAATTATTTGCAAATGTTGCTCCAACAGTACTCCCAACTCCTGCCATTATTCCCATACCTATACCAGCACTCGTAAAATTACCACTACCTTCATTCTCAGCCATACTTTTAGCAACATCAAAACTCTTTTCTTCTTGATAAGTATAACCTTCATTCTTCCTTTTTTGCGCTAATCCTTCAGACGCAATAATAATCTTTTTCTTTTCTGTTTCTTGATTAATAACTCCAACTTTTTGATTTAATTCAGCTTCTGCTACATCAGCATATTGTCTAAAATGTAATTCTTTAAATTTTTCATATTGTTCATCACCATCAGGTTTAACAATAGTCGTAATAAAAAACTGTTTCAAGTTAATCCCGTATTCATTAAAATCAGGTATTAATTTTTCTTTTACTCCATTAGACATTTCTTCTAAATTTTCATCTATTTCAAAAATATTAATTTTATTTTCTTTTATAAATTTTGATAAATAAGGTTTTAATCTAATCATAAGAAATGATTTAAAGTAAGAAACTAATCTATCTTTACTAATACCATACTCTGTACCAATTAATTTAATCAATAATTTTTTAGCATTATCTATATCTATTGACATTTCACCATTTGCTCCAATATATATAGGAAAATTATAAGTAGGTTCCATATATTGTATTTTAGTATCAGTACCCCATCTTATAGCTAAATGTTCAACTTTATTAATAAAGTATACTTCTGAATGAAATTGTGATACTCCATCAGTAGACAAATTCATTAACTTTGTAATAACCGGTAAATTATCTGTTTCTAAAGTATATTTACCAGGTCCAAAACTATCTAAGGCTTGTCCATCCATAAAGAAAATTGCCTCTTGAGACTCATGCACTATTAATTGAGATCCTAAATTAAAATCTTCTATAGGATATTTCCATATAATTGTATCGTTATCACCTTCGTACTTAATAACATCATATAATTTCATAAATGTTTCCTCCTAAAACTAATTAAATTATAACAAAAATACATAAGAAAAGAAATAGTTTTTATACTATTTCAAATTATCCTGTGTATAATTCTTAAGAAAATACATAAGAGCTAAATCATACTCATTATCATTATCTAACCCCACATACATTTCTTTACCATCTCTAATAACAATTTTATTTATAATAAAATCTTTTTCATCATCTTGATTAACCAAATAAGCATACTTGGTATCTTTAACTTCCAATGTTTTCATCTCAACATATTCCACACCATTAATATTCACTGTCCCAACCATTATTTATTAACTCCTTTAATCACATCATTCTCTGCAGAATTTAAAATTTCTATTTGTTCACTACATGCTTTAGCAAACGCTTGATAATTTACATATCCATATCTAACTACTACTTCATTAAATGTTTCTACATTTGTAAAATTAGTATCTGTTTTACCAACCAATTTACTTAATTCTTTAACAATTACCTTAAGATTATTATAATTTTCTGTAGATTTAAAATCATCTATTAAAATACTTCCTACTTTCATTTCATGAGTTATATCATATAAAGCATACTTTCTATTAATTTCGCTCAATAAGCTTAAGTCTTTTGCAATTTCTTCTGGAATCATAACTTGTTTATCATTAACTTCTTTCCAATTTTTTTCATTATGATAAATTTGTATACCCTGATTATGATAAACACCATCATAATCAATTTGAACTTGACTTTCTGGCAAAGTATCAATTCTACCTGAAAACTTATTTAAATGTAAAGTTCCAATTAAAACAAGATGAGCAGCAGCAAATACTCCGGCTAAAGTTCTTTGAAGTTTAATATTTTTTTTAATTCTTTCTCTTTCTCTTTTTTCTAAACTTCTTCTTCTAGCTTCTTGATATTTTAGATAATCTTCTTGAGATATTTCCTTTATAGCTCGCATTCCCATACCTTCACGCAAAATTTGCTCACGTTCTCTTTGCTCTTGATTCTCTCTAACTATCCATTCATTATCCTTATACTCCATAACCTATCCTCCATCTTGACTATATTACATAAAAAAAAGGATGTCAATAATATTTAATTTTATTGACACTTATTTACATGATAAAAGCAATCGTCTTCATGTGAATTAATAATTCCGATAGCTTGTAAATAAGAATAAATTATAGTTGTTCCTACAAACTTCATACCTCGTCTAATTAAATCATTTGATATTTTATCAGATAAAATAGAGCTAACCTTATCATTTTCATAAATAATATCTTTTCCACTAAAATTAAGTAAATAGTTTTTAAAACTACCAAATTCATTCTGAATATTTTTAAATATTTTAGCATTGTTAACACTTGCTTTTATTTTAAGTTTATTTCTTATAATATCTTTGTTATTTATTAGTTCTTTTTGTTTCTTTTCATCATATTTAATTACCTTGTCTATTTCAAAATTATCATAAGCAATCTTAAAACTTTCTCTTTTATTTAATACACATTCCCATGATAAACCTGCTTGAAAAGATTCTAATATAAGCATTTCAAAAAGATACCTATCATCTAAATTAAGTACTCCCCATTCTTCATCATGGTATTTAATATATTTTTCATTTTTTAAATTACACCATTTACATCTATTCATATTTACTAACATCTATTCCTTCTAATTCTAATAACTTTATTTTATTTTTAATACCTCCACCATAACCAGTTATCTTGTTATTTGCGCCTACTACCCTATGACAAGGAATAATAATACATATTAGATTAACATACTGCACCACACAAACCATTAATATAGTTTTTTAATTCAGTTAATTGAATATTATTTTTCTCTAAATAATTAATTTTATCATCTAATTTTTTTAAAATTCCTTCTTTATCCATAAAGATAGCCTCATATTTTAAATATATCACGAAATCACAAAATCTATATTGTAAATGTTGTTACTTTACAAAAAATCAATGTAATAATTATTTAAAAAAACAAGTTATAAACTAATATAACTTGTTAAATACTTATTTAGTAGGTATTAATATTTCTTGTCCAATTGATAATGTTGAACCAGATAGATTATTAATATTTTTTAATTCATTAACTGTAACTCCATATGTGTTTGCAATTTTCCAAAGCGAATCACCTTTTTTAACTTTATATGTGGTATAAGATTCAGTACCAGGTATTTTCAATACTTGTCCTATTTGTAGTGTATTTGAAGATAAGTTATTTAAACTTTTTATATCATTTACACTAACACCATATTTATTAGCAATTGTATATAAATTATCACCTTTAACTACTACATAATTAATTCCAGCCGAAGTTGTTGGTTCTTTTTCTTCAACTTTTGTGTCAGATACAGGTATTAATAATTTTTGTCCAACATATATAGTGTTACCTGTAAGTTTATTTGCGCTTTTTATTCTATCTACTGTGATTCCATAACTGTTTGCTATTTTAGAAAGAGAATCTCCTGCCTTTACTGTGTATTCTATTCCTTTTGGCTCTTCTTTTACATCTATTTCTATGTTTTCTGTTTTAGGTATTAGTAATTGTTGATTAATAGTTAATGTTGTTCCTTTCAAGTTGTTAATATTCATTAATGTATCTACAGTAGTATTATATTTATTAGCAATTTTCCAAAGTGAATCACCAGATTTAACTGTATAAATTAAATAGTCTTCTACTGGTTTTTCTTCATCAAGCTTAACTTTTAAATTTTGTCCTACTGTAATTGTATTTGTTTTTAGGTTATTTAGATTTTTTAATTCTTCAACTGTTATACCGAACTTGTTAGCAATTTTCCAAAGTGAATCACCTTTTTGTACTGTATAATATGAACCTTCAACAGGCGCAGTATAGGGAAGATTTTTATATTTAGTTATTGCTCTTACAACTGCTTCTGCATAATCTTTATAATTATTTTTTAATTGATTGACATCATCACCTTTTGAATCTAGAAAACCATATTCAACAATCACTGCTTCTGTATCTGGTGTGTTTCTGTGAATAAAATAATAATCTTTTACTGGGTTACTTGGAAGTCTTTGTTGATAATTCTTTCTTATATTTTGACCTTCACTTTCTAATTCTTCTAATATTGTATTAGAAAACTTTGAATTGTTTCTAAGAGCATAAATTACTTCAGCACCATCACCACCTCCTGCATTTATGTGATTACTAATAACAACTACATCTTTACCTGTACCATAAGCATTTTTAATTCTATTGGTTCTATCAGTACTATCTATTGTTTCATCTGTAGTTCTTGTCATTGTAACAGGAATGCCTAATTCTCTTAATCTATCATACATATACTTACTTATCAAAAGTGTAAGATCTTTCTCAATTATACCATTACCACTAGCACCAGGATCCGAACCTCCGTGTCGGGGTATCGGAAAAGTCCAAATTTATTATTATTTATATTTCTACTAGTTCTTTTGAATCTAACATAGATTTTGTTAAGTTTGTTGAAGAAACTATGGTTTTATTGTCCCAGTAATTTAATAATTTATCTTTGTTTTCTTTAACCCATTTAATAGCAATATTTTTATTTTTATTTGGAATATTTCCAGCTAGAACTTTAAAATCTAGTAATGAAATAGAAATTTCATATTTATCATATATTGCATGTACATGTGGAGGATTATGGTCACTAGTATAAACATAAAATTTTATACCTTTTTCTTCTCCTAATCTCTCTCTTATCTCATACACTTCAAATACATCTCTATAAAAATTTCTTATTTCTATTGGAATACCAAAATAATGCATTTCTTCTACTTTCATAACTACTACCTCAAAATTCAAAATTCCATTCTATTTCAATATCTCTTGTTTTATTTTCTTTATCATATTCTCCAATATATACTTTATCAATAAACTCATCTAATATAATTTTATTAAGTTCTTTTATATGTTTATATTTCTTTAATACGCTATCAGCATTTTTCTTTTCTTTCTTTTCAATTTTCAACTCATCAATTTGTTTATCTATTATTTCAATTCTTTTCATCATATTTTCTATTTCATTGAAATAATCTTTTGACATCATCTGAAACATATCTTCAGAAATAACTCCCTTAACTTTTTCCTCAAAAAGATTTCTATAATAAGTTTTATTATTACTTATTTTTTTATTTAAATCTTCTTTTTCTTGTATTAGTGCTTTTATTGAATTGTTATTATCTGTATCTTGTTCTTGTCTGTTTTCATAGAGTTCTTTTAAATTATTCTTATCATAGTAATTATCTAATAAATCATTAATAGCATTTAATAATATTTCTTCTAAACTATCCATTCTAATTACTTTATTATTAGGACATATATGAAACTTTTTATTACCCTTACATTGTAGATATGCTCTTTTACCTGTCTTTTCACTTTTAACACTATAAACATTTCTCATAAATGCTTTATCACAACAACTACAATATACTTTTCTAGTAAAATAATTTATTTGTCCTGTTTTAGTAACTTTGTAATGTGTTCCTAATATTGATTGTACTTTATTCCATGTTTCCATATCTATAATTGGTTCATGGGCATTCTCAATTCTAATCCAATCTTTTTTAGGTACTTTCATAGGTTTATGATTTTTATAACTTACATAAGTTGTTTTTCCTTGAACTAAATTGCCTATATAAACTTCATTTTTTAACATTTGAGCAATTGTATCAGGATTCCATCTAACTGTCTTTAAATTGCAATTACAACATACAAATTTGCTACCTTTTTGCTTTTTATAAACAGATCTAGGTGAAATATTATTATTGTTTAGATATTCACATATTCTATGATAACCATATCCATCTGCATACATTTTAAATATCTTTTTAACTACTTCTGCGGCTACTGGATCAACAACTAACTTATGTCCATCTTCATCTCTATCATAACCATATGAGGCAAAGCTACCCATAAATAAACCATCTTCTCTTTTATTCTTTAAAGACTTTCTAATATTTTGTGATAAGTCATCTAAATACCATTCATTAATAAGTCCATTTATTTGTCTTGATTTCTTGTTAGATTCAATACTTGTATCAGCATTATCAATAATACTTACAAATCTAACTCCCCATTCAATAAACTTATTATGTAGATATCTTTCAATAACTTCCATATCTCTTGAAAATCTAGATTGTGATTTACATAAGACTAAATTAATCTTACCATTTTTACAATCATTTATAAGTCTTTCAAAATCTGGCCTATAAGTTCCTGCTCCAGAAAAATCATCATCAGAATATATATCTACAACATCCCAACCATTTTGATTGGCATATTTTAAACACATACTTCTTTGATTTATTATACTATCACTATCATCAGTTTTATTTAGTTTATCTCTATCTTCATCAGATAATCTACAATATACACCTACCTTTTCCATCATAGCCATTCCTCCAATACATTGGAACAACTACGAATAATTTTAAATACAAGTATATTATATATCATTATTACGAATTATTTAATCCTAATTTTTGATTTTCTAGCTTTATAATGATATTTAACAATTTTCTATTAAATAAATCTTTTAATTCTTCATTAGTTTTATTTTCATTGTTCTTAAATTTATATTTTACATTATATACTACCTCCATTTTCTATTTACCCCCTTTTCTTTAATTATAAATTAAATACTCCTTTCATAGACATCTTCTCCTTTGATTCTATAATTTATCTATTGTATTTCATCTAATTGTTTATCAAATTCTATAGATTCTTCTTCGGTCATTGGATCTGATTTGCACACTTCAGGATGTTCCATCCAATAAGGTACAATTTCTTCTCGTTTAAATTTATTTATTTTTTTATATTCATTTTTATATTTATTATTTATATTATGGTCACAAGTTTCTGCTACCATATCATTACAATTTTTTGCTACTTGGTTCGCAACTTTTGTTGGTATCTTTTCAGTATTAAGATATATTCTACGATTATTATTTTCATATTTTACTATGATATATTTTAATCGTTTTATTTTAGACAATGAATCGCTAATTGTTCTTTTTGAAACTTTTACATAGTCTGCTAAATACTCATTACTCGCATAACAATATCCATTTTTCAAGGTAAGTGAAATGATAAGACCTAAAACACTACAATCTGTTTTAGATAAATTCCTATCATTAAATAATATTCTTGGAGTCATAATAAATTCACAATCTAATATAATAATAGTTCTCCTATCTAATAAATATGGGCTTTTCCATTCCAAATTTTGAGCAATAATATCCTAAGGGGGATTTTTTATATCTTCCCCTAAAGATATTATTTTGATTTATTCTATATATCTTATAGAAAAGGTACTAACATAAATCTCCGAACATTTACTGTACCTATATTTACTAGTGATTTTATCGTTCTAGTAAATGTGATATTCGTATAATCCTGTATCGTATTCTTTATAAACTAGATATTTGTTTTTTTCTAATATCTTTAGATTATTTCTAAATCCGATATTGGTTATACTTTTTAGCTCCCTTTGTATTCTTCCAATGCTTATATGTGAGATAGTTCTTTCAAATCCCTCTGCAAATAGATAAGCATATATTTCTTTTGCTTCAGGTTTGATGTTTTTATCCCTCCATATCCTATGGTTTGAAATATCTAGGTGCTTTATTCTCATTCATCTCTGTTCCTCCTTTCCCACCGATGAGTTTTACATCAATTTCTTATTGAGTATATCATCACATAATGAGTTTGTCAACACTATAATTGCAAAAATGTATTGATTTTTACATCACTATGTGTTATACTTATTTCAGTCGAGGTGGTATTAGATGAAAAAACAGACTACTGAATTAGGTAAACTAGTAAGTGAAACAAGAGAAAAACTAGGTATTTCACAAAGAGAACTTGCCAGAAGATCAAATATGGATTGTGCTGAAGTATCTCGTATAGAGGCTGGTAAAAGATTAAAACCAAACATCCTATACTTAAAAGGAATTGCTGAAACTCTTAATTTAAGTATGGTAGATTTAATGAAACTTGCTGGTTATAATGATATAGATATAAATTGGGGTAAAGATTTATCAGTTAAAAGATCAACTGCTGACTATCAACGACAAATAGAAAGTTATGAAAAATTTTATTTCGATGCACTTGATCATTTTGAAGAAAATAGAAAAGTTGATTTTGCTATTAAAGGATGTATTGCTGATTTAATTGATAAATTAGAATTAGCAAAAATAAAAAAAAAGGAAATATCTAATGATGAAATATTAGATAGATTAAAGGAAATAATTTCTATGATTAGACCAAATTTAGAAAAATTTGATAAGTCTAAATATCCATCATTTGATAGTGCATTATTTCCAAAAAGAAAATAACCTTAGTACATTAATTGTATTAAGGTTATTTTTATATAAAGAATACGTGGCACGTTTTGATCTGTAAGGTTGAAAGTGGCGATAGTATTCTTTCTTTTTTATAAAACGCAAGTTGTAATAAAAAAGGCGACATTACTACTTACGATTAGTTTGTAGTTTTGTCGCTTAAATGGGGTTCAAAGGGGTATTTATCCCTTGCCCACTGTTATTGGCTATGCCAATAGCGTAGTGGGTTACTATAATGGAATTATAGTAAAAAGGCAAACTAATTTATTTAGTTTTGCCTTTTTGAGGACTACCATTATAATAAAATGTTCTTGATTCAAAATCGATATAAGTTGGTATTCCTTTTTCTTCTAGTAAATGAAGTAAAACTTGTAAATCTATTAAAGGTGAAGTAGCAATCCCCTCTTGAATAAGGTGCACAAACATTCTGTCTGTCTTGGAAAGATCTTGTGATACCTTATTATCCCCATACATTTCTTTAAATGCTCTTTCAAAGACATCTCTTCCATATGTTTCTATAATTCTATCAGTATCAAATTCAATTCCTACTATTTCATAAGGAATAATTCTATTTCCTTCAGGGACTTCAGCACTAGACGCAATTTTCATTGTTCCTTCTCTTACGCTTTCTAAAAACATACGATATCTTTTATCTAATGTTTGGTCTTTATTTTGTTCGTTTTTTGTTTTGTTTGTAGTTTCAAATCCTACATCATCAAATGCTTTTAAATATTTACTAGTTTCTGGAACATAAAATAATAAAGCATCCCTTTCTTTAGAAGTTAATGTATATTCTGGTTTTAACATTCCTCTTTCATCATATTGATCATTTGCACTTAATTTAGAGATAGCTCCCATATATGCACTTCCATATTTAAGTTCCATGTAATCTCTTAAATCTTTCATTGCTTTTGCATGTTGCTCGTTCAAATTACTAAAAGCCATTTATATCACCTCCATTAACTTAATTATAACACAGATTTGAGAATATTCTTAATAAAATTATAAATTTTTACATTTTTTATAGACTTATTTCATAATCGTCTTTATCTTTTTCCTGATAATATGATTTTTTTCTAGTTTTGTAATAACCAGGTATATCTGCATAATCAAATAATTCATCTTCTTTGGTTGTTCCTTTAGATATATCATAAACATCATTTGAATTAAATTCTTTACTATCATAATAGTCTTTTATTTCAATTGTAGTAGTTTCTTTTACAAGTTCATTACCAATTTGTAATAAATTCCTAAAAAACTCTTTAATTACCTTTAAAATGGCTTCTAATCGTGTGTTTAGTTTAGTGTTATCTTTAGAAAGTTTATTAACTCTAGCATTTAGTACCTCGTTTTCCTTTTCTAAAGTTTGATGACTTTTAGTATAGTTATCAACTTCATTAAATAATTGTTGTAATTTAGGTTGAAACTCTATTGCTTTTTTACTTTCTTTAATAACTTTATTCATACTTTCAAAAGTATCTTTTTCTACTAATACGTGCGTTTTGCTAAAAGGTATATTTTTTGTAGTTTTCATCTTTTCTTCAAAAACGTTCATAGCATTATCTATTCTAGTATTTATTACCTTAACTTTGTTTTCATAATATCTAGTAGTTTTCTTTAATTCTTTTGTTTTTTGATGTTTAGCATTACTACCTTTAATACCACGTTCTAAATCATATCCTTTTTCAGTTAGTCTTTTATGATATTTATCCTGTAATTCTGATAAATGATATTTATCTCTTATATATTGTTTTTTAGATATAGTATATCTTTCTGTATTTGTTCTTTTATCATACTTTTTTACTAGTGGAATAACTACACAATGCAAGTGTGGTGTTTCTTCATCTAAATGAATAGTAGCGTGTAATACTTGTGATTTTGTATAACCTAAATTTTTATAAACAAATTCCATACAAGTATTAGCCCAATCAATAATATCATCTTTATTCATATTCTCAAAAAAATTATGGGTAGCAGTAAATAATAGTTCATCTGCAACAACATTTTTTGATTTATTTAACATTTGACTATAAGTCTTTTTTCTTTCTTGTCTTTCTGTCTTTTGTCTTTCATTGTGTTCTTTTTCATATTCCTTAGTTAATTCTTTAAAACCTTTAACATATTTAGATTCAAGTGGTACTAACTCAATGTTATCATCTTTTAATTCTAATTTAATATCAGGATTAGATTTATAAGCCTGTTTTTCTCTTTTATTGTGTGATCCGATTTGTGCTAAATCATTTAAAGTCATAATCTGTTGACTTCTAAATATTGCATAATTTAAATTCATTTTATCTCTCCTTCCTTTGCATACGAAAAAAGATACTTTTTCAAGTATCTTAAATTTAATAATAAAATAATTTAACATTTAATTTTTACTGATTTTTCTTTAAATTTAAAATCATTTTCACTATCCTGTTGATAAATATTAAGAACAAATTTATCTCTTTCTGTATGAAATACTTGATTAAAGATATTTATATTTGTGGAAGCAGGAGTTGATAAAAATAAGTTATAATTCCAACAATACTGTTTAGTACTTTGTACCTCTTTAATAAGTATTTCTATTAGTTCTTGAGACTTTGTTCTAATTCCTTTATCTCCTTCTCTAGTTATACTTATGGTATAACTATCTATTATTTTTTGTGGAAGTTTTGCTTCTATAATAGGATATGTGTCAGATATTATAATGTTTATTTGTTTAGTATTTTTGTTGCATTTTCCTTTACGACTTACTTTATACTTATAATTACGATTTGAATATTCTGTATTATCAAAGCATTCCAACTTATTTATATTCAACAATTGAAATTGTAAAGGGATGGGTTTCATCTTTAAATTAACTTTTCTATAGCCTGTAATTAGCCAAGCAATATAATAAATAATAATATGATAATCTCCATAAATGTCAGTAGGAGCATATTCTTTATCCTTATTTAAACGTCTATATATAATTAAAAATCCAAAAAACAATAGTACACAAGCTACTCTTCTAAAATGATTGAACGTTATTTTTGATAATTCAATTAAAAATCCATTTCCCTCATAATCAACAATTTTAAATATTGATGATAAACCTATTGATGTAATAGCAATTAATAATATTGGTAAAACTATCGTTCTCACTGGGTATAAGAATTTTTTAATTTTTTTCATGTTCAATACCTCCTCCTAACCATTTTCCTGTTATTCGCCAAAGCTCATAAAAATATAACCAATCAATCGTCCATGGTATGATTGTATCTGCCAGAAACATATCCCTTGACCATTCCTGATATTTTGGATAATACAAGCACACCTTTACATATTCATCATCTTTATTATTATAATGCCTTCTATAACAATGAGGAATATATTCATCTTTTTTTGTCATAATACCTTGATTGTATAAGTAAACCTCTGGTGTTATACCATTATATTTTACTGTAATATCATAGGCTCTAGATAATTCAGATGGTCTTACTCTTTGTTTCCAAATTAGATTTCCCATTCCTAGCTTACAATCAAGGCAATCATACTTTGATTTAAGATTTAATAACTGAATTGCAACATTCTTTGGCTTTTTAAAAAATTTATTTGCCAAAGAATGTATGCTCCTTTACTTTAGTATCAGTTTTATTAGCAGTAATTGTTGCAATATTTTTCCTATCAATATATCTTTCACTCATGGATGAATTTCTTTTTTCAAATACATTTGTTATTGTTTTGTTTCCAAACACTTTTTTTAGATAATTAGTCTTTTCAGTTATATCATCAAATATCATAAAGTTATTCGTAATTAAATCATATTTTAAGTTTTCTACCCAGTTAAAAAACGCCTCTTGCCTTTCTGGATATATTTTCCATTTATCAGCAAAATTTTCATTTTTATTAACAGGATTTGGAATAACATAATTTCCGTTAGAGTCTATTTCTATGTACTCTTCATACGATGTACAAAACTTATCAATTAAATCCAAAATACTTTCATTTCCAGAATACATTTTCCCAACTAAAGTCGTTATTATAATTGATATTGGTTTACATTCTTTTTCTTCATCAGTAGCATTAGCATATTGTATATCTCTATGTCTTTTTAATATTTGAATTGCTTTTTGAAGAGTAGTTCTAATTCCAAAATTTCTCAAATCTTCAACTTTATTTGAGAATTGTCGATTCTTTATTCTATATAAATTTCTTCGTTCGTTCTCTTGTAATTTATCAAACCAATCTGCATATGCTTCAGGATTAGATACCATATATTTATAGCTGTTATTCTCTTTATGTGTTATTTTTATTGATTTGTCAGTTATGTTATTTGGTATTGATGGCAATATATCCATATGAAAATGTGAATCATCAGAATAATTTAATGTCCAACACCTTTTTCCCTCATCAGCTAACATTTTTTTATATCTTTCACTTTTCTTTAAAGCATTACCAACTAATTCTTTTAAATCTTTTGGAGAATCAAAATTGTTATGTATTTTACAAACAGCATCTAAATCATAATCATCATCATCGCCTATAGGTTTTATTAAAGTTCCAAGATTCATTGATCCTTGTGGATAAACTTCAACAGGGTATTCAATATTGTTTTCCAAAAATTCTCCTAATGCTTTATAACTCCTTTTTGCATTTTCAAACACACTATCTGATATATTGAGTTCTTCTGCTATATTTTCATAAATCTCGTTTATTATTTCTTTATCTTTCATCTTTAGCCTCCTTATCATAATAAACAAAAGAGGCAACACCAACCACCATTTAAAGCGGTTTATTCAAGTAAATAAAAATACATATTGATCTTCTTCCTAGTTAGAATATGTAAACCAATATGCACTACATTTATTATACAATTGACTTTTAAAATCATTTTGTGTTAATATTAATATAGGAATTGATTTATTCATTCATTCAATTCTCCAAATATTTCTTTTAAATATTTGCTTTTTAATTTATTGGGTAGTTGGGTGCTACCTATAAGGAAATATGCTTTTGCTCTTAAGCATATTTTTTTGTCGTTTATTGACATACGTTCCTTATAAGGACAATATACCACAAAAATGTGTTATTAGCAATAGAAATGCATCAGTGCTAATTGTTTTTTTATTTAAATTGTTAAAAAGATACTTTTTCAAGTATCTTTAAACTTTTGCATTTATTATTATTCATAGTCATTCACTTATTTTGGATTTATCCTATTCCTCCATGCCCAGCATCAATAACAACACCTTTTAACGCCATTTAAATCACCTAGTTTATTGTATGATTTATTAGAAAAAAAGTTAATTTTATTAAATCTAAATCGCCTATGATATTTGATTTTATAAATTATATTATACGAATTTAACATTTAATCAAAAAAAGGTTGACAAAACAACCCTTTTAGTTTAGTATATAGACTTACCAATTCACTTATAGGCGAATTGGTGCTAGTATCACACTAGCCAACCCCTTTTTATTCTTTTTTCCGGATTGCTCTCAGGGGGGCAATCCTTTTATTATGTTATTTTTTAGATATGTTTACATAGTATTCATATCTTTTTTTTGCATTCCTCATATGCTCTGCATATAACTTATTATAATCTTCTTTATTAATCTCCTGTAAATTCTTATATCTCATTTCTTTTTCAAAAACAGTTTCATATAAACTAAAATTAGGTTCTTTAGAATCAATTGTTAACTTATCTTCATCAGGATTATATCTCATCAAAATATTATATCCACTTTCTACCAACAATTTTTGTTCATCAATACTATTTTTTAACCCACCTCTTATACCATGTGCAATACAAGGACTATAAGCAATAATAACACTAGGCCCATTATGTTCATTAGCCTCTTTAAATGCCTTAATAGTTTGCATATCATTAGCCCCGGCACTAATACTTGCAACATAACAATTAGGTATATCCATAGCTACCTTAAATAAATCTTTCTTAGGTTTCAATTTACCATAACTAGAAAACTCAGCTATTGCCCCAATTCTAGTTGATTTAGATGTCTGACCACCAGTATTAGAATAAACTTCAGTATCTAAAACCAAAACTTTAACATTATCACCACTTCTAAGAACATGATCAAGTCCACCATAACCAATATCATATGCCCATCCATCTCCACCTACTATCCAAACCTTTCTAGAAGGTATATAATCTAACAAACTTCTAAGCTCACTTGGTATACTAGATTGACTTAATTTTTCCTTTACTTCATTAGTAATATTTACATCTTCACTATTATCTATCCATAACTTATAAGTATCTTTTACCTCTTTACTAACCTCATCCTTAGTTTCTATCATAATCTCTTTTATTCTATTTCTAGCATTCTTATACCCAGTATAAATTCCATATCCAAACTCAGCATTATCTTCAAAAAGAGAACTTATCCATGGTGTTTTATAAGGTGTACAAGGTAAACTTGCTCCATAAATAGAACTACATCCAGTAGCGTTACTAATAACTATTTCTCCCTTAAATAAACTTGTTAAAGTCTTTAAATAAACAGTCTCACCACAACCAGCACAAGCACCAGGAAACTCTAAATCAGGCTTAATAAATCCAAGTCCTTTAACACTAAACTTAGAAAAATGTTCATCATTACAAACATTATCTTTAAAATAGTCACAAATCATATCTTCATCTTTAATAGGACTACCCATTACTAAAGCCTTCTCTCCATTCTTTCCAGGACAAACCTTAGAACACAATGTACATCCAGTACAATTATCACTATTAATACTTATGTAAAATCCTTTATTCTCTTCTCCCATACTTTTAATGGTTTCTTCCTTCTTAATAGGACTTCTATTTACATCCTCTTCTGTCAAAGAAACAGGTTTAATAACTGAATGTGGACAAATGAATGCACACTTATTACATTGAATACAATTTTCTTTACACCAATTAGGTACTAAATTAGATATTTTTCTCTTATCAGAAGCACTACTTCCACCTTCAAAAGTACCATCTTCATGATTAATAAAATCACTAACTTTAAGCATATTACCTCTTCTAATAATCATCTTGTCAATCATAGTGTAATCTTTATCTTCTTCACTTTCAAAAGTTAATACTTTCTTATCAAATTCTCTTAAATAATCAATACTCTCATCTATAGCATTTATATTATTTAAAACAACATCATTACCCTTATCACTATAAGTCTTTCTTACCATTTCTTTAAACTTAACTAAATCTTCTCCACTAAGTCCAAGCATTTTTAATATATAGAAAGAGATAACATTATTAATTTTACCATTCAAATTATATTTCTTAGATAAACTATCAGCATCACTTATAAAAACTTTAATATTATTATTTTTAATAATTTCTTTCATCTTTAATGTCATACACTTATTAAGATCAATATCATTCATACTAGTATTAATAAGTAGAATACCATTGTTTTTAATACCTTCTAATAAATCATATTTACTCAAATAAGAATCTTTAGAAACTACAACTAAATTAGGACTTGTCAAATAATAAGGAGCATTTATTTTATTTTTACTAATTCTTAAATGACTAATTGTAACTCCACCACTTTTTTTAGAATCATATTCAAAATACCCCTGTACATAATTTTCAGGTTTACTTCCAATTACTTTAATTATATTCTTACTAGCACTTACCATTCCATCTGAACCAAAACCAAACACTTTAATTTCTCTATAATCAGTTTTAAGATTATATTCTTTAACAGTTAAACTAGTATTAGTAACATCATCTATAATACCTAATGTAAAATGATCTTTCATTTTCATTTTTTCCATATTATCAAATACTGCTTTAATATCCTCTGGTCCAACATTTTTACTAGATAAACCATATCTTCCACCTACTATATCAATGTTTTCTCCCTTTAAAGACATAACAACATCTAAATAAAGTGGTTCAGCTAAACTACCTGCTTCTTTAGTTCTATCAAGTACTGTAATTTTTTCAACGCTTTTAGGTAAAACATTTAAGAAATATTTAGAACTCCAAGGCCTATAAAGTCTAACAACAATAACCCCTGTACTATAACCATTATTATTTAAATCATCCACCACACTTCTAATAGTATCTGTAACGCTTCCCATAGCTACAATAACATGTTTAGCATTCCTATCTCCATAATAGTTAAATGGTTTATAGTTTTCACCACTAATTTCATTTATATCTTCCATATATTTATTTACTATATCAGGTAACTCTTCATAATATTTATTTCTAACTTCTGTATTTTGAAAATAAACATCTTCAGTTTCACTACATCCTCTTGTAATACTTTTACCTATATTTAAACTATTATTTCTAAATCTATATACACTTTCCATATCTATTAATGGTTTTATATCATCACTTTCTAAAGTATATATTTTATTTAATTCATGACTTGTTCTAAATCCATCAAAAAAGTGTAAAAAAGGTACTCTTCCCTTGATACTGGATAAATGACTAACTAATGCTAAATTATATGCATCCTGAACAGAAGCACTACTTAAGATAGCGAAACCTGTACTTCTAGTACTATATATATCTTGATGATCTCCAAATATAGATAATGCATGTGTAGATAAACTTCTAGCTGCCACATGAATAACACCAGGTAAAAGTTCTCCAGCCATCTTATACATACTAGGTATCATTAATAATAATCCTTGACTAGCAGTAAATGTAGTTGCAAGTCTACCACTTTGTAAAGCCCCATGCATCATTGCACTAGCACCTGCTTCACTTTGCATTTCAATAACACTTACTTTTTCATTAAATATATTTTTTCTCCCCATACTTGCCCATTTATCACACATAGTCGCCATAGCGCTAGAAGGGGTTATTGGATAAATCCCACTTACTTCTGTAAAATTATAAGCAGCAGTCAAACATGCTTCATTTCCATCCATTACACTTGTTATTTTCATCTTATCACCTATCCTAAAATAATTTTACCAAATTTTTAATAAAAAGTCTTTATAAGGTATTAAAATAATATAAATTTATAATTATTGTTAATGCATTGCATATTTTTCATACGAATATTTGCACACATTTGCATATTTTTCATACGAATAACTTTAACTTAATAAAAAAAGACTCTAAAGTCTTAATTATTATCAATAAAATTCTCTATAAGTTTTACCATATTATTAGTATTACTCTTATACTTTTTATTTTTAAATTTCTTAGAATCTTCTATAGCCTTCTTTAAATCCTTTGGATCATAACAAGGAATAATAAATCCCATTTTAGCAAATTGTTTAATAATTTGTAATTGATGATCATTAACAGCTTCCTTATACTTTGCTAGTCTTGGACAAGCAATTACAACTTTACCATTATTTATTCCATCAGTTATAGTACCTACTCCACCATGCGCTATTATAAGACTTGCCTCACTTACTATCTTTTTAAATTCATCCATTGGAAGTAAATTAAACATTTTCATATTTTTAGACTTAAACTTAGTTTTACCACATTGCACTATTACTTCTTCTTTAATAGTACCATCAAATATGCACTTATCAACTGCCTTCAAAAGCCTATCAAATGGTGCATCTTGTGTACCTACAGTTACAAATATCAATATATCCACCCCCCAAATGTTGCATCAGGATAATTATCTAACATACTTTCCCATTGAACTATAAACAAATCAGCAAATTTATAAACTAAACTACCTGTTATAGTCTTTGTTTCACTATTAGCGAATGTTTCTATAAAAATTATCTTACTACCTAAAATATGTCCTAATAAACACATTGGTCCAGCTGTATGTGCTCCAGTAGAAATAATATATTGTGGTCTAAACTTAATATAATAATATAAACTTCTAAATGAATTCATAATTATCTTAAACACATAAGTAAACATATGCTTTCTAGTTCCAAAAATCATCATTCCTACTTTTTTTCTACCATACTTATTCTTAAGATTTCTATTAGACTCAGTATTCTCAGTAATTAAAAAATAATTATACTTATTAAACATACTCTTAAGCATTAACATTTCATTTAAATGTCCACCAGTACTAGATATAAACATAACTCTTTTTCTACTACAATTACCTACTTCTTTTAATAAAGATAACCACTCTTTTTTTATGACATCAGGAGTATATTCTTCAACACTTTTCTTAGCATTATTGGCAAATCTTTTTAATACTTTATTATTATTTAATAAATCTATAACACACTTAGCAAACTCTTCTTTATTTCTATCCTTAATTAAGATACCTTTTCCATCACTTAAAAGAACTCTAGGTCCAACAGAAGAATCAAAAGCAACTACTGGTACTCCCATATTCATTGATTCTAATATTACTAATCCAAAACTTTCAACTAAACTAGTCATGCAAAATATACTAGACTTTAAAAGTTCACTTCTAATCTCTTCTTGGTTTAAGAAACCAGTTAATCTAATATTATTCTCTAACTTAAGTTCTTTAATTCTATTTTGAATATTTTCTTTCTCTTCTCCGTCACCTACTAAAGTTAACTTAACATCTTTATCCATTTTAACTATAATAGACATTATATCAATTAAATCAATAAAACCTTTTTCCTTAGAAAGTCTACCTACCGCTATAATATTCTTAGTACTTAAATCACTCTTTTCCTTAGATATTTCATCTATAAAATTATTTATACTTACAGCTTTAAGTCCTATCTCTTTTCTATAAATATCTCTTATTTCACTATTAACTAAAACTAATCTATCATAATTAGTAGTGCTCTTAATTAATTCCTTCTTATATTTTTTACTAGGATAATTATGATCCGTTGCTATTAATTTAATATTACTTTTCTTAAGTATTTTATTAGCTAACTTAGTTTCATATGTTCTAGTAGTAATCAAATAATCAGTATCTAACTCTTTAAGTGCTTTCTTAGTTCTAGATTTCTTCAATCTTAATATTTTAACTGCCTTAAATAATTCAGTTATTAATTTAAAATATTTCTTTCTTCTAATACATTTTTTTATCTCATCTTTATTAGGTCCACCATCTATTAAATATGTAATTTTTATCTTATTATTTATATTGAATGATGGTACTTCTTTAAGCTTATATGTAATAATCATTTCTATTTCATAATCATCACATAACATTTTACTTAAACTAGAAATATACTTTTCTATTCCACCTACACCTAAATGTAAAGACAATATTGTAATTTTCTTCATAATACTCCTCTTGTTAATATTATACCATGCAATAGTAATAATATTTAAAAAAAATAAAATTCTATTAAAATTTTATTTTAAGTATACATACTATTATAGCTATAATTCCCATAATTGACAACATAATTTTTTCTCTAGCTGTTGGTTTTTTTAATTTAATAGGTATTATGTAAGATAAACCAAGTAAAAGTAGTGTTACTGGAAATATTATATATCTAAACTTTCTACCTATTAAAAATGTAACAAAATATACCATAGGTATTACTATAGCACTTGCTGTAATAGGAACACCTAAAAATTCATCATGTTTACCTTTTTTAGTAGTAGATAACATATTAAAGTATGCTAATCTTATTACACCACATAATACAAAGAACACACTAATAGCATAAGTATAAACATTTTGTACTGTTAAATTTAAAGATATTAACATTGGAAGTACTCCAAAACTAATAGCGTCACTTAAACTATCTAACTCAATCCCATATATCTGATGTTCTTTCAAACTAAAAAACCTTCTAGCAACTACCCCATCAAATGCATCACAAATAGCTGCAAAAATTAAACAAAAAACTGCAAATGTTGTTTTAAAATTATAAGCACAAATAATTCCACTAATAGCGAAACATGTCCCTAACATAGTAACAAAATCACATTTTCTATATACACCAATTACTTTCATAAAATCACTTTTCCTTACTAACAACAATTATACTATAAGTATGTATGAAATGCAATTTAAATGTTATTAACTAAAACTATATAAAAACATTAACATAAAAATTAATCAAGACACTATCACATTTTCCTAAAGACTTTTAAAAAAAGACAATATTTCTATTATCTTTTATAATACTTTTTACTTACTAACTTATAATAAAGTTTATATAATTTTGGAAACTTTTGTCTCCCAAAATCACCTATTTTTCTTTTTAAAGATGTACTTTTATTTTCATACATTTCATAAATATTTTGATAAAAATTAGCTTTTACCTCTAAATCTATTTGAGAAACAGAATCTTCATTAGCATATTTTTTAACAGCATCGTAAAATTGTTTTGATGAAGTATCCCAATCAATCCATTCGTCTGCAGTTTTAATTGCATTAGACTTATATTTAGTCAATAATTTCTTATCTAATAATTTATTAATACTCTCCACAACTTGATCTTCATCATCTGTTTTAATAACTATTCCATTATAACCGTTTACTATATACTCATCATGTCCAGTTACATCATAAACAATAGCCGTTCCTCCAGTATGAAACATTTCCAATGGAGGTCCAAACATTCCTTCAACATAGCTTAATTTAACAATTACATCACAAGATCTATAAATCTTTGCACAATCTTTTACAGGAACCCTTGAAAATACCTTGTCTACTCCTGGATATTTATTTACATTAGATGAAGTTAATAACCAAATTTCACTTGCTTTACTTTTTCTTACTAGTTTAATAGTTTTAGGAACATTTTTGAATGGAACATCTACTGGACCCTCAACTAGTACTCTAAGACCATCACATTCAGGATATTTTTCCCCATCTAAAGTAAATACATCCTTTCTAATTCCATTTCTAACTAAAATTACTTCATTATTATATTTACTTTCCAAATATTCTTTTATCCATGTAGCTTCAGTAATAACTTTAAGTCCCATTAAATATGTCATTTCCGCATATAATTTCAAACCTTCTTCATTATTACTATAAAACCTAGATTCTATAGATTGAACAAAGTATAAATACTTTTTAGCATTAATTTTATATAGATAATATATAGTAGCCCACCAAGTACCAATAGCAATATCAAAATTCATACTTTTAGCTTCCTTCAAAGTAATCCATTTTAATTTATGCGCCTTGGAATGCCAACTATAATCTATAGACTTAACTTTTTTTTCAGTAACTATATATACATCTTCTCCAAGTTCTTTCATTTTACTAGCATGTTCTAATATAACATTAGTACCACCACCAATTAAAGCGGAACCTAAAGTAAAAACCACTTTCATTACTGCACCTCCTAAATAACGTTATCTTTTTTTAATTGATATTTCTTTATACTCCTATATATCAACATTTGCAAATATAATTTATAATTATGCAACTTTAACATAGGCCAGTAAGTATCATAAAAATAAGTTTTATATCTTAAAAAAAATTTAAAATTTTCTTTTATATATCTTTTAAAAGTTATTTTATTTTTACTATTAAACTCAGTAAATTCAAAAACACCAAAATTTTCATAATGATATATTTTATTAAAAAAAGTATATTGTAATTTACTAGGGTTAAATATCATATCAAAATGGATTTGATTAATTAATTTATCAACTTTTTTATTATCAAAATACTTATTAATTAATACATTACATATTTGAATAAATTTATCAAACATCACATCTTGTATCGGATGGATTAGACAATTATATATCTTTTCTTCTTCTTTCTTTTTAAATAATTCAACTTCTACTTTATTGTTTTTTATAACATATTTATTAGCACTACCATGAGAAGCACCCAATATAATTTCATATATAGTTCTATTTTCAGCATATAAATTATATTCTACATTATAACAAGGACTATTAGTAAAAACTAATCCATATTTCTCTATACTTTCTTTTAAATCCTTTCTTTGCAATCCAAAATACAGACCCTTTATTATATAATTAGTTCCTAAAATATTCTGTATATTATTTTGAATTGAACCATTCCATCCAATATCAACAACATAAAATTCATGAGAGTCAGTCTTGTCATTAATATATTCTATAAAATTTTGTTTTTGTTCTAATCTATTGCTTTCATATATTTTTTTAAAAACAGAATTATTAATTAAAGATTTAAATTCTTTTGAATTTCTAAAATCACTAATTTTTTTATTAAAATCACAATTTTTCCTATTCTTATTTTCCTCTTCATATATGCATTTAATATCATTTTCATTAAAATTCAAACTTTTTAAAAATTCATTAATAGTAATATATGAATATTGATTTAACAAAGCATTAAATTTTTCTTCAGACAATTTAGTTAATGATGGTAAATAAGTAGATTTTCTAGAAACATATAAATAATGAGATTTAATTTTAACATTGCCTTGTTTTTTAACATAATAATCAAATAATTTTTTTAAATATTCACCTTCTCTTGACAAGAAAAACACTTCTGTTTGATTTTCTTTTACTAATCTATAATAAATTCTTTCTATAAACTTATAAAGTGAAAAAATTATATTTTCAAATTGACTAGTATCTTTAAATTGTAATTTTTTAAAATTATTTGTAATATTTTTTTCATCATACTCTAATTTAAAATCAGAGTAAAATTTATATTTTCCTTTTCTATCTAACAAAACACTTTTTATTCCAATACTATTTGGAATCTCATAATCCCCTAAACTATTGTCTCCAATCATATATACTTGACTAGCATCAACATCCAATTTCTTAAGAACTATTTTATACAATTCACCAGATTTTTTATTTTTTAAATATTCACAAGAAACAAAAATATCATCAATCATATTAAAAATATTTAATCTTTTAAAAATTTCTAATAACATATCTTTACTAAGATACATATCTGAAACTGCATAAATTTTTTTATTTTTCTTTTTAAGATTCCTAATTAAATCAATTATATCATCATTCACATACAAAACATTTGACTCGAGTTCAATCTCAGTATCAACACATTTTTTTAAAAATAAATTATAGTCAATATCTTCATTTAATTCTTCATAAATACTCTTAATCATTGATACATAAGTAAATTCATAATCATTGCCCATGTTATGATTTTCTAATCCTAGTTCAGATTCAATTTTATTTCTTAAACCATATAATTCTACTGAAGTTAAACTTAATTCAAATGTCTTAACAATATTAACAGACCACACCTTTTTTAAATACTCAGGTTCCATCTTTCTACTAACAATAGTATCAAATATATCAAAAAATATTATATTTCTATCTTTATCATTTATAACTTCATTAAACATTTAATCCACCCTCATCTGCTTTTCATAATATAAATTACAAACTTCTTCTGCATCTCCTATCATTTGAACTTCTCCATGTTCTATCCACATCACCCTGCTACAAAGTTGTTTAATTGAATCTAAAGAATGTGAAACATATAAAACTGTAGTTCCTCCTTTTATCATTTCTAACATTTTATTCTTACTCTTCTCCTGAAATTTAATATCCCCCACTGACAAAATTTCATCTACAATTAATACTTCTGGATTAACAATAGTTGCAATTGAAAAAGCAAGTTTAGCAATCATACCAGAAGAAAAGTTTTTAATAGGAACATCTAAAAAATCTCTTAATTCTGAAAAATCAACAATCTCTTCAAATTTCTCATCTAAAAATTGTTTTGTATAACCTAAGACTGCTCCATTTAAATAAATATTTTCTTTAGCAGTTAGCTCTATATCAAAACCGGCGCCCAATTCTATCATAGGTGAAATAGCTCCATTAACAGTTACTTTTCCCTTTGTTGGTTTCATTACACCACTAACAACCTTTAGTAAAGTACTTTTACCAGCACCATTAGAGCCTATCAAACCAACAACTTCACCTTTAGCAATATGTAAGCTAACATCTTTTAAAGCCCAAAAATATTCTTTCTTTTTTCTTTTTCCTTTAAACAAATTAATAAAAGCCAATTTAAGAGAAAAATCTTTTTCTATTCCCAAATCAAATTTCATTGATACATTTTTAATGTCTATCATAACAACCTCCATTATACATAATAAATAAATTTATCTTGTTTATTTCTAAAAACAATTATACCAATCAATGCGAAAAAGATACTTACAAGACCACACAATAGGAGATTAAGTAATGATGGCATATTACCGTACACTATTATATCTCTAGCTGATGAGATAAATAAATATAATGGATTTAGTTTAAATAAAGTTTGTAATTTTATAGGCAAAATATCTATACTATAAAATATTGGAGTAAAATATTGCCAAATAGTTAACAATATTCCATATATATAAAACATATCTCTTAAAAAAACTGAAATAGTAGAAATAATAAAAGATATTCCAACTGTAAACAAAAATAAACATATAAAGATATAGGGTAAAATTAAGTAATAAATATTAATATGACAAGCATAACCACCTAATCCAACATAAGATAATAAAACAATTAATAAAAGTGGTATTAAGGTTAGTAAAAAATTTATACCTACAAATAAACATTTAGACAAAGGAAAAATATACTTTGGTATATAAACCTTATTAATTAAGGAAAAATTGCTTACCACTGAACTCATCGCAGTATTAGAAGCTTCACTAAAATAATTAAACATAACTAGTCCTGTCATTAAATATACTAGATAATTAACATTTTCCATTCTTGCCTTAAAAAATTGACTAAATACTATTGCCATAATACTCATCATTAAAATAGGATATAATAAACTCCAAAGTACACCTAATACACTTCTTTTATATTTTACTTTAAAGTCCCTCATAATCATTTGACTCATTAAAAATGAATACTTTTTAAAATTTTGTAACATACCCTTCATAACAAAACTCCTTTTCTCTAATAATTATAACAAATGAATTAATTATTTGCAATTTTACTATAACTTTTTTACAACCCACTCGATATTAATATGACCTAAGATTTTTTTCATTTTTCTTGTAATAGTATCATCAATTAAATAATCACTAATTCTAAGTTCATGTAATTTTTCTTTATATTTTATTTTATATTCACCATTTAAAAAATTTAATCTATTAATACATGCACTCGCTAGAAAGCTTAACAATACTTTATTAGTCTCATTATTTACATCTAACATATCACAATATTTATTAAAAAAATATATAATATCCAAAGACTTTTTATATTCTTTTTTATAATTAGTATTTCTCGTAATACTATTTTCTGTTTGAACATACATATAACCATTATAAGATATAGATTTAATCTTTTTAGACTTAGTTATCATATATGGTATTAATCCCATATCTTCATGATATTTTCCAACTTCAAATTTAAATTTATTTTTTAAGAAAAAATTTCTATTTATTATATAAGACCAAGCAGTTTCAAAAATAGTTTTAGAATTAATTAATTTTAAAAAAGCTTCTTTACCATTAACCGTATCAAAAACACATGTATATGCAACTTCTTCTTTATCAGTAAAAACTTTAGTAAATCCAATTTTTAACAAATCTAAATCATCAGAAATTTCCCTATCAATTGTTTCCAAAAAATCATCTTTAATATAATCATCTATATCTACAAATATTATATATTGACCTTTAGCTCTATTTATAGCCATATTTCTGGCGTTACTTAATCCTTTATTTACTGAATTAATCAATTTTATATTATTACTTTTAACATAACTTTCTAATATTTCTTTACTATTATCTTTAGAACCATCATTGGTAACAATAATTTCATAATTATTTATTTTTTGTCTAAAAATGCTTTCTAAACACTTTTTAATATACTTTTCTCCATTATAACATGGTATAACAAAACTATACTTAATCATCTTTTTCTCCCACTAATTCATAAATTTTATTAATATTTTCTTCATTATATTTAGCAATATTAAAATTATAGTTAAAATTTGTTTTATTAAAATAATCTTTAATATTTTCACTTATAGACTTCTCATTATTTTCCATTATAATTGAATAATCTTTTATATGCAAATTTCCAGAATTAACATCTATAGTACTTAATATACCTTTTTTTAAAGTTAAAGCTTCAAGATAAATGACTGGAAATCCCTCATACCTACTTGTCAAAATAATTCCATCAGATAATTTAATATAAGGGTATGGATTTTCTTGTCTTCCTAAAAACAACACATAATCTTCTATATCGTATTTATTTACCATATCTTTATATTTCAGCATATCCTTGCCATCACCAATTACCCAAATTTTTATTTTAAACTTTTCTTGTTTAAGTATTTTTAATGCTTTAAATAAAACACTTAAATTTTTACTATCTTCATCCAATCTTCCTACAAAACATAAAGTATTAGTTTCTTTAATAATCTTCACAGATTGCTTACATTTTACATTAATTTCTTTATAATTAATTAAGTTGTTAATAACTAATGTTTTATCAACAAGATATGGATATATATTAATAAAGTTATTTCTTGCTTCTTCACTTACAAAAACAATTTTATTAAATTTTTCTACTTTAACACTATTAAAAAAACTTTTAAATTTGCTTATATCTTTATTATAAGCAAAATAATAATCACTATGTACCCATAATATGCTTTTTCTTGAGGCATATCTAGAAATAATAGATGAAGGTATATCATATGTAGAATAACAAATAGACATGTCATATTTATTATAATTTTTTATACATTTAAAAATTATCTTTATTCTATTAATAATTTTTCTTATTATTTTATTTTTATTAGTTGAAATAAAATGATAACTCACATTTACATCTTTATTAATGTTATAAAATTTTTCTTTGTCTTGAAGTATTAAATAAACTTTATAATTATTATAATCAAAAGAATCAAGTAAATTTACTAACGATTTTTCTATACCACCCATTCCTAAACTGTATGAAGTGAACAATATTTTTTTCATATATACACCTAATATTCTCTAATTGGCTTACTTACAATCTCCTCATCCATTGGAACAAATTGCAATAAATTTGAATTTTCCATATTTTCAAAGTCTCCTTTTAAATAAACCAAATTACCTTTTTTCAATTCATCTTTAATTTGAGTGATTTTTTTATCGTTAATACATTCTATCTTTCCAATATTAAATACTACTAAATCGTTAGTTTTTGATTTTCCTTTAATATTCATACTCAATATAACTTTTTTCCAAGATTCCTTCCAAGATTGTTTATTAAAAGTCTCACTGACTTTTATAGCATTCTTTCTCATTTCAGAATGGCCTTCAAAATTATCTAATATCTTAATTAAAGTTTCTCTAAGAGAATTTTTATCTGGCTCAATTAAATAGCCATTATAACCACTAATTATTAAATCAGTTAAGCCACCAATTCTAGTAGCAATAACAATATTACCAGATGACATTGCCTCTAAGCATGATAAACTTGTACCTTCACTATATTGCGTAGGTATCAAACTTATATCACTCATCTTATAAACTTCATGCATCTCATATGGACTTTTGTTATAGCATTTAACCCTACCATTATACTTTTTAATTTTTTCTTCTACTTTATCTAAGTCTTCTTTAAACCCCTTACCTACAAAATGAAATTCTACATTATCGTATTTTTTTAAAATATCATCTACTACATCTAAAGCAATATAAAGTCCTCTTGCTTCATATAATCTTCTTGGATAAGTAATAATAATTTTTTCTCTTTTTTTAAAATAATCTTTTCTTGGACTAAATTCTACATTATCTACATAATTAGGTATTACATGAAATTTTTTATTACCCAAGTCATAATTTATAGTTTGAAACCAATTAGCTGTATTAGTATCCACAGAAACCAATTTATCACACATTTTTGCTCCTTCTATAAATGTTATATTAGAATTCCAAAATTCTACACCATCCTTATAATTATTACTTTTATTATCCCAACTAACACCATGACTTATACCTATCGATGGGCCAATATGATTTGGAAAACATTCTTGAAAAGCAGAATAAATATGTAAAACACTTTTAAATTTTGTTTCATAAATATAATTTTTAGTTTGATTATCTAAATAATCTAAATTATATAAATTTTTAATATTATTAGGTTTCATACCTATAACATTAATATTATTATATTTTCTAAAAAAAGGTATAGTTGCATTTTGATATATATCTAAATTAAATCCTAATTCATTACAAACCTCAAATAAATCAAGTAAGTACCTTTCTGCTCCACCAGAATAATAATTAGTACCTAAATCATTGAAAAAAGTAGACGTCTTAACAGTGATATTTTCCGTTTGATTGTAATTTGAATACAATTTTAACCCTTCAAAAGAATTAAGTAATTCACTAATTTTTACTAATTCATCATATAAAATGTTAAAACCTAACCTAAAGTCTCTCATATCATATTTTTTCCTAGTAATGTAAATAAAAGATCTATTAACAAATAATTTTCTAAAATCATAATCATTCACTTTAATAGTTTTTGTACTATAACCATCAAAAGAATAATAAACGACATTCTCATTTTCAAAATATCTTTTTACCTTTTCGTACATTTCTCCAGTTTCAAGTATAACATCTATATATCCGATTTTTAATTTTAAATTAGCGCGAGAAGTTAATACTTCTCCATTCTTTAAATTAAATTTTTTTCTTAACTTTTTTTCTTTAATGTTATTAGATAATCCTTTTACTCCACTATCTTTGAAAATAATAGCCTTTTTTATTAAATTTACAAATCCTAATCTTTTCAATATATTATAACTTCTTATATCGTTATTATTCATTTTCTACCTCACTTACTATTTTAATTATTTCATTACATCTGTTATTCCAACTGTTACTTTTAATAAAATCATTAGTTTTTTTAACATCAATAACATTTTTTTCTTTAACAATTAAATCTATATCACTTATATTATCAATAAATTTGACATTTGGATATCCTATTATATCAGGCAATTTAGATGATATTGTTATTTTATGCATTGCAATATATTCAAAAACTTTTAAAGGAGATACATAATTACCAATAGAATCAGTTTTAAATGGTAATAACGTATAATCTGAATATTTTAAATAATTTGGCAATTCCTTCTGACTTTTTAATCCTAAAAAATGAACATTGCTTGGCATGGTTCTAACTATATGTAAAATATTATTATAGTCTCCAATCAAATTAATTTGATATTCTTTATCTAAACTAGAAATATATTTTATGATATTCCAATCAAACCAACTTCCCCATAAAGAACCATAATATATAAATGTTTTTTTGCCTATTATTAAATCGCCGGGAACATCATATTTCTTATTATAATCAAATAAATTCACGTCCACTGCATTTGGTAAATAATAAACATTCTTTTTTATTGATAATTTTTCTTGATATTTATTAATTTGATTTATTAAAGGCTTTGCAGTTGCAGTTAAATAATTACTATTTATAATAAATGTATTTAAACTTTTTTTATCGAAAAAGCCATCGCCTAAATTTGTTTCCCAATTATCTATAGTTTCATATATTATTTTGTTATTAACTTTCATAGCATATTCCATAAATGGAACAAATTCTTTAGCGGGTATTTCAAAAATAACAATATCGTCTTGAGTTAAAAGTTTTTTAAATTCTTCTAATTTAAAATTCTTAATAAATTTATGTATTACTGTTGGAATTTCCATTTTGCATATTTTACTTTCACTAGATGGTATCCTGTATAAATAAACAACATCATAACCAATTTTATTAAATTCTTTAGTAAGTTGACTACTTCTTTGTCCCCCACCAATATCAAAGTAAGGAATTCCAGTAAAAATAAATACTTTCTTTTTATAAGAAACATAATTTTTAATATTACCCTCTTTAATATTTAAACATTTATAATAATTGATTTTTTTCATAACAATATGCTGAGGTTTAGAAAATAGCCACACTAAAGTTCCTATAAAGCCATGATTACAATAATACTTTTTAATTTTATTTAACATATTTCACCTACTTAATAAATCTAAATTTTATTGAATATATAAAAGTATATATCTTAACTAATTTCTTATTTTTTATTATTAATTGCTTAATAAAATTACAAGACTTAACATACCTACTATTTTTCCAATTGTCAATTAAAGATAACATATAATATGCTCTATTAATAAAATCATTTCTTACTTTCTTATCAACAATATATCTAGTTTTTAAACTATAAGTCACCAATAATTGAATAATTAAATTACTTGTGCAATCCAAATCAAGTTTTTCAATCAAATCAATCACTTTAAAAATATCAAATATTCTACTATCAACTGTAGTTTGTTCGCTATTATTATGTATAAAATAATTATATAAATTCTCATTTACCTTAGAAACTTTATTACACTTTAACAGATAAGATAAAACAAAATAAACATCCTCATATTTCATAATTGGGAATTTAATATTATTATCTTTAATAATTGAAGATTTAAATAACTTACTATTTGGTCCAAACCTAAATTTTTCTAAATTATTTAATATTTCTTCTTTTTCCAAATTATTATTTGGAAAATCACTTTCATCGATTATTTTGTTTGTGCTTTGAAATATTTCTTTAATATTGCAACAACTCATATCAGAGGCATTATCAATTAAACTATTATATAATTTTTCAATATAGGTGTTATCAATTGAATCATCACTATCTAAAAAAGAAATATATTTTCCTTTAGAAACATCAATACCTTTATTTCTTGCTAAACTTAATCCTTTTTCTTTTAAAACTATTAAAGTTATATTTTTTTCATATTCTTTTAATATTTTTAAACTATTATCAGTACTACCATTTTCAATAACAATAATCTCGATATTTTTATAGCTTTGACTTAATGCACTATCAAGACATTTTTTTATATACTTTTCACTATTATAAACAGGTATAATTATACTTATTAAATCTTTCATAAATTCAACCTTTCATTACCATTATACCATTAAATACTACAATATAAAAAGAGGTAATTTAAATTTGTTTTTAATTATCCTCTAGTTCATCAGTCACCTTTTTTATAGTAGTATAATTTGTTATATATTTATTATAATAAACACTCTTTTTTAAAATTTCCGAATTAAAATTATCATCTCCAAGTTGTTCCACCATTGTTTTTTTACCAGAAAATAAATTAACTCCGAACCCAATTTTATCTCCATCAATTTTAGCACCTATACTTGCTAAAACAGTAGGATACATATCAAATGAAGAAAACATTCTATTTTTAGTATATTTTGTATCTATTGAACTATTAATAAAAACATTATAAATAGTTCTTTTATAATTAGGATATTCACTAAAATACTCTGAGTTCATATTAGGATGATCACCTGTAAGAACTATAGTTGTATTTTCATAAAAATCTTGTTCCTTAATCCAATCTATAAATTCACTCACCATCTTAGATGAACAAGCATATGCATTAGATAAATGTTCACTAAACTTATTACTACAACTAGAATCAACATAACCATCTTTAAAATGAGTATCCATTGTAAATATACTTACAGAAAATGGTTTATCTCCTTCTGCTAATTTAAGTATTTCATCTTTAGAAAATTCTAATACCTTTTTATCTTCTACACCTTCCCAAACATGATACCCGCTAGGTACTAATCCACGATTAACCATTTCATAATAATCTAAAATTTCATAATTACCATGAGTTGTGTAATATTTATCTGTTCCTGCAAAGAATCTCCCTGTTCCTTGAATTAATTCAAGGTTATAACCTTCATCTTTTAGAACATCCCCTAAGTTTCTCACATTAGGCATAAATTCCTCAACCATATCATAATCATTTCCAAGCTCAACTAAAATTGGTGTCCCAGAAGTAGATGCCACTGTAGCTGCAATTGTCCAAGCTGTAGTTGAAAGTCTATATGCTCCACCCAACTTATCAGTATTTGAAAAACTAATATTATCTAAAGCTAATTTTTCTAATTCAGGTATTCTAGATTTACTAAAGACACCACCATTTTCCGGAGAAACTAAACTAGCTTCCATACTTTCAAGATATAAAATAATTAAATTTTTCTTCTTCTCAGGGAACTTAATCTTAACTTCATTAGTATTTACATAACTAGTTTCATAAATATCACCACTTGTTAAATTATTCTTAATATAAGTATGCGCTCCCAACTTAAACATAATAAACACTGCACTCATAGCTAATACTATTAAAGAATATACAAGTTTATACTTGTGAAATACTGGATACAATTTAATATCTTTATTCCTAATTTGTAAACTTATTTTTACTCTCTTACTATTTATAATAGGTATAAGTAAAATTACCAAAAGTGAAATAAACAAACCAGCACAAGCTTTAACACCTTCATAAAATACTGAACTGCCAAATCCAGTTTTAGGACTAATTAAATAATAAACAATTTCATAAAAACTAACATTGCTTAAAAACTTCTCTATATAAAAACTTAAACAAAATATTCCAATACCTAAAACTAATATCAAAATAGAAACTATATTATTTATTATTCTTAATATTTTTTCTTTTTTTGGTTTCTTTACTTGAATTTTTCTCTTCCCTAACTTCAACTTTTCCTTCATTATTTATTACCTCTTTAACTTCAACATTT
This sequence comes from uncultured Bacilli bacterium, assembly GCA_934096075.1. GTDB lineage: Bacteria > Bacillota_I > Bacilli_A > RF39 > UBA660 > CAKOLN01. Next base: position 55,011 of record CAKOLN010000005.1, read on the forward strand.
AATTTAATATTTTTACTTACTATTACAAATAGAATACTTAAAAAAACCGAAATAATTAAACTACACAATGAATATTTAACAGTAAACACATTAGTAAAATTAAATGATTTAATTCCTTTTACACTATACATAAACACATAACTAATAATATTTGTTAATAAAGTATTTAATAAATAAACATAAATTCCTAATTTTTCATTTTCTTTAGTTGTATTTCTTAAATAAATAATTGTACCCAAACTACTAGGTAACATTAATGCTATAAACTTATTCATAATTCATCTCCTGATTAAGTATTATACTACATAGTTAAAAATTTTCAAAGACATTAAAATAAAATTTAAATGATTTTACTACATAATTACATAAAGTTGTTACATCAAGCAAATATTTTATTTAACTTACATATAATCGCATTAAAAAAACCAAGAAGTAACTCTTGATTTTTATAAAATTATCTCTTACTAAATTGTGGAGCACGTCTTGCCTTCTTAAGACCATATTTCTTACGTTCTTTAATTCTAGCATCTCTAGTTACCATACCAGCACCTTTTAAAGTTGGTCTATAACCTTCTCTATCTGCTTCCATTAAAGCTCTAGCAATACCTAATCTAATAGCGCCAGTTTGACCAGTAAAACCTCCACCTCTAACTACTACATCAACATCATATGAATCTGCTGTACCAGTTAATTCTAAAGGTTGTTTTAAATCCATAACTAACATTTTATTAGGTAAATAATTATTAACATCAACACCATTAACAGTAATCTTACCATTACCAGCTTTTAATGTAACTTGTGCTACTGCTCTTTTTCTTCTACCAGTAGCTGTATAAACTGTTTCTTTCTTTGCCATAGTCTTCCTCCTATAATTCTATCTTTTCTGGCTTTTGAGCAACTTGCTTATATTCAGAACCTTCATAAACATATAAATTTCTAAACATATCTCTACCTAAAGTATTCTTAGGAAGCATTCCTTTAACAGCTCTTTCAACCATTTCAACTGGATAATCTTTCTTCATTGTTCTAGCAGTTCTTTCTCTTAAACCACCTGGAAAACCACTATGGTTGTAATAAACTTTTTTATCAAGTTTATCACCAGTAAGATTAACTTTACCAGCATTAATAATAACAACTGCATCTCCACAGTTAATGTGAGGTGTATAAGTAACCTTATGTTTACCTCTTAAAATATGTGCTGCTTTAGTAGCAACTCTACCAAGATTTTCTCCTTCAGCATCTATAAGATACCATTTAGTAGAAACATCTTCTTTTCTTAACATAAATGTCTTCATAATATCTCCTTCTTTATCCTTATATTATATGACTTCCCACATCAATAACACAAGAACTTAAAAAATGTACCGAGTATCATTATACATAAACTAATGATAAAAGTCAAATAAAATAGTACAAAAAATCATAAAATTTACTAATATATGTGTAAAATTTTAATATTGACAAACTAAAAGTATCATTATAAAATTAAAACTAGATAAAAGAATAAAAAATTGGAGGAATAATAAATGAAAAAAAGATCAAGCGGAGTTTTAGTAATTATAATAATAATGATAATTTTGTCTCTTTCTGGAGGTGTTGTGGGACTGTTAGCAAACATGAACCAAAACAACAATAAACCAAAAGATGACACTAAACCAAAAAATTACGAAATTACCTATAGATATTATATAGACAGCGAAGAAGTTAACAAAGAAAAGATAGATGATAGTAAAGAAAAAATAATAGAATGTGACTTAGTAGCAAATCCAACTTGTGTACCAGGGACTAAGCAAGATGCCACAATTAAATTTGAAAAGTATACTTGTACTAACAATGTTAAAGGTGAATGGATTGATGAAAATTGGGAATTCACTCCTGATTTAACTGCTAATACAACTTGTAGACTTTACTTTACAAACTTAATTCATGATGTCAAATTCACAGTTACCAATGGTTCTTTACCAGTGGAAAATCCAGAAGGTATAATAAAAAATAGACTAGGTGAAGATAGTACTATAATAATAACACCAACTACAGGATATAAATTTGATAAAGCTGAATGTGACAATAATGCTACTGCTGAATTTAATCAAGAAACTAATTTATTAACAGTTAAAAATGTAACAAAAAATACAACATGTACAATATCATTTAAAATTAATGATTACACAGTTGAAGTTAAAACCTCAAATGGGACATCATCAGAAGAACCTAAAAGTGCTAATTATGGTGGAACAGTAACATTTAATGTTACTCCTGCTGAAAACTACGGGGATGCAATTGTAACATGTACTAATAATCAAAAAGCAACTTTCGTAAATAATGTATTAACTGTATCAAGCATAACAAGTGATACTGTATGTACAGTTCAATTTAAGCCATTAAAACATACAGTTAACTTAACTGTAGTCAATGGAACATTAGGAATAAATAATAGTCCACAAACAACACAAGATGGTGGAACAGTTTCATTTGACGTAACAAAATCAGAAGGATTTGGATTTACTAATCACGAATTAACCTGTGATGTAGAAGGACAAAAAATAGAATTGCAAAGTAATGGAACAAGTACAGCTATGGTATTCGTATATAATGTTAAAGGAAATTTGAACTGTAAGTTGGTACTAAAGAAAATAGAAACTGAAACGAACAACTAAGTTCGTTTTTTCTTGTTTAAAATATAACTTTATTATATAATTAACACACGGTGATTTAAAATGAAATGGAAAATTGGTAATGTAGAAATTAAAAATCAAGTAGTATTTGCACCTATGGCTGGTGTTTCCAATATAAGTTATAGACAAATAATAAAAGAAATGGGAGCCGGTCTTATATATTCAGAAATGATTTCTACAATGGGTATAGTTTATAATGGAAAAAAAACAATAGATTTAATTAACTTTAACGAAAATGAAAGACCAATAAGTATTCAAATATTTGGAAGTGACTTAAAATCATTTGTAGAAGCTGCAAAATACATAGAAGAAAACTTTCATCCAGATATAATAGATATTAACATGGGTTGTCCTGTACCTAAAGTTGCTATTAAAAGTCAAGCAGGAAGCGCATTACTAAAAGATCCTGACAAAATATATGAAATAGTAAAGGCTGTTGTTAATAGCACAAACACACCAATAACAGTAAAAATCAGAAGTGGATGGGATGATAAACATATAAATGCTGTAGAAGTTGCACAAAAAATAGAAAGTGCTGGTGCATCAGCTATCGCAATTCATGCTAGAACTAGAAGTCAAGGATATTCAGGTAGTGCTAATTGGAATATAATTAAAGAAGTTAAACAATCTGTTAAAATACCAGTAATAGGTAACGGAGATATAACAACTCCAGAACTTGCAAAACAAATGCTAAATGAAACTGGATGTGATGCAATTATGATAGGACGCGCTACTTTAGGTAACCCCTGGATAATAAAAGAAATAGTTCACTATCTAGATACCAATGAACTACTTCCAAAACCAACTAAGATAGAAAGAATAGAAATGATAAAAACACACTACAATTTATTAAAAAAATATTCAAATACTACACATGCATTATTAGAAATAAGAACCCATGCACTATGGTATTTAAAAGGTATACCAGGTACAAAAGAAATAAAAACTAAAATATGTCAGGCTAAAACAGAAGAAGAATTTATGAATATCATAAAGGAATTAAATGTACTAGTAAAATAATTTCTAGAAAAGATTAGAAATACATAGATTAAAATATTAAAATCATCATTCCGGATTTTTGACGTTTTCGTCCTTTTTACGTAATAATCTTAACAATTATACTATTACCAGGCACATTTTCTCCAAAAAAAGTAATACTTAATTTAGGAAAACTTGAATATCAATAATACATTTAACTATTTAGTTTTATAACACACACCCGATTGACAAAACAACATTAATATAGTAAAATACCCATAGAAATCAAAGAGAAGGACGAGTAATATCAATTCTTATCATAGAGAATTAGTGGTTGGTGTAAACTAATATAAGAATAATATGAATAAAACCTTTGAGAGGCTTATGCCCGGTTAAATACCGTTATAATGAAAGAGTCAGTTAATGATAAGAAAGGTGGTACAGTGAACCCAAAGTTTGCCCTTTTGTCATTAACTTTTTTTATTAAGAAGGAGGAATAAAATAATGGAAAATTTAACAGAACAAGAAATTGTAAGGAGAGGAAAACTAGATAATATTAAAGAATATTGTAATCCGTATCCAGAAAAATATGAAAGAACACATACATTAAAAGATGCTAAAACTTTAAATGATGGAACACAAGATGTTAAAATTGCAGGAAGAATAGTATTCATGAGAAAAATGGGTAAACTAAGTTTCATTAAAATAAGAGATATTGAAGAAAGCATGCAACTTGAATTTAAGGTAGATACTTTAGGTGAAGAAAAATATGACTTCATGAAAAAATTAATTGATACAGGAGACTTTATAGGTGCTGAAGGAGAAATATTCACAACTCAAACTGGAGAAAAAACCCTAAGAGTTCATAACTTTACTTTCCTAGGTAAAGCGCTTAAACCATTACCAGAAAAATTCCATGGATTACAAGACACAGAATTAAAATATAGACAAAGATATGTTGACTTAATAACAAATGAAGAAAGTAGAAAAGTATTTCTAGGTAGAAGTAAAATGTATGCATTCATACATAAGTACCTAAACGAAAATGGATTCCTAGAAGTTGAAACACCTATAATTCAAACCGCAGTATGTGGCGCTAGTGCAAAACCTTTCTATACTCATCACAATGCATTAGATATAGATTGTAATTTAAGAATCGCTCCAGAAACTTATTTAAAACAATGTATATCAGGTGGATTTGATCGTGTGTATGAAGTAGCTAAATGCTTTAGAAATGAAGGTATGGATCCACAACACTTACAAGAATTCACACAAGTTGAATGGTATGTTGCATATTGGAATTTTGAAGATACAATTGTATTCTATAAAAACTTTATAAAGAATATGTTACTAGAATTAGTAGGTACAACAACAATTGAATATCAAGGAAACACATTAGATTTTGGAAAAGATAAATGGCCAAGAATTAATTATATTGAAGAAATGAATAAAATATTAGGATTTGAATTCTTAGACATAGAAGATCCATTGGTATTAAAAGAAAAAATAAATGAAAAAGGTTTATTTACTTTACAAGATTTAAATGATTACAAATCAGTAAGTCAAATAATAGACTATGTATACAAAAGAAAAATTAGAGAAAATATAATGGAACCTACTATTATATATAACTACCCTTCTATCATGATGCCACTTACAAGAAGAAACGACATTAATCCAAAAGCATCAGATATGTTCCAAGTAGTTGCCGCAGGTACTGAACTTTGTAAAGCATATTCAGAATTAGTTAATCCATTTGATCAAAGAGAAGCATTTGAAAGTCAAATGAAAGCTAAACAACAAGGTGACGATGAAACTATGGAATTAGATGAAGGATTCCTAGGTTCTATGGAACAAGGAATGCCACCTATCTCAGGACTAGGATTTGGAATAGATAGACTAATGATGCTTATCTATAACCAAGAATCTGTAAGAGATGTAGTATTATTCCCTATGATGAAACCAGAAAATTAAAAAGAGGCAAAACCTCTTTTTTTTAATCATCAGAATCTTTAGTTAAACTAAGAGTTAAATTCATTATATTTTCTTCATACCAAATTTCAATACCATTGTTTTCCTTATTTGTAGCTTCAAAAATATAATCTTCATATTGTTCAATATTAACAAATCCACTTTCTTTTAACTTATTAACATACTCAAAATAATCATCTTTTGAAACACCAACCGCATAAAATGAAAAATCTTCTTCATCAGAATCTATAACTGCATAATATTTAAAATCAGGCACTGGTATTAATTTAGAAAGTTCTGTTTTAGGCCAAACATTTAAATCAATAGTAGTTTCATCAATTCTCCAACTTTTATCTACAAAACTATAATATGCTAAATACAACTTTTTATCTTTACCAATTACACCTATTTGAACTTCATTAAGTTCCATCAAATCAAATTGTTCCTTACTTGGTGTATCATACCAACTATAATTATTATAACCTATTGTTAACATAACATTTCTAGTTGTACTCCCTTTCTCAATCAATTCATCTGTATTACCTCTTAATGTTACATCTCTTTTAGAATCATCTTCATCAATAAACCAATCATGATCTTTCATAAATTCATCATATAAGCTTAACATTTCTTCTGTAACATCATCTTTAACCTTATATTTAAAATTTACACTAATTAAATCGTATTTAGAATTATTTGTAAATTCAACTATATAACAATCAAAACCACTACACTTACTTTTTTCTGCATTAAAAGCAAAATCCTTTATATTTAAATCTTTAGTACTTAATGTCTTATTAATTAAGGTGGTCTTATTTCCACATCCAGTCAAAACTATTCCTAAAATCACTAATAATATAAATTTAATCTTTTTCATAAAATTTCACCTATTACCATGCAGTAAATCCTTTTAACTTATATGACGCAATAGTTTCAGCATCTCCACTACATATAGCTTTTATTTTCCAAGTACCATTTGCATCCAAATTGTTAATATTATCTAAACAACTACCAACAACATTTCCATCTGCATCATAAGTATTAAATTCAACCTGTACATATGAATACTCTGTACTTGAATTATTTTTTACAGTGCCCTCGATATAATAAGAAATAAAATAATCATCAGCATAGCCTCTATCTTCTAACAAAGTAAAATCATTCTCATTTTTTAACTCTGATTCTATATCTTCCATACTACATCCTGTAATAAAAAATATAAACATAAATAATAAAAATATTTTTTTCATTTTAAACTCCTTTTCAATCAATTAAGCTTCATCATCACAAAGTAATAAAATACCAGCCACAATGTTTACAAATAACAAAACACATATTTTAAAACCAGTACTCAATTTTTCATTATCTTTTTGCCTTCTACTAACTCGACATGTCATAGGAATTAACCAAGCTAAAGGAATTATTAACCATCCTGTACAAACACAAGAAATAATCATAAATACTTTTGCTGCCGTTAATAAACCACTATCATATCCTTTCTTTGAAAATGGTGCACCACAATTTGGACAAAACTGAATATTACTATCTTCTACTTGAGTACCACAATTTAAGCAAACTCTTGCCATAAATAATCCTCCTTTCCTTAAACATAGTATATCATAAAATCTTCTCGCAGGCGACATATTTTTTAATTAATTTATGTAATAATAGTTAATTAGAAAGGAGTATGGTCTTCTATGAGTAGATATTCAAAACAAAATTTATCTATATTAGTAAGAAAAAACATAAGAAAATATAGATTGATAAGAAATTACACTTTACAAGAATTAGCTGATAAAGCCGACTTATCACATGGATATGTAAGAGATCTTGAATGTCTATCTATAGATAAAACACCTACCCTTGAAGCAATTGGTAAATTTGCAGATGCATTAGAAATAGATATTAGACAGTTATTTGATGATGTAAAAGAATAAAAATTAGAGTTTCTCCTCTAATTTTTTTAAATTGTTCCAAACATTATACCATTTTATATGGTATTTTTGTGAAAATTGCATAAATTCTTGTAAAACTTTACATAAATATTGTATAATTAGTCTAGGAGGTAGAAAAATGAAAAAGAAGAACACAATGTTCAAAATTATTGCAATAATGGCTTTAGTGTTCTATGTTCTAAGTTGGATAATCCCAGCATCAAGCATAAGTGGCGGAACTGTAACAAGTTTAGGACTAAAAAGAGTTTCACTTTACAACATTGTTGAATACCCTTACCTAGCAATACAATTCTTCTTACAACCACTTCTATTCATGTTAGCAGTTGGTGGCTTATATGGTGTATTATCAGAAACTGGTAAATATAGAAACAAATTAGAAAAAATTGCAAAATCTATGAAAGGTAAAGAAATAGTATTTTTAGTTTTAACATCATTTATACTAGCTGCATTAAGTAGTGTATTTGGTCTAAACTTAATGTTATTCATATTTATACCAGCATTAGTAGGAATAATTTTACTAATGGGATATAACAAAATGACTGCATTCCTAACTACTTTCATTTCACCTTTAATTGGTGTAATAGGAAGTACTTACGGAGTATACATTACTGGATACATTAATCAAATCGCAGGAACAACTTTCCAAACTGAAATAGTTTCTAAAATTGCATTATTTGTATTATCATTTGTAATTTATACAGCATTCCTAGTAAAATATGCAACTAAAAATAAAAATAAATCTGAAATTAGTGAAGAAGAACTAACTGTATTAATGGGTGAAAAGAAACAAAGTAAAAAAGCAAGCTGGCCAATGTTCTTAGTAATGGGATTATTACTAGTATTAGTAATTCTTGGTTACACAGATTGGAAATCAGTATTTGACTCTTCATTCTTTGTTGATTTACATACTAAATTAACTGTAGAATTCACTATTGGAGATCATGCAATATTAGGTTACCTATTTGATGGTTTAACTAACTTAGGTAAATGGTATTATGCAGAATTTACTGCTATGATACTTATTGCATCAATCATATTAACATTTGTATATGATCTAAAAGTAGATGGTGGATTAAAAGCATTTGGTAAAGGTGTTGTAAATATGTTAAAACCAGCAGCATTAGTAATATTTGCTTATGTAATGGTATTAGTATCAGCTTACCATCCTTATATAGTAACAGTTACTGACTGGATAGTAACACTTGTATCTAAAACAAGTGGTGTATTTGGACAAATAGTTTATATCTTTATGATATCTATAGATACTATTCTAAGTACTGTATTCAATGTAGAAATGCTTTATGTAGTACAATCTACATTACCACTATTAAGTAGTGTATATGCAGACACTACAAACAGCCTAGCAATAATTACACAATCAATATATGGATTAACTTCTTTTGTAGCGCCTACTAGTACAATGATGTTACTAGGATTAAGTTACTTAGGAATATCATATAAAGAATGGCTAAAAACAAGCTGGAAATTAGTATTAGAACTATTAGCTATAATATTAATAATAATCGCTGTTGTAGTATTTATATAAAAATAATTAATCACTCCTAACCCGAGTGATTTTTTTTGCATAAAAATTTATAAAACACACCAATATAACATAGAATATATGGAGGTGTTTATGATTAAATACAATGAAGAAGTAAAAAGCATACTAAAAAGAAGTGAACTAGAAGCACTTAAAAACAAAGATGAATATGTTGACTCTTCACACTTACTACTAAGTCTAACTAGCACTAAAAATACACTTAGTGACTTACTAATAAATAACAATATAACATATGAAACAATAAAAAAAGAAATAAAAGAAGGCACATCAAATAAAGAAACTATTCTATATAGTAAAGAAATACTAAATATACTAGAAAGTATAATAATTGATGAAGACATTATAATAGAAGAAATAACTTTACCACTACTATTTAAAAGTATACTAAAAAATAAAAAATCTAAAGGATACAAAATTCTATATAAAATAAATATAAACATAGATAACATAATTAATAGCCTCAATAAAGAACAAAAATATACTACTCCACTCATACTTAATGAACTAGGTATAAACCTTAACAATAAGGCTAAAAATAATGAATTAGACAAAGTTATTGGAAGAGATCTAGAAATAGAAAGAATAATAGAAATATTAGAAAGAAAAAACAAAAACAATCCTATATTAATCGGAGAAGCCGGAGTTGGTAAAACAGCAATTGTAGAAGAACTTGCTAGAAGAATAACTTTAGGAGATGTACCAAATACATTAAAAAATAAAATAATAATTAACTTAAATCTATTTAATGTAATCGCAGGCACTAAATATCGTGGAGAATTTGAAGAAAAACTATCTAAAATAATAAATGAATTAGAATCGAACCCTAACATAATACTATTTATAGATGAAATACACACTATCATGGGTGCTGGAGGAGCAGAAGGTGCAATAGATGCATCTAACATAATGAAACCCGCCCTAGCAAGAAACAAAATCAAAGTAATAGGTGCCACCACTTTAAATGAATACAAATCATCAATTGAAAAAGATAAAGCATTAGAAAGAAGATTTCAAAAAGTATTAATAAAAGAGCCAAACTATGAAGAAACTAAAATAATACTACATAAAATAAAAAAGAATTATGAAAACTATCACAATGTGAAAATACCAGAAAACATACTAGATCTCACAATTAAATTATCTAATAAATATATAACTGAAAGAAAAAATCCAGATAAAAGTATAGATATACTAGATGAAATATGTGCATGTACTAAAATAAATGATAACTCAAAACTAACTAAATTAAATAAACAATTAGTCACATTAAAATCAAAAAAAATAGAATACCTTTCTAAAAACAATCTTAAAATGGCAAGCATAATTAACGAAAAAATTAAGGAATGTAATAATGAACTTAGTACATTCAATAATAAAATAACTCAAAACAAAGTAACAACATCTACTTTAAAAAAAGTACTTGAAAGTAAAACAAACACTATAATATATGAATTAGAAAACACTAAAACCCTAGATAATCTAAAAAATAAAATAATTAATAAATACAATAATATAAATACAAAGGATTTATTAACATACATAGAAAATCATTTAACCAAAACTACCACAATCCCAACTTCAATGGAACTATATAATAGTAATATTAACATAATAAAAGATATATCTAATATATTAAAAATTAACTTTTTATCTATTAATTTAAATGAATATGAAGAACCATCAAGTATAAATAAAATATTAGGTAGCCCTCAAGGATATATAGGTTATGAAGATAAAAATACTACATTTGAAATTATTAAAACTTACCCAATTTCAATTATATATTTAGATAACTATGAATCATGTAGTTTAAATATCAAAACACTAATAAAAAATATACTTAAAACAGGTATACTAAATTTATCTAATAATGATACTATAAACTTTTCTAATACAATATTTATAATACCAAGTAAGCAAAAAAATAATAATTCATTAGGATTCATAAACAATAACAAAATAATAAGATCAGACTACACCTATACACTAGATTTATATAATACCTTTACAACTTGTTGAATATTCAACAAAAATATGATATAATTATATTGGTGATGAAAAATGGATTTAATTTTAATAGCATTAATAGTTTTAATACCATTATTTGCTCAAATATATGTAATGAGTACATACAAAAGCACTATGAGACATTCAAACAGCAAAGGTTTAACCGGCTATGATGTAGCGAGACAAATATTAGATGAAAACGGACTTAATGATTTAATAATTGTAGAAACAAATGGTACTTTAACAGATCATTATGATCCAAACAGAAAAGTAATTAGATTATCTAGAGATATTTATCATGGTAATAGTATTGCTTCTCTAGCAGTAGCGGCTCATGAAACAGGACATGCTATACAAGATAAAGAAGGTTATTTCTTTTTAAGATTCAGACATTTCTTATTTCCAATAGTTAACATAATTTCAAGTTTTTCTTACTATTTAATATTATTTGGATTTTTATTAGAAATTATGGATTTAGTTTGGATAGGAATATTTGCCACAGGCTTTGGTATACTATTTCAAATTGTAACTTTACCAGTTGAATTTAATGCATCAAATCGAGCTAAATCAGAAGTAAAAAGATTAAATTTAACCAATGCTAAAGATAATGAAGAAACAAGTAGAATGTTAACAGCCGCAGCATTAACTTATGTAGCAGGTGTTTTAGCAAGTGTACTTCAATTACTTAGATTAATAGGTATTGCAAGAGATAACGATTAGACTAACTAATCGTTTTATTTTTATTATAAATTATAGTATAATTATAAATGTAATAATATAAAGGAGAAACAATGGCAACTATAGTTAAAAGAAGAATTAAATGGAATAATATAATAATTTTAATACTAATATTAATTTGTTTAACAATGTTAACTATATCATTAACAAAGATAGTCAAGTGGAACAAAGATAACAAAGATATAGACAATCAAATTAATAACATAGAAAACTCTACAACAATAAAAGAAACACAAGACAATGAAAACACAGAAATAATTAACCAGGATTTAGATATACCCAAATCTAATCCATATTGGGACTATATTAAAATGAACTTAATAGATGTAGACTTTACTGAATTAAAGCAAACAAATTCAGATGTTATTGGATGGATACAAGTAAATGGTACCAATATTAATTATCCATTTGTACAAACAAATGATAATAGTTACTATTTAACACATGCATTTAATAAAAGTTATAATGATGCAGGATGGGTATTTTTAGACTATAGAAATAATGATACCAATAATAGAAATACTATAATTTATGCACACAGTAGATTAGATAAAACAATGTTTGGAACATTAAAAAAAATAATGTCAAATGGTTGGTTAAACGACACTAATAATTATATTATAAAAATATCTACAGAAAAAGAAAACACTTTATGGCAAGTATTCAGTACTTACATTATACCTAATACAAGTGATTACATACAAACAAGTTTCAATTCAGATAAAGATTACTTAAATTTTCTAAATATGATTAAAAATAGAAGTGAACATGATTTTAATACAACAATTAATGAAAATGATAATATACTTACACTATCCACATGTTATAATGATAATGAAAAAACAGTAGTACATGCAAAACTAATAAAACGAGAGATTAAATAATCTCTCGTTTAACTTATTTTACGAATGGAATAAGTCCCATAAATCTAGCTCTTTTAACTTCTCTAGCTATATGTCTTTGATGTAATGCACAAGCACCAGTCATTCTTCTAGGTAAAATTTTACCTTTTTCATTAATATATTTAGTTATAATTGGTACATCACTATATTTAACACTTTTACCAGCGCACATTTGACATATTTTCTTTTTTCTAGGATAAAATTCTTTCATTATTAGCCTCCTTTTAATTAGAATGGTAAATCATCATCGCTTAAAGCTACTTCATTACCAAAATTTTTAAATGGGTCTTCACCTGAAATATCTACACCATTGTCTTTACTTGGCTCATCTACATAAAATGAACTTGTAGTATCAACATAAGCATTAACTGGTGCACTAGCAGTACCACTACCACTATTTTTAGAACTTAAAAATTCAAAATTGTCAGCAACAACTTCAGTAACATATCTTTTAGTTCCATCTTGTGCATCATAACTTCTAGTTTGAATTCTTCCTTCAACTCCTAGTTGTTGTCCCTTAGTAACATACTTACCAATAGTTTCTGCTTGTTTACCAAACACAACAACATTTATAAAGTCAGCATCAACATTTCCTTCTTTATTTCTAAAGTTTCTATTAACTGCTAAACTAAATGAAGCAATTTGCATACCAGATGTAGAAGTTCTCATTTCTGGATCCCTTGTTAACCTACCTACTAGCATTACTTTATTCATACTAATTTTCCTCCTTAATTATTAAATGTCTAATAACTTTTTCGTCTATTAAAGCTCTTCTATCAAATTCCTTAACAGCTTTACTTTCACATTCAACATTAAGTAAATGATAATAACCTCTAACTTGTTTCTTAATTTCATATGCTAATTTCTTTTGTCCTAAATCTTTAGAATTTAAAATCTTAGCACCTTCGTTAGTTAATAAATCTTCAAATGATTTAACAGTATTCTTTACTTCATCTTCAGTAATATCAGCTCTAACAATAAACATTATTTCATATTTATTCATTATTTCACCTCCTTATGGTCTATGGCTTCCTAAGAAGCAAGGAGCAATTTTCTGCTCTTTCCCCAGTATTATAACAAATAAAATACAAAAAGTCCATACAAAAATTATCCAAGAATTTTCTTCTTAACATCAATATTTTTTCTTATAGATTCAACATCCAAATTATCTAAAACATCACTTATTTTATTAATAAGCTCATCACCTTCTAAATAAGGATATTCATTAAGTATATTAGCATAACACTTCTTACATTCTTCATACTGACACAAATACAACATTAAATAAGAAATATCTTCTCTCATATCTGCAAATAATTCACAACCACTTATAATACCTTCTTTATATTCTTTAACATTCCTTCTAAATTTACTAAAAAAACTTTTAAAAACACTACTACCTTTAACAAAACTTAATCCACTATAAAGAACTAATAAAGCCAAAACATATCCAAAATAAGCAGTAAAATAATCAACTTTTCTCTTATTATTATAATCTTCTACACTATAAATTCCACAATTTAATTTATCTTGTCTTTCTCTTTTAGTATTAACACCAATAAAAGTAGCACTACCACCTACTAAAGATACAGCAAGAACTAGAGATACTATTTCTTTAGTTAACACCAATGTCTTAGATTTTAAATCTCTTACTTTTCTACCTACTAAAATATAATTACTATTCATAGAATTATTTCTAGATACAATTTCATTTCTAGTAATAATACATAGTTCCTTAAATTCTTTTAAATTCATAATTACACCTCAAATATAATTTTACTCTAAAAAAAGAATGTTAACAACACTCAAGTTATTAACATTATCCTTTAATTTTTCTTAATTCTTCATAATATAGAGCATTACTTACTGTAATATAAGGCATTACATATATAATTGGAATTATCAAAGCACATAATAATGCCCATCCAATAAAACTTAATCCAAATACAAAGTAATCCATTTTATAACCATTCATCATTCTCTTACTTTCTTTTATTACTTCCATTGCATCATCTTTCTTACCATCAGCAAGTAAATAAGTAATCATAGAATAACTCAACGCAGCAATAATACCAGGTATAATTAATAATAAACTCCATAATGTAGTAAATAAACCTACTAAAAATGATGTTAAGAATATCAATAAAAATCTTTTATCATAGAAACTAAATAAATCATTAATATCGTAACTTTTACCTCTTACAAAGTTAAGAACATATTGAACTAAACCAATACTCATAGGTAATAAGAATACATTAGCAATCGCAGATATTATAGTACCCGCATCTGTTCCTTCTCCAAATAAAGCTGTAATTAAAGCTCCTAAGATACCACTAATAAGTGAAACAATTAAACTAGGTTTCCAAATAGTCCATAAGTTATTTTCAATCAATCTTTTAGCTTCATTTTTTATTGCAACACGATTGATAACTCCATTATTAGAAAACTTCGTTTCATTATTAGTTGAATCACTTTTTTTACCAGTTCCTTTTTCACAACAAGGACATTTTCCATCAACTAATTCTTTACCACAAATAGTACAAAATTTCTCCATACTTTCACCTCCTTATTAATATATTAAACATTAAACCTAAATAAGCAAATATCACCATCTTGCATAACATAATCTTTTCCTTCAAGCCTTGCTCTACCTGCTTCTTTAACTTTAAGTTCACTACCATATTTAACTAAATCATCATAGCTCATAACTTCTGCTTTAATAAATCCTCTTTGAAAATCAGTATGTATAATACCCGCACATTCTGGTGCCTTCATTCCTCTTTTAAAAGTCCAAGCTCTAACCTCATCACTTCCAACAGTAAAGAATGTACTTAGCCCTAAAATATCATAAGTAGTCTTAATTAACATATCAAGTCCACTTTCTTCTATACCTAATTCATTTAAAAATACTTTCTTTTCATCATCAGGTAATTCTACTAACTCACTTTCAATCTGAGCACACATAGGAATAACTTTAATTCCTTCCTTACTAGCATATTCATTAACTTTATCAATATACTCATTTCCACCATTAACTAAATCAACTTCATTAACATTAGCTAAATAAATCATAGGTTTCAATGTAATAAAATTAAATGCTTTAATAAATTCTTTCTCTTCATCACTTAAATCTAATTCTCTTAAAGGTTTACCAGTAATTAAATAATCTTTACATCTAGTTAATATATCTACTTCTTTTAAAAGTAATTTATCATTAGCAGTCTGTGCTTTTTTAGTTATTCTTTCTAATCTAGAATTAATAATCTCTAAATCTGAAATTGCAAGTTCTAAATTAATAATTTCTATATCTCTAATAGGATCAACACTACCTTCAACATGTATAACATCTTTATCTTTAAAACATCTTACTACATGTATAACAGCATCAACTTCTCTAATATGACTTAGAAATTTATTACCTAATCCTTCACCATTACTAGCGCCTTTAACTAATCCTGCAATATCAGTAAATTCATACTGAGTAGGTATACATCTCTCAGGCATATACATATTTTCTAAAGTTTCTAATCTCTTATCAGGTACTACTACTGTCCCTAAATTAGGATCAATAGTCGCAAAAGGATAATTTGCTGCTAAAATATTTTTCTTTGTAATTGCATTAAAAAGAGTACTCTTTCCAACATTAGGCATTCCTATAATACCTGCTTTTAATGACATATAAATTCCCCCATTCTAAAATGTTAAATTAGGTGTAACACCTATACCAATAGGTAAACCAGATACATAAAATCCTACTATTAAAATAAACCACATAATCATCATTACTAATCCATAATCTTTCATATATCTAAATGAATTCAACATACTTACTTGTCCATTATTATCATACTTTTCCAAATATGCTATATAAATAACATAATATATCATAACAGGTGTAAAAGCCATAGATAAACTACTACCTGCTGTATATACTATTTGTGCAAATTCAGGACTAATACTAGCATTCATTAAAGTAGGCACTACAGTACCACTCATAACTTGCCATTTACTAACAAGTCCAGTATAAAATAAACCAGCCACTATAGAAATAACAAATAATAAAATAACTAAACCTAATCCACTAAAATTAAACACATCTATTAACTTAGTAAGTAACGCAACTAACACAAGTCCTATATTACTTTTTTCTAAAACACTAACAAAAATACTTGCGACAAATATAAGAACTAAAATACTACCTATACCATCTAAACTATAACTAAAGCATTCACTTACTTCTTTATTATTCTTAATATTTTTACTTACAAAACCATAAACAAGTCCTATAATAACAAATAAGAAAGTAATTATAAACACAAAGCCTTGACTAAATAATGATCCTTCTCCAAATAGCTTATCGATATAATAAACACCATTATTATCAAGAAGGCCACCACTTAATGGTAATCCAGGTATAATCATCCAAATAATAATAATTGAATAAATAATACCAGCACCTAAACTTAAAACTAATCCTCTTAGTTCTCTATTACTAAATTTAATTTTATCTAATGTTTCTATTTCATCAAATTCATACTTACCTAACTTAGGCATAATCTTTTTTTCAGTAACTCTGGTCATAATAATCGCAGCACTAATTAAAGCAACTATCATTATAAACAAGCCAAAAAATTGATTAATAGAATAATCTTTATCAATAACTTTACTAGCCGTTAAAGTCAAACTCATTAAACTAGTATCTATACTACTTAAAAACACATTAATGGCATAACCAAAACTCATACCAGCAAAACTAGCTATTATTCCTCCAAATGGATGTCTATGTCCATACTTAAACAACATTGCACCAATAGGAAGCAATAAAACAAATCCTATATTACCAAATGCACTAAGTACAATACTTAAAAGTATTAAAGTAAATGTAATACTATTTTTTCTAAAACTCTGAGTAATTATAGTAAAAAATGTTTTAGCAAATCCACTCTTTTCTAATACCCCTATACCTATTAATATAATAATCAAACTACTTAAAGGAGCAAAATTAACAAAATTAGAAGCAGTATTACTAATTATATACTTTATTCCTTTAGCACTTAACATATTTTCAACTTGTATAACATTATTTTGAAGAGTATTAGTATATGAATTAACTGTACTATATTCAGCCTGAAAATTAAATAAAGACAAGACTAAACTAAATAGAAGTACTATAAATGTAAGTAAAATAAATATAAATATAGGACTAAACTTTTTATTTTTCATCTTCCACCACTTTCTTTAATTTTCTTTCAAACTCTAATCTATCCATCATAACTGTTCTTCCACAATTAACACATTTTAATTTAATATCTACTCCAAGTCTTACTATTTCCCATAAATTAGTACCACAAGGATGTGCTTTCTTCATAATTACTTTGGAATTTAGTGTATATTTCATTTTATCACCTAATCTAAATTAATTTTAATATCTAAAATTTCTAATATTCTTTCTAAATCTCTATCATTATCAAAAGGTATAACTATATTTCTATTATTAACTTTAACCATAGTACCAATCTTTTCTCTCATAACATTTTGTACCATCATATGACCTTTATCTTTAACAATAGTCTTCTTAATAGGAACTTTTTTCTCAAGTCCATTATTATTAATCTCATCTTCTAAAGTTCTAACACTCATATTCTCATTAACTATTCTACTAGCCATATCAAATATTTCTGCTTCATCATTTAACTTACTAAGTGCTCTTGCATGTCCCATAGTGATTTTATTTGATAAAACTAAATCCTGAACTTTTCTAGGTAACTTTAATATTCCAAGTATATTCGTAACATGACTTCTACTTTTACCTAGTTTTCTAGCAAGTTCTTCTTGTGTTAAATTCATAGTATCTAACATATTTTTATATGCATTAGCTTCTTCAATAACATTCAAATTCTCCCTTTGAATATTTTCAAGTAAAGCTATTGTCATCATTTCATCATCAGTAAAATCTCTAACAATCGCAGGCACAGTCTTAAGTCCAGCCTTTTTAGCAGCTAAACTTCTCCTTTCACCCGCAACTATTTCATAACCTTTTATACTTTTTTTAACTATAATAGGTTCAAAAATACCAAATTCTTTAATACTATCAGTAAGTTCATTTAACTTTTCTTCATCAAAAACTTTTCTAGGCTGATAAGGATTACTCCTTAATTCATCTAAATTAATCTCTTTAACATCTTCCTTTTTAGTATCTTCTACTATTGTCTTTTCTAATTCATCAAAAGTAAATGCCTCATTACTGAACAGTTGCTCTAGACCCTTCCCTAGTGCTTTCCTCTTTGTTTCCATTTCTCTCAATCACTTCCTTTGCTAAATTTATATAAGCAAGCGCTCCTCTACATCTTGGATCATATTCTAATATTGGTTTTCCATGACTTGGTGCTTCTACAAGTCTAACAAGTCTAGGAATTATTGTATTAAATACTTTTTCTTTAAAGAACTTTCTAACATCCTCTACTACTTCTAATCCAACTAAAGTTCTTCCATCAAGCATTGTTAATAAAACACCTTCTATATCAAGTTTAGGATTAATCTTGTTTTGAGTAAGTAAAATAGTATTCAATAGTTGTGTAACTCCTTCCAATGAATAATACTCACACTGAACTGGAATTAATACACTATCACTAGCCGCTAAAGCATTTGTAGTAAGTACACCTAACGCAGGTGGACAATCAATTAAAATAAAATCATATCTATCTCTAATTTTATCTATTTGTAATTTTAATTGATCTCCAATAATAAAATCACTTTCTTTACTAGCCATTTGTATTAATTCAATCTCAGCCCCACTCAAATAAATCATTGAAGGAATAATACTAAGATTCTTAAACTTTGTTTTAATAATTGCTTCTTTAATATCACAACTATGAGTAATTACATCATAAATACTTTTACTAATATTTGCTTTATTAAGCCCTAAGCCAGTAGTACTGTTGCTTTGAGGGTCTAAATCTATGAGTAATACTTTTTTACCTAAGTGTCCTAATGCACTACTTAAGTTAATACTTGTTGTTGTTTTGCCTACCCCACCTTTTTGATTAACTAGTGATATAACCTTTCCCATAATACTACCTCGCTATGTAATAATTTTAACACAAATTAAACTAAGTTAAAAGTCAAAAAGACATATTTTTATAATTTCAAAAATGTATTTACAAAATCATTGAATATTAACCTATTTTTTAGTATAATGTATTTAGAAGAGAAATCTTCATATAATAAAAATGGAACATTCAATTCTGAATGCCTACCAAAATTTTTAGTTTTAGTGTGACATTATCTTACGATAGTGTCTATTTTTATGGCAATAATTATAAAAACCATTGTCATTAAAATGAACCATATCCGATTCAAAATTTTAATTATAAAATTTCTCTTCTTCATGTGATCACCATCCTTCTTTCGGCCAAAGCCCCCGGTTAGCGGTAGACACCCAGAACACTCTCTTCCATAGAATTTATTATATCAATCTAACATATATATAGGCAAACTAATCACATTATTTTTATCATTACTATCCTTCTTTTTAACATATTATCATCTTCTATACAGATTAGAGCATTAAAAGCCTTATTTGTCTAGGTTTTCACAAATATATTCGGATTTTTTCAAAGGAATATCACATATATAGAAAAAAATCAAAGATTACTCTTCGATTTTTTCTTTTTTTGTTGTTTTAGTTTTTTTACTTTTATTATACTCTTTTACAACTTCTTCTATTTCCTCTTTAGTAATAGTTTCCCTTTCATACAAAGTTTCAGCAAGCATTCTCACTAATCCTTCATTTTTCTTAAGAATTTCCTTAGCATTCTTATAGCATTCATCTATAATCTTTCTAATTTCTTTATCTATTTCCAAAGCAACTGTATCAGAATAATTTTTAGAACTATTTGTATAATCTCTACCTAAGAAAACTTCTCCACTCTTATGTTCAAACTGAACAGGACCTAAATCACTCATACCATATTCAGTAACCATACTTCTAGCAATTTGAGTAGCTCTCTTAAAGTCATCACTAGCACCAGTACTTATTTCTCCACAGAATAATTCCTCACTAACTCTACCACCAAGATAACTAGTTATTCTTTGTAATAGTTCATCCTTAGTAGCTACCAAAGTTCTTTCTTCTTTAGGAAGCATTTGAGTATAACCACCAGCCATACCTCTAGGGATAATAGTGATTTTATGTACTTCTTCTCCATTAGGAAGTTCTATACCTAAAACTGCGTGACCACTTTCATGGAAAGCAACTATATTTTTTTCATAATCAGTAACTTTTCTACTAACTTTAGCTGGTCCCATAAGTACTCTATCACTAGCTTCATCTATTTCATCCATACCAATTGCATTTTTATTTCTTCTAACTGCAAGTAAAGCTGCTTCATTAAGTAAATTCTCTAAATCAGCACCACTATAACCTGGTGTTCTTTCAGCAATAGCTTTTAATTTAACTGAATCTTCTAAAACTTTACCTTTAGCATGAACATTTAAAATAGCTTCTCTTTCTCTAACATCTGGCAAATTAACTGTAACTTGTCTATCAAATCTACCTGGTCTTAATAATGCAGGATCAAGTACATCTGGTCTATTAGTAGCAGCGATAATAATAATCCCTTCATTAGCACCAAATCCATCCATTTCAGTTAATAATTGGTTTAAAGTTTGTTCTCTTTCATCGTGTCCACCACCAAGACCTGTTCCTCTTTGTCTACCTACAGCATCAATTTCATCAATAAATATCAAACATGGAGCAGTTTGTTTAGCTTGTTTAAACATATCTCTAACACGACTTGCACCAACACCAACAAACAATTCAACAAAATCAGAACCACTTATATAATAAAATGGAACCTTTGCTTCACCAGCCACTGCTTTAGCAAGTAATGTTTTACCTGTTCCTGGAGGCCCTACTAAAAGCACTCCCTTAGGAATTCTAGCTCCTAATTTTTGGAACTTTTTAGGATTCTTTAAGAAATCAATTAATTCCTTAACTTCTTCCTTTTCCTCATTAAGTCCAGCAACATCTTTAAATGTTACTTTACCACCATCTTGATTAAGTTTAGCTCTACTTCTACCAAAATCCATAGTGCCACCCTTACCATTACCTACCATCATTCTAATCATATAAATAGTAAGTCCTCCAATAACTATAATTGGAATAAATTCTAAAATAATACTTAACCAACTAATACTACCTGGATCTTTATTAATAACCACATCTAATTGTTGAGTATTACTCTCATCCAAAACTTTTTGAATAACACTATCAGTTAAAGGCACAGTTAAAGTAAAACTTTCATTATCTTTATATCCTTCTAACTTACCAGTTAAAACATATACACTATCTCTACTCTTAGGAGTTACTTCTAACTTATCAACTTTTTCTTGTTCTAAATTAGTTAAAAATTCATTATAACTTAATGTATTAATCTTAACATTATTTAAACCAAAAACATAATAAGTAACTAAAATAACCATAAAAAGTAATAAATAAGGTATAAAATTCTTCATTGTATTTCCTTTTCTTTTCATAAATTTTCTCCTTTCATTAACTATACTTAAGTATTATATCATATTCTTCGTGAATTTCCTTATCAAATTTACTTTTTTTTAATCCAGGCACCCAAATTACCCTTTCTTCAGCATCTACAAGTACTGGCCAAACATTTCTATCTTTACTAACAATCTTATTATCAATAAATATATCATTAACTTTTTTATGTCCTTCCATACCTTTAACACTCATCTTATCACCATTTCTTCTAGTTCTAACATATAAAGGTAAACTAACTTCTTTACTACTTAACCTAGTAACATAATTACTAGTATCATCTGTATCACTAACTTTCTCAATAATCATCCCATTAGGCAAATTAGCAACACTATCTAATTCAATTTCATACTTATCATCTACCTCTTCCATAAAAGCAAAACTAAGTTCATTATAACTCTTTATTGCCTTTACATTATTTGGTAAATGAACAACACTATTAGGTTTATAACTATTAATCAAATTAAATATTAAATTAACATGTGTATTAGTAATAATAAGTAAATCATCACCATATATTTTCTCTAAAATATTAGAAATTATTTTAGATTGTAATAAATGATCTAATTCTTTAAACTTACTAATATCTAAAACACCATTTTTAAATACTTTATTAATAACTTGACTTACTTCTCTCTCTATATAATTATTATACTCAAGTAAAGTCTCACTAAACTTAAGAAATTTTTCATGTACCATCTTATCTTCTTCTTTTAAGAAAGGTAACACATACTTTCTATATCTATTTCTAGTATAAACATCTTTTAAATTAGACTTATCAATAAAATATTTAATATTATTTTCATTACAATAATTAGTTAAATCATCTTTAGTAACTGTAATTAAAGGCCTCAAAATAGTATAATCATCTTTAACAATAACTTTACTAAACCCACTATAACCTTTTAATGAAGAACCTCTTACTATTCTCATAAGAATAGTTTCAACTAAATCATCTCCATGATGCGCTGTTAAAAGAAATTTAGCATTATAATCTTTACATACTTTATCAAAGAAATTGTATCTAATAGTTCTAGCTTCATTATGAAAATTATCATCTCCATAATGTTCTATCTTAAAACATTCAAAATGAAGTCCCATATTATTACAAAATTCTCTCAAATAAGCTTCTTCTTCTTTACTTTCTTCTCTAATATTATGATTAACATGCGCTACTACTAATACTAAATCTAATTCACTTTTCAATTTAATCATTAGGTCCAAAAGAGCCATTGAATCTGGCCCTCCACTTACACCTATACACAAAGTATCTCTATGTCTAATACCTGCATCATTAAGTAAATACTTATAAACTTCTTCCATATTACTCCCCTGTCTTTTCAACTACATATAATTTATTATCATGTTTTACTAATGTAAATTCTCCACTATTTTCATATCCTAAATCTTCTTCATATTCCCAATTAGCTACAGTTCTATAAGCTTCAAAATCTTTTTCTCCATAAGTATAAGTAATTGGAGTAACTGAACTAACTGTAACATTACTAACTGTAGGTAATTTTTGCTCTCTAGTACCATCCAAATTATTTTTAATATGATTATACATTGTATCACCTGCATTCATTTTAAAATTACTAACAAAATCTGGATAAACAAACTCTAACCCACCAATATCACTACTACTAATCTTAGTACTTAAAGTATATAAATCAGTAATAAATAACTTAGTTGCTACTTTAGCATAATCCTCATAATTAATATCATCTTTATTTAAAACATCCTTAAGTTCATTAAAATAAGTTTTATATAATTCTGAATCATACTCATCTAATGAATATCCATACATATCTATAGTATCTAATTTCTTAGGCTCAGTTGGTTCATTATCATTTTTACCAAAAAACTCTTTATATGCCTTAATACCAGTAATACTAATACATACTATTAACAATAAACTTATCACAAAATAGAATACTCTATTCTTACTTATCTTTCTCATCTTTAATCACCTTTTTTAAATTATCCCTTTCATTCTTAATTAAATCATATACTATAATTCCTTTACTAACTTCTAGTCTTTCATCAGCATATTCTTTAATTCTATCTATATAATCAATATCAATAGGTTCACTATTAATAGATATATACTCATCCTTTAAATTATTATAATACACTTTATTAGTAAGAACATTACCATTAGGAAAAACTACTATTTTTTCTTTATTACTAAATATATCATTTCCAAGTGCATAAGTATAATCTAAATTAAACATATTACTTACAGTAGGTAAAACATCCCACATTCCCATTACATCTTCAATTTTACCTTTTAATTCTCCATCACTAGTCCAAATTATTAATGGTGTATTTCTTAATAAATCATATTGATAATTATCTAAACTTATATATGTAGGATCATCTTCACTCTTAATATCTTCTGTATCTAAATCATAATTATATAAAAGATTCAAATTCTTCTTACCAAGCTTACTCTCATGGTCTCCATATAATATAAATACTGTATCTTCATCTAAATTATTGTTAATTATATTTTCAAAAAACTCTCCTAAAGCCTCATCAGCATAATGTGCACTCTTTAAATAATTACCCATCTCAGTATTCTCTAAATAAGGTACAGTAACTTCTTCATAAATAGGTTTACCATTATAATCAGTTTCTCCAGTATTTCTATCATAAGTTATACTAAAATCTAAATCTCCATATTTAGTAACATCATCAAAAGGAGTATGATTACTTAAAGTAATAATAGTTCCCATATAATTTTTATGTTCACTTTTAATATTAGATAAAATAGGTATTACTTGATTTAAGAAGCTCTTATCACTTAAACCTAAACCAACCCAATTCATATTTGATTTTTCATCAGGTACATCATAATACTCTTTATCATAAAAATCTTGATAGCCTAAAGTCTTATACATAGTCCTTCTATTCCAATAATCTCCCTTATTAGCATGCATACTAAATGTATAATAACCTTTATTATTAAATAAATTTTGTATAGTTTCATACTTTCTATTGTAATAATTTACAAACACAGTACCACTATTACTAGGAAGTATTCCAGTACTTAAGGTAAACTCTGTATCACTACTAGTACCAACACTAATCTGTGGATAAAACTTAGTAAAATACATACCTTCTTTACTTATCCTATTTAAATTAGGAGTAATCTCTATATCATTAACTTTCAAATCTATTAAGAAATTCTGCATACTTTCCATATGAATAAATATAACGTTTTTTCCTTCAAATATATTAGTATACTTATTTGTTTCTTTAGTTTCCTTACTCTTATCACTATAAAAATCTCTAAACACTTTCGCAGACTTATCATATCCAAACATAGGACTTATCGCAGGTTGTATACTTTGTACTATATCACTAACTGTATAAGTATATAATCCAAATCTCTTAACAACATAATCTCTATTCCATAATTTAACTAATCTACTTCCATCACTAGCTTTCATAGTTAATGTAATAAGAATTGCTAGTACTACTCCACATAAAGAAGTACATCTAAACATAAACTTACCTTTTTCATCTTTACCAACTTCATAATAATAATTTTTCTTTGTTAATAACTTATTAACTATTAACATTATAATAGGCGCTAGGATATAAATGAAATAAATTAACTTTAATTTAGTTGTTACAGAATCACTTACAGCTCCTAAAAATGTTAAAGTACTTAGTAAACTAACACTAGCAAAACTCATATAAAATGTATAATAAATATGATTAATAACACATGCAGTAGTATATATAATACTCAATACAAAGAAATATTTAAATTGGTGTTTAGGTTTAATTAAATAGCCAAACGAACCAAGCACTATAACCATAATAAAATCACACACAAGTGCTCTAAAATCACTTACTGTACCTAATGTTAATAATCTCAAAAGAAACCCAATAACAATAGAAGTAATAACATAAGTTAAAAACAAAATATTAGTACTAAAATATTTTCTAAACAATTTAATCATTCTATTAAAATATTCTTTAATATTAAATTTTTCCTTTTTATTAATCTTTTTCATTCTTTTAAAACACCTACGAATACATTATACCAAATAATTTACTATTATTCAATCAGTCCATAAAATAACTATACTGAACAATTTACATAAAATTTGTTTATTAAAAAAAGTAATCGTTAAAGATTACTCAGCACTCGGAGGATTTAATACTCCATTAGGATTTGCATTATTATAATAGTAAGTTCTATTTTCCTCACCAAGATTTGCATATAAAGTTGCATCAAATATTTGATTTAGATTTTCTTTTTGATTTTCACCAGTTTCAGGAATCCCCATAGTCAATGTATAAGTTATAGTTTGTGTAGTAGTACTTGGTTCAAAAGTTTTTTGTACTAATTTAATTGTTTTTGTATTACCAGGAGCATCTTTAGATGCACCAGTAGTTCCCAAAACAAGATCACCAGCAGCCCCATTAACACTATCCTTAACATTAGCTGTTAACTCTGGTATAGTATTAACATAATCCATCCAAACATAAACTGTTTGCTTAACACTAGAAGGTCCAACGGTAATAGTAAATGTTTTACTTTCTTCCCAAGGTAGTGTATCAATTTCATCTGCAGTAGCAAAATCAGCTCCTCCATCAAAAGTAATTTTACCAACAGTACCACTTGTTATATTAACTAACCCATTTGTACCAGTCATTTTAGTAGTAAAATATGCAAATGTAATTCCAACTAAAGAAATTACTACAGTTGCTATACCAATTATAATTGAAAAAATATTTTTTTTATCACTCTTCATCTAAAACACCCTCTTTACTAAACATTAGGCTCACCTTTAGCAACTAACTTAGCTTTAAATGTTTTACCTTGTAACTCATCTTGATTAGTTCCACTTTCTTTTAAAGTAATTTTTAAACTATATTCATGACTAACTCCGGTATTTATAACTCCATTTCCGATTGAAACACTAGCACTTGGTACTTTTCTAGGAGAAGAAATATTTACAAGTTTATTGCTATCACTTTCTTCTATTTCATTTTTACCTTTATAACTTTTTCCAGTCAAAGTATACACAAAATTATCATCAGAAATTTCATTTTTTTCTATTTCCCAAAACAAACTATAATCACCTATTGCATCTTCTTCAGTAGAAACATTTGTTATAGAAAATTTAAGTTCATCGCTCCATCCTGGCAAAACAGAATCATCATCAATAGAATTATGAGCTTCATACATTGCATTTACATATGCTGTTTTAACTTTAATAGAAGTATTATCATCATTACCATTAACAAGATAATATGCAGCAATAGTTGTTCCGATTGCAACTAAAATAAAAGCTAACACAGCAATTACAGCATAAATATAAGTTTTAACATTTTTTTCTTTTTCTTTATTCATATCTTATCCCTTATCTTCTATTAAAATAATACCATTTATTAGAAAAAAAAACAACTTAAATTTTAAAATTTAAAAAATAAAAATTAAACACCAATTCATATAATATCATAAATTGATGTTTATTATTTCTTATTAATATAAGATAAACTATAACTATTCTCCTGCTTTAGGTGCAGTAGTTGTACCACCTGGATTTTTAGCATTATAGTATACTGTTTCTTGATCTAGTGAACAACTTACAGTTCCAGCAATAGTTGCACCTTGTTGACCATTTTGTTCAGCACCAGTTTCTGGGAAACTTAAAGTATAAGTCATACTTGCAGTTTGTTCAGTAGCACTTTTAGCTAATGTTCCACTTGCAATTACAAAATCTTTTGCACCAGTTTCAAGTTTACCATTAACACCAGTTTGAGCATTAGTTCCAGCAACTGTTAAAGTTAAATCAGTTAATGGATTAGCAGTCATCTTTAATGTACAAGTATACTTAACATCATAGTCAGATGGTCCTAAAGTAACAGTAACATTTTTTGCTCCACTTGTCCATCCAGGTAACACAGCTGTACCGCTAACGCTTTGTGCAGTAAAACTAGCAGCACCAATTTTAGCTGTTGTAGCACTAACAGTTCCTTGAGTACCACCCATACTTGTTGTAAAGTATGCGAATGTAGCACCAATAATAGCCACTAATAATGTTGCAATACCAATTACTGATAAGAAAATAGTTTGCCCCTTATTTTCTGTCATCCTCATCAATCCTCCTCTACAATGAAAATTGTATCAAATTTCAACCGATAAATCAAGGCCATTTTTATTTATTATAAAATATTACTTAAAAAAAACTTCAATTTAAACAATTGAAGTTATTTTGTTAATAATCGTAAATTAACTATGTTAATTCAAACTATTGTGCATCTGGTTTTTCAGTTGTACCACCTGGATTTGCAGCATTATAATATACTGTACCAGCAGCAGTAGAACATTTTACAACACCAGCAATAGTTGCACCTTGTTGACCATCTTGAGCTGTACCAGTTTCAGCGAAAGTCAATGTATAAGTCATAGTTTTAGATTCACCAGATTTTAATTTACCTTCAGCAATCTTAGTTTCTGTTTCACCAGTAGCTAAAGTTTTTGTAGCAGCAGCTACAGCATTATCACCAGCTACAGCTAATCTTAAATCAGTTAATGGATTAGCAGTCATTGTTAATACACAAGTATAATCAACATCTACGTCTGATTCACCTAATGTTACAGTAACATTTTTTGCTTCACTTGTCCATCCTGGAAGTACAGCAGTTGCATCAACACTTTCAGCAGTGAATGAAGATGAACCTAACTTAGCAGTAGTTGCATTAACTGTACCTTGAGTACCACCCATACTTGTTGTGAAGTATGCGAATGTAGCACCAATAATAGCTACTAATAAAGTTGCAATACCAATTACTGATAAGAAAATAGTTTGTCCTTTATTTTCTCCCATAGTTCTTTACCTCCTTTACAATAAAAATAATACCAATTTTTTTAGTATAAATCAAGTGATTTTTACAATTTTTTTCGCAAAAATTTCACATTATCATAATTTAAATAATTTTCTTCAATTTAATTGTAAAGTTATTTACATGATAAATAAAAAAAGGAAGATTGATACTTCCTAATTCTTAACCTCAACATCTAATATAGCATACAATAATTTATTATTATCCATATTCACATTAACTGTAGGTTGTTTAAATTCATAAGTAAATATATAAGTATGTGTTTCACCAGGATTAATAGTCATATTTTTAATAAATGTTTCTCCATTATTAATTGCATATCCAATTCTACCCAAATTTAAATCAATTATATCTTTATTGTTCATTGTAACACCAAAATAAGGTCTATTTTCCCAAGTAAATTCGTTTATAATATCTTTAAACCCTATTTCATAAGTTCTTACACTATCACTTGTATTTTTTATAGTAAATGTCTTACTATCCTTCCATCCTGGAATCATCTTATTAACATCAATTTTATTTCCACTATCTACTAAAGTTAATGAATAATGTTTATTTTCACCACTAGTTATAACAACATCTTTAACCACTGATTTACCATACAATACATATTCATCTATAATATTTGTGTCTATTTTACCATCACCATTAGAAGATCTATTAGCATCACCACTAGTTTCATTTGATAATGATATATTCATATTAGGAATTCCATCACCATTTAAATCAATATTATAATCTGGCCAATTATCTTTGTTAACATCACAATTTAAATCACATTTGCCATCATTATCTAAGTCCTGATTTAAAAGATTAAAATCTGCTACCAAATCTCCATCTTTATCAACATTAACATCGGCTATACCATCATTATTAATATCTAAATTAATATCTGCTTTTCCGTCATTATTTGTATCGATATTCGTTTCAGCAATATTATCTCCATTAGTATCAATATTTAGATCTGCTTTTCCATCTAAATTCATGTCATAATTAATATTACCAAATCCATCACCATCAGTATCAATATTTAAATCTGCTTTTCCGTCCCCGTCTAAATCAATATTTATATCAGGTACATTATCATTATTTAAATCACAATTTAAATCACATTTGCCATCATTATTTAAATCTTGATTTATTAAATTAATATCGGCTTTTCCATCATTATCGCTATCTATATTAAATACTGCTTTTTCATATGTCTTACCATAAGCAATATTTAAATCTGCTTTTCCATCGTTATTCGTATCAATATTAACATTTGCTTTATTATCGTTATCAGTATCTACATTTAAATTAGGTGTTGTTATACCTATAACATCACAATTTAAATCACATTTGCCATCATTATCTAAATCTATATTTAAATCTGCTTTTCCATCTCCATCCAAGTCTAAATTAATTTCAGGATATCCATCTTTATCTAAATCACAGTTTAGTTCACACTTACCATCATTATTTAAATCTTGATTTATTAAATTTTTATCGGCAATTTTATCACCATCAGTATCAATGTTAAAATATGGAATTGTTGTTTTTTTATAACCAATGTTATAATCAGGTTTATTATCTTTATTAGTATCACAATTTACATTACAAAAACCATCTCCATCAGTATCTACATTCAAATCAGGCCATCCATCACCATCAGTATCAATATTTAATAAATTATTTTTTAAAACAAAGTAATTAACAACAATGAAACTTGTAACAAGTGTAACTCCTAAAAACAATACAACTATCAACACAGTCAGAAATCCTTTTTTCTTATTATTTCTGTGTTCTTCATAATATAATTTTTCTTTTTCAATAATTTCCATTTCATCTTTATTTAAATTATTATCTGACATTTTAATCACCCTTATATTCCTTTATTTACTATTTGTAATCTACTACTAAATACTTTACCTCTATCTACATCTTGATTAAGACCTGTATCCTTAAACAACAATGTCAATTTGTATGTATGTGTTTCTCCTGGTTTTAAAACAATATTATTTAACATAAGTACCTTATTTCCATTGTTTGGATAAGGGGTTCTATTAGATGAAATATCAATAACTGTTTCTCCATTTCTTACAAGTCCAAAATATAAATTATTTGTTTTTGTAAATTCATTAACTATTTCATCCCAATATATATCATATTTTAAAGTTGCTTTAGATTCATTTTTAATAGTAAAAGTTTTACTTGCTGTCCAACCAGGTCTAACTGAACTATAATTCATATTTTCTTTATCTAAAAATGTTATTATATATTCTCCCGGCTCATCAATCGATGAACAATTTAAATCACATTTTCCATCTCCATCAGTATCACATTCAGTATCACATTTTCCATCGCCATTAGTATCACAGTTCAAATCGCACTTGCCGTCTCCATTGTTATCACAATTCAAGTCACATTTGCCATCACCGTTGGTATCGCAGTTCAAATCGCATTT